>JAZDMX010000005.1:0-40169 GCA_043800555.1 Candidatus Omnitrophota bacterium | reverse complement strand
GGGGGTCGTGCATGGGGGCAGTTTTCTTTTTTTGTTCCACTGTTGTCACTAAAATTTAAACACGCCCCATTTCCCCGCGTCCCCATTTCCCGTCCCCATTTCCCGCAACCGCTCTTTAAAAAACAAGAAAATAGGACGTTTTAATCTTGTTAGCGCATATCGTAAATATCTAGTTGATTTAGCGCGGGATTATGCTAAAATTATTAGTTCATTATGATTAATATTGGCAAGGTCAAGACATATTCGGTTAAGTCGCGTTTTAGCAAGGTGAATTCCGCGGATTTTGCCCGGAGACCGGCTAAAAATAAGGCTTTTAAGGCCTTTTACGATTCTTTGCCCAATATCTTAAAGGCGAAGGATTTACGCTGCGTGGTAAACGGCATTGTAAGCGCGCGCAAAAAAGGCAAACCGGTCATATTTATGGCCGGCGCCCACGTTATAAAATGCGGGCTTAACCCCGTATTGATCGAGCTGATCAAGAACAAGGTCATTACCTGCGTTTGCCTGAATGGCGCCGGCATCATACACGATTTTGAGATTGCTTATCAGGGAAAGACCTCCGAAGATGTCGCCGAAAACCTGAAAACCGGAAAATTCGGGATGGGTAAAGAGACCGCGGAGTTTATCAATACTGCCGTGGCTGAAGGCGCCGAAACCGGATTAGGCTTAGGGCATTCTGTCGCCAGAAAAATAGCCGGTTCGGGATTACGCCATAAGAATTTAAGCCTTTTATATAATGCCTATAAATATGATATACCGGTTTGTGTTTTCGTCGGGATAGGAACGGATATAATCCATCAGCACCCTTCGTTTGACGCCGGGTTGACCGGAAAGCTAAGCCAGGCGGATTTTTACACTCTGGCCGAGAATATCCGCTTTTTAAATAACGGGGGGGTAGTCTTGAATTTCGGTTCAGCGGTCATGCTTCCGGAAGTGTTCCTGAAGGCTTTGAATCTGGCCCGTAATTTAGGGAACAAGGTCAAAGATTTCAGCACAGTTACTTTTGACATGATTTATCAGTATCGCGCCGCGCAAAATGTGGTTATCCGCCCGGTAATCTCAGGCGGCAAAGGTTATTATATAATCGGCCATCATGAGATAATGCTGCCGTTTTTAGCGCAGGCTGTTATGGAAAAACTATGAAGAAGCTTAATGATGTAATCAACCGCCTTAACAAAGCCAAGATCCTGGTTATAGGCGACCTTATCCTCGATCAGTACATTTGGGGAAAGGTCGAGAGGATTTCGCCCGAGGCGCCGGTTCCGGTGGTTTGGGCGAATAAACGCACGCATGTCCCGGGAGGGGCCGCTAACGTAGCCAATAATATCCGCGCCTTTGGCGCAGATGTATATTTGGCCGGAGTTATCGGTTCGGACCCGAACGCAAAAATTCTTCTTGCGGAGCTAAGGAAAAACAAAATAAATACGAAAGGGATATTTATTGACCCGGACAGGTATACGACGGTAAAAACCCGGATAATAGCCGGGCATCAGCAGGTAGTGAGGGTGGATTGGGAGCATACCGAAAGCCTCCGGAAGGAAACAGCCCGCAGCATTTTCAATTTTATCAAGGAGAATATCGATAATTTCGACGCTATAATCATCGAGGATTATGGAAAAGGCGTAATCAACGCGCAGGTCCTGGAGGGCGTGATCTTGCTTGCCCGGGCGCATAATACAATCGTGACGGTTGACCCGAAAGAAGACCATTTTCAATATTACCGCCAAGTTACTTCCATTACCCCTAATCGCAAAGAATTGGAAAATGCGGTAAGGAATTTAAAGATCAAGGACAAGAAGAATAGATTAAAGCTGGATAGCGACAAATTATTCTCCGATAAAGATATCGATGCCGCAGGAAAGCAGGTCCTGGAATACCTGGAGCTGGAATCGCTTTTGGTTACTTTAGGGGAGCAGGGCATGAAATTATTTGAGAAAAACGGTTCTGTGACGAACATCTCGACTATGGCCCAGGAAGTGTTCGATGTATCGGGCGCAGGAGACACGGTAATTTCGACTTTTACCCTGGGCCTATGCGCCGGCGCAAGCAAGCTGGAAGCAGCGCATATCGCCAATTACGCCGCCGGTATCGTCGTAGGCAAGGTCGGGACAGCCACGGCTAGCCGGGGCGAGCTTCTGGAAAGGCTGGGATAATGGATGTAATCGGGGTTATACCGGCTCGGTTTTCTTCTACTAGGTTTGAAGGAAAGGTTTTGGCCGAGATATTCGGCAAGCCAATGGTCCAATTGGTCTATGAGAGGGCGAAACAGGCCAGGCTGCTTGACGATGTAATAATTGCCTGCGATAATGAATTGGTCGCTAATACCGCCCGGGAATTCGGGGCCAAGGTCGTATTAACTTCCCGGGAGCACGCTTGCGGGACAGACAGGATTAGCGAGGTAGTTAATCCCCTGGATGTAAAAATCGTGGTGAATATTCAGGCGGATGAGCCATTGGTCCATCCCAGCATGATTGATAGCGTGGCCGACGCGCTTTTAAGCAATAAAGATTTGAATATGGCCACCCTTATGAAGAAAATAGAGGGGCCGGATTTAATCAATGATCCGAACGTAGTCAAGGTGGTAGTGGATAAGAATAACTTTGCGCTTTATTTTTCGCGCGCGGCCATCCCCTATTTTGCGCTTAACTCCGAGGTGTCCAAGCCGGCCTATTTCAGGCATATCGGCCTGTATGGCTACACTAAAGACTTTCTTTTTACTTACAAAAACATGCCGGTTTCCAGGCTGGAGGGGACCGAGCGCCTGGAGCAGTTGAGGGTCCTGGAGGAAGGTTTCCGTATTAAAGTTATTGAAACTAATTTTGATACGGTGGGGGTAGACACTCCGGAAGATTTAGAGAAAGTGAAAGAATATCTTAGAAAAGCCTGCCTGCCGGCAGACAAGGATAAAATATGATGCATGAGGTAATGGTAAGGAGTATCCGGGTGGGCAATAAAAACCCTTTGGTGCTTATCGCCGGGCCTTGCGTGATCGAGTCTCAAACGCTTTGCCTGGATACCGCCAAGAGAATAAAAGATATTGCGCATAGGTGCAATGTCCCCTTTATATTCAAATCCAGCTTTGATAAGGCCAACCGGATGTCGGTGGATTCTTTTCGCGGCCCCGGGATAAAAAAGGGTTTGGATATCTTGAATAAAGTTAAGCAGAAGCTTAAAGTCCCGATATTAAGCGACGTGCATTGCGTTAAGGATATGGCCGAAGCCGCGAAGGTCCTGGACATAATTCAGATTCCCGCGTTTTTATGCCGCCAGACAGATATGTTGTTGGCTGCGGCAAGGACAGGCAAGGTGGTCAATATCAAGAAAGGGCAGTTCCTTGCTCCCCGGGATATCTTGCCTGCCATCAAAAAGGTTGAATCTGCGGGAAATAAAAAGATTTTAGTTACCGAGCGGGGAGTTAGTTTCGGTTACAATAATTTGGTTTCGGATTTCAGGGCTTTGCAGATTATGGCCGGGTTTGGCTATCCTGTGATTTATGACGCGACTCACAGCATCCAGATACCCGGGGGGATGGGTTCTTCTTCCGCAGGAGAGCGCGAATTCGTGGAAGGCTTAAGCCGCGCGGCAGTTGCCTTTGGCTGCGACGGTTTATTTTTAGAAGTACATCCGGACCCCGATAAAGCTTCTTGCGACGGCCCGAATATGATTAACTTAAAGCAATTAGAAAAGCTCCTGAAGCAGGTTAAGAAGATTGAGGCAGCGCTATGAAGATCAATGTGGCCAAGAGGGCAAGGGAAGTTCTGGATATTGAAGCCAGCGCAGTTAAAAACCTAAAAGCGCGGATCAATAATGATTTTAAGAGCGCCGTAAATTTGATTTATAAGACAAAGGGCAGGGCTATAGTAAGCGGTATGGGCAAAACCGGCATTATCGCCCAGAAGTTTTCCGCGACCCTGGCTTCCACCGGGACTCCGAGCCTGTTTTTACATACGGCCGAAGCAATCCACGGAGATTTGGGTAAGGTTACTTCAGATGATGTGGTGATTATACTTTCTAATAGCGGCTCCACGGAAGAAATGAAGCAGTTTTTACCCTTATTAAAAAAGATAGGTTGTAAAGTCATTGCGCTTACCGGGAATATCAAATCCATTTTGGCAAAATATAGCGATATAGTTTTGGATGTCTCGGTAAAAAAAGAAGCTTGTCCTTTGGGCCTGGCTCCGACAGCTTCAACTACCGCGGCTTTAGCTATGTGTGATGCCTTTGCCATATGCCTTTTGGAGTTAAAAGGTTTTAAAGAGAAAGATTTCGCTTTTTTCCATCCGGGAGGGGCTTTAGGAAGGAGGCTGCTTTTAAGAGTAGCGGATATTATGCGTTCGGGACGCAACAATCCTATTGTCAAAGAAGAGGAAAAGGTATCGCAAGTCCTCCTTAAGATTACTCAAGCGCGCGCAGGCTCAGCTACTGTCGTGGATAAGCGGGGAAAATTAAAAGGTATTTTTACGGATGGGGATTTACGCCGGCACCTGGGGATGGATGCCGGTTTATCTTCGCGTAAAATAAAAGAAGTAATGACTAAGAACCCGACTGTTGTTTACCGGCAGATGCTGGCAGCTGAGGCAATACGGAAATTGCGGGAAAAAAGGGTTGATGAGCTTCCGGTTGTGGACGCAAATATGCGCCCTGTCGGCCTGTTGGATGTGCAGGACCTTTTAAAAGCGGGATTGGTGTAAATTATGCCCAGCGAATCGTTTAAGCAGGAATTTGTAGAGCGCGCCAGGAAAATAAAGATTTTATTGCTGGATGTGGACGGAGTTTTAACCGACGGCAGAATAATTTATGATTCCAAGGGGAGGGATTCGAAATTTTTTGACGTCCATGACGGTTTAGGGGTTTATGCATTGAATAAAGCCGGGATTAAAACCATTATTGTTACCGCCAAAAGCTCCAGGGCCATTATTCCAAGGGCGCGCGACATGCGCGTAGCCGAAGTATTTGCTGATGTTTCGCCTAAGAGCGCGATATTGGATAAGATTATGAATAAATATAAGGTAACCGCCGAAGAAGTTTGTTTTGCCGGGGATGACCTGGTAGATTTGGGTTTAATGAAAATTGTAGGTTTACCGGTCGCCGTATTTAACGCTTGCCCTGAAATCAAGCAAGCTGCCGGCTACATTACCGTCAGGCACGGCGGAAGGGGCGCTGTGCGTGAGATCGCGGAGTTAATACTTAAATCGCAAGGGAAGTGGGAAGATATCATAAGGTTTTATGAGGTTTAAGGAAGTTTTTTTATCTTTTGTATCGGTTGTTTTGTTCTTTGGGGCTGTTTTTGCTGCTACAACCGCTAATCAGGAATCCGACCAGCAGATTAACGATTTTTCCCTCTCGGGTTATGGAGACAGGGGCAAAAAGAGTTGGGATATCTCCGGTAAATCAGCGGATATATTCACGGAAGAAGTTAAATTGAAGGATGTGGATGGCAATTTATACGGCAAGGATGAGGATGTAAACCTCACGGCGAAAACCGGCAATTTCAATAAAAAAGACGGTTTAGTGCATTTGGAAAAAGATGTGGTCATTACCACATCCAAGGGGGCCAAGCTTACTACCGATTCCATGGATTGGGACAGGAATAAGCAACTGGTAACTACCAAAGACAAGGTAAACATAGCCAAAGACAATATGAATATCGCCGGCACCGGAGCTCACGGCGAGATGAACCTTAAGAAGCTGGCGTTGAATAAAGATATCAAAGTGGATATAAACCCGGCGCCAAAGGAAACGGCAACTCCCGCAGGGCTTACGGCAAAAGAAAAAATTACCATTACCTGCGATGGATCTCTGGAGATAGATTACGAAAAGAACATCGCTACCTTTAATAAGAATGTTTTGGTGGACAGGGTTGATTCCCGGATATATAGCGACGTGATGTTACTTTATTTTAGCGCGGGTAAAGACGCGAAGCTGGCGGATAAAACCCCGGGAGCTATGGGTAATAATAAGATAGACAAGATTGTGGCTAAGGGGAATGTTAAGATTGTCCGCGGAGAGAATACGTCTTTTAGCGATGAAGCGGTGTATACGGCTAGCGACCGGAAAATAGTCTTACTGGGCAGGCCTAAACTAGTTTTTTATTCCACAAAGGATATTGAAAATGCATCTTTTGGAAATTAAGGGGTTAAGCAAAGTTTATGGCGGCAGGACGGTGGTTAAGGGCGTAGACCTTTTGGTAAAACGCGGAGAGATCGTCGGGCTCCTGGGCCCAAACGGCGCAGGCAAAACTACCACCTTTTATATGGTGGTGGGGGTTATCCCTCCTAAGAGCGGGAGCATAGTTTTTGATAATTACGATATAACCAATTTATCCATCCATGAACGGGCGCATTTCGGGATAGGTTATTTATCCCAGGAGGCGTCCGTATTCCGCAAGCTTACGGTGGAGGAAAATATCATGGCGATCCTGGAAACTCTTCCCATAGGAAGATCTGAGAGGAGACATCGGCTTGAGGGGCTGCTTAATGAGTTGAACATAGCGCATCTTGCCAAATCCAAGGCTTTTACTTTATCGGGCGGCGAGCGCAGGCGTTTAGAGATTACCCGGGCGCTGGTGACAAACCCTTCTTTTATACTCTTGGATGAGCCGTTTTCAGGGATTGACCCGATTGTGGTTAATGAAGCGCAGGAGATAATCAAGGAGTTAAAGGAAAAGGGCCTGGGGATTTTGCTTACGGACCATAACGTGAGAGAAACGCTTTCAATAACCGACAGGGCCTATTTGATTGCCGACGGCAAGATCCTTATTTCGGGGACAGCCGATGAGCTTATTAACAACGCGCAAGCCCGCTCTATTTATCTGGGCGAGAAGTTTAAGATGTAAGGAAAGGAAGAAATGAAAACAGAAGTAAAGAAACTGGAGAGTAATGTAAGAGAACTTAATGTCGAAGTCAGCGGAGAACCGGTAAAAAATAAGTTTGAAGAGGTATTTAAGCGCATAGGGCAGGAAGCCAAGGTCCCGGGTTTTAGGCCGGGGAAGGCCCCGCGCGATATCTTAGAGAAAAATTATGCCGGAGTTGCCCATGAGCAGGTGCTAAAAGAGCTGGTCCCGGATGTTTACAATGAGGCGATTAACAAGGAAGGTTTGGATGTTATTGAGCTCCCCGAGATATCCGAAGTAAAACTTGAAGGCGACCTGCTTTCTTTCAAAGCCAAAGTAGAAATCAGCCCCGAGGTTAATGTTAAGGAGTATAAGGGGATTAAAATTGAATATAAAAGCGTAAGCGTATCTTCCGATGAGGTCAAACGCGCAATTGACGCATTAAAGGAATCGCGGAAAATCGATAACGCAGACGACGGCCTCGCTAAATCTTTAGGCTATCCGAATCTGGGGGAGCTGGAGAAGGTCCTGGAAAAACAGATCTTTATCCAAAAAGAAAATTCCGAACGTCAGAAAATCGAAACTGAAATCATCGAAAACCTGATTAAGGGCATGGATTTTAAATCTCCGCAGGGTTTGGTCAAGCGGCAATTGGAGGATATGCTGCGCCAGGCTAAGGTGGATTTGGCTTTAAAAGGAATACAGCGCGATAAAATCGAAGAACAGGACAAGAAAATGCGCGATGAGCTTGAGCCGGAAGCGGCTAAACAGGTTAAGATTTATCTGGTTTTGGCAGCGATAGCCAAGAAGGAGAATATCGCTTCCGATGACCATATGCCGCGCAGGGTAATGGAGTTTTTGTTTAGAGAGGCTAGCTGGAAGGTTGCGGCATAGGAAGTTTTTATAAACTTCTGCTTGAGCGCTTGTGTTTATATCATTAAAGGAGGGAAAAATGGAGATCAAAAATCAGACGCTGGTGCCAATGGTAATCGAGCAGACTTCCAAAGGCTACGAACGGGCTTATGATATTTACTCGCGGCTGCTTAAGGACCGCATTGTTTTTATCGGAACGCCGATAGATGATTATGTGGCTAATCTAATCATAGCCCAGATATTGTTTTTACAGATGGAGGATGTGGGCAAGGATATAAACGTTTATATCAACTCTCCGGGAGGTTCGGTTACCGCAGGCCTGGCGATTTATGACACCATGCAGTTTGTCAAATGCGACATAGCTACCTATTGCCTGGGGCAGGCCTCCAGTATGGGGGCCTTGCTTTTATGCGCGGGGACAAAAGGGAAGCGCCAGGCTCTTCCCAATGCGAGGATTATGATCCATCAGCCCTGGGGAGGCGTGCAGGGGCAGGCAGAAGACATATCGCGTCATGCCCAGGAGATTTTAAGGATGCGCGACAGGATTAACGAAATAATCTCCCGCCATTCGGGACAGGAGCTTGAGAAAGTAAGAAAAGATACGGATAGGGACTATTTTATGTCCGCTGATGAAGCTAAGTCTTATGGCCTGGTTGATGAAGTGATTTTACCGCTAGCGAAAAAGAGATAACAATTTCAAATTCCAATGCGGGTTTGGAATTCCAACCGGATTCCAAACCCGCATTGGAATTCGGTTGGAATCCAGCAGGAGGCTTTATTATGAGAAAGAATTATTTGTTGACCCCCGGGCCAACGCCATTACCTGCGCAGGTAATGGAGGCAATGGGTAGGCCAATTATCCATCATCGCACGCCGCAGTTCCAGGAGATGTTAAAGGAAGCGGCCGAAGGATTGAAATATGTTTTTCAGACCAAGAATGACGTTTTCATCCTTGCTTCTTCCGGTACCGGAGCGATGGAGGCCGCGGTAGCAAATCTATTATCAGCCGGCGATACCGCTTTGGTTATTCAAGGCGGTAAATTCGGCGAAAGATGGGCTGAAATCTGCAAGGCTTACGGGATAAATGCCGAGCTAATCAATGTGGAGTGGGGAAGATCGGTCGATCCTCTTGATATAGAAAAAAGATTAAAGGCCAATCCGGAAATTAAAGCGGTATTTGCTACTCAATGCGAGACTTCCACCGGAGTGCTTAATGATATCGCGGCTATAGGGAAGGTGGTTAAAAACACCGATGCCGTATTGGTTGTGGATGCCATCAGCTCTTTAGGCGCGGTTGATCTAAAAGCCGATGATTGGGCTTGCGACATTGTTGTGAGCGGTTCGCAAAAAGGGTTAATGCTCCCGCCGGGTTTGGGTTTTATTTCAGCCAGCCCAAAGGCGGCCAAGTTAATCGAGAAATCCCGGAGCCCCAAATATTATTTTGACTTAAGGAAGGCTAAAAAGGCCTTGGATAAATCCGATACGCCTTTTACTCCGGCAATTACCCTGGTTATCGCCCTTAATGAAGCTCTTAGGTTAATACGGCAGGATGGGTTGGATATGGTTTTTGCCCGCCACAGGAAGCTGGCGGAGGCGACAAGGGCGGCGGTAAAGGCATTAGGGTTAGAGTTATTCGCTCCCGATGCAGGCTCGGATGTAGTTACCGCGGTTAAGGTCCCCGCCGGCCTTGACGGAGAGAAACTGGTCAAAACCATGCGTGATGCTTACGGCGTTACGATAGCCGGCGGGCAGGATGAATTAAAAGGCAAAGTTTTTAGGTTTGCGCACATGGGTTTTATCGAAGAATTCGATATAATCACCGGCATCTGCTGCTTGGAAAAAGTTTTGGCCGGCATGGGTTATAAATTCCAACTTGCTTCCGGCGTAAGGGCGGCAGAGGAAGTATTTTTAAAATAACGGAAGCAGGGCGCAGGGTAAATGGTTTACGGCTAAGCTAACCCGTAAATTTATGCCCGTAGCTTCGCATTTATAGAATGTTATCCTAGGGGAGGCTTGTATGATAAAAATCTTAATCAGCGATCCTTTATCCGATGAGGGTTTGAAAATCCTCAAGAGTGTAAAAGAATTTCAGGTAGACGTAAATACAGAATTAAAGCCCGATGAGCTAAAAATGGTTATTAAGGATTATGACGCTCTCTTGGTGCGGAGCGCTACCAAAGTTACCAGAGAGATCATTAATGCTTCCGCTAAGCTTAAAGTCATCGGCCGGGCGGGGGTTGGCCTGGATAACGTGGACCTGGAAGCCGCAACGCAAAAAGGAATTATTGTTATGAATACCCCCGCAGGCAATACTATTTCAACTGCGGAGCACGCATTCAGCATGATCCTTTCGCTATCGAGGAATATCCCGCAGGCAAACGCCTCTACTAAAAAAGGCGAATGGAAACGTTCGAAATTCATGGGGGTTGAACTTTACGCCAAGACATTGGGTATAGTCGGTTTTGGCAGAATAGGCAAAGAAGTGGCCAAAAGGGCCTTGTCTTTTGGGATGCAGGTTCTGGCCTATGACCCGTTTTTATCGAAAGAGATCGCCGAATCCCTGGGCATAAAAGTGGTCGAACTCAGCGAATTGTTCCAAGCTTCCGATTATATAACTGTGCACACTCCTTTGACCGATGAGACAAGGCATATGATTTCTACCCCGCAATTTGCGATCATGAAAAAAGGGGTGCGGGTAATTAATTGCGCCCGAGGCGGAATTATTGATGAGCAGTCCTTAGCCGTGGCTATCAAGGAAGGCAAAGTTGCCGGGGCCGCGTTTGATGTTTTTGAAAAAGAACCCGTTAACCCGGATAACGAACTCTTAAGGCTGGATAATGTTATCGTTACCCCGCATTTAGGCGCTTCTACCGAAGAGGCGCAGGTCAATGTAGCTATCGAGGTGGCTGAAATTGTGCGAGACGCGCTTTTAAACAAAGGGATACGCAATGCCGCCAATTACCCTTGCCTTGAAGCGGAAACCTGCAAGACGCTTAATCCTTATATAGCTTTAGCCGAAAAACTCGGTTCATTCTCGGCCCAGTTAGCCGAAGGCAGGTTTCAGGAATTGGATATAAGTTACAGCGGAGAAATTGCCGTTTATGATTTAAGCCCGCTAACTATGGCGATTTGCAAAGGCCTGCTTTTCCCCATATTAAAGGAAACGGTGAATTTTGTTAACGCTGTTTCTTTGGCTAAGGAAAGGGCGATCCGGATCAAAGAAGCCAAGTCCGCCAAAGAAGAAGAGTTTGTTAACCTGATTAAACTGTCCTTAAAAACGGATAAAGAGACAAGGTTGATCTGGGGGACGCTCTCCGGGAATAAACAGGCAAGGATTGTTAAGATTGACGAATACTACGTGGAGTTGTATCCGGTAGGAGAAATGATTTATATCGAGAATTGGGACAGGCCCGGATTAATCGGGAGTTTGGGCACGGTTTTAGGCAAGCATGGGGTAAACATCGCGGCGATGACTTTCGGCAGGGATAAGCCCGGCGGAAAGGCCATAAGCGTTTTAAGCGTAGATAGCCCTGTGTCGGTTGAGCTTGCAGGCAGGATTAAGCAGTTAGAAAATATATTGACGATAAAGGGGATCAAGATATGACAAAATTCAAGGCTGGGCAGCCAGGGCGGGCCCGCATGAGCGTAGAGAGCCAAACGGACATAATGTTCTGCCGTTGGATATTTGTCATTTTGATTTCATTTGTAATTTGTAATTTATCATTTATCACTAGCCCCGCTTATGCTCAAGATAAAGAGTTGGCCCTGATTTATACCGGGGAAACGCACTCCATGCTTTATCATTGCGATTGCCCCGTTGAGCCGGATGGCGGAGTAGCCCGGAGAGCAACTTTAATCAAGCAGCTTAAGAAAAGCCATCCCGATGTTTTGGTTTTGGATTCGGGGAATTTCTTTAGCGGCGGGCTCCTGGACCAGAATACGCAGAATACTCAGCTGGATATGCGAAGGGCCGAGGTCAATTTGGCTGCCATGGGGTTAATGGGTTATGATGCCGTAAACATAAGCGATGACGAGTTTAATTTCGGCAAAGAATTCTTTAACGAGAACCTAAGCAGGTCGAAGTTACCCTTTGTTTCTGCTAACCTTAAATCGGATATTGTCAGCCCTTATATTATCAAAGAAGTATCCGGCATTAAAGTAGGCATTGTAGGGCTTACAAACCCGGCGGCTAAACAAAAAGCAGGCCCTCTTCAATTGGCCGGGCCCAAACAGGCATTAGAATCGTCCGTGCGGCAGTTAAAGAAAAAAGGCGTAGGTTTGGTCATTCTCTTGAGTAACTTAGGGGAACCCGGGGACTCAGGGATTATCGAGGCAGTGCCGGGCATATCCGTTGTTATCGACGGCCATGGCCATAGCGGCGAAGAGCTATTTACCCGGGTTGGCAATACGGTGATTTTGCGGCCCATTTGGCAGGGGCGTAAACTGGGATTAGCGCTATTGGGCATTAAAGACGGCAAGATAGGCAATGTCAAAGTAGAAGCCTTAAGGCTTTCCGATAAAATAGATAGTGACCCGGCCGTTACAGCCATATTGCCGCGTTGTTTTTCGGATAATGAATGTAAAAAGGAAGGGCTAATCGGCGCCTGCCAGGATCCCGGCAAGGATAACGCCGGTTGCTTATTTACTGAGGCGGCCAAAGCCCACCTTACGATTATAACCGCTAAAGATTGCCTGGCTTTCAATTCCGAGCTGATTATAAGGTTCTTGAGAAAACAATTCGCGAACCTGGATATTTCCTATATTTATTACCCGGATAAGAAAGCGCTAAAGCTTTTGGATGATTTTAAAGCTACCGGTTTGCCGGTATTTCTTCTGGGCAAGGAAATAGCCAAAGATAAGAATTTCGATAATTTAAAGCCTAATTTGATCGAGAGCGACGATTTTTATATGTTAAAACCCGCAGTTGGCGGCATAAGCTATTTTATTAAACGCCAAAGGGACAAGGGGAAGCTTGATTTATTCATTAGCCTTTTTGATAAGGACAGCTTTGGCGTATTGAATGTGCTCAAAGAATTTAACCCCGCGGTGCATTTTTTGGCTTCCCTAAAAGGCGATAAAATCGAGACTATGCACGGAGATTTGGAAGCGGAAGAAGATTTGCGCGCTGTTTGTGTCCAGAAGCATTACCCGCAAGCCTTTTGGAGTTATATTACCTGCAGGGCAAAGGGCATAGATAGCTCCTGGTGGGATGATTGCGCCGTTGGCATGGATTTGAATAAAATAAAATCCTGCGCCCGGACAGAAGAAGGCAGGGGGTTGTTAAAGAAAAACTGCGGATTGAATCAGGAGGTTGGGGTAATGTTTGGGCCAACCTACCTTTTGGATAATATCCAGATTTTCTCTTCCAAGGGAGCGCCCTCTAAGGAGGAATTGAAGAAAATAATAAGAAAATAAAAAAGGCGGGGGTTTCTTATCCGCGCCCGGTTATCACAAGGAGTTGATTATGCTTAAGCCAAAAATTCATATTATCGACGTAACCAATCGCGACGGGGTGCAGACCTCGCGCATATGCCTTTCTAAATTACAGAAGACCATGCTCAATATTTTTCTTAACGAGATGGGCGTCTTTCAGTCTGAATTCGGGTTTCCGCTTACCCACCATGAGACAAATTACCTGAATGCTAACTTAGAGCTGGTAAAGAACGGAGAGCTTTGCTCGATAAGGCTGGGTGGCTGGCTCAGGGCGACAAAAAATGACGTTAAGAGCGCTTTTAAGCTTGTGCCTTGCTTAAAACATGTAAATTTATCCATTTCTACTTCGGATCAGATGATAATTCATAAGTTTAAAGGTAAGCTTGACCATCAATCGGTAATAAAAGAGATGGCTGAAGCGGTTAAAGAGGCCAGGCATTTAGGGGTTGATTCGATAGGCGTAAATGCCGAAGACGCCTCCCGGACAAACATGGATTACTTGATTGAATTTGCCCAGGCAGCCAGGAAGGCGGGGGCAGACAGGATCCGTTACTGCGACACATTGGGTTGCGATACCCCGTTTTCAATCTACGAAAGGATAAAATTATTGGCAGAGGCGGTAAATATCCCTATCGAAATTCATTGCCATAATGATTTGGGGTTGGTAGTGGCCAATTCTATTGCCGGGGCAAAAGCGGCGATAGACGGCGGCTGCGACGCCTATATCAATACCTGCGTTAACGGAATGGGTGAGCGCGCCGGAAACGCGGACTTAGTTTCCGTAGTGCTGGCCATAAGATACGGCAATGATATGAAGAAATACGATCTCGACGATAAGGTAGATTTAAAGGTTGCCTGGAAAATTTGCAAATACGCATCGTATGCGTTTGGAGTGCCTATACCGATAAACCAACCGGGAGTAGGCTCAAACGCTTTTGCCCATGAATCCGGGATTCACGCCGACGGCGCGCTTAAGGACAGGCGTAATTACGAGCTTTATGATTATGAAGAGTTAGGCAGGGGAGAATCCGAAATAATCGATACGGGAAGAAAGATAACCGCGGGCGAGTATTCGGGAATAAAAGGGTTTAGGAACGTTTACGATAAGCTAGAGATTATTTTTAAGGATGATGCCGAGGCCACCGAAGTTTTGGAATTGGTCAGATATGCTAATGTCCATAACCAAAAGCCCCTGGTTGATGATGAGCTTAAATTTGTAGCTAAATATCCGGGTATCGCGCGAAAGATATTTACAATGACGCCCTGATTCAGCATAAAGAGGCAGGCTGGGCGTAAAAGGGCAATAATAGGCATAAGAAAAGGACAATAATGAATTTAGTTTTAGTGGGAGCGCAATGGGGAGATGAAGGCAAGGGCAAGATAATCGATATCTTATCCGCCAGAGTTGATTATATTGTCCGTTATCAGGGAGGGAATAATGCCGGCCACACAGTGGTGGCAGGAGACAGAGAGTATATATTCCATCTTATGCCTTCCGGTATTTTGCATGACGGTAAAGTCTGCTGCATAGGTAATGGCGTAGTGGTTGACCCCCAGGTATTATTACGCGAAATAGAGGAGGTTAAGGGCGCGGGGATTAATATTAAGGGCCGGTTAAAGATTTCTACCCTTGCGCACGTGATCCTTCCGTATCACAGGATCCTGGACCAGTTACGCGAGACCAAAAGAGAAAATAAGATCGGGACAACCGGAAGGGGCATCGGGCCCTGCTATGCGGATAAGATCAGCCGTTGCGGCATAAGGATGGTTGACCTTCTTAACCCGGGAGTCTTAGGCGATAAATTAAAAGATAACCTGAAGGAAAAGAATGAAATATTTAAAAAGGTCTATAAGCATAAAGGGTTTGACTTTGACTCTATTTATAAGGAGTACTTGAGTTACGGGAGGGTATTTGCTCCTTATATCGCCAATACCGCTCTTTTGTTGAACCGGGCGGCAGACGGGAAAAAAGATATCCTTTTTGAGGGGGCGCAAGGCACGTTTTTGGATATTGACTTCGGGACGTATCCTTTTGTAACTTCTTCTTCGGCCACTAGCGGCGGAGCCTGTATAGGCGCAGGCGTTTCTCCGGTAAAAATAGATAAAGTTATCGGCGTAGCCAAGGCCTATACTACCAGGGTTGGAGAAGGGCCTTTCCCCGCGGAATTTAGCGCGCCTTTTGCCAAATTTATGCGCGCTAAAGGAAATGAATTCGGCGCAACCACCGGCAGGCCCCGCAGGTGCGGATGGCTTGACAGCGTTATGCTGAAAGAAGCGGTTATGTTAAACGGGATAACGGAGTTAGCCATAATGAAGATGGATATACTTGATGGCCTGAAAGAAGTCAGGGTTTGCACCGCCTATAAATATAAAGGTAAGCTATTCCGCGAGTTTCCTCACGATTTTACCGTCCTTAGCAAGCTAAAGCCCCTGTATAAAACTTTTCCCGGATGGCCGAAAGTTCCCGTTAAGCCGAAGAGTTTGTGGGACTTACAACCCAACGCCAGGAACTATTTAGACTGGATTGCCGGTAGGTTGAATACCAGAATTTCGATGATTTCAGTGGGTTCAGCCAGGCAAGACACTATTTTCCTTGACTAGATTTTAAGCTTGTGTTATCATTATCCCTTGAAGGTCATAAATGATTATCCGGATTAAAAAGGCAGGTCAAAGGTATAATTTTTGTTTAAGCCTATAATTATGCCAAGGAGAGGTGAGGTATGAAAAAATTTTTCCAAACTGTTTTAATTGTTCTCTTGGGTTTTTCATTAACCGGTTGCACTTTTATTTTCCAAAACGGCAGGCGTTCGGATAAACAGACGATCGATCAACTCTCTGATCAGCTAGAAAGCCTGGCTCAAGCCAAAAAGTTGCTTGAAGAAAGGCTGGGGAAAGAGATTTCCGATAACGAAGTAAAACTACAGATGATGGAGAAAGGGTTGGTCATTACCGTAGTCGGGGACGTCCTTTTTGATTCCGGAAAAGCAAAAATTAAGCATAGCGCGTATCCGCTTTTGGATAAAGTCGCTACGGTCTTAAAAGATAATATGGCTAATTTTAACGTCGGCATAGAAGGTTATACCGATAACGTTGCGATCAAGCATTCAAATTGGAAATCGAATTGGGAGCTTTCTACCGCCCGTTCTTTAAGTGTTTTGCATTTTCTGGTTAAAGAAAAGGGCGTTTCTCCCGAACGGCTTTCCGCAATTGGTTTTGGCGAGTACCGGCCGATTGCATCCAATGATACAAGGCAAGGCCGTAAGCTCAACCGTAGAGTGGAAATCGTAATTCAGCCCAAAGTGACTAAGATTAAAGAAGGTAACTCCGGTAGAATATCCGATACGGAAGGCACCGGCCTCAATGAGCCCAAAGAAAACCTTAAGTAGCGAGTTTAGGTTAGCCCCGGGGCCTTAAATGGCGGCGGTTAATAAAACTATGGATAAGAACAGGGTAGTTATAATATTAGCCGTATTAACCGGCGCCCTTTTTATTTTCAATATAGGCTCCTGCGTTAACGCCTATAATCAGAATGCCGGCCGTAAGAAAGAGATGTTTCAAAGGATGGAGTTGGAAGAAAAGACGGGAAAACTTGCTTTAGATAATGCCAACGCCGCCGGGAAATTAAAAGAATTGCAAAAACAACTGGATCAGGAGGCAGCCAGCAATCTGGCGACAAAAAAAGCCTTAATCCAGGAGCAGTTGATAAGCAGCAGCCTTAAAGAGGACCTGCAGAAGCTGGTTAAAGTAAAGGAAACTTTAGAGGAAGAGCTTAAGAAGCAGCTGAAGGCCAATAAAAAGGCTAAGAAATGAAATAAAAAAAGGGGGGGTAGAAAAATAGCCGGTAAAGTTTTTTAAAAGGGGAGATATATCCCCTTTTTTATTACTGTATAAAAGGACGGAGGTATATTATGGCAAGGGTGAAGAAGGCTCTTTTAAGAAAGCCGCTTTTGAGGAAAACCCCGGCAAGGAGAGTAAGGGCCAAGGCTGTTTTGGCTAAGGAGCCTGCCAAAATTGCCCTTGATACCCAGGAGATTAATGCTGGGGCAACTAAGTTTTCGCACCCGGAGACCTTACGCCGGCCTAAAACCTTGCTTCGGGAACTGCCTTCTCAATATGAAGTGGATAAGATGGTCCTTTTGGTGCGGGATCCCTGGTGGTTGTATACTTATTGGGAGCTAAAGCAAGCAACGGTATCAGGATTGAAATCCGAGCTTAAGGACGAATTTTATAAAGCTAAGCGGGTGCTTAGGGTTCATGACGTAACTAACATTAATTTTATTGGCTCAAATGCCAACCGTTTCTTTGATATATATATCCATGAATTTGCCAATAATTGGTATATTGATACGGCAGCCCCGGGAAGGTCCTGGTGCGTGGATTTTGGGTTGTTATTAAGCAGCGGGAGATTCATTACTATATTGCGCTCTAACGTCGTGCAGACGCCCTTGGACGGGCCTTCCTGGGTCACGGATGAAGAATGGATGGTCCCCGACGAAATGTTCGCCCGGCTTTATGGCATGGGCTTTGGCCAAGCTAAGAGTTCTCCGGCAGGAAAATACTGGAGAGAGAGGGTTATAGGTTCTCCGGGAATAGCCTCGATGTCCAGCCCCGTAAAAAAGCATCTAAAAAGAGGCTTTTGGCTTAAGGTTGATTGCGAATTGATTGTTTACGGAGCAACCGAAGCTAATGCCAAAGTTACTGTTCAGGGTAAGCCGGTAAGTTTAAGGCCGGATGGGACATTTACTTTGCGTTTTGCCCTTCCCGACGGAAAACAGGTCATTCCGGTTAAAGCCGTATCCGCAGACAAGATGGATGAACGCACTATAACCCCGGCTGTAGGCAGGAAAACAACGTAGCTTAATAACCGGTAATCAAATCCTCCTGTTTAGCGCAGAGCGGAATAGGCAGTGATTCAATGCCCAACGGGGATTCATTCGTTGTTGAAGCTTGTAAATTGAGGGATAAATAACTAATATGCATAAAGGATACCTTTCATTGGTTTTACACGGGCATCTTCCCTACGTGCGCCATCCGGAACATGAAGATTTCCTGGAAGAGGATTGGCTTTATGAAGCGATCACCGAAACATATATCCCCCTGATTTTAGTCTTTGAGAGGCTGGCTAATGACGGAGTGGATTTTCGCATCACGATGACCCTCAGCCCCACGTTGATTTCGATGTTAAGCGACTCTCTGCTCCAGGAAAGATATTTAAAGCATATCAATAAGCTGATTGAGTTAGCGCATAAGGAGATAGAAAGGACCCGTTGGCAGCCGGAATTCCATAATTTAGCGTTAATGTATTTGTCCGAGTTCTCTAAAGCGCGGGATACCTTCCTAAGGTATAACCGGAATTTGGTAAGCGCGTTCAAGAATTTCCAGGATTTGGGTAAACTGGAAATTATCACCTGCGGGGCAACCCACGGATATTTTCCGCTTATGGATGCCCATAGGGAATCAGTCAGGGCCCAGGTAAGGGTTGCCGTCAGCCACTACGAGAAAGTATTCGGCAGGAAACCTAGGGGTATTTGGCTGCCCGAATGCGGCTATTATCCGGGCCAGGATGAAATATTAAAAGAAACCGGCCTGCGTTATTTTTTTACCGATTCTCACGGGTTATTGCATGGAACGCCCCGGCCTAAATACGGAGTTTTTGCCCCTGCTTATTGCAAGGGAACGGGCGTGGCCTGTTTTGCCAGGGACCTGGAATCATCCAAACAGGTTTGGTCATCCATTGAGGGATATCCGGGAGATTACAGTTACCGTGAGTTCTATCGCGATATAGGTTTTGACCTTGAATATGATTATATTAAACCTTACATACATCCAGACGGCGTAAGGATAAACACCGGTATAAAATATTATCGTATCACCGGCCCGGGCAACCGTAAAGAAGCCTATGTTTCGGGATGGGCGCAGAATAAGGCGGCGGAACAAGCAGGGAATTTTATGTTTAACCGCCAGAAGCAGGCGGAATACCTTTATGACTTTATGCAGAAAAAGCCCATAATCGTTTCTCCGTATGATGCGGAGTTGTTCGGCCATTGGTGGTATGAGGGCGTGATGTGGCTGGAGTTCTTGATAAGAAAAATTGTTTTTGATCAGGATGAAATCCGGCTTATTACGCCTTCGGAGTATTTGGATGAGAACCCGCGTAACCAGGTTATAACTCCGTCAATGTCGAGTTGGGGGTGGAAGGGTTACAGCGAAATGTGGCTGCAGGGCGCAAATGACTGGATATACCGCCACTTGCATATTGCTTCGCAACGCATGACGGAGCTAGCCAGAAAATACCCGGGAGTAAACGGTTTGGCCAAAAGGGCCCTGAATCAGGCCTTACGCGAATTGCTATTGGCCCAGAGCTCTGATTGGGCATTCATATTAGGCACAGGCACGCATACGGAATACGCTTTACGCCGCACCAAAGACCACATTTTGCGGTTTAACCGGCTTTATGACGATTTGAATTCGAATTCTATCGACCAAGCCTGGCTTTCGGAGATAGAATACAAAGACAATATTTTCCCCGATATAGATTATCAGGCGCATCAGTAAGGAAAAGCCTCTTTTGGCTGTTACTGTTTATCGTCAGGCAGGCTAAGCGGATGATACCGGCAATAATATAATTTTATGATTGATAAGAACAATATACCTAAGCATATAGCGATAATAATGGATGGCAACGGCCGTTGGGCCAAAGAGCGCGGGCTATCGCGGGTTGCCGGCCACCGCGAAGGGATGAAAAGGGTTAAAGAGATTGTAAGGGCTGCCCGGGAATTAGGAGTTAAGGTTGTAACATTTTTTGCGTTTTCTTGCGAGAACTGGTCAAGGCCAAAGAAAGAGATTGACGTATTAATGGCTTATTTGAATAATTACCTGGTTAACGAAGTAAAGGAAATGAATAAGGAAAACATCCGTTTTCTGGTAATAGGCAGGAGCGATCCCTTGCCGCCAGCCATCCAAAAGAAAATAAGCGAAGCTAAGCGTAAAACAGAGGATAACACGGGGCTTACCGTGGTTTTGGCCATAAATTACGGGGCCCGGCAGGAAATAACGGATGCGGCCAGGCGTTTTGCCTTTGATGCCGTAAATTCCCGGGTAGATCCGAAGGACCTGGATGAAGCGATGTTTAGCCGGTATCTTTATACGGATAAACTCCCGGACCTGGACCTTTTAATACGCACAAGCGGGCAATTGCGTATAAGTAATTTCCTGCTTTGGCAGCTTTCTTACGCAGAGTTGTATTTTCCCAAGAAATTCTGGCCGGATTTTGGCGCGGATGACTTCAGAGAAGCGGTAAAAGAATACCAGCTAAGGGACAGAAGGTTCGGAGGCTTATAAATGGCAACTAAAAGGGTGGCTACCTCGATTTTACTCATCAGCATGATTGCCGGCGTGATATTTGTTGACTGGCTCTGCGGCCTGGTAGTGACTCTTTTTATCATCGGCGGCTTGTATGAATTTTTTTCTATGCTCGATAAGAAAGGGATAAGCGCCTATAAATATTTTGGCATTGGCTTAGGCATGGTTATACCTTTATCGATAATGTTCCGTTTTGAACTTACCAAGGGCTGGGAATTCTTATTTATTGTTTTGGCGCTTTTATTCCTTATCCTGATGCAGTTTAAGCGCAGGAAGAACTCGGGTGCGATAGTGGATATCTCTACCACTATTTTCGGCATAATCTATGTTTCGTGGTTTTTTAGCTTCTTGATAAAAATAAGGTATCTTGAAGGCGGCTTGGGGTTGTTGGCGGTAGTAGTATTATTGATCACGAAATCTGGTGATATAGGGGCGTATCTGGTGGGAAGCCGTTTTGGCAAAAACCTGCTTTTTGCGCGAGTAAGCCCCAATAAAACCGTCGAGGGCGCTATCGGAGGGTTGATATTTAACATACTTGTGGCGTTATTTTGTAAACCGTTTCTCGGGTTTAGCTATTTCCATATTATTTTCTTAGCCGTTTGTATGGGCTTATTGGGCCAGTTGGGGGATCTTTCCGAATCCTTGATTAAACGCGACTGCGAAGTAAAGGATTCGGGAAAGATATTCCCCGGGATGGGCGGCGTATTGGATGAGATTGATAGCCTGCTTTTTGTAGCCCCGGCATTTTATTTTTATATGAGCGTGGTTTTAAGGTAACCTGATAAGGCTCAGGGCAAGGCGCGCGGATTCTTGCCCGGGGTTTTGATAGAAAACCCCGGGTTATTTCCTGGCGTCAGGCGCTATGGCTAAAGCGTTAAATTGTAAATGAAGAATATCGCTATCCTTGGTTCAACGGGTTCAATCGGAGAGAATACGCTTAGTGTCGTGCGTAATTTTCCCGGTGAATTCCGGGTAGTTGCTTTGAGCGCTAATTCCGACATAGCCAAATTATCAAGGCAGGTTGAAGAATTTAAACCCGCCTGTGTTTGCGTAAGCGATAAGGATTACGCCGGCAAATTTTCTAAGATTATAAAGCCCGGAGTAAAGGTTTTTGCGGGCGTTGACGGCTTGGACGAATTGGTTAAGGATAAAAGGATTAACCAGGTGATGTTTGCCATAAGCGGCGCAGGGGCGCTATCGCCTTTACTTAGCGCCTTAGAGTGCGGCAAGGACATCGCATTGGCCAATAAAGAAGCCTTGGTCATGGCCGGCCCGATAATCGGCCGTTTAAGCCATAAGACAATGGCAAGGATTATGCCCGTTGACAGCGAGCAATCGGCGATCTGGCAATGCCTTAAGGGAGAAGACGGTAGGGTTGTCAGGAATATTTATTTGACTGCTTCCGGCGGCCCCTTGCGTAAGTTAAATAAGCGGGCCCTGAATAGAGTTGGCCTGCAAGATGTGCTTAGGCACCCCCGCTGGGAAATGGGGAAGAAGATAACGGTAGATTCGGCAACGCTTATGAATAAGGGCTTGGAATTATTGGAGGCAATGTTTTTGTTTAATATGGATGTTTCTAAAATCAAGGTTTTGGTGCATCCGGAAGCGCTAATTCACTCTATGGTTGAGTTTATTGACGGCGTGATTATCGCGCAGCTATCTGTCACGGACATGCGCGTCCCGATCCAATACGCGCTTTCATATCCAGAGAGGCTGGAGAATAGCTTAAGCGGAATAGATTTTTGTAAGACGGGAGCCTTAAACTTCGAGAAGCCGGATTTTGCCAGGTTTCCTTGTTTAGGCTTGGCATACGAGGCAGCCAAGAAACTGGGGACGTTGCCTTGCGTTTTAAATGCCGCTAATGAAATAGCTGTCGCCGAGTTTTTAAAAGAGAAATTGCGGTTTAGCGCTATACCGAAGGTAGTCGAGAAGGCCATGCGTTTACATAAAAATAACCCTGACCCTAAGCTTTCCGATATCCGGCAGATAGATAGTTGGGCCAGGGGCGCCGCGCATGATATAGCGAGGAGGATGCATTAACCAATGCTTGCCTTAATCATATTTTTCTTAATTTTAAGCGTTCTGATTGTTGTCCATGAGTTCGGGCATTTTATTATCGCCAAGAAAACAGGCGTGCGCGTGGAGAAATTTTCCTTAGGCTTCGGCAAGGCCTTATTCAAGAAGAATAAAGGCGGCACAGAATATAGCGTAAGCCTTATTCCCTTAGGCGGGTTTGTGAAGATGGCCGGAGACAATTTAGAAGAATACAAAGGTAAGCCCGACGAATATTTTTCTAAGCCTGTGGGAAAACGTTTCTGGATAATCTTTTTTGGCCCGCTCTTAAATTATGTTTTGGGTATCCTGCTCTTTTGGATGATTTTTTTCATCGGGTATCCTACTTTAACTACTAAAATCGGAAGTTTGCTCGATGGTTACGGCGCAAGGGCAGCCGGCCTTAAGGTTGGCGATAAGATTATTTCTATTGATGGAGAGAAGACAGAAACCTGGGAAGAGCTGCAGAAGGTGGTTTATTCAAAAGGGTCTTTGGAATCCGTAAATGTTTCTTTCCTAAGGCAAGGCAAGGAGAGTTCAGTCAAGGTAGGGCTTAAAGAAGAGGTTTCAGAAGATAAGATTGGGCAGAAACGAAAAGGCGGCATCTTGGGGATTAAGCCTTTTGACGAGGTAATCAAGGTAAGATACGGTTTTTTAAAGTCGTTTGGTTTAGGGGTGGCTAAAGCCTGGGATTTAACGCTTTTGACTTATAGGGCTTTGGGCCGTTTAGTTACCGGAAGCCTTTCTATGCGCGAATCAATGACCGGGCCGCTAGGCATATTCTTTATTACATCCCAGGCCGCGCAGCTGGGCGTGATTGCCGTATTGCATCTAATGGCTGTATTGTCGTTGAGCCTGGCAATTTTTAATCTTTTGCCTTTACCGATACTCGACGGAGGGCATATAGTCTTTTTGGCCATAGAGAAGATAAGGGGAAAGTCCATAAGCATCAAGGCTGAAGAGATTGTCAATAAGATAGGCTTATCTTTCATTATGTTCCTTGTGGTTTTGGTTACCTATAATGATATAGTAAGGAATTTTGGAGACAAGATCGCTAAAATGTTTAAATAGCTATGGAAATAAAACGAAGAAAATCCAGAGTTATAAAGATTGGCAGGGTTTCGATAGGGGGGGATAACCCCATTGCGATACAGTCGATGGTAAAGCATAAAACCTCTGATATCGGGAAAGTCTTACGCCAAGTGAGGGAATTGGAAAGTAACGGTTGCCAGATTATAAGGCTGTCAGTTAAGGACGAGCTTGATGCGCGTTCGTTGAAAAAGATTAAAAAGCAGGCCAATGCCCCGATAGTGGCGGATATCCATTTTGATTACCGTTTGGCCCTTAAGGCGATAGATAGCGGCGTAGATAAGATAAGGCTTAATCCGGGGAATATTTACAAGAAAGCCCAGGTCAGGGAGGTGGTTAGCGCCTCAAAAGCTGCGCGCATCCCTTTGAGGGTGGGTTTAAATTCAGGGTCGGTAAAAGATCCGCGTTCCAAGAATATGCCCGACAAGCTGGTAAATAGTGCGTTGGAATATATAAAGATAATTGAAGCCTGTCAATTCCGCGATATAGTTGTTTCTTTGAAGGCCTCCGATGTTTTGGATACGGTCAGCGCTTACAGGAAAATCGCCCGCTTTTGCGATTACCCCTTGCACTTGGGAGTAACTGCAACGGGTTCGCCTTTTGGCGGGGCGATAAAGACAGGCGTTGCTTTAGGTATTTTGCTGTCAGGGGGAATTGGTGATACAATAAGGGTATCTTTGACAGATACGCCGGTAAGAGAGGTTTATGCCGCTAAGGCCATTCTGGAATCGCTGGATTTGCGTAAATTCGGCCATAGCCTTATCAGCTGCCCTACCTGTGGACGCTGCGAAGTGGATTTAATAAAAGTGGTCAGGGAACTGGAGGCTAAGCTGCCGGCTGCCGGCTGCCGGCTGCCGGCTGCTCCGTTGAAAGTGGCGATAATGGGTTGCGTGGTGAACGGTCCGGGCGAAGCCAAAGAAGCTGATCTGGGAATTGCTTTTGGAAAATCCGAGGGTTTGTTATTTAAAAAAGGAAAGCCGGTGAGAAAGATCCCCTTCAACGGTTGCGTCGGAGCGATTTTAAGCGAAATCAGGAGAAATAGATGATTAAAACCCTTAAAGAAGAGATACGCCAGAAGCTGCTTACGCAGCATAATAACTTATTAAGCAATGAAATAGTCGATAGGGCTGAGTTGGAAAGCGTCCTTAGGAACATAGCGGATGATATCTTTTACCATAGGCACCTGAATATGCCCGGGCAGGAAAAGGACAGGGCAATTAAGGAAATGATTGATGAGCTGGTAGGCTTTGGGCCGATAGAAGCGCTTATGAAGGATCCGGAAGTCACTGAGATTATGATTAATGGGCCGCAAAAGGTCTATATCGAGAAAAACGGGCAGAAGACGCTGTCGAGCTTTAAGTTTGACGATGAGCAGCAGTTAAGGTGCCTTGTTTATAAATTACTGGCTCCTACGCGCAGGCGGGTGGATGAATCTTATCCTTATGTCGATGTTTCCTTAAAAGACGGCTCAAGGGTAAATATTATAATCCCGCCGCTGGCTTTAGACGGCGTAAGCGTCACTATCAGGAAATTCAGCGAAAATATCAGAAACGTCGAGGATCTTATAAAACTCGGTGCTATGGATAAGCGCATGGCGGATTTTCTCATCGCTTTGATAAAGGTAAAGATGAATATGCTTTTCAGCGGAGCCACCGGGACGGGGAAGACTACTACTTTGGCCGCCCTCTCCGGGTATATTGATAATAATGAGCGTATCATCACTATTGAGGATACCGCGGAGCTGCATCTTAAGCAGGAGCATGTGGTGCGGCTGGAAACTCGGCCTCCCAATATTGAAGGAAAAGGAGAAGTCGCTATACGCGATCTCTTCAAGAATTCATTGCGCATGCGCCCGGGCAGGATCATACTCGGAGAGGTGCGCGGTTCCGAGGCATTGGATATGCTGCAGGCAATGTGTTCCGGGCATGCCGGCTCGCTGGCGGTCCTGCACGCCAATTCTCCCAAAGAAGTAATATACCGGCTTGAGACGATGATCCTTACCTCGGGCTTACCCATAAGTTTGGACGTAATACACCGCCAGATAGCTTCTGCTTTGCACATAATTGTGCACCAGGAACAACTTAGCGATGGCTCGCGAAGGATTACTCACATAACTCAGGTCAACGGCCTAAAAGACGGCGGGGTGATCCTGGAAGATATTTTTAATTATGAATCAAACGACGCCGACCTTGAGGGTAAATTGCAGGGTAAGTTTAAGGCTACCGGAGTTATCCCGGTATTTTTCCCGTTATTTGCCAAAAAAGGCGTAAATTTATCCAGAGAAATATTTAACAAGGATTAATATGCGTTGGAGCAGGGCTTTTATACTGACATTAAAGGAAGTGCCGCAGGATGCCGAATCAACCAGCCATCAATTGTTGCTTCGCGCCGGGTTGGTACGCATGCTTATGGCCGGAGCATATTCCTATCTTCCTTTAGGGCTAAGGGTTTTGGAGAATATTCAGAATATTATTCGCCAGGAAATGGACTCTTGTAATGCCGCGGAGTTGTTGCTGCCGGCCCTACAGCCTTTGGAACTTTGGCAGCGCACGGGACGCGACCGGGACTTGGGCGAAGTCATGTTCAGTTTTACAGACCGCCGCGGGAGAAAGATCTGTTTAGGCCCGACCCATGAAGAAGCGATTACGGATTTGGTCAAAAACAACGTTTCAAGCTATAAGCAGCTGCCTTTGGTATTGTATCAAATCCAGACTAAATTCCGGGATGAGATGCGCCCCCGCTTTGGCTTGGTTAGGGCCTGCGAGTTCATTATGAAAGACGCTTATAGTTTCGATAGGGATGCCTCCGGGCTGGATAAGAATTACCAGGCGATGTATGAGGCCTATCTTAGGATATTCAAGAGATGCGGTTTGAATATTATTGCTACTGAAGCAGATACAGGGGTTATGGGGGGCAAGGTTTCGCACGAGTTTATGGCGCCGGCCAAGGACGGAGAAGATCTGGTCCTGGCTGGTTCGGAAAGAGTAAATGCCATTGAAATAGGGCACATTTTTAAATTAGGGACGAAATATAGCGCTGCTTTAGGCGCGAATTTTCTCGACGCGGACGGAAAGCTGCATCCGGTAGTCATGGGTTGCTACGGCATAGGCGTATCCCGGATGATTTCAGCGATAATCGAGCAGAATAATGATAAGGACGGGATTATCTGGCCGCTTGAAGTTGCTCCTTATAAGGCAATAATTTTGTCCTTGGACTCCGGCGACAAAGCGATCAGCGGCCTGTCGCTTGATGTTTACCGGGAATTAAAGGAAAACAAGATAGATGTCCTTTTTGATGACCGCGATGAGCGCCCGGGGGTTAAATTCAAAGACGCCGATCTTCTGGGGATACCCTTACAGGTCATTATCGGCAAGAACGCCCTTAAGGACGGCACGCTTGAGCTAAAAAATAGGCGCACCCAAGAGAAAATCATCAGGCCAAAAGAAGAAATATTAAGGATCATTTCGCAGGGGGCAGTATAGTTAGGATAGTTCATTCTTAACTTTGAGCTTACAAGCCGAGAACTATTTATATCATAAAACCTGAATGGATAAAGAGGCTTTGGTCAACGAATTAAGAATATGCTTATCGGATTATTGCAAATCCCGGGATTTGGATTTAGTCGACGTAATCCATAGATATGAAGGAAAGGATTTGTTTTTACGGGTTTTGATAGATAAGCCGGAAGGCGGGATAAATTTGGGGGAGTGCGCGCTTATTAACCGCGAACTGGCAGAGGCGCTTGACGCCAAAGATTTCCTGCGGCAAAGATATATACTGGAGGTTTCTTCTCCGGGTTTGGACAGGCCGCTTAAGACCGAAGCCGATTTTAAGCGTTTATTGAATAAGAATGTAAAGTTTTTCTTAAACGGTTATATAAACTCAAAACTAGAGTGGGATGGTATTATTAATAAGGTTAGCGAAGGAAAGGTTTATATCAGTATCAAAGGCTCTGTCCTTGAAATACCATTAGAAAAAATCAACAAAGCAAAACAAATAATTACCGGGCATCCGCCGGGTAATGGATGCGTTAGTTAAAGATGCCGGCGGGGAACAAGGGCCTGAGGCGTAGCGTTTCGGTTACCCCGGCTCCTCCCGCATACGGCCAAAACCCGGGTTTACGATGCGCCCATTAGCAAAGGCCCGGCAGATTGGAGATCAAAAATGAGTCAGGAATTATTAGCGATAATCGAGCAGATCGAGAGAGAAAAAGGGATTAAAAAAGAGGTTTTAATACAGGCGGTTGAAAGCGCAATGTTAAGCGCCGCCAAGCGCGTAATCGACCTTAAGCCGGATGAGGAATTTAAGGTTGAGATTGACCGCAATAGCGGCAAGATACGCGCCTGGAGGAACGAAGAGGAAATTACCTCTATTGATTTCGGCCGGATTGCCGCTTCTACCGCGCGCCAGGTAATTATTCAAAAGATGCGCGAAGCAGAGAAGGATGTTGTTTTTAATGAGTTCCAGGGTAAAGTTGGCGAAATCGTAAGCGGGACAGTCTATCGGTTTGAAAAGGGCAACATTATCATTGACCTCTTGGGAAAAACCGAAGGAGTTTTACTTAAGCGTGAACAGTCGCCAAAAGAAGAATTCAAGCAGGGCCAGCGTGTCCGGGCCTTTGTTTTGGAAGTAAAAAAGGAAGCTAAAGGCGCTCAAATAATATTGTCGCGCACGCATCCAAGCTTTGTGAAGAAATTATTTGAACTGGAGGTCCCTGAGATTTATGAGGGGATAGTCGAGATCAAGGCAATATCCCGCCAGGCAGGAGAGCGGACAAAAATCGCTGTTTACTCCAAGAATGATAAGGTTGATTCCGTGGGCGCTTGCGTAGGAATGCGGGGCAATCGCGTAAGAAACATTGTGAATGAAGTTTACGGAGAAAAAATCGATATCGTGCGTTTTAATGAAGATATCCGCGAATATATCAAGAACGCCCTTTCTCCGGCCAAGGTTTCGCAGATTAATTTGGATAAAGAGCATATGAAAGCCGAGGTCATTGTCGATGATGACCAACTGTCTCTGTCTATAGGCAAGCACGGGCAGAACGTGCGCCTTGCCTCCAAGCTTATTGGCTGGGAATTGGATATACGCACCAAAGCTGCTTTGGCCGAAGCTGCCGCTAAGTTAGAGGCGGCTAAGGAGGCACAAGAGCCGGTTGTTGAGGAGAAGAAAGCCAAGAAAGAGAAAAAGAAGAAAAAAGAAGAGGCCTCTTTGGAAGAATTGTCCGGCTTGGGAGAAAAAACTTTAGCCAGCTTAAAAGAAGCCGGCATTAATACTATCGCGGATTTGCTGGAAGCAAAAGTAGAAGGTTTGACCAGGATAAAAGGTATAGGCGAGAAAAAGGCGGAGAAATTAATCTCTCAGGCCAAGGGCAAGAAATAGCGCTACCTAAAAAGGAAGAAGGGATTTTATGGTTGTTAAACCGAAAAAAGAAAAAAAGCCAGCTAAAAAAGAAACTAAACCAAAAGCAAAGAAAACGGTAAAACCGGTTAAGCATGTTACAAAGCCGGTCAAGGCTGCCGGTAAGCCGGTCAAGGCGGCAGCAATTAAGAATAAGCCTGTTGTTAAGCACGCCATAGAGAAGGCGCCGGTAGAGCCTAAAGTTGCTCCTGGCATTGAGCCGGTAGCAGCGCATAAGCCGCGGCCTAAGCCGTTTGTTCAACCTCCTAAGCATGAGGTAAAGATAGAGCCTAAGGTTGAAGCCAAGCCTGAAGTGCAGGTAGCGCCAGCGCCGACAGCTCCGATTGTAGAGTTTAAGGAGCTGGAATTAGAAATTCCTGTAACCGTAAAAGATTTGGCAATCAAATTGCAGGAAAAACCATCCATTATCATTAAGAACCTAATGTCCGCCGGAATAATGGTTGGAATAAACCAGGCTTTAGATGAAACAATGGCTTCGAAAATTTGTGAGAAATACCGCTATAAAATCAAAAAGGCATTGGGCGAAGAAGAATTGGCCTTAAGCGTGCATCAGGCCAAAGATGACGCTAAAAACTTAAAGCAGCGTTCTCCCATTGTTACTTTTATGGGCCACGTTGACCACGGGAAAACTTCCCTTTTGGACGCGATAAGAAAAACCAAAGTCGCTGAATCCGAACATGGCGGGATTACTCAGCATATCGGCGCATACAGGGTGCTTCTTGACCACGGAGAGATTACCTTTTTGGATACGCCGGGCCATGAGGCTTTTACAGCTATGCGTTCGCGCGGGGCCAGTATTACGGACATAGTTGTTTTGGTTGTGGCCGCCGATGACGGCATAATGCCTCAGACCCAGGAAGCAATCGACCATGCCCGGGCAGCCGGAGTTTCCATAATCGTAGCCATAAATAAAGTTGATAAGGCCGGCGCGGATATTGATTTGGTCAAGAAACAATTGGCTAAGCTGGATTTAAACCCTGAAGATTGGGGAGGTAAAACCATTGTCGTCCCCGTTTCGGCAAAAACGGGAGAGGGTATTGATAATTTGCTGGAGATGATTATCCTGGAAGCGCAGATGCTGGAATTAAAAGCTAATCCCGTCCGCCTTGCTCGCGGCATAGTTATCGAGGCCCAGATGTGCAAGGGCCGCGGCCCGGTGGCGACTTTACTGGTTCAGAACGGCACTCTGCATTTAAATGAGAATATCATTGTGGGGAATTTTTATGGCAAGATCCGGGCGATGTTTAATGACCACGGGCAGGCTGTAACAGCCGCCGCTGCTTCGGTACCGGTAGAAGTACTGGGTATTTCAGGCGTACCTTGCGCCGGGGAACAATTTTTTGCCATAGCCGACGAGAAGCAAGCCAAAAACCTAGCTGAAGCGCGCTCGGAAAAAGAAAAACGGCAACAGATAAAAACCATTAAGCATATCAGCCTGGAAGATCTGCACGCCCAGATCTTAGAAGGCAAGATCAAGGAATTGAAGTTGATTGTCAAAGCGGATGTGCAGGGTTCGCTGGAAGCCATCAAAGATACCTTGAATAAGTTGAATGTTTCGGAGATAAAACTGGATTTTATACACGCCGGAGTCGGCAACATAAATAATTCCGACGTTATCCTTGCGGTAGCTTCCGATGCCCTTATCCTTGGCTTTAATGTTGATATGGATGAGTTGGCCCGGGAGCTGGTGGCTAAGGAAGGTGTGGATGTTAAGACTTATAATATCATTTATGAGTTGGCCAATGACGTAAAAGCCGCCATCGAGGGCATGCTGGAGCCGAAACTAAAGAAGGTATTTTTAGGGCGCGCAGAAATAAGGAAGGTGTTGAAATTATCCCGCGCCGGGACAATCGCCGGGTGTTTCGTAACCAAGGGGAGATTTAACCGCTCCTACATGGTTGATGTGGTTAGGAACGGAAGCGTTGTCTTCGAGGGGAAGCTTTCTTCTTTGAAGCGTTTTAAAGATGACGTGAAGGAGGTGCTCGAAGGTTTTGAATGCGGGATGAGCGTCGGAGGATTCGATCAATATATGGAAGGCGATATTATTGAAGCCTACGAGATAGAGAGGACAGCCAGGAAATTATAATATTAAGTTATAAATCCGGGGCCCTAAACAAGCTTAGGGCATAAACCCAAAATTGTTTTAAGGTTTAGCTTTAAGGTCCTGGATTTGCCCAGTATTTTATGTTTGATGTTTAGAGTTTATAAAAATCGGGATTAAATTATGAATAAGCAACGTATATTAAGCGGGATGCGGCCAACGGGGAAACTTCACCTTGGCCATTTAGCCGGGGCGTTGGACAATTGGATAAAGTTGCAGGATGAATACGACTGTTTTTTTATGGTCGCGGATTGGCACGCTTTGATGAGCGAATATGAAAACACGGCGAATATGGCCGAGTTTGCCATTGATAATGTGGTGGATTGGCTGGCAGCCGGGATTGACCCGGAAAAATCCACTTTGTTCGTTCAGTCAGAGGTGAGCGCGCATTTGGACCTGCATATGGTATTTTCCTGCCTTAGCCCGCTCGGGCTTTTAGAGCGCTGCCCGACTTACAAAGAACAGATGCGCCAGATAAAAACCAGGGATTTAAATACCTATGGATTCCTTGGGTATCCTGTGCTTCAGGCAGCGGATATCCTGGTTTATAAAGCTGATAAGGTCCCCGTAGGCGATGATCAGCTTCCCCACCTAGAGTTTACCCGTGAGATTGCCCGGCGCTTCAATTTAATTTACAAAAAAGATGTTTTTCCTTATCCCGAAGCGATATTAACCAAATTTCCGCGTTTTCTTGGGCTTGACGGAAGAAAAATGAGCAAGAGCTATAACAATACGATAGACCTTTCGGATTCCGAAGAAACTATCCGGCATAAGGTTTCTACTATGTTTACCGATCCTAAGCGCATAAAGCTGGCTGATAAGGGGCATCCGGATACCTGTAATGTTTACGCGTATTTTCTTACATTTGTTTCGGATAAAAAAGAAGAAGCGCATAAATGGTGCGCTAATGCCGAAATCGGCTGTACCGAATGTAAAAAAAGGCTCTCCGGCGCCCTGGCCGATAAATTGAAACCGTTTCATGTCCGGCGTAAGGATTTATTGCAGGATAAAGAGAAAATAAAGAAAATATTGGAAAAAGGCAGGGAAAAGGCCATTGCCGCTTCCGCAAAAGTAATTTCCGAAGTAAAAAAGGCAACCGGATTAGCGTATGAATTATAAAATAAAATTAGAAGTATTCGAAGGCCCCCTGGATTTGCTTTTATACCTGGTTAAGAAGGACCATTTGAATATTTACGATATCCCGATAGCCAGAGTAACCCAGCAGTATCTTGATTATTTGGACCTGATGCAGATGCTGGATTTAAATATTGCCGGAGAATTCCTGGTTATGGCGGCCACCCTTATGCAGATTAAGTCCAAGATGCTGCTTCCTGCCGAAGAAGGCGTAACCAATGAAGAGGCGCAGGAGGATCCGCGCCAGGAGCTGGTCAGAAGGCTTCTTGAGTACGAGAAATTTAAAGAGATAGCCAATGACTTGCGCCAGAAAGAGGCTGATCAGCGGGAAATATTCAAGCGCCCGAAGATGAAAGTTGAAAAAGATCAGGTTGATAATAGGGATGTTTACTTCGAAGCAAGCATTTTTGACTTGATCAACGCGTTTTCTAAGGCGTTAAAAGATATTCCCAGGGAAGTCTTCTACGAGGTAGTCAAAGATAAATTTACGGTGGAGGAAGCCACGCATAACATCCTCCACTTGTTACTGGTAAAACCGCAGGTAAAACTCTCGGAGTTTTTCGGCAGGGCCAAGAATAAGCTGGAGATAATTGTTATGTTTTTGGCGGTACTTGAGTTGATCAAGGTAAAAGAAATCACCGCCCGCCAGTCAGAATTGTTCCAGGATATCGAAATCGTAAGAAACAAGGAGAATATTGTCCCTTATGAGCACAGAGAAGAGGCAGGCGCTTCTTAAGGGGGCGCCGGGCATAATTAACGGTAATGAAAGCGAAGAGGACGCGGTTTTAAATATTTCTTTGCGGCCGAATAAATTTTCGGAGTTCGTCGGCCATAAAGATATAGTTGATAACCTTAAAATTTCCATTCAGGCGGCTTCGCAGAGAAAGGAGCCTCTGGAACATGTTTTATTAAGCGGCCCTCCCGGCTTAGGCAAGACTTCTTTATCGCATATTATTGCCCATGAAATGGGAGCAAAGATTACCGCGACTAGCGGGCCCGCAATTGAACGCGCCGGGGACTTAATAGGCATATTAACCAACCTGGAAAGGGGAGATATACTTTTTATCGACGAAATACACAGGCTTTCGAAAGTAGTGGAGGAGTTTTTATATCCGGCAATGGAGAATTTCCAGATAGATTTTGTTATCGATAAAGGGCCTTACGCCAAAACAATAAAATTCAATCTTAAGCCTTTTACTTTGATAGGCGCCACTACCCGTACCGGATTGTTGGCTGCTCCCTTAAGGGGGCGGTTCGGAATGTTTTATAACCTTGATTTCTATAAATCCGAAGATCTGGCCAAGATCGTAAAGCATTCGGCGCTTATTTTGGGGATACAGATGGAAGATGCGGCTGCGGTTGAGATTGCTTTACGAGCCCGCGGCACCCCGCGTATTGCCAACAGGTTATTAAGGCGCATCAGAGATTATGCCCAGGTAGCTAAAGCGGCGCAGGTTAGCCAAAATATGGCGGCAAAATCTTTGGATGATTTAGGCATTGATAAGGCCGGCCTTGATGAATTTGACCGTAAGGTCCTAAAGTTGGTATTGGAATCATATAACGGCGGGCCTGTGGGAGTAGAATCAATAGCCGCAAGCCTTAACGAAGAAGTGGATACCATCGTCGATACCGTTGAACCGTATTTATTAAAAGCCGGTTATCTTAAGCGCACTCCCCGCGGCCGCACCGCCACGAAACTCGCGTTTGATCATTTCGGCAAAGTTTACACCAAAGATCAGCAAAAAGAATTATTCTAAATGAATGTTTTGCTTCATACCTGTTGCGCCCCGTGCCTGATTTATCCTCTTGAAAAATTGACTCTCGACGGGTTTCAAGTTAAGGGATTCTTTTATAATCCGAATATTTGCCCTTTTGCAGAATACACAAGAAGAAAAGATGCGCTGGGGGTTTTAGCTTTGCAAATTGAGATGATTTACCCGGAATATTCGCCGGCTGAATTTTTTCGGGCGGTTAATTTAAAAGAAGATGCAGCCGGAAGATGCGCGATATGCTGGCGCTTAAGGTTAGCCAAAACAGCCCAAAGAGCAAAAGAAGAAGGCTTCAAATATTTTTCAACCACGCTTTTGGTAAGCCCTTACCAGGACCAGGCGCTATTGAAGAAAATTGGGAATGAAGTAGCCGAGGAAACCGGAGTAGGGTTTTATTACGCGGATTTCCGCCCGGGTTTTAGAAAAGCCCATAATGAAGCCCGTGCCAAAGGCATCTATTGCCAGAAGTATTGCGGTTGTATTTATTCGGAGATAGAGCGTAATAAGAAGAAATAAAATGCAGGATATTGCCAAGATTCTGATTATATCTGGGATTACGCTTGTTGCAGCCGGGGTATTCTTATTTTTCCTGCCGAAAATTCCTTTTTTAGGTAAACTTCCCGGGGATATTTATATTCAAAGAAAGAATTTCTCTTTTTATTTTCCTTTAGCGACTTCAATATTGGTGAGCATGGTATTATCTTTATTCATGTGGTTATTTCTCCGGAGATGAGAAAGATGCGGAAGATTTTCCCGTTTCTTCTATTATTGTTTTTGTTTTCCGCCTTTAACTGTTACGCGGATCAGGGCGTGCGCGTAGCGATTAACCAGGGCGCTTCTTCTTTAAGCCTGAAGATAAAAGGTTTCTTTCAGATCAAAGATGTTAAGAAGGCAAAGATCATCCTTAGGGCAAAGAATATCAATACTACGGTTACCAGCTACAAAGGCGGGATTATCCTGGCAGGGATCAAATCGGATTCAGGCAATATTTTGGTTGAATCCGATGATCCGGAAGCCTTTACAATAAACTCAAGGCCTTTCCGCGGGAACATCCAGTTTATCAGGAAAAGCAATAATACGCTATTGGTGGTCAACCACATTGGGCTGGAAGATTATATCAAGGGTATCCTGTACCATGAAACTTCGCATTATTGGCCGATAGAGGCATTGAAGGCCCAAGCCATAGTCTCGCGGACTTATGCGGTTCACCAGATGCAGGAAAATAGCTCGCGGGATTTTGACGTAACCAGCGATATTTACTCTCAAGTGTACGGGGGCCAAGTTTCTGAACGTTACCGGACCGGTATTGCGGTTGATGAAACCGCGGGCAAAGTCATCTTTTATAAAGGCAAGGTAATACCGGCGTATTTCCATGCCACCTGCGGCGGGCACACCGAAAACGCGGCAATTCTCTGGGGAGTGGATTTAGCCCCGTTAAGAGGCGTAGTTTGCCCGTTTTGCCGGGAGTCTCCGCATTATAGCTGGCACTATGATTTGACTTTAAAAGAAATATCAGAAAAGCTTTTGAAATCCGGATTTAAGATTCAGAACATTGAAAGCATAAGCCTGGAGGGCAAGGATGCGTCAAACAGGATCACGAACTTGATAATAAAATCGGGAAAAGATACGCTTAAGATTTCAGGCAAGGACTTCAGGGAAGCAATCGGCCCGAATATTATCAGGAGCACTAATTTTTCCGTGCGTATCGAGCAGAATGACGCGGTTTTTGAGGGTATTGGCTGGGGCCATGGCGTGGGGATGTGCCAGTGGGGAGCATATTTTATGGCCAAAGAAGGGTGCAGCGCCGAACAAATTTTGAAATATTATTATCCGGGGACATATGTTAAGGCTTTCTGATTTTGATTACGCTTTGCCTAAAGATTTAATCGCCCAGTATCCTCTAGAAAAAAGAGAAGAAGCGCGCCTTATGGTTGTTGAGCGCTCAAGCGGTTCAATTAAGCACTCCTCATTTAAGAATGTCGCTGCATATTTCAGGAAAAATGATCTTTTGGTTTTAAATGATACCAAAGTATTGACCTGCCGCTTGATCGGGCATAAGGCGACAGGGGGAAAGGTAGAGATTTTACTGACTAGGCGTAAGAGCGGTTCCGTATTTGATGCGCTTATCCAGCCTAGCCGGACTAAAGTTGGGGAAAAGATATATTTTGGCGATCAAAAAATCTGCGGGACTGTGAGTAATCGCCGGGAAATTTCTTTTAAGCCCACTGACGCCGCTTCCATTTACGATATGGGGCAGGTTCCGCTGCCTCCATATATAAAAAGAGAGCCGGAAGAGCTGGATAAGGAATATTATCAGACGGTTTACGCGAATAAAGAAGGCGCGATAGCTTCGCCAACCGCAGGCTTGCATTTTACCAAGGAATTGCTCAAAAATCTGGAAGCAGCCGGAATTAATATTGCTTATTTAACTTTACATGTGGGCTTAGGCACATTTAAGCCGGTAACCAGCGATGATATTACCGGGCATAAAATGGAGCCGGAAGCCTTTCAGGTCCCTAAAACTACGCAAGCGAAGCTAGGAGAGGCGCGAGAAGCCAAGTCTCGAATAATTGCCGTTGGCACGACTTCCTTAAGGGTATTAGAGGCTTATGCGGATGGGGCAAAAGAGGGCGCGACGAATTTGTTCATTTATCCGGGTTATAAATTTAAGCTAGCCAATTGCCTGCTGACAAATTTTCATTTGCCCAAGACCACGCTTTTTATGCTCGTCTGTGCCTTTGGCGGCGAGCAACTAATGAAGAAAGCGTATCAGGAAGCAGTGGGTAACCAGTATAGATTTTACAGTTATGGCGATGCAATGTTGATACTTTGATATTTTGCTCTTTAGGATGTTGTTCGCGCGCTGAAAATTCTCGCCGAGTGCTTCGGTTTAGGCCTCACTCCGGAAGCAAAGGTTCCTTACGCATTCTTTTCCGCAGGGCAACGTGACCGAGGGAAAAGTAGGGTGGCAACGCGGCCGGCCCTGTTGAATCAAGCCGGCCGGGATCTGAGGCTGGCGTAAGGGCAGTTTGAAGTTACAAATTGTTACTTTAAGATAGCGGAATAAACATTTTAGGGAGGCGGATCTTGGCGGCTATAGCGGGTTTACCTCAGGCCGGTGATTTCAGCGCGGCAAAAATATTCGCTTATGTCATTTTTGGCGTGATTGGATCTGTTGTTTTCTTGTATGGTAAAAAGAATCAACTATTCCGCCCGCTGATCATAGGAATTGCCTTATTGGCGTACCCCTATTTTATTTCAGGAACATTTTTGCTTTATTTAATCGGTGTTTCCTTAATCGCGGCGCTATATTTATGGCGAGAGTAAATAAAACAGGCGGTCCTCATTTATTTTCACGGCTGGCAAGCAGGGAGGGGCAGGATGCTGATGCGGATAATCAAGCATAAGTATTTTTTCCATATCGCGGCAGTTGTAATTATTCTAACCGTAACTGTCCTGTTTATTATTTTCAGCGGGACTTCGAATTAGGGGTATTGATGAAAAAGAATAAATTAATCGCTGTAATAGTATCAGCTATAATTGTTATTGCCCTAGCGTGGGCAGCAGTATTTATTTCTAGGGGCGCGGTTGTGACTGGTCTAGCGCAAAAAGTATTGTTGAAATCAGGTAAGCCTTTGCAATTCGGCGGGTATACTGTGGCGGTGGATAGGGTAGAAGGAAGCAGGCTTTATGGTGTAAAAGTTAGCAGCCAAAATAAAACGCTTAAGGCAAAAAGCGGCGATTATGCCTATATGCCTGAAAAAAATGCGGTCAGGTTTAATTTGATTGATGGCGTGGCTGAGGACCATGATCCTGAGAACCCTCAAAGATTCAGCAGATTAACCTTTAAACAAACCATTATTACGCTAAAGTTAGTATCCATGGGTAAATAAAATGTTTGAATTAATCCAGCAGGATAACAAGAGCGGGGCGCGGTTGGGTAAGATCGCTACCGGGCATGGGCTGATCAATACGCCGGCTTTTATGCCGGTGGGAACGCATGCCACGATCAAGGGGCTATATTTTAAGGATGTCCAGGATGCCGGAGCTGAAATCATGCTCTCTAACACGTATCATTTATTCTTACGGCCGGGAATGGAAATTATCCGTAAGGCCGGCGGTTTGCATAAATTTATGTCGTGGGACAAGCCGGTCCTTACTGATAGCGGCGGTTATCAGGTATTTAGTTTGGCGCTTTTAAGAAAGCTGAGCGACAAGGGGGTTGAGTTTCAGTCGCATATAGACGGGTTTAAGCATTTCTTAACTCCTGAAGATGTGATAAATATTCAGCATGAGCTGGGTTCGGATATAATGATGCCGCTTGATGAGTGCGTGCATTATCCTTGCGCCAAGGGCCAGGCTGAAGCGGCTATGAAGCGCACGATTGGCTGGGCCAAGCGCTCATTTAAACATAGAAACGGCCGCATAGAACACGGCCCCGTCAAAAAGCAATTATTATTTGGTATTGTCCAGGGCGCTACTTACGAAGACCTGCGTTCTGAATGCGCCAAGGAGCTTACCGGTATTGATTTCGACGGTTTTAGCATCGGCGGAGTTTCGGTTGGCGAACCGAGCGATTTGATATATAATATATTGGATTACACCGCGAAATTACTTCCCCGGGATAAACCGCGTTACGCTATGGGCATAGGTTATCCGCCGGATATAGTGGAGGCAGTCAGCCGGGGAGTGGATATGTTTGATTGCGTTGTGCCTACCCGTTACGGCAGAAATGGCACCGCTTTTACCTCTATTGGAAAAATCGTCATCAGGAACGCGCCTTACGCTGAAGACTTTCGCCCGCTCGACGACAAATGCGGTTGTTATTGCTGCAGGAATTTTACCCGGGCGTATCTGCGCCATTTGTTTAACGCGCAGGAGATGCTGGGGTTGACTTTATTATCTCTGCACAATGTTTATTTCTTCTTGGATTTAGCGCGCAAGATCCGTCAGGCAATCAAAGATAACCAGTTTAACGAATTTAAAAAAGAATTTTTAGGCAGGTATAATAGTTCCTCATGCGCATAGACATAATTACGATATTTCCCAAAATGTTTGAGCAGGTATTGAATGAATCGATTATGCGGCGGGCTCAAAGTAAAGGCAAAGCCAGGTTCCATGTCCACGATTTAAGGGATTATACTTTAGATAAGCACCGTAAAGTCGATGACCGGGTTTTTGGAGGCGGTTCAGGCATGCTTTTGCGCCCGGAACCTGTCTTTAATGCCGTTAAAAAGTTAAGGCGCAAAGCAAAAGTTATACTGCTGTGCCCCCAAGGCCAGAAACTAACCCAGGATATCTGTAAACGGCTCTCTAAGGAAAAGCGCCTACTATTGATTTGCGGGCATTATGAAGGCGTGGATGAGAGAGTGCGCGAGAAATTGGTTGACGAAGAGATTTCCATAGGCGATTATGTTTTGACCGGAGGAGAGCTGGCGGCTATGGTGCTAGCGGATAGTATTGTGCGGCTTATTCCGGGGGTCTTGGGAGATAAAAATTCCTTGAATTTTGAGTCATTTGAAGGTAATCTATTAGAACATCCGCATTATACCCGGCCGGCGAATTTCCGGAGCATGAAAGTGCCGGAGGTACTACTTTCCGGAGACCATAAGAAAATAGAGGCCTGGAGAGAAAAAGAGGCGCTCAAAAGGACAAAACAAAGGCGGCCGGATCTATTAAAAAACAAGAGAGGAGAAACAAGCGCAAATGGATAAAATTCAACTAATTGAGTCTAGATTCGTAAAAAAAGAGATGCCTAAGTTTGGAGTCGGAGATACGGTTAAAGTTTTAACCCGGATCCCCGAAGGCCCGGATAAGGTCCGCTTGCATCCTTTTGAAGGCGTGGTCATCTCTAAAGAAGGTTCGGGCGCGCGAGAGCACTTCACGGTAAGAAAGGTTTCTTACGGAGAGGGAATCGAGCGCGTTTTTCCCCTTTATTCGCCGAGCATCGAGCGAATTGAGCTTATCCGTTCAGGTAAAGTAAGAAGAGCTAAGCTTTATTATCTAAGAGGTAAAGTTGGCAAGCGCGCCACTAAAATCGAAAGCCGAGAGAAAAAATAGCGTACAGCGTAGAGCGTATAGAGGATAGGGAAAGCAAAAAATT
>JAZDMX010000019.1:0-29594 GCA_043800555.1 Candidatus Omnitrophota bacterium | reverse complement strand
CCGTCCAAAAATTCCTGATTCCGCCTGATCAAGTCAATGGTCTCTAAGAAGGTCTCCTCTGTTTCTCCGGGAAAGCCCGTCATCAGATAAAGGATGACTTTTAATCCGGCGCTGTGGGCATCTTTGAAGTTCTGGTCTATGGTCTTGACCTTGACGCCCTTGCCCATACTGTCAAGGATGCGCTGCGAGCCGCTTTCCGTGCCGAAGCACAGGGTGCCAAAACCCGCCTTAACCAATAACTCAAAGACTTCCTTGGTGAGTCCGGGCGCATTTCTGAATTCGACAAAGACAAACTCAACATCCAGCTTGTGGGCGATGATCTCTTTGCAGATATCCAGGAGAGGGCGCAGGCAGGAATTGACGGCCAGATCACAGACCTGGAATTTCTTATACCCCTGGGAGAGCCTGAGTTTTAATTCTTCGACCACATTGCCCGGGCTTCGGTAACGGATCGTGCCCATCATATCATTTTCGACGCAATAGACGCATTGTCCAATACAGCCCCGGGAAAAGAGAATTCTGACGTAATCGGACAGGTAGTTTTCTCTGGGGAAATCGCTGAAATCAGGAAAGGGTATGGTATCGAGGTCTTTGATGAGGTCGCGGTTGCCTCCGTCAATGATAGCGCCATTGTCGCTGCGCAAGGTCGCCCCCTTGCAAAAGGTGGGCTTCAGGCCGCTCTTAAGCGTTTTGACGATCTCGCAGAGGGTCTCCTCCCCCTCATTCTTGATAATGCAATCGACATCCGGAAAATTCTTATGACAATAATCGACAACCCAGTGGCGACGTGACTCCCTGAGACAAAAATACCTCCCCCCGTAAATGATATAGATTTTAGGGCAAAGATATCTTAATTTCTGAGAGATGTACCTGGTTACCTCAAGGTTAGAGTGGGCGACAGAGAACCCCACGGCATCCGGTCTCTCGGCCATGATCTGGCTGACAAACTTATCATAAATGGGCCTCTCTTCTTCCTTCATGCCATGGTCCCTGAACCAGATCTTGTCCCAATAAAAAATGGCGCTCTTTTTTATGAAGGGTGAGGAAAAATAAGAATATTCCAGGTTCAACGCCTTCACCTCAACCTCGGCGTACTTTTGCACGTAGGCCTTCAGATACCCCAGAGGCAAAGAGGGCGTATAAACGTGATTAAATATGGGTGGGCAAGTTAAAAGAAGCTTCATATTGAGGGATCTGTTAAATTATAACTCCAAAGAGAGACCTTTGCAAGGAATAAGGAATATGGAAAGAGCCTCTTATTCTCTTATTTGGGATTGCAGGTATTCTATCTGAGCAGCCGCTTCTGCTATCAGTTTTTCAATCTCTTTGAGCCGGCGGCCGAACTCTTTGGCCCTTTCTTCATCCTCATAAAATCGGGGGCGGGATAAGGCGCGCGCCTTGGCATAGCTTTCCAGCTGAAGCTTCTCTTTCTTATATTGGAGTGCTTCTATCTGTTTGCCTATCGCCGCATTATGGATTTTACGCTTTCTAACTTCCTCTCTTCGCCTCCTCTCTTCCTCCTTTGCCTTTTCTCTTGCCTCATCTATCTTCTTCTTTTGCGGCAATGCAGCTAATTTGCTTTGCCGCACGTCTGCTTCGCCCAGAGCATCCTTCTTCTCCAAATAGTAATCGAATTCACCGGGGAAACTCCTCACCCATCCTTTACGTACTTCAAAGACAGTGTTTGCCATCGAGCGTACAAAATAAATGTCATGGCTGATAAACACGATGGTGCCCTCGTAATCCGTAAGAGCCTTAATCAGCGCCTCCACGGCATCCACGTCCAGATGCGTCGTCGGCTCATCCAGTAAAAGAAAATTCGGCGGGTTAATCAAAAGCTTAGCCAAAATCAAACGGCTCTTCTCTCCTCCGGAAAGGACCTTCACTTTCTTTTCGGCATCCTCTCCTGTGAATAAAAATGCGCCCAGAATCGTCCGAAGGGCCTCTTCGGTCCTATAACCGGGTGCCGCTGAATACGCCTCCTGCAATACGGTATTTTCAGGGCTTAAGATATCCATGCGCGTTTGAGAAAAATATCCAATATCCACGTTAGGACCGATAAGGCGCTCTCCCCCGTCAATGTCAATGACACCGGCAAGGATCTTAAGGAGCGTTGACTTTCCCTCCCCGTTTTCTCCGGCTAAAACCGCCTTTTGGCCTTGCGTTACCTCAAAATCCAGCTCCTTATAGACCTGGATATCCCCGTAAGACTTTGAGATTCCTTTAAGGGTTATCACCCTGTGGCCGGAACGCCTGGCCGCCGGAAATCGAAAATCCCTTATGCTCTCGCGGGGGTCAGGCGCAACGATAATTTCCTCCATTTTTTCCAGCTGAGTCCGTTTGGCGCGCACAGCCGCTGCCTTGTTCGGCTGGGCATGAAAGCGGTCAACGAACCGCTGCAGCTGTTCCCTCTTCTTTTCCTGCTCCTTAAATTGCTTGATGAGATGGGCGCGCCTTTCACCCTTAATCCTCTCATACTGCTCATAATTGCCGTGTACTTTTGTGATCGTGCCATTCTCCAATATCAGGGAGTAATTCGTGACTTCGTTTAAATAAGCTTTATCGTGAGAGATCATGATAAAGGTACCTTTAAATGCGGACAGGTATTCTTTTAACCAAAGGGCCGCGTTTAAATCCAAATAGTTGGTCGGCTCATCCAGAAGCAGAAGGTCATAATGGTAACAGAGGAGTTTCCCCAGGAGACAGCGCATCTGCCAGCCGCCGCTTAACTCATGGATGGGCCTGCCGAAGTCTTTTTCCTTAAAACCCAGACCCATGAGGATTTTCTTGGCCTTGGGCTCAAGCTCAAAATATCCCAGTGTCTCTAAACGGTGCAGGACCTCTCCGTAATGCCTTGAGCCAGCCTCATTTTCTTCTTCCAACTCCCGCATCTGACTCTTGAGGCCCATGATCAAATCATCCCCTTCCGTCAACTCGGCCAGGCACGTGCGCTGAGAGGTGAAGCTGGCCTCCTGAGGCAGATAACCGATATGCATATTCTTCTGGACCCTGACCTCTCCCTGAGATGGCTCAATCTCCTGCAAGATCAAAGAAAAAAGCGTGCTCTTGCCAGAACCGTTGGGCCCGATAAGCCCGATTTTTTCGTTGCGGTTAATGGTTAAGGAAATATTGTTAAACAGGATTTTTGGCCCATAATGTTTGGTGAGGTTCGAAAGGGTAATCATGCTAAATGGCGCGGCGGGATTCCATGGCCTTGGAAAGAGTGGAAGAATCAGCGTACTCAAGATTGGAGCCTACGGGCAGGCCTAAACCGATGCGGCTTAAAGAAACACCCAGGGGTTTTAATAGCTTCGCAAGATAAAGGGCGGTCGTTTCTCCTTCGGTATCGGCGTCTGTCGCAATAATCACCTCTCTGATATGGTCCTGTTTGATCCTTGAGACCAGGCCATCTATTTTCAGGTCGCTGGGGCCCTTCCCCTCTAAAGGAGATATGGAGCCCAATAACACGTGATAGACGCCGTTAAAGTTACCCGCTTTCTCGATAGCCGTTACGTCGCTGGGCTTCTCGACGATACAAAGCAGGTCTTTCTGGCGCCGGCCGTCTTGACAAATCTTACAAAGCTCTGCGTCGCTTAAATTATTGCAGGCGCGGCAGAAACGCACCTGCTCTTTGACCTTATGGATAGCCTGCAGCAGGCTCCTGACTTCTTCCTGAGGAGCGCTTAAAATATAGTTAACGATACGCTCGGCACTTCGCCTGCCGATACCCGGCAGCCTGATGAAGCTCTCGATAAGTCTTTCAATCGAATCCGTATACGTTGCCACTATTCTTCCTTGATGACGCGGCCCTGAAACATATCCAGCGCCGACCTGATAAAGCTATTGTTCTCGCTGTCCTCTTTCACCCTGGATTCCTGAGAAAGGATGAAATTTACTTTCAGGCTTGCATGAAACAAATCAGAGATACTCTTTTCTATGATGGCCCTGTTATCTTTTTTTTCCAAAGATTCCTTGTGCAGCGAATAGTTCTTCGGAAAGGCTACGGTCAAGACATTCTTCAGCACCTTCAAGGGCTCCCCTTCGGACAGATACGTCGCGACAGACATTTTGACAGCGGAAAGATTATCGATGAGACGCTGCCAGGAATCTTTAATCGTGTCGAGGGAGATGAGCTGGATGGGATCTTCTGTTTTTTCTGATGTGGGTTCTTCCTTTAGGGAAGCGCTCTTAGGTGATGAGGGCAAGGGTTGTTTTTGGAAAACGCCGCCGGCGGAAGCGGCTGGGGATGCGCTTCTCTGACTGTGCGCTAGCTTGACCAAGTTTATCTCAAGCGGTATGCGCATGGAATCAAGCCTTTTGGCCATCTCCTGGGCATTAACCAGGATATTGAAAGCGCTGAAGATCTCCTCCAGCGTGAAACTCTCACTCTGCCTTAACATCTTCTCGCAGGACTCCTGTGGCAAATCGATTAATTTTGCATCCCCCCGGCTTACCTTGGCTATCATGAGATTGCGAAAATGCTCGATGAGGCTGGATGAGAATACCTGGATATCCTTGCCACAATCGACAAGCGCATTCAGCAGGTTCAAGGCCCCCTGGGCGTCCTTTTGAATGATTCTGTCCGTGATTTCAAAAAGCGACTCCTGGTCCACGAGCCCCAAAACAGAAACAACATCTTTCAGGGAGATCTTCTCTTTTGAAAAAGAGATCAGCTGGTCCAGGACGGACTCTGCGTCTCTTAAGGAACCGTCGCTGCTTTTGGCGATGGCAAATAAAACTTCTTTTTCCACCGCTACTTTCTCAAAAGAGGCGATGCGTTCTAATTGCGCGCTGATTTCAAGCGCCGGGATTCTGCGAAAATCAAAACGCTGGCAGCGCGAGAGGATGGTCGGTATGACTTTATGAGGAGCTGTCGTTGCGAATATGAACTTGACGAATTCAGGCGGTTCCTCCAGGGTCTTCAGAAGCGCGTTAAATGCCTCCTGCGTCAGCATGTGGACTTCGTCAATGATGTAGATCTTGAATTTGCCTCCCACAGGAGCAAACTTCACGTTTTCGCGCAGCACCCTGATTTCATCGATACCCCTGTTGGAAGCTCCGTCTATTTCAATACAATCGAGGCTTCTACCCGAGCTGATTTCATTACAGGAAGAGCACTTCAGGCAGGGATGCGCCGTAGGCCCAACTTTACAATTAAGCGCCTTCGCCAGGATTCTGGCTGTGGAGGTCTTGCCTACGCCGCGCGGGCCGGCGAATAAATACGCATGCGCCATCCTGTTCTTGAGGATTGCGTTCTTAAGGGTGCCGACGACATGGCTCTGGCCTATGATTTCATCAAAATTCTTCGGACGCCATTTTAAAGCGAAAACCGTATAAGCCATGTCTTTATAAAAAAATCTACTTAAGCAGATCCTCTCTCTTTAAGTTTAATTCTTCAAGAACCGAGTGGGGGTCAAGGCAGTACCTGCGGAATATTTCGGTGAGTTTATGGGAATCGCGGATATCGGCATTCAGGAGCGCTTTGATGATCCTGGCGCGCACCTTAATTTCCCGCATAATCTCCATGGGGGACTTTCCGCTTATAGCGGCAAGCCTGTCCCTGTAAACACTACTGACCGCCGTCTCAATAAAGTCATGCCGGGGTATGTCATAATACCATAAGGAGGAAATCAAAACCTTCTTCTCCTCCATCCCCGCTGTCTCTACCAATTCCCCTATCACGCGTTTCGGCGCACCATCCATGCTGTAACGACGCATGATCACGACGACATCCACCAGATTGATAAGCACCTCCGGGACATTCATGGGCTCGTTTTGCAGGCGCATGATTGTTTCACGGGCGGTTGAGGCGTGCAGAGTGCCCATGCAGTATTTTCCGATATTCATCGCGGTCATAAGATCCTGGGCCTCGCGGCCTCTGACCTCTCCCACAATGACCCTGTCAGGCCGCATGCGTAAGGAATTCTTTACCAGGTCCGCCAACGAAATCTGCTCGTCGCTTTCCAGGCGCGAACAGTTCTCCTCTAAATCCGTATTCAACTCCAAGGTGTCTTCAATCACCACGACCCTCTGGTTAGGCGGCATGAAATTGAACAAGGCATTCAACAAAGTGGTCTTGCCCGTGCCCGGCCCGCCGGAAATAATAATATTGGCAGGCTTGATCCCTAAACCCTCCACGTAAAGCCAGAACTGCGCGGCAAGTTCCGGCGTAAGAGACCCGGTTTTAATCAAATCGATGATGTTCAACGGCTGCTCTTTAGCCCGGGTGATGGTTATCTGCGGGCCAAAGGGAGAATAAACGATGTTGACCCTCCCCTTGACTTCAGAGAGCTCCACGTTATTGATCTTTTGAATACTTTTCCTTCCTGAAAAGACGACCAATTTTTTTATGAAGAGGTCCAATTCTTCCTGAGAGGTAAATCTTTTGTCTGTCTTGACCATCCCCTGCCTGGTCTTATGGATGTAAATGGGAGACAGGAAATTGATCATGATATCTTCTACATCCGGATCCGCCAAGAATTCCTCGATGAGGCCATAGGACAGGAATTCCTCGAAAAAGTTATCCACATTGAGTTCTTTGCACTTCTTGACGAATTTCTTACACTCGGGGGAATTATACACCTCCATGAATACCTCAAAAATGAATTCCCGCTTTCGGGTGGGGTCCTGAAGCAGGAGAATCTTTCCTGCCAGGCTATCCAACATCATATTCTCAATTTCTATTCTCTCGTTGTCCATAGGCTCCTTTCAGGGAATCCACCGCACGGCGTGCGGTGTAGGCACTCCGCTCACTACGCCCCTTGTCGGGGCGAAGGCTCTTCACTCGCTGCCTCGCTTGTCGCTCGGCTACGCTCGTTCAGAGCCGTAGTCTTTTTTGCTTGTCGCAAAAAAGACTACGGAGAGGCTGGGATTCGAACCCAGGGTCCCAGTTTCCCAGGACAACTCATTAGCAGTGAGTTGCTTTCGGCCACTCAGCCACCTCTCCAGATGTCTGCCTATCTAACTCAATAAATCCGGTCCCGAGCTACCCAGTAGCGAGGGGCCAAATCTATTTCTTTCTCTTATTCTTGAAAAATTCTTTTAACAGGCCCGCGGACTCTTCTTCCAATATCCCGCCTCTTACTTTAATCCGATGGTTCAGTTTTTTATTATCGACGATGTTCAGCGCCGAACCGCACGCTCCGGTTTTCGGGTCTCTGGCGCCAAAGTAAATATATTTAACCCGCGCTAACACTAAAGCGCCGGCGCACATGCTACAAGGCTCAATTGTAACATAGAGGCCGGCCTCGTTCAACCACTTTGTGCCCAGGAAATTTGCCGCGGATGTCAGGGCGATCATTTCGGCGTGGGCAGTCGGGTCTTTTAACCGTTCTACCTGATTATGGCCACGGGCAATTATTTTACCGTCATTGATAATAACCGCGCCTACGGGGACTTCATCCTCCTGGAAGGCCGTTTGCGCTTCCTGCAGGGCCTGGCGCATATAATACTCTTGGATTTTGAGCATCGCCTACTCCTGCTTAACAAAAAAATGCGCCTGGGAGGATTTGAACCTCCAACAACTAGCTCCGTAGGCTAGTGCTCTATCCAGTTGAGCCACAGGCGCAATATAATTATCCTAAAATAAATCGAGGGCATCCGCGCCCCCGCCTAAATACCATAAAGAAAACCGGAAACCCTACCGACGCAAGCTCCTTAAACCACCTCTTTTAGCAGATCCTGGCGCTTAGCGCCTAAATCGGCAATTGCCGCTTCGGGATCGTTTGAGTATTTACGGCAAAATTCGGTTACCTGCTGCATCTGCTTTATCCCTTTGCGCAAAAGGAGGTTGATGACATTCGCCCGGACATTTATCTCGTCCATGATTTCGACTGAATCCTTTCCGCTTACCTGGGCGAGCCTGTCGCGGAATTCGCTGCTGACCGCCGACCTGCGAAAACCCCCCTCTCCTAAATCGAAAACCCAAAGTGAAGACAAAAGAATAGTCCTATCCGTCATCCCGGCGGTCTCAACCAATTCGCCGACCACGCGCATGATCTTACCGTTTAGATTAAACCTGCGCATAATTATGAATACATCCACCAAGCCCACCAGGACTTCGGGAGAATTCATCGGTTCATTCTCAAGGCGGATGATTGTTTCTCGCGCGGTAGATGCATGCAGGGTGCCCATGCAATACTTGCCGATATTCATCGCGGTCATTAAATCCTGCGCCTCTTGCCCCCTGACTTCTCCGACGATAATCCTATCCGGGCGCATACGCAGGGAGTTTTTTACCAAATCCGCCAAACTGGTAGTATCATCGCTTTCAAGGCGCGAACAATTATCTTCAAGGCTCGTATTTAATTCCAGCGTATCTTCAATGACAACAATCCTGTCATTAGACGGGATAAAACTAAAAAGCGCGTTCAATAATGTCGACTTTCCCGCTCCCGGGCCGCCGGAAATAATCAGGTTGGCGGGCTTAACCTTTAAGCCTTCCACATAAATCCATAGCTGCGCGGCAATTTCCGCGTTAAGCGTCCCATTCTCAAGAAGCTCAATTATGCTAAGCGGCCTTTCTTTGGCGCGGGTAATGGTAATCTGCGGCCCAAAAGGAGAATAGGCTATATTGGCCCTTCCCTTTATCTCGACAAGCTCAACGTTATTGATTTTATTTATTGTCTTGCGGCCGGAAAAGATTACCAGCTTCCTGATAAATAAATCAAGCTCCTCGCGGGATTCGAATTTCTTATCGGTCTTAATCAACCCGTATTTTGTTTTATGGATATAGATTGGAGACAAATGATTTATCATTATGTCTTCTACTTCGGGGTCTTCCAGGAACTCATCAATCACCCGGTAAGAAAGGAACTCGTTGAAAAGATGCTCCAAATCCAGGTTCTGCAGCTTGCCAATCAAGCTCTGGCCGGCTGTAGAATTATATACCTCTAAGAATGTCTGGAAAATTATCTCGCGCTTACGGTTGACATCCTGCAACAGGAAAACCTTCCCGGCCAATCTCGCCAGGATCTCGTTTTCTATCGCAATCCTTTCCTTTTCCATATATAAACCTCCCTTAGGGAATAAACCTGCGCTCACCCCGGCCTAAGATCCCGGGTACGCCTAAAGACTAACGCTCAAGAAACGCTTTTATCCTTCATTTTCAAATCGGAATGCCCGGGCAAAAAAGCTATAAAACCCGCTAATTACCGTCGATACAGTATGTTATAATACAATGTGGATATTGTCAAGCTGAATAGGAAAACGGCTATTCTTCTTGATCGTATAGGTATAAAAATGCCATCTTTCCCTATTTAACCACGTATTTATTCGTAATCGGCATCCGGCGGTCTTTGCCGAAAGACTTAGGCGTAATTTTAATTCCCGGAGGAGACTGCCGCCTCTTATATTCGCTCTTATCGACCATGCTCAAAACTTGCGAGACGGCTTTCGGCTCAAAGCCCAAAGAGGCGATTTCCCCCAGCCCCTTATCTTCCTCTATATAAGCCTTCAGAATCGGGTCAAGCACACCATAAACCGGAAGGCTGTCGCTGTCTTTCTGCCCGGGCCTTAATTCCGCGGTAGGCTCTTTGGTAAAAATCCTCCCGGGGATAACCGCGCCAAGAGAGTTCCTGTAGGCGGCCAATTTATACACCAGGGTTTTGGGCACATCTTTGATTACCGCAAAACCTCCGGCCATATCTCCGTAAAGGGTAGCGTAACCGGTGCTCATCTCGGATTTATTGCCGGTAGTTAGAACCAGCCAGCCGAATTTATTGGATAAGGCCATCAGTATGTTGCCCCTGATGCGCGCCTGCAGGTTTTCTTCGGCAATATTTGCCTTTAAACCGGAAAGATGCGGGGCAAGTTCCTCCAAATACGCCCTATACATCCGCTCAATCGGTATGGTTACGAATTTTATCCCCAGGTTTTTCGCCAGGCCCCCGGCATCAACTCTGGATGCATTCGAAGAATAGCGAGAAGGCATAAACACGCCGGTTACGTTGCCGCTACCTATCGCATCCGCCGCCAAAACCGCTACTATCGCCGAATCAATGCCTCCGCTTAAACCAACAACTACTTTCTTGAAGCCATTTTTCCTGATGTAATCCCCCAGCCCTAAAAGCAAGGCCTGATAAATCTCGGCTAAAGGCGCCAAGGGCTTTATTTTCTTCCCGGCTAACGCTAACTTTTTTTTCGGCGTAATCTTACCGGCTACCGTAATGCTTTTTTTCAAACCTCTCCCCTTAGAAAACGGCACAGCCAAATCCACTACCAGCAAATCCTCCTTAAATGCCCCCGCTCTTTCTATGACCCTGCCCTGGTCATCTACGACTATACTCTGGCCGTCAAAAACAAGCTCATCCTGGCCTCCGACTAGATTAACATAAACAATAGCCGCCTTATTCAGCCTTGCCTGCTTTCGGACGATTTCTTCCCTCTCGTTTATTTTTCCGGCATGATAAGGAGAGGCGTTGCTGTTAAAAATCAGCTTTGCGCCTTGATCTGCCTGCATTTTGATTGGCCCATCCCGGTGCCAGATATCCTCGCAGATACTCAAGCCAAAAACAGACTTCCCGAATTTATATACCGGGGGGGCCTCTCCGGCTTCAAAATAGCGCTCTTCGTCGAAAACGCCATAATTGGGAAGCCGCATTTTGTGGTATACGCCGACTATTTTCCCGGAATAGATCACAGCCAAAGAATTATAAAGGCGGCCGGATTTCCTATCTACAAAACCTACGATTACCAGCATATCCCCGGAGAGCTTAACCAGTTTTTTCAAATATTCCAGGTTATCGCTGATAAATTCAGGCTTAAGTAAAAGGTCTTCCGGAGGGTAGCCCGTAATGGCTAATTCCGGGAAAACTACGATATCGGCACCGAGGCTTCTGGCCTTCTCGATATTCCCGCGGATTTTAGCAAAATTGCCCTGCAAGTCGCCGACAAGGCAATTTATCTGCGCCATAGCTACCCGCAATTTTTCTTGTTTTAGCCCGGTTTTTTGCATAAATATATAATACTCCTTCCGGTTAAAAATGGGAAGGTATTTTCTTACCGGCCGGCCAACCCCCCTAACTAAAGGATTCTAGGCAAATAAGGCGCGCAAGAGATAAACGGATAAAAACGAAGGTTTATTTAAAAGGCGGGCGGCGTCAGAATAAAAGCAAGAAACCGGCCCAGGATAATCCGGCTTTTCTCTATTAGCACTTACCTTATTAACATCAATAAAAAGAAACACACAGCCATCCCTGCCAGCCCTAAAGGCACTCCGAATTTTGCCCATTCGGAACTCTTTATCTTAAGCTTACCCGCGGAAATAATATTCGGGATGTTACCCGGGATAAGCATGCCCCCGGCTATTAAAAGGCCCAATAAGCAAGACTTAATCTGCAATAAGCTCATACTCGGGCTTATTTCGGCAGCGGCTAAAGTCGCATTATCAAGTATTGCCGAAACCATATTAATCCAATAGAGCCCTTGATAAGGTATTCTCAAGATATAGGTATCCACTATCGGCTTAAAACCTTTGCCCAATAAAACCAACGCCATAATAAAGAAATAAACCTTAACCGCCCTTATCGATATATCCCTGATGTTCTCTTCCCTGCCCCCCGTTAATCCATGTTCCCTCTTTTTACGCTCTTTAGGCACGATAATATAGCCTAATGCCCCGAAAGCCAAAACGGCCGGGCATATAAATTCCCACAGGTGCTTCATTAGGAAGAAAAACCTGGCTTGATAAGGCTGGCCGCTAAGCTTTGCGGTAGCGATAGTCGAAAGCGGCTCTCCTATCGGAGTCATAACCGCGCCAAGGCCGATAGAAAAACAAGCAATTATTACCAGGGAAACTTCATGTTTCCTGTCCAGGGTAAGGTGGCTGATTACCTCAACCAGAACCAGCGCCGCGATAATAGCGGTAATCACGCTTGATAAAAACCCCAGCCCGGCTATCACTAAAAATGCAAATAGCTTTAAACCGATTAAATCGGCTAATTTGTTTACATTGTTCCCGATATTTTTCTGTAATGCCCTGAATAAAAATCCGGCGATGAAAACCGCCAAAGTTATCTTAACCGGATCTATTAATGCCTCTTCTATCAGGCCCATTTTCCACTGGGAAGTAATAGTGACCGCCAAACACCCCATTATGAAAAGGAAAATCTCCAATTCCTCTTCAACTCTTTTAACCGAGAAAGGAGCCAATAAAACAATCCCCAATATAACAAATAACCCTATAAAAACCATTTTAACCCCCCGTAACAAATCACGGTTAAATAATGCCTAGCGGTGTTTTTTAATATTCATTTTATCTATGGCCCTCAAAAACAAGCCGATAAGGCTTTTCTGGCGATATTTAAAACCTGCCGACACATCAACCATCTCTCCTCCTGTCTCGACCTGGATGGAGGCGGATTTCTTAGTCGCCAGCACCTGTGAAGGATAAACGCTGCGATGTCCAGTCATAAGAAAGCTGATTACGCAGGCTATGGTGGCATAAGGCGCTATTTGGGGGCCGAACAATTCAACAGCCATAATACTGGCCGCTATAGGAGTGTTAGCTGCCCCGGCTAAAACGCTCACCAAGCCAACCGCGGCAAAAGTAGCTATATCCAAGCTAAAAATTGAGGCAAATATAGTCCCGGCGGTAGCCCCAATGAAAAATATGGGCGTAACAATCCCTCCGCTTCCTCCGAAGCTAAGGGTAATAGTGGTAAAAATTATTTTCATAATAGGGGCATACCAGACAGACTTTAGCCCCTGTAAAGACGCCTCTATGGTTTCTAGGCCTAACCCCAGATATTGCCTGGAAACCGCAAAAACCAATCCCACTAAAATAAGGCCTCCGATAATCCCCTTAACGGGTTTAGAAACATTTAACTTTGCGGATATTCTCTCGCCTAACTTTAGGATTTCGATCAGAAGAATGGAGCACAATCCAAAAAATATCCCCGCCAAGACGATCTTTATAAAGAAACCATCGCTAAAAACCGGGGCAAAATTCAAAGGATGATAAAAATACGTTACCCCCATTGAAGTTGAAACGTGATAACTTATAATTCCGGCGATAAAAGACGGTAAAAGAACGTCATATAAAATACTCCCCACAAAAAGGACCTCCACTCCGAAGATCGCGCCGGCTATGGGAGTGCCGAATACGGAGGCAAAACCGGCGCTTATGCCGCAGATGACCAGTTTTTTGCGGTCCTTATCGTCAAATCTAAATAAACCGGCAAACATGGAAGACAGCCCCCCTCCGATTTGCGCGCAAGGCCCCTCCTTGCCCACCGAACCTCCGGCAACTAATGTTATGATCGTAGCTACCAGTTTTACAGGGACAACCATTGCCTTTATCTTACCGGAGTGCTTATGAATGGCCTCGATTACTTTCTCCGTCCCGTGGCCTTCGGCGTCAGGCGCCAGGTATTTGATGATCGCGGCGCTTAAAAATAGCGCGACAGGCAGCAAAAGGAAGTAATAAGAATAATGCAGGCCAAATCCCCTGCTCCAATTCAACATCCTCAGGAATAAAGAAGTTGAGAAACCGACAATTATGCCGATTACTGTCGCCAGAAAAACCCACTTGATAATACTTATAAATAAGATTATTTCTTCAGTAATTCTTCTTTTCATTCTTTAAACCGCCTAACCGATTGTTAAAAATTCCGCTAAATATATTTTTGCAGCCTCCTGGCAAAGCTATAAGTAAACCATATCTTCGCCGCGATACAGCGAAAGGAACAACAACATATAATCCCTAAGGTGGCGCGTGATTAAGAAGTTATTTCTTATATGCTCGCGCCCGTTTTCTCCCAGCTTATTTGCGTACTGCGGGTTATCTAAAAGCTGCTTTATGGCTAAGCCGGCCCCTTTAATCGAGTGGCAAAGCAAACCCGAATATTTATGTTTTACCTGCAAAGAGATGCCTCCGACGTTGGAAGCCACAACAGGCTTAGCTTTCCACAACGCCTCGGCTACCGTGAGGCCAAAACCCTCCCGGATTGATTTTTGTATGATTACGCTGGAAGCCCTCTGCAAGGCGTTAACCTCTATATCGTTCTGCGGCAACAACAAGATATGTATGTCCTTATTCCCTTTTGCTTTCTGATTAACCTCGTTTAATACTTCAAAACCTTCGGGGTCGTCCGCGGCCACGCCGCCAGCCAGGATTAACCGGCAATCGCAAGTTTTTCTTACCTGTAAATACGCCTCTATCACCCCAACCGGGTCTTTTAAACGGTCAAAACGGGAAATTTGCGTAATTATAGGCTTATCCTGAGGGATGCCGTATTTGCTCAATACGGCATCAATAATTTCCCGGGGCAAGTCCTTATTCTTATCGCTTAAAGGGTCAATAGACGGAGGGATCAAAAACTGCCTTAACGCTAACTTCCGGGTAAAACTGGGCGCTGAGAAAACGGCGGCATCGTAACTATCAAAATAGCCTTTCAGGAAATTCCATACGCTTTTGTAAGCATTAGAGACATCTATATGGCAACGCCAAATCCATTTGTTATCTGTTTTCTTGGCTATCAACGCAATCGGCTGGGGATCATGGACAACCACTATATCCCCGCAAATACTAATATCCTCGATATTCCTACGGCTTGTTTCCATAAATACGTCAAAATCGTACTGGTCGATATCTTCATACCTTCCATGCAGGGCGTTATGGAATCTCTTGGTCACCTCGAAGAACCGCTCTCCCCCTTTTATGACATCCCACCGCGCGTCTATTCCGAAGGCATTCAAAAGCGGGACTATACGGGTCAATATCTCCGCAACGCCTCCGCCTACGGCTGTCGAATTAATATTCTGGACAACCTTGCCCTTAAGGCTCCGGGATAGAAGCCTTAAATCATCGATAACCGACTCCCCGACAATCGGGATGTATTTTTCTATCTCAGGCATGTTTATTAACTGTTTTCTCCACAAGGCTGATTATTTCGCTTCTTAATTCTTCCAAAGTATGGGTATAGGGATTAAGTTTGGAGATTTCGCCGGCTAGCCCTTCCTGCCCCAAAGAGCGCTCTATCCAATTCGAGAAATCATTGGTTTTATTCCCCAGCCTCAAGCAGGCCTCAAAAACATGGAAATACACGGAATCAACGGTAACTTTTTCCAATGCTTCCTTGAATTCTTCCAAGCCATAAACTAAATAATCGGTAGGAATGATAAAACTGATTGACTTTATAAAATGAAATTCTTCCTGGTTCCTGGCGAATTTTATTATCGATAACGGGTGCTTCTTCATATGCTCTTCAATGGTCAAAGCAAACTTATCACGCAGTTGGCTTATAGAGAGGTACTGGATAGTATCGATACTCAAAAGCTTTTCCCCTAAGGCATGTTCGCCTAAAATATCGCTTACCCAGCAAGCGAAATCATTTGGAGGCTCGGGAGAAAGATACTGGTGCTGCTGCAAGAACCTGTGGGTATGGTGGTAAATGCAGGAATCCGGGGCTTCTTTGATAAGGCTTAAGAGCTGGCTTAAGGTAGCCGCCCTTAATCCGGTTAGTTCGGATAAATGCAATCTTGTGCAAAACCTGAATGGCTCTTTAGTTTTAATTATATTTTGCATGGGCTTCTTTTAACTCTGCATTTCCAGGATGGTCTTCAGCAGCCTGGCTACTTCGCCGGTATCATTTAAATAATATTGCGCGCCGGATGCTTTAGCCGGCCTGCCTACAAAAACAGTAATTCCTGTGCGCTTTAGCGCCTTAAAGGCATCCTCATCCGTAAGGTCGTCTCCGATATAAACAGCTAAAACCTCTCTTGCGTATTTGGCGAACTTCTGCTTTGACAAAAGCCACAACACGACTTTGCCTTTATCCCATTCCAAGGGAGGCCTTACTTCCCACACCTTCTTGCCTTCCTTAATCTTTATCCTTTTACCCGCCAGGTAACGCCTAACCGCCTCATGGAAAATTGCTTTAACGCGGGCAACCTGTTTATCATCGACTAAGCGATAATGCAGGCCCAAAGAAAGCCCCTTATCCTCCAGCAAGGCCCCCTTAATCGCGCCAATCTTCTTTTGCAAAACCCCCCTGATGCTCTTGATTGCCATTAGGTATCCTGAAGGGACCAGGGGGCTGAATTTAATCTGCGGCCCTTCTATTTCCAGGCCATGATTGCCTGAATAAATAATATTGCGTAAGCCGGTAAACTTTCCTTTGATGTTTTCAAGCGACCTGCCGCTTATAATAGCTATTTTACAGGTCGGCTTCTTCGAGAGGCTCTTAAGCGCCTCTCTTGTTTCTTCGGGCATAGCCGCTTTATCGGGGGTCCTGACAATAGGCGCCAACGTCCCGTCAAAATCCAAAAAAATGAACAAAAGCTTGTTTTTCAGCTTATCTTTTAATTTCCCCGGATTTTCGAATAAATGAATCATACCTTACCCCCCTACCTCAACCCTTCTTGAGGGCGGTTAATTCGGTAATGATATTTCCGGCCCATCTATAAATATTATTTTCCGAAACAACCCTGCGCATATTCTCCATACGCTTGATTTTCTCGGCTTTAGGCATTTCAATGGTAAACTTAATCGCTTCGGCAAATTCCTCTATAGAATAAGGGTTGATTAACACGGCGTCTGTTAACTCGCGGGCAGCTCCGGTGAATTTGCTCAAAATAAGGGCGCCGCTGGAATCCGTCCTTGATATAACGTATTCTTTGGCAACCAGGTTCATCCCGTCGTGAAGAGAGCTTACTATGCAAAAATCCGCTATCGAGTAATAAGGTTTTATTTCCTCCGGGGAGAAATGGCGCTTTAAGTAAATTATCGGTTTCCAGTCGCCGTCTGAATATTTCCAATTAGTTTTCTCAACCAGTTCATCTATTTCAGAGATAAGCTCATGGTAGCGTTTGATATGCGTGCGGCTGGGAGCGGCCAACTGGATAAACACAAGCTGATTCTTATACTCGGGATATTTCTCCAGTAACCTGTCTATTGCCATAATGCGCTCGATTATGCCTTTGGTATAATCGATTCTTTCAACGCTTACGCAGAGTATCTTATCCTTAAGCTTAAATTCCTCTTTGATTTTAGCTATCTCGCTTATGTCCAAGGGGCTAAGGCTTTCGGACATATACCCTCCGACGCTGATGGGGAACGCCCGGATAAACGTCTCCTTATCCTGCTTTACCACGCTGAATCTTTCCGTATCCACGCGGCATTCCGTAAGCCTGTTAGCGGTATCCAGGAAATTATTGCAATTAAACTGGACATGGAAGCCGATCAGGTCGCAGCCAAGCATCCCGTCTAAGATCTCCTGATAATAAGGGCATATGGCGAAGACTTCCGGGTTAGGCCAGGGTATATGCCAAAAAAGCGCGACTGTCGCGTCCGGCCGCTTATCTTTTATCATCTTAGGTAAAAGGGTAAAATGGTAATCCTGTATAAACACAAAAGGATTATTGGCAGGCAATTCTTCCAGCACGCTCTCGGCGAATTTTTGGTTCACTTTTTTATACATCTGCCAGTCTGCCTCCCGGAAAATAGGCCTGGTATGGGTAACGTGGCATAAGGGCCACAACCCTTCATTTGAGAAACCGTAGTAATAGCCTTCCTCTTCTTCTTTGGTAAGCCAAACCCTTTTCAATATATACCGGTTATCCTCGGGAGGAACGCCGAGCTTATTCTTTGAATTAATAAAATTCTTATCCGCATTCCCGCTTCCGTGGGCTATCCATGTGCCCCCGCAAGCGCGTAATATAGGGTCAATCGCGGTAACGACTCCGCTGGCAGGCCTGGTGCACCTGGCCTTTTCATTTGGCTCTTTAATAATATGCATATAAGGCTCTCTGTTAGAGACAACAATAAAAGCGTTCTCCCCAAGCTTGGCATGCACAAGGTCCTTAAGCCTGTTATCGTTCCAGATTCCTTCTTTTTGAACGCGCACGCTTGCCTCTTCAGAAACCGCTTTTCTAGCCACTCTCAAGCTTAGCGCCACCTGCTCAACCTCGCTGACAAGCTTTCCAAATTCTCCCTTTTCCAAGAAAGGGCGTAATTTGTCGGTTTCTCCTTTCTGAAAATGCGCGAACCACTTGGTAAGCCTGCGCACAGGCATAACAAAAATCTGCCTTTGGATCAAAAGGGCAATCAAAGTTATCAATAATATAAGGGTCACTAACGTGATGCTTATCCTCCTCCATAGCTCGGATAAAGTAGTAAACATGTAGGAGGTATCGTAAATTACCTCTACTAAACCCAAAGTATTGCCATCATCGTCTAAAACCGGTAAAATATAGCTATAAACTGAATAGTCCTGAAATTTCTCCAACGACCCGCGGGGGGCCTTTGTGGCCAGGATATCTTTTAAATACGGCCTGCCCTGCTGCCTTAAGTCGGAAAAACGTTCGGTTATGGATACCACCTGACCATCCGCGTCGTAAATAACGCACCCCTGCAGCCTTTCTCTTTTCTGGAAACTTTCAACCAAGCGGTTAGCCTGCTTTAGGTCTTTGTTGGTCAGGATATACCTGGCGGATAACTCCAGGCTTTCATCAACGGTCTTGGCTTTTCTCTTCAGGTCTTCCATAAGTTTATCTTCGGTAAAACGGGCCTGCATTATGCCGGTGATAGTAAAACCTAAGGTCACGATTATCAAAATAGGGAGAATAAATAAAAGGATCCTTTTCATTTGGCTCCCTCCTGTTCATAATTTATAGCCCTTATCGGGTAAGGGATCACAATGCCCTCTCTGGCGTAGCGCTCATGAAGCTTCTTGATAAATTCATGCTTTATCAAATACTGGTCTACGAATTCTTTCGCCCTTAAGATTACCGTAAAATTAACGCTAAAATCCGCAAAGCTGCCGTAACGGATAAAGGGCTCAAACTCCGGCACGCCTCCGGGGACAGCCTGCATTATCTGCCTGGCCACCTCACAGGTGGCTCTCTCTACTTTATTCAAGTCGCTATTATAATGCACTCCCAGGTTCACTAAAACCGCCATCTCTTTATCCGGCAGGCAATAATTGGTGATAATGACCTTGGTTAACTTTTCATTCGGGACAAGCACTTCATTATTGGGCAGCATTTTGATCCTGGTGCTGCGCCAGTTAATATCCGTGACATAGCCCTCTTCGCCGGAATCCAGCTTTATATAATCCCCTATCTTAATCTGCTTAGCCGCTACAATATGAAAGCCGGAAAAAAGATTGGAAAGCGTATCCTGCAATGCCAGCGCCACGGCTAAGCCGCCTACGCCTAATGTAGCCAAGATAGGCGTGATAGAAATGCCTAAGCTGTTCAGGATTACCAGGATCCCTATGATAAAAATAAGGATGCGGCTTATATTTTGAGTAAGCGAAGTAACCGGCAGGGCGGTTTCAATCTTGCGGGAATATGCTTTGATTAATTTTGCCGTAATATTTGCTAAAACAAGAGTGGCCGAAAAAACACCTAAAACAACCAAAGACTTATTGATAATACGGGTCAGGCTTTCAGGCATACTTGAGAACTCCAGCGCAAAATACAAGCCTAACATCAAAAACCAGATTATAAACGGGCTTCTTATCGAATCCAGGATGATATCATCAATCTGGGTCTTGGTATTATTGGCCCAGGCCCTAAGCCTGTTTAAAACTATCCTTCTTGCGGCGTAACCTAAAATAAGGACAATAATAAAGATTGCCGCCGGAAGCAGAATATCCGTTAATCCCGGAAACAACGCTGCCATCTTATTATACATTTCTAAATGCGCCTCCCTGAAATCAAAAAAACCGCCACTGCTTCCTTGATAAAATGGCGGCCCGACCATTCCAAAAACCTCCGGGAACCCCAATCCTCCCGGACCGCTTATTGATTATATGTCTTATTATTTTATCACCCTTAAGATTTATTACAATGGATTTCTGCGAAAATCGAATATTACGAGGATAAACTAAAGCTTGAGGTTACGCAACCTTAAAGAATTGGCGATCACTGAAACCGAACTAAAACTCATAGCCAGGCCCGCAATCATGGGGTTCAAAAGCAGCCCCAAAGCCGGATAAAGGGCCCCGGCAGCAATGGGAACGCCCAGGGCGTTATAAATGAACGCGAAAAACAGGTTCTGCCGGATATTACGCATGACACAGCGGCTAAGCCGTAGGGCCCGGACAACCCCGTTTAAGTCCCCCTTGACCAGAGTGATCCCGGCGCTTTCAATAGCCACATCCGTGCCCGTAGCCATAGCAACGCCGACATCGGCTTGCGCTAATGCCGGCGCGTCATTGATGCCGTCCCCGGCTACCATAACTTTTTTCCCGGAGCTTCTTAACCTCTTTACAATGTCCTGCTTATCTTTTGGCTCAAGCCCGGCATAAACCTCATCAATACCCAGTTCCTTAGCTATGGCCTGCCCGGTCTTTGCATTATCGCCGGTAAGCATAATGATTTTTAACCCCATTCTGCGCAACGCGGCAATGGCCTCAGGCGTTGTTTTCTTAATGGGGTCTGAAATCCCGAAGATTCCCGCAATTTGACGGTCAATAGCTACCCATATGACCGTGCAAGCCTTATCCTCAAGGCTTTCGGCTTTATTCTTCAATTCCAAAGGCAGGCTTATGCCGGATTCTTCTATAAATTTCTGTTTTCCGAGTAAAACCTCTTTTCCGCCGACCCTGCCTGCGGCCCCCGCACCAGTAACGGATTGAAAATTTTCAACCGGTTCCGGCCTTACGCCTATTCCTTGCGCGTAATTAACTACCGAACGGGCCAAAGGATGCTCGCTATTCTGCTCGACAGAAACAGCCGCGCTTAACAGCGCTTGCTCATCCTGCCCTTTTGCGGCAATTACAGTAGTTACCTGCGGAGAACCAACGGTTAAAGTCCCTGTCTTATCTATCAGAAGATGCGTTATCCTCTCGGATTTCTCAATAGCTTCCGCGTTCTTCACCAGGATACCCGACTGCGCGGCCTTTCCAACGCCCACCATAACCGACATAGGAGTTGCCAGGCCTAAAGCGCAAGGGCAAGCAATAATCAAAACTGAAATAGCGCTAACCAGAGCATACGCCAGAGCCGGTTCTGGCCCGAATATAGACCAGGCAATAAACGCTATTACCGCGCAAACTAATACCGCGGGGACGAAATAACCGGAAAACTGATCGGCGATTTTTTGTATTGGCGCCTGGCTTCTCTGCGCCTTAGCCACCATATCCACAATTTGAGAAAGCATGGTTTCGGAGCCGATTCTTTGGGCCCGCATCAAAAAGCTGCCTGTCTGGTTAACAGTCGCTCCGATAACCCAATCGCCTTCATTTTTAGCGGCAGCAAGAGGTTCCCCGGAAATCATCGATTCATCGATAAAGCTCTTTCCTTCCACGATAATCCCGTCCAAAGGGACTTTCTCTCCGGGACGCACGCGCAATATATCGCCTTTTTGGATAAAATCTATTGCCACGTCCTCTTCTTTAGCCTCCCGAACGCGGTGCGCTTCTTTAGCGGAAAGGCCAAGCAAGGCCTTTATCGCCAGGCCTGTTTTATTACGGGCCTTTGCTTCCAGGATCTGCCCCAAAAGCACTAAAACCGTAATGACAGCGGCTGCTTCAAAGTATAACCCGGCCTGGCCATGCCTCTTTAATGATGCGGGAAAAATTCCCGGTAAAAACACGGCTATTACGCTAAAGCCATAAGCGGCCCCCACGCCCATAGCAATCAAAGTAAACATATTCAGGCTTTTATTCAATAACGAACGCCAAGCCCTGGCAAAAAGGATGCTTCCCGACCAGAATACAACAGGCGTTGTTAAAATAAACTGCACCCAACCCGCCGGGTGAACATACACAAACCCCGCCAAGACTAACCCCACCCAAAACCTAGGCGCTAAATTTATCGCTTCCCCGTTATCCTTTTCTTGCCGTAAAGGAATGAGCATTGGCTCAAGGATCATCCCGCACTTCGGGCAATCGCCGGATTTATCCTGTTTGATTTCCGGGTGCATCGGGCAAGTATATATACCGCTATCTTCCGGTTTAAAAGTATTTTTTTTCATTCCTGATGGCAGGCTAAATGCTTAGCGTTTAAATTGCAAGGCTCTCTCTATCGCTAAAATCAACTCTTTCTTTTCAATGGGCTTATCGACATAAATAACAACCCCCTCTTTATAAGCTTTACGCTTATCCTGGCTCTTGCTCAAAGCAGAAACCACTATTATCGGCACATCCTGGCCCGCAGGATCTTCGTTCAACATTTCACAGGCCTCAACTCCTCCTATCATCGGCATAAGCATATCCAATAGTATGACATCGGGTTTAAAAGAATGCACTACGGATATAATATCCTTGGCGCTGGGCAAGGTCTTTACTTCGTAATTTCCTGTTTCTTCCAGATTCAATTTCACTATCTTGAGAAAATCCTCCTCGTCATCAACAATCAGGACCTTATTCTTGCCCATCAGCCCCTCCTCCATTCTTGAACATTAAAAGGGCATTTATTCTTAGCCCTCTAAAGCCCTCAAGGTAACGCTCGCCTTGGCCCCTTCGCCCTCCCGGCTCTTTATATCAATCAAGCCTTTGTGCATGTTAATTATATTCCGGCTTACGGACAAACCCAATCCGCTTCCTTCCTTAGGAGGCTTAGTGGTATAAAATGGGTCAAAAATCTTTTTCATTCCCTCTTCGGATATCCCGATTCCCGTGTCTTCGATTTCAACGAATATGACCCGTTCTCCAGCCTTAAAAAGGCCTCCGTCTTCCCTGCTCTCGCCTTTTAACGCTTCTTTACCCAGTTTCTTATCGTAACTGCGCATAGTAATGGTGCCGCCGTCAGGCATAGCCTGCAAACTGTTTAACAGCAAATTGATAAATACCTGCTCCAGCTTATTTTTGTCAACCATGGCCCTGGGGATACCTTCTTTAAGCTCCTTAACGATGGAAACACCCCCGGCTTCAAACTTATTCTTCAATAAATCTAAAGAGCCTTCAAGAATAGAATTTATGTCTTCCGGCTCCAGCTTCAAATTTGCCGCCTTGGAGAAATCCAAAAGAGAATTTATGATCTTATCCGCTCTTTTTACGTTGTTTCTGATCGCTTCAAAAACTTCAAGGTTTTCTCCCCGAAGAAAACCCTTATCTTCCAGGTAATTAACCCCTTGCATGATTATACCCAGAGGATTTCTCACTTCATGCGCGACTCCGCTGGCAAGCAGCCCCACCGCGTTCAATTTCGCGGATTGAATAAGCTGCTCCTGCGTTTCCTGAAGCTTGATATAGGTTTTGCGTAAACGCTCCTGGTCTTCCTTAAGTTCGGTAATGTCCCTGCCTTCGGGAATCATAAAAATGACTTTGCCGGATTCGTCCTTGACCGGTTTAAGAGAAAAATCTATATAATGCAGCCTTTTGTCTTTTCCGTAATGCGTTGCTTCAAAGCGGACAAATTCTCCGGCAGCCACCTTATTTACGGCTTGCCGAACTTTTTCCTGGAGCTCCGGGGAATGTTCCCACCAGACAGTCTCCCAAAAAGGCTTATTTAAAACGCTCTCCGCCGCAATACCGGCAAACTCCAAAGCAGACCTGTTTGCTTCTATTAAGATCCCATCCAAAGTCATAAGCCCGATAAACTGGAAGGTTTGGTCGAAAAGGGCGCGGATTTTGCGTTCATTCTCCCGCAGCATTTCTTCCATGTCCTTGCGCTCGGTAATATCCTGGAACGTCTCGATGGCAGCCAGGATCCTGCCTTTTGCGTTATATATCGGAGCGGCGTCAAAAAGCAAGTATCTCTCTTTGCCTCCCACGTTAGGATACCGGCCTTCGGCATGCAAGCCGTCCGGAATAAAACTGGATTTAGCGTAAGTTTTGTAGAATCTAGGCATATCTTCGGCCTTGCCATCAATGACCATATCCGCAACTAGCGGCTGGCGGCTGTCACAAAAAGCCTTCCATTGCTCATTAGTGCCTAACATGTCCGCCGCTTTTATGCCTGTAAGTTCCTCGCAAGCCTTATTCCAGCAAATAACCTTATGCCCTGAATCAATAATAAAAGTAGCTATGGCGGAACATTCGATTATGGATTTTATAAGCTCATCCTTATTGTTTATTGCTTCCTGGACTGGCTTGGCGCATAACTTGCCGTTATCGATAGCCCCAAAGCGCCTCTTTAAAATACTTTTTAGGAAATTAGATATATATTTCATAATATTATCTTACTGCGGCCCTATTTTATCTTTATCTCTACCTCGGGATTATTCTTTAAAGTCAGATGCACCGGGCAATTCTCGATGAATTCGCGCATGGATTTTATCCTGCGTTCATCAAACTGGGCCCCTTTTAAATCTATCTCTACATTTATCTTCCTGAAACAAACCGGCCTCTTTTGGCTGAAATCCGCCTCCGCGCTTATCGTGAATCCCGCAAGGTCCAGTTTCGCGCCTTCGGCGTACTTACGCAGGTAAACCCCTATACAGGAACCGAGGCTGGCAAGTAAAGCATCCGGCGGCGTCATTCCTTTGCCTTTTATATCGACTACGAATTCGGAATCTTTGGATTTTACCATAAAAGAATAATCTCCTGAATTTACCATATCTACGCGATACATTTTACTCCTTTTCCTTAAATAACACCTTTTTTCCCTTTTTTTTGAATTCCGCCTTCTTGCGGTTTCTATTCCAGCTTAAACACAATGCCTAAATTATCTTCTCCTAAAATCTTAAAGCGCGGGTCCTTCCTGACCTGCTCGATAAGCCCGCCAAAGAAGTTCTTCCCGGCATATCCGTAGTTTACTCCAAAAGTATTTTTAAGCGCTTCATAGGGGTCCTTCAGGCGGCCAAACGCGGCTTCGCGGTAAAGATTATACAACTTACGGTCATAATAAAGCATATAAACAGGGTCAAAGGTCACGAAATAGTCGTTCTCCGGGTCTATCCCGATAAAATACTGCGAATCCGACCAATTAGCGTGAAAAACCAATTCTCCTTTCGGTATGTTCCGCCTCAAAAACTCTCCGACCTGCTCATAATGAGAATCGTATATCTTATTAATAAGGGCGGTCTGACGCAAACTCTTATATGTAGAAACTCCGGAAATTAAGCCAAACGCGCATAAGAAAATCAATCCCGAATAAAGCAAGGGCTTGAAATTCAGGATCTCCGCCTTCTCCGCGCCCCCTTCGGCGTAATCCCGTATATAAGAAGCAAGGCTGATGAGTATGAATGGATAACCGTGCGCGATATAGCGCTGGGAAAGAAAAGAAAAAACAAAATAGGCCAGAGAAACCAATAGAAAAACCTGGGTCCTTAAGCTAGCCTTGGGCCGTAAGAATACCGCGATAATGGGTATCAACACAATTGAAAGGACTAAAAAGGGATAACTTAAAAGATACTCTCTTGTGCTTACGGGGAAAAACTCCGCTCCCAGCTCTAAGCCCCATTTCATGGAATAAATGGGCACCATAACAGAGTTTAGGTAAAATACCAGGATATTATTGGGGAAATTCGGATGTATAAGATAGGCAACCGCTATCGCCAGGGCCGTGGCCCATAGAGATTTTAAAACAAACTTCCGGCTGTTAAAAAAACGGACGGACTCAACCAATACCGCGTACATGAACATATACGGCCCCGAAACATGCATAAGGCAATAAAGGAAAGTTATGATAAATACCGGCAGGTACCTTTTTTCTATAAGAAAATGCACCCCCAGTAAGGTCAAGGCTATGACAATTATCATCTGCCTTGGCCAGCAGAATAGGCAGAAGAAACGGTCGGATGCCAATAATGCCAAAAGGAACACGGGAATTAGCGGCTTTATGGAATAACGCCTTAGCATCCAGAAAAATACCGCCAGGAATATAGCGGAGAAAAAGATGGCCGAAAGCTTTGCCCCGAAAAATATGTTCGGGGAAAACTTTACAAAGGGTATAAGAAAGATATGGTAAAGTAAATCCTTATCGGCAAAATTCTTGGCGAAAACCGAATAACGCGCCCAGTGGAAATCGTATCTTAACCCGTAATCTTTGATAAATTTCGCCATACGGATATGCAGGTATCCGTCTGCGCCAAAAAGGGTAGGAGTCCAGAACTGGACGATGATTATAGACGCTAGCCCGAAAAGCAGGGCCGCTATAGCTGTAGCATTATAAAAATATTCTTTGGATGAGGAATTCATGGCAAAGGGTTATGAAAAAACGCCTGCTCCCTTAGGCTTGCGTAATGCCGGAGGCAGAAAAATTAACTCCGCCCTTCTAAAATCATATTATAGCAAGAAGCTGCGCCTACGCAACTCATTTGACATGCAAAATCATACACTTTTATGAATTTATTCCCCGGTATTTTACATAAGGGTCACACATGCTGTCGCAAACACAAAGGGCTGGATAATTAGTCCAGCCCTTTGTAAATGGCTATAATATATATTAATTAAGCCATAACTCTTAGGTATTATTCTTAAGCTTGCGAATCAACGATTACCAATGCTTCCCTTAATTCTGGAGAACTTTCGCTGGCGCTTTCTTCTTCCAGCTTAAAGATATCAGCGATACAAAGCAGCAGGCTACCAGCCTGCGAATTCATCTCCCTCTTCTGTATGCAAGCGGCAATTAATTCTTTAATCCTTCGGCCGGAAGGCGCAATGCCTGATTGCACCATATTTTTAAGCTGCCGCATTTCTGAATCAATATCAATCTGCTTAAGCTCTGCCTGACTTAATTGCGGCAGCTTAAAATTCAATCCCGCAAAGCTTCCCATCGGCTGAATAGCCATAGGGAGTACGCGGAAATCAATACCGCCTGTTTTGACCGGGGCTTCATTGACCGCCGAGCTAGCAGCCGCGGAAGACAAACTTCCCGCCTGTTCCTGCTTAACCTTTGCTTCAAGCCACTTCCTGACTTCCTTTAGCTGCTCTTCTTGCCATGCCGGAGAATCCCCGCCAGCATGATAAACCGCAATAGCTTTAGGAGCGCCCACAGACGGATCGAATTCCCGAGCCCTTACTTTCATAAATCCAAACGACGCGCCTACAAGTTCATCCCGCAAAACACACGCCTCTTCCAGGTGCGCCGCATCTCTACCTTTAACCCTAAAGAGAACAACCACATGAGAAGGAATCCCAGAAGTCAAACGCCCCTCATTAACAAAATCTTCACCTTTTCCGCTAAGGCTTAAATCCTGGAGCATGGACCTAAGTGTTTCCGTGCGTAATGTTTTATCGACTTCGGCTCTTCCTGCGGCAGGTTCGGCTTTTGACAGAATATCCCTAATAATTCTACAAAATGCCGCATTAGAGCTATTTTCCCTCAAGGCCGCGGTTAACAAATTAGTTACCACTTCTTTTGTCTTCTCTTTATCTGCCAGAAGTATAAGGTTATCTTTAATAATGCCTCCCAAATCTAAATCAGCTCGCAGTATATTTCTTATCAGGGCCCTTATGGCATCGGCAGTGGCAATCCTGGATAATACACTAACGCAATGGTGCCTATTTGCCCGAGCCTGATCATTTTCTAATAACCAAATTATTCCTTCCAGCGCTATAGTTTTAGGCGTGCGCTCTGCTCCTCCAGAAAAACCATAATTATAATCTCTTACGATCTCCTCTAGCTTTTCTAACCCACGATACCTAACAAACTGAGATGGATCTTTCTTAATAAATTCAACTAAGCGCTCAACATCTAGCATATTTTCTAGAGACATCCCGGAAAGCTTATCCGGAGGTAAGCCATCGATTACGTTAACCTTGTCAAACGGGTCACGTCCATCAAGCTCGTCTAAAATCGTCTTGAGATCTTTTAAATTATAGTAGCCGGCGTCTTGGAAATCGTCATTCCCGGCATCAGGTTCAGCAGGATTCCAATCGGCAGGTTCAGCAGAAAACTCAAAAGCTCCTGTAGAATCATACTTCCTTCGTTTTTCAGGATCAGATAATACCTCATAAGCATCGTTAAGTTTAACCGCTATATTTTTTATCCTAGCTTTCATTTCTTCAAAAGCATCTCCGTTCTTGTCCGGGTGCCATCGGATGATCAATCCTCGATAAGCTTTTTTAATAGCCTCTTTACCAGCCTGCCTATCAACTCCTAATATCTTATAATAATCTCCCGTAATCCTTTCTTCCATTAACCCGATCTCTTTTTCGAAAGTATCTACCGCCGAGCTGGCTGTTTTTTCCCCGGATAATACCGGGGTATCCTTAAGCGTACCAGGATTTCCCTGCGCCTCTTGAAGCATAAGGCTCCCTGTTCTTGCATTGCCTGTGATCGGACAATACGCCCTAAGGGGAGGAGTCCTAAACGGATACATTCTACTGCCATTAATAACCCCATTCTGAGTGTTTATGGCGCTACTGGCCCAGCTTATCCCTCCGCTAAAATAGCTTCTTATCGCCTGGCCCGTAGGAGTATAAAACGGCTCCTGGATGTTGTATTCGCCGTCTTTAAAGGACTTCTGGTAAGCCTTAAAGTAGGTGGTTTTGCTCCAGGAGCCTTTGGAGATGAGGTTAGTGAGGTCTTTAGTATTGATTAGCGAGGCATAGGTTCCGGATTTGCCGCTAAAACGTAATTTAAACCAGCGAGAGAGGATTAAAGAGTAGTATACCTGTCTTAGAGGAGCATAACGCTCAGAGGAATTAACTTCTTTGGTGAGTTTAGGGATAATTAACTCTCTAATTAGCTGGGAAGAATATTCATTTAAGGCTCTAGAGCGGGTATCTTGGAAGTTGTAGGTAGAGGAGTCCTTCAGGTAATCTTGTTCGAGCATGACTTTAAGGGTAGCCTTGTAGATGTAGGCTGAGTCTCGGGATTCTCTGACTATAATCTCTCCCGGGACGATCCAGGGACGGGTGAGCGTAGGAATGGTTACATTATCATAGCCATAGAGGCCAGCGGCCTTCTTATAGAGCTTATCCCAGTATTCCTTGCCTTCAGGGGTAGTTGGAGAAGTCATGCTGGCGGTGTCTTTCTTAAGCTGCAGGTCTGCTTCTAGCATAATCCTGCCTACATCCGTCTTCTCCAGGTACTGATCTATAATCTGGCCTTCAGAGTCAGGACGTAAGTTCACCCAGAACATAGAGTCTGGAAGACTTACACCTACTAAAAAATAGCTAAGAAGGGTCTTCGCCTCTTCCTGAAGTTTCTCTTCAGGGACAGTCCCCTTCGGGGACAGTCCCTTCTCAAGGTCTCCCTTATCCAGGAGAACTTTGAAGTTGTCATTTAGGCTATCGTAGGAGAAATAGCGCAACTCAGGAGGCCTAAACTTTTCTACCGCTAAGTTGCTACCTATTCTAGAGAGATAGCCGGAGATATTAAGCTCGCCAGCAATCTGGGCAAAACCAACCTGCTGGAAGAGCAAGCTAATGATTAAAGCTAAAGACAAAACTTTCCTCAATTTAACACTCATTTACTAACCCCTTTTTTAATCTCTTTAGTATTAGAAAAATAAAAAACCAGAAAGCCGACCCTTTTGTTCCGTGGCATTCTGGTTGTAAACCCTAGTAGCTGCTTCTTTAAAAGCGCTTTTAGCCTCCACCAAGAGCGCTTTGCTTAATGTAGTATAAATATAACATGTTTTTGGGTAATTTCAAGTTTTTTTTGGGGGGTGATGTTACCATTTTAAAATGTTAAGAGTTATTACTATTTTGAAATGTTAAGTTTTTAGTTTTCATGGTAGCCTATTTTTAAGGAGGCTACCCATGCAAAAACTCTTAGTTACCATGAAAGACATCCAAAGGTACAAGGTC
>JAZDMX010000002.1:0-65257 GCA_043800555.1 Candidatus Omnitrophota bacterium | reverse complement strand
AGACAGGCTCAAGGAATACATCCGGGCATCCTGCCTGAAAAAGGAGCTGGATACCCCGAAAGTTGTCTCCTGCATTGCCGATATCCTAAAGCTGGAAGAAGAGCGCAGCCTGCTGACCGAGCCAGCCCTGAAAGACATCCTTATAGTCCTTGAATCAAAAGAGTCCCCCCAGCAACTAAAAGAGATCTTCATCGGCAGATAAGCTCCCGAAAAAAAGGACGAAAGAAAAAAGGGGACGTTTCTACTTTTCCCGCGCCTGAAAAAAGGGGACGTTTCTACTTTTCCCGCGCCTAAAGCTAGAAAAGTAGAAACGTCCCCCTTTTTCTTCGCCACCTTTTCGATTTTTTGTCTTGCAATAAACCTGACAAGGTTTAAAATAATATCCTCAAAACTTTATCCCCATGAATAAGAAAATCGATTATAAAAGCGAGCTTAACCCGGCCCAATTGAAAGCCGTTGAGTCAATTGAGGGCGCCTATCTTGTGATTGCCGGAGCAGGCAGCGGAAAGACCCGCGTTTTGGTGCACCGCGTAGCCTATCTGGTGGAAAAGGGAGTAAGGCCCGGCGATATCCTGCTGCTTACTTTTACCCGCAGGGCCAGCGAAGAGATGCTGCGCCGGGCGAGTTTACTCTTGGATGAACGTTGTTCAAGGGTCAGCGGAGGCACATTCCATTCATTTGCCAACGCCATCCTTAGAAGATACGCGAAGGTTTTGGGCTTATCCAATAATTTTTCCATTCTCGATGAATCTGACGCCGCAGATACAATCAATCTCATCCGCACCCAGCTGGGTTTTAATAAGAGCGAAAAACGTTTTCCCCGCAAAAGGGCCATCCTGGAAGTAATCTCTAAAAGCGTCAATAAATCCGAGAAGTTAGAAGATATCCTGTATGAGGAGTATCCGCAATTCTTGGAATTCAGCGAAGAGATTAAAAAGATCAGGGCCGCATACCACAAATACAAAGTTGAAAAATCGCTTTTAGACTATGACGACCTTTTGGTTTACCTGAAGAAACTTTTAACCGACCACGAAGAAGCGCGGGTTTCGCTTTCCCGGCAATACAAATACATTATGGTTGATGAATACCAGGACACCAATAAACTGCAGGCCTTTATTGCCTGTTTACTGGCCTCAGAGCATAAGAATATTATGGTTGTCGGAGATGACGCCCAGAGCATTTACTCTTTTAGAGGCGCGAACTTCAGGAATATCATGGATTTCCCCCGGCTATTTAAAGATACCGAAATTATAACCCTCGAGGAGAATTACCGTTCGACCCAGCCAATCCTGAACCTGACTAATGAAGTAATCAGGGGAGCGAAAGAGAAGTTTGAGAAGAATCTTTACACCAGGAAGAAGGGGGATCAGCAGCCGATTTTTGTCGACGCTGAGGATGAAAACGCCCAATCCCGTTATATCGCCAAGAAGGTCCTGGAGCTAAGGGAAGAGGGGGTCGAATTAAAGGATATGGCGGTTTTGTTCCGCTCGGGCTGGCACTCTAATGACCTGGAGGTGGAATTAGCCAGCCGCAACATTCCTTTCGTAAAATACGGCGGCCAGAAATTTGTCGAGGCAGCGCACATTAAAGACGTAATCTCTTATTTGCGCATCGTCTATAACTGCGCCGATCAGGTAAGCTGGTTGCGCGCCCTGCTTTTAATACCCGGCATAGGGCCCAGGAGCGCGGAGAAAATAATTAATGCGTTTGTCCTGGATAAAGGCGCGCCTCAAGCGGCTCCCGGGAAGAATAAGGAAGAGGTGAATAAGCTTTTTGGCATTTTGAAGGATATTGATTCCGCTAAACAAGGCCCAGCCAAGATAATCGGGGCATTCTTGGAGTATTATCAGCCTTTGCTTAAAAATAAATATGATGATTTTCATAAGAGGATTAATGATTTGGATTCGCTTCTGCGGATTGCCTCGCGCTACAAGTCGCTGGAGCAATTTTTGACCGATATGGCTTTGGAGCCTCCGGAGCGTTCTCTTGCCGAGGCAGGGTCAAAAGATAAAGATGACCCCGCTCTTACGCTCTCCACGATTCATTCGGCTAAAGGCCTGGAGTGGCACACGGTTTTTCTGATTTATGTTGCCGAAGGCCATCTGCCTTCTTATCGCTCCCTGGAGGATGAAGAAGGGATTGAAGAAGAGCGCCGGCTTTTTTATGTTGCTTCAACCCGGGCGAAGGAAAAATTGTTTTTGCTTAAACCGCATGTTGACCGGAACCCCAGAAGTTTCCTGGATGGAGGCGGCCCGGTACTTACGCAGGTTTCGCGTTTTCTGGATGAAGCCGGGATGGATAAGCTTCTCCAGATTGAAGATACAGGGAATGAATTTGACGCAGGTTGCGATGAATTCCAAGGGGATGCCGGCAAAGAAAGCGCGACAGATAAAGAATTCTTAAGAATGATGCGAGAGTATTTTCGCGACAAAGAAGAGTATTAGCCCCGCCCATATTTTCCTTGCCCCGGCCTTTAAATAGTGGTAAAATTTTTATATGATCATAACAGAGCTAAAACCTCTTCAGGGCATTATAGATAGCTTAAAAGGCTATTCTAAGATTTTCTTAGTGGGTTGCGGCGAATGCGCCACTACTTGCAAGACCGGGGGCGAGCCGGAAATCCTCAAAATGAAAAAGGATTTGGAGGCCGCAGGCAAGATAATCACAGGCTATTGCATACCTTCTGCCCCTTGCGTGGCAGCTAAGCTTAAGGCCGAATTAGCCAAGAATACGCTTTTTTTACGCCAGTCCGAAGCGGTTTTGGTTTTATCCTGCGGATTGGGGGCGCAGTCTTTTAAGGATAACGACAGGCTGGGCTTAGCGGTTTTTCCCGCCTGCGATACTATTTTTGGCGCGGTAGTTGACGCCAAAGGGGATTTCTACGAGAAATGTTCTTTGTGCGCAGAGTGCGTTTTGCATCTGACCGGCGGAATTTGCCCGGTTACGCTTTGCGCCAAAGGCCTGCTTAACGGGCCTTGCGGCGGTATGAATAAAGGAAAATGCGAAGTAGATAAAGATAAAGACTGTGCCTGGATTTTGATCTATAAAGAATTAGAGAAGCGCAAAAGGCTGGAGACATTAAAAGAAATCCGGGGGCCTAAAGATTTTCAGAAATCAGTTAAGCCTCATAAATTAGCAATGCGTAAATAAAATGGCAGAACAACCGCCTTATGGCGAAAAAGTGATGGACCACTTTAAAAATCCGCGCAACGTCGGAGAGATCCCCGATGCCAGCGGCATCGGCACCGTCGGGAATCCTATCTGCGGCGACGTAATGAAGATGTTCCTTAAAATAGAAAACGACATAATCGTGGACGTAAAATTTAAGACATTTGGCTGCGGAGCTGCGGTTGCCACCAGTTCCATAGTTACGGAGATGGTCAAAGGTAAGCCAATCTCCGAAGCGTTGAAGATTACCAATAAGGCGGTTGTTGAAGCATTGGGAGGACTGCCGGCGATTAAGATGCATTGTTCGGTCCTGGCGGAAGAGGCCTTGCGTTCAGCGTTAAAAGATTATTATACCCGGCAGGGCAAGCCCGTCCCTTTTGATTCCAAGGAGCATAAACATGAGGGAGAGGCCTGTTTGTAGGATGGGTAGAACCGCGGGGTTGACAAAGCAGGAATTGCGTAGTAGAATTTTACTTAAGCTCAAAAATCAGGAGGAGGGTGAGCGTAAAAGGAGGAGCCGGTTAATCAAGAACAGGCTTTTAAGGCAGAAGGTTTTTAGAAAAGCGAAAAAAGTTATGTTTTACATCGCGATAAAAGGCGAAGTGGAAACAAGAGAAATGATAGAATCAGCGAAAAGATTAGGCAAGATTATTGCCGTGCCAGTTTGCGTGGAAAATAGAACGTCCTTAAGGCCGGCTATATTAGATAGCCATGCCCACTTAAGAAAAGGACCTTATGGGGTAGCGGAGCCTGTCATAAGCAGGTTTATTAAGCCCAAAGACCTGGATTTGGTAATTATCCCGGGAGTCGCCTTTGATAAAAAAGGCAACCGGCTGGGCCGGGGCAAAGGTTATTATGACCGCTTCCTAAGCAAGCTACCCAAGGATACTCCTTCTATTGGTTTGGCATTCCAACTGCAAATCTTGCCCGCTGTTCCTACTGTCTCCCACGATGTAAGCGTCAAAAAAGTGCTCTTCGCCTAAAAACAGTTTCTAAATCCGGTTACACAGATTAAAAAAGATAAGGCTGCGCAGATTAATCCCGCTTTAGCCAACTTGTGCGGTAGCTCTTGAAAAATATATGGGATAATCTTACAGGAGGAGAACCCTATGTTATTAACTATATTCATATCTTTAGCAGTTGCTTGCGTTTCTGTTTTGGCAGGTTACGTTTTCCGGAAGCAGGTGGCTGAAAAGAAAATACAGGATGCCGAAGCCAAGGCGCAGCATATCCTGGAGCAGGCCAAAAAAGAGGCCCAGGACAAGCGCCGTGAAGTGGAGCTGGAAGCAAAAGATTTATTATACCGTATACGCCAGGATTTTGAACGCGAGACAAAAGACAGGCGCCAGGAAATCTCCAATATGGAGAAAAGGCTTTCGCAGAAAGAAGAGAACATCGACCGAAGGCTCGATCTCTTGGAGAAGAAGGAAAAAGAGCTTGAAGCAAAGCATGATAATATCAGAAAGCAGGAAGAAGCGATTAAAGCCAAAGATTCCCAGCTGCATTCTTTGATTGCCGAAGAAAAAGAAAGGTTGCAGAAGATTTCGACGCTTTCGGCAGAGGAAGCAAAACAGATTTTGCTTAGCCGGATGAACGAAGAACTAAACAATGAAAAGGCGGTTTTGATTAAGAAACAGGAAGAAGAAATCCGCAGCGCCTCCAACAAAAAAGCCAGGGAGATTTTGAGCCTTGCTATACAGAAATGCGCCGCCGAGCATACGGTGGAATCTACGGTGAGCGTTGTAACTTTACCTAACGATGAAATGAAAGGCCGTGTTATAGGCCGCGAAGGAAGGAATATCCGCGCTTTGGAGATGGCCACGGGGGTGGATGTAATCATTGACGATACCCCGGAAGCAGTTACGATTTCCGCTTTTGACGCTGTGCGCCGTGAAATTGCCCGTTTGAGCCTGGAAAAGCTGCTTGCCGACGGCAGGATACACCCGGGAAGAATCGAAGAAATCGTTGAAAAGACCAAGAAGGAGATGGACGAGAAGATCCGCGAGGAAGGAGAGCGCGCGGCGTTTGAGGCCGGGGTGAATGGTTTGCATCCGGAGATAATTAAATTGCTCGGCCGCTTGAGATACCGGACGAGTTTCGGCCAGAACGCCCTGCAGCACTCTAAAGAAGCGGCGTTTTTGTTGGGGTCTATGGCTTCGGAACTGGGCTTGGATTTTAAACTGTCCCGCCGGATCGGGCTCTTGCATGATATAGGCAAGGCAGTTGACCATCAGGTTGAAGGCACGCACGCCAAACTTGGAGCGGAACTGGCCAGGAAATACGGGGAGTCTCCGGAAGTCGTCGCGGCGATTGAAGCCCATCATGAGGAGTCTGCTCCGCAGAGCATTTACGCGGTGTTGGCCATAGCAGCCGATGCCATCAGCGCAGCCCGTCCGGGCGCGCGCAGGGAAACCCTGGAAACTTACGTTAAGCGGCTGGAGAAATTAGAGTCGATTGCCAACCTGTTTAAAGGAGTAGAAAAATCCTTTGCCATACAGGCAGGCCGGGAGATCCGGGTGATTGTCCAGCCGGAGAAAGTATCCGATGCCGAAGCGACTAATATGGCAAGAGACATCCGCAAAAAGATAGAGGAAGGGATGGAATACCCCGGGCAGATCAAGGTTACGGTAATAAGGGAGACAAGGGCGATAGAGTACGCAAAATAGGCGCTAGCCTATAGGCCCGTAAAAATATGAAAATCCTGTTTATCGGCGATATAGTCGGCAGCCCCGGAAGAAGGGCGGTTAATAAGCTTATACCGGGACTAAAGGAAGAATATTCCCTGGATTTTGTTATTGCCAATGCCGAGAATGCTTCCGGCGGTTCCGGGATTGTCCCTAAGGTAGCGGATGAATTATTCGCCTCCGGGGTTGACGTTATTACTTCGGGCGACCATATTTGGAAAAAGAGCGCAATATTTGAGTTGATAAGCCGCGAAAAAAGGATCCTGCGGCCGGTAAATTTTCCCGCGTCTTCTCCCGGCAAGGGGAGCGGGGTATTCAGGTCTAAAACAGGCGATAAAATCGGAGTAATTAATGTTAATGGCCGGGTTTTTATGGAGGCGTTGGATTGCCCGTTTAAGGCAGCGCTTAACGCCCGGAATGAACTCTTTCCAGAAACAAAAATAATTATAGTGGATGTTCACGCTGAAGCTACCTCCGAGAAAGTGGCTTTAGGCTGGTATCTGGATGGCAAAGTCTCGGCAGTTTTAGGCACGCATACCCATATCCAGACCGCGGATGAAAGAGTATTGCCGCAAGGGACGGCTTATTTGACCGATGCGGGCATGTGCGGCCCGTATGATTCGGTTATCGGAAGAAAAGCGGAGAATGTCCTGGAGAGGTTTATTACGGGCATACCGGTGAGATTTGAAGTAGCTGAAGGCGATGTCCAGTTGTGCGGCGCGGTTTTAGATATTGACGGAGAAACCGGCAGGGCAAGGTCTATCGAGAGGATAAAAAGGAAGCTGCAGGAATAAAGATGAATAACCCCCAGCCCAAAACTGAAGCGTTGTTGCGGGGAGCCGCCGCCGCAAGCCCCGTAAACCGGCCCAGCTGCCTGCGGGTTTTTAGGCTTTGGCTTTTTTGCCGCGCTTGGCCGGCCTCCGGGCCAACGGTAACCAGGTCCGGTATTTGCGTTTTAGCGTTATTATGGATTTTGAATGCGGGCATTTGTTCTTTGGCCTTTGCTCAAACGGCAAACGATCTCGAATTAACCATAGATATAAATTCCAATACCCTGCCTACCCCCGGAATATTTAAACCCAACCTTGATTTAAGCGGCAGGGGCTTTAATCCCGACAATGCCTGGCCGCAAAGCCTGGCCTCAAAAGAAGCCCTGGGCGCCTGGCAAAAAGATATCGGTTTTAACGGATTCTACCGTATTCAGTTTAACCTTTGGGAGATCACCCAGCTTGAGAAGGATCCGGCAGCCAAAGATAAAATGCTAGCCGCCTACGACGCCATCATCAAGAATATAAGCGATTCCGGAGGGACGGTTATCCTGGATTTATGCGGCATGCCCGCGGGCATGGGGAAGGTTTTGGATAAAAACAGCGGACCGTTAAATTCAGCAGCTTATAAAAATTTGGTAAAAAGCGTAATCAAAGATTTAAGCTGTGATAAAAAGTATAATATTTGGTATGAACTCTGGAATGCCCCGGACTTGGAAGGGTTCTTCCTGGGCAGAGAGGCGGATTATCTTAATCTATACCGTTTGGCCAGCGAGAGCGTAAAGGAGTTGGAGGCCGAGTATAAAATTCATATTCCGGTCGGCGCTCCCGGGGTAAGCTCCTGGTTCCATAACCTGGGGGGCAATACCGTTTTAACCCCGGAAAAGAGTTTAATCTACGCGCTGATTAAATTTTGTTACCAAAACCGCCTGCGCCTTGATTTTATTACCTGGCATGGTTTTTCTACCGACCCTAAAACAGAAAAAGAAAATACCATATATGAGAAAGACGCCGCCAGCCTTGTGCGGGACTGGCTGACATATTTTAACTTTGACAAAAATACTTTTTTGATCGTGGATGAATGGAACTATGACCGCCACGCAAACCTTATACCTGAACGCAAAGAGAAATCTTATATTTCAGCCAGCTATATTCCGGCGCGCATAAAAAATATGTACGAAGCGGGACTGGATAATCAACTCTATTTTTGCCTGGAGGATTTTCAGGGGAATAAGGAGGGGGTGACCAGGAACACGGGAGTATTTTATTCCTCTGCCCGGCATTCCATAGGGCAAAAGGCCAGTTACAATGTTTTCAAGATGCTTAAGGGCTTGGAGAAAAATATGTTTCCGGTTAAGCTTAACGATGAATTTGTGGGAGCGATTGCCACAAAGTCGGAGGAAAAAATCGCTATATTGGTCTATAATTACATTGACCCGGAAATAGTGCGGGGGTTAATCGCCCAGAATATCGCCGGGCTTAACGCGGAGGAAAGTAGATTCCTGCTCGGCATTATCCGCTCTGGCCGGATCTCCACGATTATTTCGCAACACGAGGAAATAGGCGCTTTATCTACCACCGGTAGAGTCAAGAGTTTACTGAAGAATGCCAAGGAGCTTTACGACAGGGCCGAGGAGGCAAAAACCGCCAAACGGGTTTTTAAGCTTAATTTAAAGAACATTAAGGGAAATTACTCCTATAGCTTGTTTAGGGTAGATTCATCCTGCAGCCTGAATTGCGAATTTAAGCCGGTTATTGAAAAAGAAATTACCGCCCAAGATTCTTACCAGGAAGAACTTTCTTTAAGCCCTTATTCGGTTGAGCTTATTGTTTTGAAGAAAAAACCAGAAGCGCAAGCAACAGAGGCGCCTAAGGCAGAAGGGCCTAAATTAGGGGAGGCTGTCAAAGATGCTAACTCCGCCGGGAAATAAACATATCTATACAGTCTCGCAGGTTACCCGGGAGATCGGGGTTATCTTTGAAAACACCTTTGGCAATGGAGTGTGGGTGGAGGGAGAGCTTTCTAACTTCAAAGTTGCCACCTCCGGGCATTTTTATTTTTCGCTTAAAGATGGCGCGGCTGTTTTGGCTGCCGCGATGTTTGCCCGGGCAAACCGGGAGTTGAAGTTTAAACTGCAGGATGGGATTAAAGTAATTTGTTTCGGCAAAATCGATGTTTATGGCCCGCGCGGGCAATACCAGATGATTGTAGAGAAAATGGAGCCGAAAGGTGTTGGCGCCCGCCAGCTGGCTTTTGAGCAGTTAAAAGAGAAATTGCATAAAGAAGGGCTGTTTGATGCCGCCCACAAAAGGGAGCTTCCTTTTATGCCCCTTAGGATTGGCGTAGTTACTTCCGGATCAGGGGCCGCGATTCGCGATATTTTAGGGATACTAAAGAAAGGCGCGCCTTGCGTAGACGTGGTAATACGTTCTGTGCGCGTGCAGGGCGAAGGCGCGGCGGAGGAAATAGCCCGGGGAGTCGAAGACCTCAATCAATTCAATAGGGTTGACCTTATCATTGTCAGCCGCGGCGGAGGAAGCGCCGAAGACCTTTGGTCCTTTAACGAAGAAATTGCGGCCAGGGCAGTTTATAATTCGAAAATACCGGTAATTTCCGCGGTGGGGCATCAAATAAACACGAGCCTTTGCGATTTAACGGCGGATTGTTTTGTCGAAACTCCTACGGCAGCGGCAAAAATAATCGTAGATAAGAAAAATTCGATTTTAGCCCAAATTGACAGCTTAGGCCACAAAATGGATTTCTCCGTTTCAAATATTATCAGCGTTTTTAAAAATGGCCTTATTGCCTTGAGGAATTCGATCAAGAGCCCGTTGGACCGCCTGCATGAAAAAGAGCAGTTGGTTGATGACCTATCGCTTGGTTTAAACCAGAATATGCGCAAGTTTATTGATATCTCCCGCGAAAGGTCCCGGGCATTAATACACAGGTTAGAGGCGCTTAGCCCTCTGGCGGTTCTATCCCGCGGTTATAGTTTAAGCATGCGTTTGACGGATGAAGTAGTGATTAAAAATGCCTCCCAAATCAAGGTAGGGGGCAAAATCAAGACAATTTTAAGCGAGGGGAGTTTTATAAGCTTAGTTGAGGAGGTCACCAATGACAAAAGAAAAACAGCCGCTTGAAGAAGATATAAAGAAGCTGCATAAAATCGTGGAAGATTTATCCGGCGGTAAGCTTACCCTGGGGGAGGCGCTTAAGAAATACGAGGAAGGGATCAAGCTTGCCGAAAGCTGTTCTCAGGCGTTGCAGGATGCCGAAACCAAGGTGTCGTCTTTGATGAAAAAAGACGGGAAATTCTCGCTTCAGGATTTCTCCGAAGATGACCGGGGGAAAGGTTAGGGATGTTGCTGGAAGGCATTGATTCTCCGCAGGGTTTAAAGAAGCTCAAGCTTGAAGAGCTGCCGCTGCTTGCTTCGGAGATAAGGCAGAGGATAACCGAGGTTGTGGCAGTTAACGGGGGGCATCTGGCTTCTAGCTTGGGAGCGGTAGAATTGATAATTGCCCTGCATTATTGCTTGAATACCCCTGTTGATAAAATAGTTTTTGATGTCGGCCACCAGGCTTACGCGCACAAGATATTGACCGGCAGGAACAAAGAATTCTCCACGCTTAGGGCTTACCGGGGGATTTCGGGATTTCCGTCTCAAGATGAATCGGCCTATGATTGCTTTACGACCGGGCATTCTTCAAATGCGGTATCTTTGGCTTTAGGGTTAGCAATAGCCAGAGACAGGCTCCCCGTTGACAATCACTTTAAGGTTGTGGCGGTGATCGGGGATGGCTCTTTAAGCGGAGGCTTGTGCTTCGAGGGTTTAAATAACGCCGGCCACTTGAAAAAAGACATACTGGTAGTCCTCAACACCAATGAGTTAAGCATTTCTCCCAATGTCGGGGCCATAAGCAATTATTTGAATAAAATAATTTCTCTTCCGGTTTATAACCGTTTTAAGGAATCTTTGGAGAATTTTCTTACCAAACACGGGACAGGCAAGAGCCGGATCCTAAATTTGTTTTATAAATTTGAAGAAGGGCTCAAAGGCCTATTTATACCGGGGATGTTATTCGAAGAGCTGGGCTTTCGTTATTTTGGCCCGTTTGACGGGCACAACATAGAGCCTTTGGTGCATTCCCTCAAAAATATACTGAATATAAAAGGGCCGCGCATCCTGCACATAGTTACAAAAAAGGGCAAAGGTTATTTTGCCGCCGAAAAAGAACCGGTGAGGTTCCATGGGACAGGCCCTTTTGACATTCAGACAGGCTTGGGCCTGCCTAATCCGCCCGGAGTAAAAACCTATACGGAGGTCTTTAGCGACAAGCTGGCGGAGTTAGCCGCCGGAGATAACAAAATTATGGCCATTACTGCGGCGATGCCCGAAGGGACAGGGTTGGACAAGTTCCGTTGTTTATTTCCGGACAGGTTCTTTGATGTCGGCATTGCCGAGGGGCACGCCGTTTGTTTTGCCGCCGGATTAGCCAAGGCCGGGCTTAAGCCGGTGGTCGTTTTATATTCCACTTTTTTACAGAGGGCTTATGACCAGATTATCGAAGATGTGGCCCTACAGAAACTGGCGGTTATCTTTTGCGTTGACCGCGCCGGGATTACCGGAGAAGACGGAATGACTCACCAGGGGGTATTCGATATAAGCTTCTTAAATACAGTCCCGAACTTGGCGATTTTAGCGCCGAAAGGCGCTAAGGAGTTAGAAATGATGCTTGAGTTTAGCCTTAAATCCGGCCTCCCCATGGTAATAAGGTATCCTAAGGGAAAGGCAGAGGGCCTGGCAGAAGGGGCTAAAACCCAGGAGATTGAATTAGGCAAGGCAGAAGTCCTAAGCGAAGGGAAAGATTTTGCCATTTTTGCCTTAGGAAGCATGGTCAAGGTTTCTTTAGAGGCCCGGGAATTGCTGAAGAAGGAAGGGCTATCGGGATTTTTGATAAACTCGCGCTTTGCCAAGCCTTTGGATAAGCCATTATTTGACGAAATATCTAGGAAGGTAAGCTATATTTTTACGGTTGAAGAAGGAATTGTTGCCGGCGGATTTGGAAGCGCCATAGAAGACGCGTTGGGTAAAGCGGTTATAAAGATCGGCTTGCCCTGCTCATTTATTGAGCATGGCAAGAGGGAGTTGTTGTTGGAAAAATACGGGTTGACCGCCAAGGCAATTGCGGATAAGATTAAGGATAAGGTCAGCGCCCGTTAAACGGTTTCGCGCCGCGGATTATTAAGCGTTATGAGCCATCATATGGCATAAGGCGCTAGGCGTTTTAAGCGGCGCAACCTGTATCCGGTAGGAGAAATTTAGTCTATGCCGAGAATCACCATTAATAAAGATAAATGCAAAGGCTGCCTTTTGTGCGTAAGCGCTTGTCCCCAAGGGCTGATTATAATAGATGACGAACTTAATTTACGCGGGATAAAACCGGTAAAATTCTCTCCCCAGGCTAATGCGAAAGCAGCGGGAGCGCCGGGAAAAGCCGGGAAGAAATGCCTAGGATGCGCGATGTGCGCGGTCATCTGCCCGGATTGCTGTATCGAGGTGTACAGGTGAAGAAAATACTGATTACCGGTAATGAGGCCATAGCGAAAGCTGCTATCGACGCAGGCTGCCGGTTTTATGCCGGCTATCCGATTACTCCGCAAAATGAACTTATCGCCTATATGGCTAACCATATGGAGAAAAGCGCAGGAGTCTTTATCCAGGCGGAAGCCGAAGTGGCCGCGATTAATATGGTATTTGGCGCTGCAGCCGCAGGCGCGCGCGCAATGACTTCCTCTTCCAGCCCCGGCATCAGCCTGAAACAGGAAGGCATCTCTTATATAGCCGGAGCAGAGTTACCGGCTGTAATCGTAAATATTGTGCGCGGCGGGCCGGGCTTAGGCAATATTGCTCCCGCCCAATCGGATTATTTCCAGGCAACGCGTTCAGGCGGGCACGGAGATTATCATTGCATAGTTTTAGCCCCGGCAACTGTTCAGGAGTGCTATGATTTCACAAGCCTTGCTTTTGACCTTGCCGATAAATACCGGACCCCGGCGATAATTTTGGGAGACGGCAGGCTTGGGCAGATGATGGAGCCGATATCAACCCGCAGCCGGCAGCTTGCATCCCGCAGAGAGAAGCAATCAATCGATAAGCCCTGGGCTTTGAGCGGATGCCAGGGCAGGAAAGCCCGCGTAGTTAAGTCTTTTTATTTAAAAGAAGGGGATTTGGAGAAATTTAACCTTAAGCTGCAGGCAAAGTATAAACAGATACAGTCGAAAGAAGAGCGCTGGGAAGAATTTTGCGTGAATGACGCGAAAATAATTCTGGTTGCCTATGGCAGTATGGCCAGGATTGCCAAATCAGCGGTAAAGATTTTAAGGAGCAAGGGCAAAAAGGCCGGCTTGATCAGGCCGATAACCTTGTGGCCGTTTCCTAAGCGGGCTTTTTCTAAACTCCCGGCGCCAAACGGAAAATACCTGGTCGTTGAAATGTCCTACGGGCAAATGCTGGAAGACGTGCAGTTGGCTCTTTGCGGCCGGGCGAAGGTTGAATTTATGGGCCGTTCGGGAGGAGGGGTCCCTTCGGAAGAAGAGATAATTAACAAAGCCAATAAAATATACAATGGATAAAATATACTCTCATCCGAAATCATTGCGGGATGTTTCGACCCATTATTGCCCGGGTTGCGGCCACAGCCTGGCGCATCGGCTTATTGCCGAAGTAATCGATGAATTAGGGATACGCCAGAAAGTTATCGCGGTAGCTCCGGTTGGCTGCGCCGTCATCGCTTATGATTATTGGGATTTTGATTGTTCGGAAGCCGCGCACGGAAGGGCGTTGGCAGTGGCTACCGGCATAAAAAGGGTCAGGCCGAAGAATATTGTATTTACTTATCAGGGTGACGGAGACCTGGCAGCCATTGGGACAAACGAGACAATACATGCGGCTAACCGCGCAGAGAACATCTCCGTTTTTTTCATCAATAACGCTGTTTACGGGATGACCGGCGGGCAAATGGCGCCGACTACTCTTTTAAACCAAAAGACATCCACTTCTCCGTCGGGCAGGCTAGCCAATGGGCAAGGGTATCCTTTGAAGATTTCTGAAATGTTAGCGCTTTTACCGGGGGTAAAATATATCGAACGCGTAGCGCTGGATTCCCCGCAGGAGATTATGAAAGCCAAGAAGGCCATAAAACAGGTATTTATAAATCAGATCACAGGCGTGGGTTTTTCTTTAGTGGAGATGTTATCTGCTTGCCCGACCTATTGGGGCATGTCCCCTAAATTATCCCTGGATTGGATTAAAGATGTCATGTCCAAAGAGTTCCCGTTGGGAAGGATAAAATAATAAAATGACCGAACGTATAATAATCGCCGGTAGCGGCGGGCAAGGCATTATGCTTCTGGGAAAAGTTCTGGCTGAAGCGGCGCTATTTAACGATAAGTTTGTTACCTGGCTTCCCGCTTACGGGCCGGAAGTGCGCGGAGGGTGCGCCTATTGCATGGTGACTTTGGCTGATGATGAAATCGGCTCTCCTTATGTGGATAAAGCGGATACCCTGATTATTATGAACCAGGCATCTTTAAGCAAATTCAGGAATCGGTTAAAACCCGGCGGTCTTATGGTTATAAACAGTTCTTTGGCCAGCCCGCAGGGTGAGCCGGAAATTAAATCAGTATCCGGAAGATTTACGGATATAGCGATAGGCTTAGGCAACATTAAAGTAGCCAATATGGTGGCCTTGGGCGGGTATCTTGCCGGCAAGAATATTATTAACCCGGAGAATATCGTGAAAGCCATGAAGAAGATGGCGCCAAAGGGCCAGCCGGAACTCCTCCAGGTAAACCTCAAGGCATTAAAGAAAGGCATGGGATTATAAATGGCCGGGAAAGATTTGCCGCCGGAGTCACAAGAAATGATTAAGGTCCGTTTTGCTCCCAGCCCGACCGGGAACCTGCATATCGGCGGCGCGCGCACAGCTTTATTTAATTGGCTTTATGCCCGGGCAAAAGGGGGAAAGTTTGTCCTTAGGATCGAAGATACGGACCAAACCCGTTCAAAGCAGGAATTCGTGGATGAGATCTTAAACAGCCTGCAATGGCTCGGGTTCAACTGGGACGAGATTGGTTACCAGAGTAAGCGGTTCGATATTTATAACGCATGCGCGCAAAGGCTGCTTGAGGAAGGCAAGGCTTATAAAGAGAAGCTTCCGGATAAGCCGCAGGAAGCGGTAATCTTTAAGGTGCCCCGGCAAAAAATTAAGATTCAGGATTTAATCCGGGGTGAGATTGAGTTTGACACTGCTGTAATCAAAGACCAGGTTTTAATAAAATCCGACGGGACGCCGGCTTATAACTTTGCCTGCGTGGTTGATGACGCGGATATGAATATTACCCATGTTATCCGGGGCGATGACCATATCTCCAATACTCCAAAACAAGCGCTTTTATATGAGGCCCTTGGTTTTAGTTTGCCAAAATTTGCGCATTTGCCTTTAATTATGGGCATAGAAGGAGGCAGGCTCTCTAAAAGGACAGGCGCGACCGCCATAAGCGATTACCGTAAGATGGGTTATTTGCCCCGGGCCCTTGTAAATTACCTTTTGCTTTTAAGCTGGGCTCCCGGGAATAACGTCGAGCGTATCGACATAAGTGAGGCGGTAAAACTCTTTGACGTAACCCAGGTTAACAAGACGGCCGCCACATTTGACCTGAAGAAGCTTAATTGGATGAACAACCAGTATCTTAAAAATGAAGATCCCGAAAAACTGGCGGATATGCTGGTTCCGGCGCTCATTGAGAAAGGCTATATTGGCAAAGATAACCCGGATAAGGAGTATCTGGTTTCCCTGGTAAGATTATTTCAGCCTCGCCTGACTACCATTAACGATTTTCCCGACTGGGCAGATTTTTTCTTTGTTAAAGAATTAAAGATTGACCCGGCGGCCGAAAATAAATGTTTGTCTAAAGACCTCTCCCGCGAGTTTAGGCTCTTCATAGAAAAGCTTGATAAAATGGATAAATTTGATATTCTTACGATAGAAGAGGGTTTCCGCGGCTTAGTCAAAGAACTAAACATTGAATCCAAGGAGCTTATCCATCCGATAAGGGTGGCGCTTACCGGGAAAACAATCGGGCCGGGATTATTCGAAGTAATATATTATCTAGGAAAAGAGCGGACGAAAGAAAGATTGGGCCGTTGGGTAAACCCTGTAAGAAAAAAGGCTTCAGAAACGGGGGTTTCTGGCGCGGTAAAAGGGGGAGAGGATGTTTAAAAAAGTATTCTTATCAGGTGTTCTTCTGGCTTTTGTTGTTTTGGCGGGCGGCTGCGGGACATTATATAAGGGGACAAGCGGGCTGGCCAAGGGAGCAAAAGAGGGGTTCCAGGAAGGGGCCAGGGAAGATTGGTCATGGCTTGTAAAGAGCGTTGATAATGCCGATACCTGGTTCAAGAAGAATCTCTGGTAGCGAGAATGGGGACGTTTCTACTTTTCTCGAGCCTGGCTGCCGGAAAAGTAGAAACGTCCCCGTTTCCCACATTTTCGCCCCTCTATAATAATTTTGCCCTGTCGTCTAATCGGTAGGACTTCAGATTCTGGATCTGACTATCATGGTTCGATTCCATGCGGGGCAGTTAAATAATTAAACATTTGCATTATAACGAGTTACAACAATTTTAATAAACCTCTGTTTAAGGGATAAATAGTAATCAGATGAAAAGCAAAAGTCTTGATACAAGATTGAACGAATTAAACGAATCAATATCTTTGTTAGAAGATGCCTTGCAAAAAGTAAAATCTGGAGACCTCAAATATTTTAAAGTTATTTCATCCCAACTAAGAGCGCTAATATGCTCAGGAAGCCGTAGTCTCAGTCCTCTTTTAATAAACTTAGCTAAAGAGAGAAATGTGTTGTTATTCTGTTATGGACCCTCTACAAGAAGTTCTGATACAGATGAATTTACAGTTTTAAAGATTTCATTCTTTCTTATTGGATTATTGCCTTTTTCTCCTGCTAATCAAAGATACGAATTAAATGATTGGTTATTTTCTCCTTTTGTAAGATTGGGTAGTATGATTTATACTCCAAATGAAGTTATAAGAATGGTGGCGGAGAAAGAGGGCGGTGCTCACTACGATGATAAATTAGATGAAAAATCTTTAAAGCTCAAAGAAATAGTTTATTCTGGGCAATTTAATCAACTCGAACAAAATCTATTAGTTCAGACAGCGGAAGTAGCCGTTAAATTGGGCAAGGATATACTTTCATCGAAGTAATTTACTGTTTCAAGAGAATATACCCAGTTGCATATTTCGTCCAGTAGGGGCAGCCAATGTTGACAACTGGCCGAATCACCGCCAAGCGGTGCAGTAGCCACAAGCGCCTTACAGACTTCTGTAGGGCGCTTTCATTAGCTAATCTCCTTGACAATTATATAAAACGTGTTATATTCAGTGTAAGGTTAACCTTACATATGTTAGGTTTATATTATGGTTAAAACATTTCAAATTGAAGAAATTATCGATTCTCCTTCCAAGGTAGCAATTTTGCGGCTTTTTACTGCTCGGAAGAACTTCAAGGCCACAGGTCGCCAGATTGCTAAGCTCATTGGTTATTCAGCGCCTTCTACGCATGACTCATTAAAAGATCTGCATAGCCGTAACATCTTAAAATTAGATATTATTGGAAAACAGCATATTTATGCTTTAAATGATGACGATCGGATTGTTCAAAAAATTATTCGTCCGATGTTTGCCGCTGAAAGCAACGTTAAGAACGAAATCCGCGATTTTCTTTTAAAAGAATTCAAGCGAACTAAGATTAGAACGAAAATAATATCGTTAATCCTTTACGGAAGCATGCAAACCGAGACAGCCAAAAAAGGAAGCGATATTGATATTGCGGCGGTGGTCCTTAGGGCTACGGATCTTCATTCAGTTGAAAATGTTTTTCTTTCTGAAATAGCTCCCAGATTTAAGGCATATTTTGGCGTTCAGATGGATGCATATATCAAGTCAGCTGTTGAATTTAAAGAGCGGCTTAAAAAGAATCAGCCGCCGGTTTCAACTTTAATGAAATCCTATTCCGTTTTATACGGCAAAGAACCGTTGGAGATTTAGGTATGACAGCCCGCGAAATAAAAGTCAGGCAAGAGGACAGATCTACAGCTTCGGAGTATTTAAAGAAAGCCGCCGATAATTATGAACAGATGCTGGTTGCGTTTAATGCCTCAAACTGGAATGCGGCAGCGACATTGGCTGTTCAATGTGTGATTTCTTCTGCAGATGCGATTTGTGTCTATGGAAAAGGAGTACGTTCGGTTTCGCAGGATCATTTTGACGTTTGCGATTTGGTAGCTGGTCTGCCTTTTGATGGCGCGGAAGAAAAGTCCAAGCAGTTGCGCAAAGTAATCGCCCGCAAAAACCTTGTCCAATACGAGTGCCGCAGTGTTAATAAATCAGATGCGGATGAGATAGTTAAAGTGGCCACAAGAGTTTATCAATGGGTAAGGGAGACGATCGGGAAGATCTAAGGCGCAATTTTTCAGCCGATCTTGAGGCTCAGGCGAACAAATATTAGCATAAGGAAGAAAAACAAGTGGAGCCAATTATAGTAGCTACAATTGGGTTATTTGCATCGGTAATAACAGCATCCCTATCTTTTTATTTCACAAAGAGACTTCAACTAAAAACAGAAGATAGGAGATTAAAAGAGGAATACTATAAGTCTTTTCTTAAATCATTAAGTGACGTCGCTATTGATAACAAAAATGATAAAGCGCAAGAGAAACTATCAGAATCCATCAATTTTTTATTGGTTATTGCCAGTCCTCAGGTAGTAAAAGATTTAATGGAATTTCACAGTTTTGTACGCCAGGGTGCCGAAGATAAATTCCCCAGATGGTCTGAAGAGTGGGTTATTGAACATGATAGGCTATTAAAATCTCTTATTAAATCTATTAGGGCAGATATTTTTGGCGAAGAAAAAAACATTGATAAATATATAGAGAAACTTTCACTAGTAGGGCGTAGAAAATAAGCACTAAACATAGAGCTTGATTGCCATTTAGGTTGTCATTTTAATTGTCGATTGACGGATCGCCAAGATAAATAAATCCGCCTTTACCGCAGCGGATAGTCATTTTGATAACTATTTGGCAATATTGAGGTTGCGAAACTCGGCTGGCGACAACTTTGGGCAGTGGTTCGACTCGCTTCGCTCGCTCACCACAAGCCATATGAGTGAGCTGAAGCGAGTCTTTAAGAAGCGAGGCGAACCATCCTGAGCGAAGGAGCCCGAAGGGCGACTGAGTCGAAGGATACACCGAAATGTGGTATGTCTATATCCTTGAATGCAGAAACGAAAGTCTTTATACCGGCATTACCGATAATCTCCGGCGAAGATTCCAAGAACACAAATCCGGCAAGGGCGGAAAATTTACCCGCGCATTTAAGGCCCGTAAGCTTCTTTATTCTGAACCGAGCGGCAGTAGGAATGAAGCCCTGAAACGCGAGTCCCTGATCAAAGGTTGGGCGAGAAAGAAAAAATTAGCATTGATTCAGGGCAAATTGGTTGAAAATGCGCGGAAATAGGAGTGTTTCAGAAAAAAGGGGGACGTTTCTACTTTTCTGGCAATCGGGCTCGAGAAAAGTAGAAACGTCCCCCTTTTTTCGCCCCTGTTTTTTTCTACTGGCAATTTTCTTATTATCCGCAACAGGATGCGATACAGCCCCTTGCGCCAACAGGCATATACAAGAGCCTGGTTTCTGGATCAGCCGGAACGATTCCGCAGATAAAATTATCTTAAGCCAATCCGGTATCGCAGCGTTTAATTCCAGGACAGAAAAAGAGCTTGGGCTTATAAAAGACTTGTTAAAAACAGGCCCGGTATGTTCCGGAGAAGAATTGGCCTCTTCCTTAAGAAAAGAGTTCGCTGGATTTGTCAAACAGAAGCTTTATGCAAAAGATTCGATAATTGCGGCGGAGCCTTTTTATCAGGAGATGGAAAAGCAAATTAGTGTTGCGGCAATTCCTTCCAGGATTAATGCGCGTTACGGGTTTATCCGCCATTACGCTGACCAGCGTTTGCTTCCGACTGAGGATATTTTGACCGTACTTCCGGCAGATGCCGCATTTGACGAGCTCCAAAACAGTTCTTTAGATATCGGCACTCCTTTGGTGGCCTTACACGAAAGCAGGGACGGGCTTTGGGTATATGTATATTCTCCGACAAGTTCCGGATGGGTCAAAAAAGATAAGGTTGCCTTTTGCGAATTCAGCGATTTCAAGGCTTTCCTGGGGAGATCGCCGTTTGCCGTAGTGGTTAGCGCCAAGGCCGGTATTTTCCAAGACCCCGCATTAACGCGCCGTATCGGCTATGTCAGGATGGGCGCGAAATTTCCTTTGATAGGGATTGCATCCGAAACAGCCACGGTCCTTATCCCTTCGCAGCAAAAAGAGGGGAAGTTCGTTGAGCAGGCCGCCTATTTAAGGAAGGCAGAGATAAACCCGGGTTATTTGGAGTATACTCCGCGTAATACCATAGAACAGGCTTTTAAACTTTTAGGCGCCCCTTATGGCTGGGGAGGCAAGGGGGGCGAACAGGACTGTTCGGGTTTTATCCAGGAGGTTTTTTCTACGGTGGGAATAGTCTTGCCGAGGGATTCCGCGGAGCAAGGCAGGTCCGGGAAGCTTTTAGGCAACTTTGAGCAGAAGACGAGTAATGAGTTGAAAACGCGTATTTTAGCTAAAGAGGCTATCGGGGGAGTAACAATCTTACAGTTAAAAGGCCATATCCTTTTATATCTGGGGATGTTTGGCAACCGTCCGTATGTGATACACGAAATTTACGGTTATAGGCAAAAACAAGGGTTGGGCAAAGAGGTATTCCATAAGCTAAACCGGGCGGTGGTCAGCGATCTTGCTTTAGGCGAGGGTTCCCGGAAAGGTTCTTTGCTTGAGCGGGTCATATCCATACGTAGCATTGCGGAATAAAGTTTAACGGCGCGTAAAAATGAAGAAATGCGGTTTAGTTTATATCTTATGCCTGTTATTTCTCTTTTCGCCCATTGCCAGGTGCGAAGGGGCTTTAGCCGGTAGCGGGCTATTTGTGATGGCGCTGGATGAACCCCAAGCGCTTTCAAGCCGCCGGGAAATATCCAAGCTTGTAAATTTAGCCAAAAGGATCCGCGCTAGAGTCATTTTTATTCAAATCTACCGGGGGAACCGGTCTTGGTTTGCGTCGAAAATCGCGGATCCTGCCCCATACAATGCCTGCCTGGAAAATGTTTCTGAAGACCCGCTTGGGCTTCTTATTAAGCAAGCCCATAGCCTCGGCATAGAGGTGCACGCCTGGCTCAATATTTTAAGCTTAAGCAGGAATAAAAACGCCCCCATTCTTAGAAAATACGGCTTTAGCGTTTTGACGAGGGACCTGAAAGAAAAGAAGGGCCCGGAAGATTATAGGATTGATGGGCAATATTTCCTTGAGCCGGGGGATATCCGCGTCCGCGGCGAACTTTCCGGAATTGTCGAGGAAGTTGTCCGGGCCTATCCGGATTTAGACGGTATACAGCTTGATTATGTCCGGTATCCGGATAAGAACCCCGCTTACGGCTATACCGCGATGAATATGGAACGTTTCCGGAAAGCAACCGGCGCCAAACACATAGAAGAAGATAGCCATGTTTGGCAAGATTGGAAATCCGCCCAGGTAACCGCAATGCTTGAAAGGCTTGTGCAAGCGGCCCGGCGGATCCGCCCGAATATCCGGATTTCGGTTACAGGGTGTATGCCTATCCAGCGCGCCTGCTCTGAGGCATTTCAGGATTGGCCTTCCTGGCTTAACCGCAAATTAGTTGATTTTGTTACGGTGATGGATTATTCTCCGGAGCCTTCGGAATTCAAAAGGTGGATATCAGCAATTAAAGATAAGGTGGATGATTTTAGAAAAGTGAAGATTGGCATTGGCGCTTATAAGCTGGGGAATTTACCGGAAGAATTCAAGGAAGAGCTTAGGTTTTCGGAGAAGCTGGAGGCAGGGGGATATGTTATTTTTCATTATAGCAGCCTGACTGAAAATCCCGCCTTGGTTAATATCCTGGAAGAAGAAAACGCCTCCAGCGTAATTCCTTGATATTCACCTTATTTATTGTATCATACTATTGAGTTTGTAAGTGGGCGCTTTTTTGGGGTGGGCGGGGTATAATGGGTTCCGCCGGTTTTATGTTAGTTGCCGGCAGTAATATGGAGGAAGCAGCCTGTTTTTTGTTGCCGTAAGCAAATAGGGCTCGGAATGCCGCCGGAGATGAATGCCCGTAGAAAGGAGAAAAATGAATAAAATAAGCATTATTTTCCTGATTTTCTGCTTTATAATTGCTCCCGCGGCTTTAGCGGATGAAAGCGGCGATAAATCTATTTCCGGGACAGTCTCTTCCGTAGACTGGATAAAATCGGTATTGAGCGTGCGTTATACCGATCCCTATACCGGGGACTCGGATGAGATTGCCCTTAAGGTTACCGGTGATTCAGAGCTTACCCGGGGCACAGAATCTATCTTACTCTTCGATGTCGAGCAGGGAGACCCTGTTTCGATTACCTATTATAAAGATGATTTAAGCGGTTTAAAAATAAGAAATCTTAGCGATTTAAACGACGCTAACGAATAAGGGTTCCCCTTTATTATATGGAAGCTTTAAGCGCCCTATGGACGTTTCCCGCGATAATCTTAGCCGCCCTGCTTATTTCCTGGGCAGCCGAGTGCGGGCAATTCTTTATTTCGCAAGGCCTGGCTTTGGCTGTTTTGGCATGGATACAAACCCTTCCGGAGTTTGCGGTAGAAGGAGTAATTGCTTTTACCGCGGCCAGAGACCCTTCCAAATTACATCTAATCACCGCTAATTATACAGGCTCTTTAAGGCTATTCGTCGGTTTAGGCTGGCCGATGGTTTATTTTGTCGCTTTTTTCCACAGGAGGGGTAAACCCGGCGGTAAAAATCCGTGGAGCATAGAGCTGGAGGATGAACATTCCATAGCCGTCCTTTCGCTTTTGCCGGCTTTGCTCTATTTTCTGGTTATCTATTTTAAGAGTTCCCTGAATATTTTTGACGGTTTAATCCTCAGCGCGATTTATTTCGGCTATTTGTATCTTTTATCGAAGATGCCTCCGCATGAACAGGAGGATGTCGGCGATTTGGGCCGGATACCTAAATACGTAATGCGGCAAAAACGCCCGTTGAATATAGCCTGGGTCGTATTATTCTTTGTTGCAGGAGGCACGGTCCTTTATTTCGCAGCCCACCCGTTTTTAGACTCCATGCTTGCTTTGGCTGTTTCGGCCGGCATATCGCAATTCGTATTTGTGCAGTGGGTGGCGCCGTTCTTAAGCGAGTTCCCCGAGAAGCTTTCGGCGTTCTATTGGGCCAGAAAGGTAAATAAGGCGCCTATGGCGCTGGCCAATTTTGTTTCTTCCTCCATCAACCAGTGGACCATCCTGGTGGCGCTTATTCCGTTTATTTATTCTTTCGGCATGGGCAGGGTGGCGAGCGTTATTTTCGACGACCAGCAAAAGGTGGAGATACTCCTTACGATTATCCAGTCTTATCTGGGCTTCTTGTTTTTAGCAAGCATGGATTTTAAGTTTTTTGAGGCCGCAGCCCTGTTTTTGTTATGGCTGGCTCAATTCATCTTTCCGGCCATACGCGCAGAGATCATCTGGGTGTATGGGGCCTGGGCGTTAATCGAAACAATCAGGCTGGTCAAGAATTTCGAGAACAGGAACGCTTTCCGGGTATTCTTTCAACTGAACAGGGAACGCTTCAATTTGTGAAGGAAAAGGGGGACGTTTCTACTTTTCGCAAGCCTCGTGCCGGAAAAGTAGAAACGTCCCCCTTTTCCGTTTTCGAGCTCATTTTTACTTGATATTTTATCCGGCTATTGTTATAATCACGGGTCGACGCAGATTGCGCGCGGGTGGTGGAATGGCAGACACGCAAGCATGAGGGGCTTGTGCCGCAAGGCTTGGGGGTTCAACTCCCCCCTCGCGCACCAGTAAATTAAACAGGGACAGCAACCGTTTCTCAAATTATCGCCTGCTTGGAAAACGGTTGCTGTCCCTGTTTGTTATCTGTTTTCTATGCGCCTGTCTTTTACATAGTTACTTCTTTCGAGGCTTTTAGCGTAAGCTTTTAACTCCGCGCCTATTTCTCCGATTTGGGCTACGTGAGTAACTTTGCGGTATTGGTTGGTTACTATACCTATGGATATGGAGAGAAGAGGTATTTTTTGTTCCTGTCCGTGCCTTCCCTTGCCTATTATGTACCCGTTTTTCCCGTCATTTTCATTATAAAAGGAAGGGACAAGCTTCTCGAAATCAAGTATCACTTTCTGGCATAGCGGGTCAGTTTTCTCAGGAGTAGTTACGATTACGAAATCGTCTCCGCCTATGTGCCCTACGAAGTCGTTGTTATTGCCATGCTCCTGCGTCGCGCGTATCAGGATGCGCGCGGTTTCGCGGATTACCTCGTCTCCGTGCTCAAACCCGTATTTATCGTTATAGGATTTGAATTTATCCAGGTCTATGTAGCATACGGCAAATAAAGATTTGCTTTCGATGCGCGTGGAGAGCTCTTTTAATATCGAAACGTTCCCGGGAAGGCGGGTAAGCGGGTTTGCTTCCAGGTCGCGTTCAGTATGCCTTAAGATCATGCGGATCCGCGCCAGAAGTTCTTTCGGCTCAAATGGCTTAACTACGTAATCGTCGGCGCCGGCGTCAATGCCGTCAACCTTGTCGCTTATATCGCCTTTACCGGTTACCATAATTATAGGTAAATGCCGCAGGAGTAAATCGCTTTTTATTCTGCGGCATACTTCGCGGCCGTCAATCTTGGGTATTTTATAATCCAGCAGTATCAGGTCAGGCTGGTTGTCGTGGATTACCTTCAGGGCTTCCTCTCCGTCGCCCACTTCCAGTATTTCATAATTTTCCTCGGAGAGGGTGAGTTTTAATACGTCCCGTATATCGGGGTCATCATCGACTATAAGTATTTTTATGGACATAGTTAATAGTATCCGTTAAAAGCCCCCAGGTTGATTACGCGCAAGCTATCGGAAGCGTAAAGCTAAAAGTTGCTCCGCTTCCGGGAGGGCTTTTTACCCAAATTCTTCCGCCATGAGCCTCAACGATGTGTTTTACAAGGGCCAGCCCTAAGCCCGTCCCCTTAACTTCCTGGTTTATGGCATTATCCACCCGGTAGAATTCGTCAAATATAACGTTATGCGCTTCTTCGGGTATGCCGCAGCCGGTATCCGTTACGCTGACCTCCGCCATATTGTCCGCTTTGCGGCTTTTTATGGTTATCGCGCCGCCGGGCGGAGTAAATTTCATCGCGTTGCCCACAAGGTTTATAAATACGCGCTCTATCTGCGTCCTGTCGGCTAAAACTAAGTTTGCCTCGGGGTTAATCTCAGCAGTCAAATGTAATTTCCGTTCCTTTAGTTGGCCGGATAATAAATCATCCGTTTTATCCGCTATCTCTTTCAGGTTGCAAATCTCTGCCCGCATCGTTACCCGGCCGGATTCAATACGGGATATATCCAGCAGTTCGTTGACCATATGCACAAGTTCGTCGCTATGCCGGTTTATTTTCTCCAGCCGTTGGCGCACGTCGGGCGGTAAATCCCCTAATTTTCCGGCAAGCATTATCGCGGCGTATCCTTTTATGGAAGTAAGGGGCGTCCTTAATTCGTGGGAAACGCTTGAAACGAAACTGGTTTTGCGGTCGCTTATCTTTTTTACTTCTTCCAGGGCCACGGTTAATTCATGGGTCCTTTCGGTTACTTTATGTTCCAGCTCCTGCTGCGCGCGCCAGGTCTTTTCAAAAAGACGGGCATTTTCAAGGGCTTGGGCCAACTGGGTAGAGAGTATTTTAATTAATTCCTCATCTCCTTCGGTGACCAGCGTTTCCAAGTTTTGCGTCCCGGCAAAGATCAATCCCCGGTTATTCTGTTGAGGGGCCAAAGGGGAAACGATAAACGAGTGGGCCTTGAAAATTTCATTTAACTGCTGCGTAGAGATTAAATTATTGGATGCCGAGACAGAAGACAGCGTTTTGTCGCTTGTTATAAAATTCATGCAGCTTTCTTTATTGCCGTTAATGAACGACTCTATCGCTTTGACCTCCTCTTCGGAGTATCCTACGCTAAAACGCAAAACAAAATCCTTGTTTTTATCGTTCCAGAGAAAGCCAAACGCCTTTTCAAACCCCAGCTCCTTCAAATATTCCGGCTGTATCCGTTTAAATATTTGGTCTTCCTCCAGGGTCATGCTTATGATGCGGGATAAACTTTGCAGCGCGTAGAGGCCGGATACCTTTTTATCCAGCTCTTCCCCTATTTTATTCAATTCCATATCCGTGCGCACGATAAGCTTGGCCTGTTCATCCATATCATCGAGGGATTTTTTCAGGCTGTTGACTTGCGAACGCAATTGCTTTATGCCCTGTATTTTATACAGGAGCACCAGGGCAAGAGGTATGGTTGTTAAGGCGAATACTATAATAGTCAGCATTTCTGAACAGGGGTTACCATTCGGTTATGGTTAATATCGCTATCGAGTTATTGTGAAAATATGTTTTCCCCAAACTGTAGTTAGCGGAGCTTAAAGGGGCTTGTTCCGCCGAGGTGTATACGCCGGCAAAGGGCACTTCGTTACCCAGCGCCTCCCGCATGATTTTTATCTCTTGGGAGGCCTGCCTGCCTAAGAGAGCATACCGCGATAAAGAATTTAATACAAGCGCAAATTTAATTTTTTTGCCTTTGGCGTTATTTAAGGCCGCCTGGGCGGCTTTAGCTACGCTGGCCAGGCAGGAATCCTTTGAGCTGATCATAAGCCTGACCTTGCTTCCTTCGGGGACCTCTCCCTGAAAAAGAAGGGAGCCGTCATTTTTTATCGATACGACGCTCCTTACCAGGTATTCGTTTTTCTCGGGCAAAGCTACCCCCAGCGGATAAAATACCGAGATGCGCTTAAGTTCTCTTTTCAGGGAGAGAATTTCTTTGCCGAAGTATTCTTTATATAAATTAACCGCCGGCAAGCCGTCTATTTCGTTAACCGTATCCATCTGCGCCCGCGTAACGTAACGCGGCTTTCCCAAAGGCTGCCAGCCGTGTTCTATGCCTAAGCTAAAATTAAGCTTGCCGCCCCAGAGTATCCCGCAAGCCGCGTTATTTAATATTTCCGCGCCGAAATAAACGTGGTTTTCGGGACTTCCCGTATTCTTTGACAGGGAAGCCCCGACCAAAGGGAAGCCTTTGCCTAGTTTTTCCTGCACGCCTATGATTAGGTTTGAATAATCGCTCGTATTCGTATTGGAAAATATAACGCTTAAATCGCGGCGCACGTCTTTGCACCCATACAAGAGTTTTTCTCCCAGCTCTTCTCCGGCTGCCAGCGTGCCATTCGCAGGTATGTTTTTGACGCAAGCAGCGTTGCAATAAGCGCCTTCGCTTAAGCTGAAGAGCGCAAGGGCCAGGCCGTATTTCAAGGGCCCGTTTTTGGATATGATAATTGAGCTGCTTGAGCCAAGGAGGGGTGTTGAGCCGATAAGGCCGGCGATTGTTTGCAAGACTAGCTGATGGCTGAATTCTTTCGTAGCAAACAGAAACGCAAAATCGATATTGTCCGAGTTTAGCTGGGCAGTTGCTTTTTCAACCGCTTCTTTTGCCGCTTTTAAGTGATCGAGTTCCGTGCTTACGCCTATGCCTACACGCATGTTTTGTATTATAAGCGCTTTGAGAACCCGGGTCAACATAATTATTGACCCGGTTCCTTCTTTATATTACAATATGTTCGCTTTTGCAACTGAATCCCAAATTTCCGTTATAAAAGTATTTTCCAGGAATCGAAAACGGCCCCATCGTCTAGCCCGGCCTAGGACGCTTGGTTCTCAGCCAATAAACACCGGTTCAAATCCGGTTGGGGCTATTTATGTTTCGCCAGGCAGGCTTTGCGCCTGGCGGCGCAGAATTTTATAATAAGCACCGCAAAGTGAAGCCCGATGAAAAAAAGGGGGACGTTTCCACTTTTCCAGCAATCGGGCTCGAGAAAAGTAGAAACGTCCCCCTTTTTTTCAAAATGAAGATTTCTCTTGCTATTTAGCGCGCTTTATGATAAAAAAATACAATAACAAGGAGGTTTGATGCGCGAACACCTGAGTTTCCTAAAAACATCCAGCACGGTGGTAAAAATCGCTGCCTGGATTTTTCTTTTTTTTGGGGTCGTAGGAGGGGTTTCGATTATTTTTGGAGCCTCGCCCGGGAATTCCCGCTGGACGGGGGCCGTTGTGCTGGTAGTTTATACCTTTTTTTTCTTTTTTCTTTTTCTTATCGCCAAGATCGCCGAATTATTGAGCCTGATCATAAAAGAAATCAAGAAAGAGTAGGCAGTTTTTTAGTCCCCTGGCTAAAACCCGGGATACATTCCCGGGAGTAAGCCTGGAGAATCGAGGAGGTAAAGATTGAAACGCAATATTATTTTGTGGGCGGTTTTAGGTTTATTCTTTAGCGTTATTGTAGGATGCAATAAGATTAACTCAATGGTCGGGGGGCGTAAGGTAGAAATAAAAATTCCCGCCTTGACTGCCCAGCCAAAAGGCCCGATAGTTGCCAAAGTCAATAATATCTCGATAGGCCTGGATGATTTTAACCAGGAGGTCGATCTTTACAACGCCAATGTGCCCGCCGATAAACCCGAGCTTAAAGTAACCACGCGCGAACAGAAAATCGCTTACCTTAAGAATGAAGTAATCCGCCGGACCCTCTTATACCAGGATGCTTTGGATAAAGGCCTGGACAGGAATGAAGATGTCCTGCGGGCCCTGGAAAAAACCAAGATGGACCTGTTAGTCCTGCAGTTGATTAAAGACGTTACTCAGAAAGTCGACGTCTCTTCCAAGGAGATAGAGGATTATTATAATACTTATAAAGAACAGCTCAAAGAACCCGAGGAAAGGCAGATACGGGAAATTGTCGTTCCCACCGAGCAGGACGCCAAAGATATAATGATCCAGCTGCTGCAGGGCGCGGACTTTGCCACTTTAGCCAAAGAACGCTCGATTTCATCCAGCGCAAAAAACGGCGGAGACCTGGGTTTCATCAAGAAAGGCCAGAAACCCGCCCAGTTTGACGCAGTAGCTTTCTCCGATTCCCTGGAGCTGGGAAAAATCAGCAGTATTTTTAAGGGCCCCGACGGGTATTATATTATCAAGCTGGAGCTCAAGCACGGAGGAAAACAGAAGTCGCTTTCCGATATGTGGGATGATATAAAACGCGGCCTTACCTTTTTGAAGCAACAGCAAGTTGTAGAGGACCTAATCGGCAAGCTTTCCCGCGAAGCTAAAATTGAAATAAACGAAGGAGAGATAAAATAGTGCCTATTGAAAAACAAAAAATTGTACTTATTGCCGGAGTGGCTTTGGGGTTATTGGCGATTGTCATGGTCAAGGTCTACCTGGATCATCAGCAGCAGGCCTCCCGGGAAGAGGCCAGAAGGGCGATTGCCAATATCCAGAGCAATCAAAGCGCCGTTTTAGTGGCAAAGCAGGATATACCTAAAGGCACGTATATAGAGTCCGCGCCGCTAGATACCGCTGTTGTGCCGAATAAATTTGTCCAGCCGCAGGCAGTTACTTCGTTAAGCAGGGTCTCCGGCATGGTCACCGTGGCGCCTATTTCCAAGGGAGAGCAAGTGACCCTCTCGAAGTTAGCTAACGTAAAGCAGGCCGGCGGAGATCTAGCCGGCATAACCCCGGCAGGAAAGCGGGCGATTTCAGTCGCGGTTGATAATATAGCTTCTGTGGCAGGCATGGTAAAACCGGGGGATTATGTGGATGTTATCGCGACGATTCAGATACCGGTCCAGGGCGCTGACGGCCAGCAAGGCTCTCAAATAGCGGTAATACCGTTATTCCAAAATGTCTTGGTTTTGGCTGTAGGCCAGAATACCGGAGCCCCTGTAAGCCAGCACAGCCGCACCAGAGAAGAAGCCCCTATCTCCGGCGGGACGGTTTTAGTTACTTTGGCGTTATCCCCCCAGGAATCCAGTTTTATCGCCTTTGTGCAGGAACAGGGTAAAATTCGTTTTACCCTGCGCTCTCCGGCAGATGCAAGAGTCGAACCGATTATGCCGGCTAACCTGAATACGCTCTTTCAGTATATTATGCCGCAGTCTCAAGACGCCAATTCCGGGTTAAACCCGGCAGCAGGCCATGAAAAGAAAGAAGAGCAATCTTCGGCGGATACGATAGAAATTTACCGCGGGGCGAATAAAGAAAGAATCCCGATATCTAAATGAGAGCGAGGAAAATGAAAAGATTACTTACCGGCCTTATATTCGTAATTGCTTCGGTTATTATCATGCCTTTTAAGGTTTATTCGATTGACGCATCGGCTGAAGAATTGAAGTGTTTTGTCGGAGAGATCCAGATAGTGCCGGTGAGCAATCCTATGCGCGTTTCTATCAGCAAGCCCGCGGTCGCCGATGTCGTTAGCGTCAGTAAATCCGAGATAACGCTTAATCCTAAATCCGCCGGCACGGCCACCCTGACTGTTTGGGATAATTTCGGGGAACAGTCTTACCGGATAAAAGTTTATGCGGAAGATACCGGAGCGATCAAGCGCCGGATAGATAATATATTGTCCAAACTCGGTATATCCGGCGTAAATACTAAAGCCGAAGATGAAGAAGGAAAGGTAATGCTGTTGGGAAGCATAAAATCCCCTAAAGATAAAGACAGGATCGCTATCGCTTTGGGGCCGCTCAAAGAAAAAGCGGTTGATTTAATAGTGGTAAAAGAGGAGGAGGCAAGCCTGGAGATCGATGTCCAGGTAATCGAAATAAATAGCGGGCATGAGAATGACCTGGGATTTACCTGGCCGGGTTCAGTTACTTTTACCGAAGTCGGCTCTGCCGCCCTTTCTGCCGGAGGCACAACCTGGGGCAAGGTTTTCCACGTTTCTAATGTTGCCCGTTCAGTAGACGGGACAGCAAACCCATTTACGTTGAAATTAGACGCCTTAATACAGGAGGGCAAGGCGAGAATACTTTCCCGGCCCAGGCTTTCCTGCCAGAGCGGTAAAGAAGCAAAGTTGGTTGTCGGAGGGGAAGTCCCGGTTTTAAGCGGCACAGTCACCCCGGGCACAAGCGGCTCTAGCTCGGTTGGCGCAACCACGGGAGGGACTGTCGAGTATAAAGAATACGGGATAATCCTTAGCATAAACCCCAGGCTCGAAGATTCTGGCCGTGTCCACCTTAACCTGAATGTCGTGGTCAGCGAATTAGGGGACCAGGTGGAGACTACTTATGCCTTGGCGTATAAAATGACTAAGCGCACCGCGACCACCGAGTTATTCCTTAACGACGGCGAGACCATGGCCATCGGAGGCTTAATTAAAAAGAAGAATAAAGAGACACTGCGCCGGGTCCCCTGGCTTTCCGAGATCCCTGTTTTAGGGGCCATCTTCAGGCAAAAAACAACCCAGCAGGGCTGGAATTCCGACACCGATAATTTAACCGATACAGAATTATTTATTACGCTTACGCCGAGAATCGTTTACCCTCAAAAGCCGCAAGAAGAGGCAATAGAAAAGGCGCCTGCGGCGGATGCCCCTTTGGCCGTTAACGACAAGGAGCAGGATCCGGTTTTAAACTATTGTAAAATAATCCAGAGAAAGATACTGGATAATCTTTCTTATCCGTCCGAAGCCAGGCAACTGGGTTTGCAGGGCACGGTAAAGTTGAGCCTCAGGCTTTCTTATCAGGGGGAATTGCTGGATTCGAAAATCAAGGAATCTTCAATGTCCCGCATGCTCGACGATGACGCTTTAAGCGCGGCTCGAAAAATAGCGCCGTATCCCCCGTTTCCTCCCGCAATAAAAGAAAATGATCTTTGGATAGACATTCCCATTATTTATCAATTGGAATAGCATGGCCAAAAGAATAGTAATATTCAGCACTAAAGGCGGGACAGGCAAGACGCTGATTACTTCCAGCCTGGCGGTGGCTCTTGCCGCCGAAGGCAACCGGGTTTGCCTTATTGACCTGGATACCCATGTGGTCGGAGACATGGCGCATATGCTTAACCTCAGCCCGCAGAAATCAATAGCCGACCTTATGGGCTTCCTGCAAAAACAGCCGCAAAAGACCAAAAAAGAGGATTTTGTCGTTAAGACCAACCTTTATAGCGTGGATTTCCTGACGGGTATTTTGAGGCCGCAACAGGCGGCGCACCTGCACCCGGAAATGATCCAGGAAGTCTTTTCTTTTCTGGATAAAGATTACGATTATATAATCTCCGACGCGGGAGAGAGCTTTAACAACGTTTTCCTCTCCGCTTTAAATCAGGCGAATTTAATGCTTTTGATGGTTACTCCGGACGTGCTTTCGGTGTATCAGACTAAATGGATGCTGGATACCCTGCAGGTGCTGCATTTTCCTTTGAACATGATAAGGCTTGTGCTTAACCGGGCAGAGTCCTCCTCGAGCATAAGCTGGCAGGAGATCCGCAATAACATCCCTTTGGAAATAATTGAGAGGATCCCTTCCGACGGAAGAGTAGTAAACCAGGCGGTGAACCGGGGAGTGCCGGTTGTTATCGATGCGCCGCATTCGCGGGTAGCGCAGTCGATTATAGGATTGGCCCGCGCGCTTTGCGCGAACAAAAATTTATTCGTAGACAGGAAGAACCTCGATGAAATTGCTTTAAAGTCTAGCGGGTTGGAAAAACCGGGGCAATTTTGGCAAGAGCAGGGCCTGACTGATACGGTGGTTGAGCCGAGTTCAGAAGACAGGGATGAAGTTTTGGCCCTTAAGAGGAAAATACATAGCCGCCTTCTCGACGGCATGAATATCAAGTTAATGAACCTGAATGTCTTCAGCGACTACAAGAAAACCAAAGAATTAAGAGACAGGGCGGAAATTACCGTAGCTAATCTTTTGCTGGAAGAAGCGGGAAGTTTTATCCCTTCCCAGGACGACAGGAAAAAGCTTGTTAAAGAAATACTTGATGAAGCCCTGGGGCTGGGGCCCTTAGAGGACCTTTTGGCCGATACGGATATCACCGATATTATGGTTAATAACAAAGATGAAATCTTTGTCGAAAAACACGGCAGGATCGAGCCAACCAGCAAGAAATTCATCTCTAACGAGCAGGTCCGCACGATCATCGAACGCATAATCGCCCCTATCGGAAGGCGTATCGATGAATCTGTGCCTATGGTTGACGCCCGCCTTGCCGATGGCTCGCGCGTAAACGCGATTATCCCGCCGCTTGCCTTAACAGGCCCGACGTTAACAATCAGGAAATTCCGCAAGGAGAGGTATAAGACGAAAGACCTGATTGCTTTGGGCGCGCTTACGCAGGAAATGGCGGATTTTATCATGACTTGCGTTCTATGCCGTAAGAACATGATTGTTTCCGGCGGCACCGGCTCCGGCAAAACCACCGTGCTTAACGCCCTCTCCGAGCATATCCCCAATAACGAGAGGATCATAACCTTAGAGGATGCCGCCGAATTAAAACTAAACCAGGAGCATTGGGTAAGATTGGAGAGCCGTCCGCCGAACATCGAGGGCAAGGGCGCGGTTGCCATAAAAGACCTTTTCCGCAATACCCTGCGCATGCGCCCGGACAGGATTATCGTCGGCGAATGCCGCGGGACAGAGTCTCTGGATATGCTTCAGGCAATGAATACCGGCCACGACGGTTCGATGACCACCATTCACGCCAATTCCACCTATGATGTTTTGTCCCGGCTGGATTCCATGATCCTTATGTCGGGAGTAGAGCTCCCGGTCAGGGCCATACGCGAAATGATCGCCTCTGCCGTCGACATAATAGTCCATACGGCCCGGTTATCCGACGGCTCGCGTAAAATCATGGCTGTATCTGAAATTACCGGGATGAAAGACGAGTTGCACATTATTCTTAACGATATATTCGTCTTTAAGCAGACCGGGGTGGACGCCCAGGGCAAGGTGCACGGGTATTTTACCGCCACCGGATACAAGCCTTCTTTTCTCGACGAGATCCGGGTGCGCGGCATCGTGGTCTCGGAAGAAATATTCAAACCCAGTAAGCCCAATAAATAGGGATAGCGGCGGTTTTTTCGGTTGTATCTTCCTATTAACTCTATGCGCCTGATTAATAAAACCCGGAATACAGTTGTAGCCGGCGACGTTTTTATTGCCGGTTCCCCGCTTAAGAGGATCAAAGGCCTGTTAGGAAAGAAAAGTTTTAATAAAAGCCAAGCCCTTATAATTAAACCCTGTAATTCCATCCACACGTTCTTTATGCGATTTTCCATTGATGCCTTATTTATGGGCAGGGATAATAAGGTCATTCAAACCCTTTCCGGTATTAAGCCGTTTAAATTCACCAGGATATATTTCCAAGCCAATTATGTCATTGAACTTCCTTCCGGGGCAATCAAAGATAGCTTTACAGCCGTGGGCGATCACATTACCTTAGAGTGAAAAGGGAAACGTTTCAGAAAAGGGGGACGTTTCTACTTTTCTCGATCCCGCTGCCGGAAAAGTAGAAACGTCCCCCTTTTCTCGTCCTCCCTTACGCTGAAATGTCCAATCTAGCCTGTCTTGACAAAATTATAATCTATGCTAAGCTGTGATTAAGATTGAAAATGTCCAATCTGGAGCGAGTTACAGCAGGGCAGGCATTTCAACGCCCGCTGCAAGGGGATATTTTCGATAAGAAAATTTCTATTGTCAGGAGATATATGGGTGTAGTGCATAAGCTAAAACCGGAAATAAGGGATTTTATAATAGAGCAAAAGAAATCCAATCCTGCCTTAAGCTGCCGTAAATTAACCGCCTTAGCCCTGGATCACTATAAAATAGCCTTGTCTAAGTCCGCCATAAACAGGATTATAAAAGAGGTTGGTTTGAGCGCTCCTGTTGGAAGGGCCCCCAAACAGAAGAAGCAGCGCATTGTTATGCCCAAGCTTCCTGTTTTATTGGAAGACGCATCATCCCAAAAAGCAGAGGCAAAATCCGTAACAGCCCAGCCTTCGGAAAACCCCAAACATTTCGAGGATGATAAGTCCCAAAGCAGCCTGCCTGCCGGCGGGCAGGAAATTCCCGTTAGCCAGATTACTTTGCTCCCCTTGCCCATCGATGGCAGTGGGCCGGTGAAAGAAGCAGAGGAAAAAGCTATCCGCAGGCAGGAAGAAGAAATCGTTCGGGAAAGAGAGCGCGTTCTTGAAGAAGAACGCCGTCAGGAAGAAATAAGAGCGGCCCGGGAAGAGGCAGAACAAAAAATCAAAGCCGAAGCCGAAAGGTTAAAAGCGCTTCAGATAGAAGAAGAGGCTAAGCGCCGGGAGGAAGAATTGCAGAAGGCCCGGGCAGAAGCAGCCAGGAAAGCCCAAGAAGAAGAGCTTACCCGCAAGGAAGATGCCGGCGCCGGGGACAAAGAAGAATCCGGCAGGCAAGCTATGGGAGGCGAGGCAAAAGAGCCGGCCGGCAAGGAGGCCAGTATATTTACATTCGATAGGCCTTTACAACTGGAAAATACCGGCATCATATTGCTTAGGGCGGTAGATTCCGTTCTCGGCGTAAGCAAATTAATTGCCGCGGAAATTAAAAACCGGCTTCCAGAAAGCGGGTGGGATTTTGAAGGCATAACGGAGAGTATTATTTACCTGCCTTTACTGCGGGGAAAAATAGAAAAATCTTTAGAAGATAAGCTAAACGGCTGTTTGGACGCTATAGAAAACATCAAGGTAATCGGCCTGGGTATCTGGCGCATTATGGATTTTGCTCTGCGCGAGGCCCGTTGCCTAAAGGTTAGTTTATCCGACGGTTCAACTCTTTACCTGGACGGCCAATTCTATTCAGTTTGGTCAAGCCCGTATATGCCTTATGATTTTTCCTCTCCGCTACATGATTTAAAGAAGAGGATAAATAAATCTTTTAATACGGCTGCCCCGCTTATCCTTTTTAACGCCCCGGGTTATGATTCGCCTTCGCAGGAATTTTTTAATCTTCTTGCCGGGCTTGAGGCAAAGGAAAATAGCGTAAACAGCCTGACTATCCACGGGAACAAACTCGAGGAGTTGGAAACTTTGCCTGTATCCCAGGCCGGCAAACACCTTTTTATTTTTGGCGTATGGCCCTGGCAGTTTATCGAATGCCGCAAGGTCAGGAGCATAGGAGATTTCCGGCCCTATCGCTTGGAAGGCCAGGGCAAGGATTTTTTTATCGCGGATATAGAGATGGAATTGCGTAATTCCGGGAACGCTAAGCAGGTAATCTTAAGAGGCTGCGCTTTAAAGACAGCCATTACCGGAAAAACCCGTTTGGTTATCTTGAGCAACCTGGAGCCCGGGGCCAAAAGGGCCGAAGAAATAGCTTGTTTGTACCTTAGCCATTGGCCGAATCTCGACGAGGCCTTTCAGGATTACAGCCGGAAAATAGAGCTTTTCACCTATACCGCTGATTCCCGGAGGTTTTTTAACGCCGAAAATATTAATTCGGGATTGACCCGGGATTCAAGCGTCAAGTCCCTGTTTGAGAATTATCTGGCGGTTTTAGACGCTTACAGCCGTTGGCATTTCCTGCCGGCAGGCTATGAGGACAAAGATTTTGCGGTTACCCAGGAGCGTTTTTATGATTTAGGCGCGCGGTTAGATAAGGGCGGGGAAAATTACGTAGCCGAGTTTGTCTTGCCCGCAGAAGGTTACGCCTTTGGCAATGACCTGGCCTATTTCTGCCAAAGGATAAATGAAAGAGAGGCGGTTTTGGATGGAAAGCGCTTTCTCGCCAGGCCTTAATAAGCTTGACTAGCGCGCGGCAAAGTGTTATATTTTAAGCGATGATTTTAGCGAAGAAGGGCCAGAGCGTAATAGAGTATGTGGTTATTTTTGCGATTATCGTGAGCCTCTCCGTGATTTTTATGGAGAAGATCCCAAAGATCTTTGAGGATTACGTTGCCAATGCCAAGGCAAGAATGGAATGAAAACAGCCAAACAAAAAGCCCAGAGTGTCGTGGAGTATACCATGTTGATAATTATCGTCGCTGCCGCGTTGATGGCGATGACTACGTATATAATGCGTTCGATGAACGCCCGCCTTATACAGGCGCAGGACGAATTGAATTATTACCGGAAGGAATAATCAATAGGGAGGTGAAAAGATGAAAAAGTTTAGCAGGGCTCAAAGCACGCTGGAGTACGTTATTATTTTGGCTGCGGTGGTCGGGGCGATAATTTATGTCGCCAGCACGCTTCTTAAACCAAAACTACAGAGTTCTTACGATACTCTTACTACCAAGATGCATGATAAGATAGAGTCGGTTAGTTTCGGCGGCACAACTACGCCGTAAGATGAAACCGGGTTTGCCCGGGCGGACAATAAAAGGAGGTAAGATATGTTTAAGCTGACAAGAAAGGGCCAGAGCACCGCGGAATACGCCATAGTTATAGGTTTGGTTGTTGCCGCGGTAGTGGCTATGCAAGTCTATGTTAAACGCGGGCTGCAGGGAAAAATCAAGGACGCGGTGGATTATAAGGATTCCGGAGATAATGTTACCGGCACAACCGCGCAGTATGAGCCATATTACACGCAGTCAGCCATGAGCTCTACCCAATCCGCTACTGATACAGAAGATACAGCTACAGGCGGAGGGGTTGCCAGGACCGTTAATACTGCCGCATCCAGGACAGGGACTCAAACGGTTAAGGCTGCGGTTAACCAGAGTAATCCTTAGGGCGTATTTTTTAAGGAGGTGAAGAGATGCTTAAGCGTAAGTCACGGGGACAAAGCACGTTAGAATACGTTATCTTGATTTCGTTCGTAGTAGCAGCCCTTATCGCTATGGGCGTGTATATGAAGCGCGGAGTCCAAGGGAGGTTGAAAGAATCTACGGATCAGGTCGGCCAGCAGTATTCTCCGGGGTATACTACTTCAAGCTATACCACTACGACCAATATAGGGCAGTCGGAGAACGTTGACGCCGGGGTTACAACAACTACTATTAACCAGAATCAACAGCAAAAAACCGGCAACGAAGCCGTAGCCGAACAAAGCAAAGAATACTGGGGCAGTTAGTTAACCGGTGTTGCGTAAGGGCCAAAGCACGCTAGAATACGTATATTTGCTGGCAATAGTGGCGGCTGCTATTATTGCCATGACGGTTTATATTAAACGCGGGTTCCAGGGAAACTTGCGCAGCCAGGCTGATCAGCTTGGCGCAGGAGGCTATTCTCCGGGAAATACCAGCGCCTCCAGCAGGGAAAATAAAGGCTTGGAATCGGAAATAAATTCAAGCTCCGTAAGCACGATAACTTACGGCAATTCCCATCGTTATTCCAGCGCTATACTCGCGCTTAAGGCGCAAACAAAAGCTTTGCAGGATGAAATTAACGTTTTAGCAGTCAAGATGCATAATTCTGTGGAACACAGCTCTGTATGGGAGGGGCTTAATACCGCCTTAGGCATCCAAAAGGACCTTCTTAACGAGAAGCAGAAAGAATTGAATATCGCCATAAGGGAATGGCAGTTAGAAGAGAAAACAACCGATAGGACAACTTCTAGCAGCTCTAATACTGAAACCGGAGCCCAACAGCTTGACCGGCAGGCAAGCGAAAGCTTAGGCGTTACTTCAAATGATGGATGGAGCGGATGAAGCGGGAGCTATTAAGAAAAGGGCAGAATCTAACCGAAATCGTGCTTCTTCTCGGAGTGGTGAGCTTGGCGTTGATTGGGATGGAGATTTATTTCAAACGCGGGATAAGCGGAAAAATCAAGGATATGGCCGACAACTGGATAGGCCGGGAACATAAGGCTTACCAGCAGGATACTTCGGGCCTGGAGATTAACGAATCCAGCTCGGATTATGTCGCCAGTTCGGCAACAACCTTAACGGAAACAAGCGGCGGGGAGAAAACATCACAGGCTAACGAGAGCGCGGTTACTCATTACAGTTCAAGGGCAGAAGATTCCGGCGCCGCTAATTAGTGGGGTGATTAAGCGATGTCAACCGGCACAAGGGCGCAAGCAGCCACGGAATTTGCTATTTTGGGGATGTTGATTATTGTGGCATTTTCCTTCCTGATCAATTATAGCGAAAAACTTAACCGTCAACAGTCTTACATTATGCAAACCTTCAGGGCGGCGCTGAAAACAGCCAGGCAAGCCAATGATTCGGCCAGCTATACCAGGGTTGTTTTCCGGCGTATGCCCAACATATCCAATCCGATGGAACTAGGGCAAATGCAGTCTTTTAGCAGCAGCTCTAATGTCTTATGGTCCACAGGCGAGGAGCTGGATAAGTACGGCTATTATGTGGAGAAAAAAGGGGTAAATAAATACCAGCTTAATGAAGCCGGCGCCATTGACGTAACCCAGCGTGAAGATGCAAATCAGCCAGCCGAAGGCGAAGTAGAAACTAATGCAAGCAGTTTCCAGGATACCATAGACGCAAACCGGGTCCTTGTGAAAAACGAAGGTTCCGGGAACATCCTTACGACGAAAACCCTTAATGCCGCGGATACTTTACAGGCGAATGTCGCTCTTGGTTTTGACAACGCAACGAACCAGGTTGTTTACCAGCAGTTTAACCAATATTTGGGTTCGGACGGCAAATATTACCCCGATCAGACAAGCTTGCAGAGATCCCGGAGTATGCAATGACAGGGCCGCATCAGGCGTTATTGAAAAGCGCCCCTTACAATAAGAAACCTTGGTTGGTGGCCTCCCTGGGCCAGGTAACCCTGGAGTTCACGCTTATTTTTGTTGCCACGACTGCTTTACTGGCGGGCTTGATTAGCTTGTGGAAGTGGTCCAGCGATAACATCATTAAGCGCCAGATAAGCTATAACGATACCCGCCAGGCAGCAGGCCAAATTTCTTCCGGGCAAGAACCCCCGGCTACATACGAGGCCGAGGAGATGCAGGAAAACGAAGTCTATTTATTGAAATAAGGGAGCGGACGTGTTTTTTTCCTGGTTCAGCCAGAACAAGCAGTTTGGCAAAAAGGATAATTTAGCCGGCCAAATCACCCCTCTTTTGCTGGTGGTGCTGGTTATCCTGTTGATTGCCGCGATCGCCACAATTAATATCGGCAGGGTTTCTTTGGACAAAACCTGCTCTGCCAATGCCGCTGACGCCGGAGCGCTTGCGGCAGCTTCGGTTTATGCCACAGGCTTAAATAACCTCGCGCAGGCGAACGCAAACCTGGAGGATAATTTTGATATTACCTATGACGGTGAATTCGAGACTACTTATCAGGAATCAGACCAGCATTTAAGCACCGCAGTAACGCTTGCGGTAGCCGGTAGCCTATCGGCAACCGCGCTGGCCACTCTTTTAGCTACTTCGAGTTCCAGCGAGTCTTGCGAGGTTGTCTGGGCCTCTTTTTTAGTTGCCGTGGGTTTAGCTTTGGCTGCCTCTATCACGCTTGAAGAGGCTTATGTTGAAGTCGAAGCTTACCTACAGAACGCTAAGACAATGCGGTCAATAACAGATTCATTCCACGACGCTCAATGGGAAGCTTTTTGCGAGAGCGTAGTATCTATGGATAGCGCTTATGAAAGCTCGTATAACGCCGGCTTTACTTACGCCTTTTCAAATAGCTGCATACCTTCCAAGCTTTCTAATGAGCAGAATGACGCGTTTAGCCTTTGGATGTCGTCGTTTACCACTGATAGCGGCGGGACTGACGACTGGATACTCTCCCGGCCGGCCAAGGAGGGGGTTTACAGTTGGCAGGACAAACCTTCCAGTGAGCCTCTTAATCCCCGGCCCAGCCAGGAGCATACGGTTAGCGCTACTTTAGACTTGCCAAAAATAACTTCTTATGAAGTCCAGCATACCGTAGGCAGCTATTCAGAGATTGGCAGTTTACTGGATTATAATATCGGCGCAGCGCCAGGCATTTCCCAAGCCTTAAGCAGCGCAGCTACTACATTGGGGGCGCAAGGCGCGACGCTTACGATAATTTTTGCCTTGAGCGCTGTTACAGCGGTCCTGACCACCATATGCGAGAATTGCAAGTCTTACGACTGCCTGGTATGTATCGCCGCTGTCGCGTTATGCGCGGCAATCGTAGCCATGAGAACAACGGAAATGTTAATTTCCAGTTCTATTGCCGCGATTCTGTCGGCTATTGTATCAGCCGGAGGGATAAATTCGATAGTGCTGGTGCAAGAGAATAATCGTGAAGTATATGATGATTGGGGGCCTGATGGCAGTGAGTCCGTATATAATTGCCTGGATTGCAAGCCTTGCCGTAACGACATAAGCGGAGAACTTGCCTCCTGTGTTCCTTGCCAGGCCGTTAGCGACATGATGATTGTCAGGATAGCCGACGTAATATTCCCGTATTGGCATACTATATGTACGACAACCCAGAAGCACCCCGGGGCCAGCTCCGGGATTATAGCTACGAGTTATCCGGAGATAACCAGCAGCAGCGAGGCCAGCTTTGACGGCGGAGACGTGGGGAATTTCGAATATACCTATGACTCCAGGATAACGGGGACACGATAGGGAAAACAAAAAAGCAGCCGTTTGTTTGGAAAAGGAGATGAGATGAGGATAATTATCTGCGCGCTTTTATTTTTTATATGCGGGTATTTTAATTTGCTGCAAGCCGAAGAATTAGTCCTTCCCTTGCCTTCCGACGCTGTTAAGACCATGGATAAGGACGTAGACGCGGGTTTGACTCGGACCCGTATCCAGGTTTATATGACAGCTCTTTCCGGAAACGATATCATTGCGATGTATAAGAAAAAATTGCTTCGTGAAGGCTGGGCTGAACAGTCTAGCGGGGTATATTTAAAAGACGGGTATATGGTTATTGTCGCGGTTAACCCGCGGATACGCCGCCGGGATAACAAAACGCGCTTTAGCGTTACCACTACTAAAATACCTACCAAAGAGGATATACTGGCTTCCGGTAAGGAGACGCCGGATAAATTGGGTTTTATGCCGGTTTACCCCGGGGCTAAACAGGATTTCCTTTTGGATCGGCCGACAGGGGCTTCGGCTGCTTACGAGACAACTAAGAGTATTGATGATGTGATTTTCTTTTTCAAGTCCGCCATGCTTAACTATGGCTGGAGTTTGTCCGGCGAGGATCCGGTAACGGCAAATACTGCCGATTGCCCTGAATGCCGCAAGGCCCTGGCAAAAAAGATAGCCGGCGAAGAAATCAAGGTTGCATCCAGCAAGGCCAGCTTGACATTCCGCAAAACAAACGGAGAAATTTGCATAATAAGGCTATACCAGGGCGTATTCGGGATGAGCGAGGCCATGGTCAAGAAGTTGGCTTTGGAAGGGCAAGCGTTGGATCAATTTTCCAGTAAGACCACTATTTTGGTTACCTATAATGGCAACAAAAAAAATAACCAATAAAGCCCAAACTGTTATAGAATATATAGCGGTGGTAACTTTGCTTGCCGCCGTATTTATCGCTATGGGCGCTTATTACAAAAGGGGTTTGCAGGAGAGGCTTAAGCAGGCAGGGGATGCTATTGGTTCAGGAGAGCAATATACCCCTGTTTCACCGTAAGCCAAAACGCGAAGAAAACATGATAATATTATTCAGTTTGTTGATAATGGGTTCGGTGGTTTTAATCGCCATAAGCATTTTCCCGGTATTTTTGAAGCGGGTAGAATCCTGGCATGCGGCAAAAGAAGCTAAGGTCATAAAACAGATGGACCAGGTGTTTTATGATAAAAGCCCGCAGGCAATTGCCCGGCTTTATTTCATCCTGCCGGTAGTTTTTAGCATAACGGGTTATTTTCTTTCCCAATCTTTAATCCCCGCGATAATCGCCGGGGCAGTAGGCTTGGTCATACCTAATTTTATCCTTAAAATGCGCCTGGCCCGGAATAAACAAAAATTTAATGCCCAGCTCCTAGACGCCATCAGCATGCTTTCCAGTTGTTTAAAGGGCGGCTTAAGCCTGTTGCAGGGGTTTGAGGTTTTAGTGGAGGAGATGCCGCCTCCGATGAGCCAGGAGTTGAGCCTGCTGCTTAAAGAGAACAAAATGGGCATACCTTTTGAGGATAGCCTCGTAAGGTTGAACCAAAGGATGAATATCGAGGAGTTGAGCCTGGTTGTTAACGCTCTGTTAGTGTCACGGGAAACAGGTGGCGAGCTGACAAAAGTTTTTAGCCGCCTGACCACCACTATCAGGGATAACCGCAAGCTTAAAGAGAGCGTTAAAACCCTGACTCTTCAAGGGAGGATGCAGGGGGCGATTATGTCATTTTTGCCGATTTTGTTTGTGCTTTGGGTGGTTTCGGTGAACAGGCATCATTTTGATATAATGCTTGGCAGCGACATAGGCAGGATGCTTTTGGTTTTAGCGGTATTATTGCAGGTTATCGGGATGTTTTTAATCCGTAAATTCAGCGCAATAACTATTTAATATGGGCATACTTATCTATCTTTTTCTGATTCTTTCCGCGGGGCTAATTGTTTGGAGCCTGGTTATCAGCCAGCAGGGCAATCGGATCCGGCGCCTGCCCAGGTTGAATCCGCCTGCCAAGCGCGCTAGCCCTGTAGCCGTATTGTCGCGCATCCTGCCTACCCGGGCGTTTCTGGAGCAGATAAAGCTATACCCTAAACTGAAGAAATTAACCGAAGCCAGCCATTTGAATATCAGCCCCGAAGGGTTCTTTAACTTGAAAATACTGGCTATGGCGGGCTTAGCCTTGATTACTCCGGCTGCCTTGGGCAAGGTTGAGCCCCTGTATATTTTAGTTGCTATGGCGATCGGTTATATAGCTCCGGATTTCTATTTGAAACAAAAAATTTCCAAGCGCAAATATCAAATCGTCCGCCGGCTTCCGGAAACAGTGGATTTATTGGGCCTTTGTATCGAAGCCGGGCTGGATTTCTCCAGCGCCATAAAATGGGTGATTGATAAAACCCCGCCTACCCCCATCAACGAAGAATTCAGCCTTGTCCTGGAAGAGATAAAATGGGGTAAGTCCCGCATCCAGGCTTTAAAAGATATGTCAAGCAGGCTGGATATCCCTGAAATGAGCTCTTTCGCGCAGACTATTATCCAGGCGGAGAGGATGGGTTCGCCTGTTGCCGAAGTTTTTACGATACTTTCCGACGACGCCCGCGCCCAAAGGTTTCACCGGGGGGAAAGAATAGCGTTACAGGCGCCGATTAAGATACTGCTCCCGCTTATCTTTTTTATAATGCCGGTAATCGGCATCATCATCGGCGGGCCCATATTCCTGCAGTTTACCCAGGGCAAGATGGTCCCGGGTTTCTAATGTAACGAAAATGGCGAAAACGGGGACGTTTCTACTTTTCCGCGGAAAAAGGGGGACGTTTCTACTTTTCTCAAACCTGACTGCCGGAAAAGTAGAAACGTCCCCCTTTTTCCCACCAGAATGGACAATATCTTAAAAGTAGAAACCTCCCCCTTTTTCATTTACGGGAGTCTCGCCTTAATGTTCCTGCTGGGGTTTCCTTCCTATACAAACGCCGCTCCCACGCCCCTGGAAATATCCGCGCAGGAAGAAATCAGGAGCCAGGGAATAATTAAGAGAAACTGGTTCAATAATTTTAGCGATTACCGGGGAAATTTAACTGAAAAATACGGGACAAAGTTTGCCTTCCTCCTGAATTATACCCAGCAGGCGATATTGGACGGCCCAAATGATAAAGGCAGGAGCCAAGGGGTTTGGTATTGGAACATTGAAGCGGCGCAGAGGCTTTGGCAGGGCGCGGAGTTATTTACGGAGCTTGAAGTGGACAGGGGTAAGGGCGTGGATAAATTGCTGCCTACCTTTTCCGGCTTTAATGATAATTCCGGGGATGACGCCAATCTTTACATACCCGTGTTATATCTGGAGCAAACGCTCGCCGGCCAGAAGGTATTTCTTGCCGCGGGGAAACTGGATTTATCCTATTGGTTCGATTGTAATGATGTTGCCAATTCCGCGGATACGCAATTCCTATCCAGCGCTTTGGTAAACAATCTGGCCCTTCCTTTCCCGGCTAAGGGGATAGGGGCGATGGCGAGTTTTACCCCTAATGATTGGGTATATTTTCAGGCAGGAGCCTCTAGCGCCAAGGCAAGTTCCACAAAAACAGGATTAAGCAACGCTTTTAGCAGTTCTTTCTTTATCAATGAATTAGGATTGTCTTCTGAATTCGGCGCGTTAAAAGGTAATTACCGGTTTATCCTGAGTATCAATCATAAGAAATCAAGCCGTATCAATAGCGATAAAACCCAGGAGAATAGCCTAAGCTGGGGATTGAGCTTTGACCAGGCAATAACCGGGCGCGCAACTTTGTTTTTACGTTACGGCTTTGCCGATCCGAAAGTAAGCGACATCGCATATTTCTGGTCTTGCGGCGGCCAGATAACCGAGCCTGTTGCCGGACGCAAATTTGATTGTTTAGGCGCGGGAGTCGCCCAATCTATTATGGGCCATGATTACCGGCAAGTAAATGATGCCGCTAGGGCGGAGACAATTTACGAAGCCTATTACAGTTACAGCTTAAAACCCGCGCTCACCTTGACTCCGAGCATACAAATAGTTACTAATCCCGATGCTGACCAGACGGTTGATATTGAGGTTGTTTGTGGCTTAAGGCTCCTGATTAGCTTCTGATTATTGTCCATTCTGCCCTAAAACTCTCTTACTAATGTCCATTCTAAGAGGGAGACGTTTCTACTTTTAAAATATTGTCCATTCTGGTGGGAAAAAGGGGGACGTTTCTACTTTTCACGCTTCAAGTTGCCGGAAAAGTAGAAACGTCCCCCTTTTTCACGCTTCAAGTTGCCGGAAAAGTAGAAACGTCCCCCTTTTTTTGCATTTAAAAGTGCAGTAAAAACAGGGGGTTTTTGACCGGGAAAGCGCTACCAAAAAAAGTGGAATTTCTTCTTGACAGCGACGAGCTGTGTGTTATACTCTGGTTGTGATTGGAACAACCAACAACAACTAACGAAATGGCAAACTCAGAGCAATTTGAGGACGCAAAGCTACGGGTCCTAAGAGAAGTTAAAACATCGGGATTATCAAAGGATAGCCGAGCTGCCGAAATACCGACGATATATTTGACAGCTCGGATTTATTTTTAGCGGCTTAGTAAAGTATTTAATAAACGCTTTATAAAACCAATATGAAGAATTTTCTCATTCAATCTAAGAAGAGTGATGGGGTAAGGGGAAACTTTTATATTGCATTTTGTGTATATAGAAATATAAATATAAAATGATAAAGCAAAAGCAACAGACAGAAGACCGGAAAGTTATCCAAGAAAAATCCAAGGAAAAGTTCCACTCTAGTTTCAAGGCTTGGATTCGCGTGGTAGCTTTTATTGTGGCCGCGGTCTTCTTGCCTGAACAGGCAGCGCAAGCAGTAGAATACGATTGGCGCGTGCTCTGGAGTAAACCGGCTATAGGCCTTCCCTCCGGCAGTATAATAGCCCCGAATTACCTTCAAAATGTCCAAAATGTCAATATCCCTCAAGCAGTAAAGAGAATCCTCAAAGATATAGCCAATAAACCGGTAACAGCCATAAAAATCTCGGATAACCTGACTATAAACCTGGACAAGCCTCTGAAAATGTCCAATCAGAGGATAGATGAGCTTTATAACTGGTTATTGGGCAAGCCTTGCGGTTCCAAGGCCCTTTATGACTTCTTAAGCTATAAAGGGGTTAAGGTTGAAGAGCAGGATATCGCGGTATTTGTTTTGTCCGTAGATATACTAAATGATATCATCAAGCCGGAAGGCAACCCCAAGGTCATCAAGAATTCCCTTTACGCTTTGTCCCAGGCAGCCATATTTTTTGGCCAAAAACTTTACCCGGTTAAAATCGATACTGCTTTAGAATCCAATACCCGCGGTTTGGAATCTTTAGCTCCTTTTATTGCCCACTTAAACGGCGATCATTACGTCCTGGTTACCCGCGTAACCGGAGACAAGGTTTACTTTAGCGACAATCACAGGGAAGAGTTCCTGCCGAAAGATAAATTCTTAAACGGTTTCAGCGGTTATTGCCTGGTCAGCTTTCTGCCGGATGGCTTACAGGCATTACCTGTTTCAGAGAGCAAGAAGATCCTGGGGGCGACCACCCCGTCTGTCTGGAATAAGCATGCTTCCGCAGCCGAGATACAGTATATCAGAGAAAAAACCCTGAATAGTTTAAAGAGCGAAGTTTCTTCTTTACGCAATAAAGCCGAGGCTGCTTTTGTGAAAGATTTGGCAATAAGCGTAGGGGTGTCTTTAGCGATGGCGGGATTTTCCAGCGTAGCTTCAAGCTGGTTTAGCACCGGGACATACGCCGGGATGCCTTCTTATGCCAGATACGCCTTAACCGGAGTTGTTACCGGAATCGTCGTTAACAGCCTGACTACCGGAAAATGGTTTGGGGACTCCTGGTATTTGTATGCTGCCGGAGGAGCGCTTGCCGGGCTTGGCGCAAATTATGTAGCGAGCTCCTGGAATGACCCTACTTCGATAATCTTTTCATACGCGCAGAAGATTAAAGAATATAGCAAATATGTTTCCAGCCCGGTTAAGGGTTGGTTTAGCAGCCAGACATACGCGGGAATGAACTCATATGTAAGATATGCTTTGACCGGAGCTGCGGCAGGAGTGGCAGTAAATAGATTAAAAACCGGGGACTGGTTTGGGGATAATTGGTATTTTTACGCCGCAGGCGGAACAGCCGCAGGGTTAGCGGTAAATGCCTGGAACCAGTATACTGCAAGCAGTTTAACTTCTCCTGCAACAGCGCCTGTCGCCCAGTTAAGCGTTAAGACGCCGGGATTTTTCTCTAACGTTGGCAACGTCTTCCAAGGTATGGCTAACGGCCAAATAGCTTATTTGTCTTCAGGCGCATTAACCCTGACTGGAGTCAACCAGAGGGAAGCGGAGCTATACGCTTCTTTTGCCAGCGGAGCTTTACTGGGAATGGTTGGCGGGTTGGGCAAATTAACAAACGGGCTCCAGGATCATTGGGTGCAACGCGGTATTAGCGGGGCATTAACGAATGCAGCCGGAACCTACGCTACGCGGCTGGCTTCAGACCTCGGAGTTAACAGTAATGTGCTTGCTATGTATCTTGGCAATACCGCGGGCCTGGCTGTTAATACCGCGGTTAACGGGGCACTCTATAATTATAACGGCCAGTATGTGGATACGGCAGCCGGTAAAATATACGCAACTAATTTAAATAACCCTAATCTGACAGAAGCCGGAATATTAAGTTATGGCAGCGCAACATGGGATTTAACTAAAGGCAGGCTGATTTCCGGTTTAATCGGCAGCGGCGCGGCAGAAATAATTACCCGTAACCCCGGGCTAATCGGGCTTAATTCCAAAGATTTGGATAATTTACCGTATGTTTCGGCAATATCTTCAGGGATAGGAGGCGTTGCCGGCTCTTATTTTGACAAGACGCCTGTATACCAGAGCATTAGTCGGGGCCTGCTGTCCGGTTTTCTGGCTATAGGCGCGGCTAAAGTAGAATCCGAAATACTCAAGAACAATCCGAATATGACCGCGGTTATGGCAGCATACCTGACAGACGCCGGAACTGCCGCAATCAGGGGCTTGGCCGAGAGCTTGCTTTCGCCCTTGACTACGGATATCCAGTCGTTGAATTCAACAAAGGCCCCGTCGGCATTTATCCCTGAGACGGGCTTCTTAAGCAGCGTAACCGATGCCTTATACAGAGATTCATTAAATGCCCTTAGTTTCGGATATAGCGGGCGCGAACAGTCTGCGTTGGGAGAAATATCCTATATGCGCAGCTTAACCTCGACATTCGCCCCGCAGACGCAGGAATTGCTCCGGCAGCAGATGTCCTCAACTTCATTCTACGGCATAACCACAGGAAACGGTTCAACAGTGAGCTTGGCCTTAAAAGACGGCACGATAACCACCCTTATTCTGATCAGCGATTCCAGTGACGCCAAAATCTTTATGAGCAATAATGTGCGTTCCGGGTTAAAGTATATGGATGCGGCGGGCAATATCTGGGTCAGTAACGGCAACGGGACCTTCTCTTTGTATAATGCCAAATCAAGCCAGCAGAGCAGCTTTATCGCCGGATGGAGCCAGTTGGCCCACGACATATACCAATCCGGAGCCATAAGGAACACAGAGGGCATTATCGGGGTAGTTTCCAGCTTCCGGGAAGTATTTGGCCTGCCGCTAAGCTTTATGACCACTTATCGCGACGCCGATTCGGTATTACAGTCCGGCAGGCTGACATTGTATTCAAACACCGATAAATTATCCGCGACCAGGTTTGATAATTTAAGCATCGAGGACAAATGGGGCAACCTCGTATTTAACCAAACTAATCAGATTCAAACCGTAATAGATAAGAACGGCCCCGCAAAAGCCCTTTCGGTAATAACCGGTAATTACTGGGCGAATGGTTCCGGATATACGAGCTGGAAGGAAAATTTATACCAGGATAACGGCGAGTTAAAGTCTAACCGCGAGATTGAAATTAAAGAAAACAAACTGTTTTTCGATAATATTACCCAAAGCGTTCAGCCCGGGGTAGCCATTGGCAGCAGTTTTGTTAATGCCGGGTTACAGGCTCCGGCGTCTCCGTTGATAAACGCCTTAGACGGGGTATTCAGCTCGAGCACTTTAAGGGATATATTGGGAGTGGCTACTTTGGGGGCCGCAGGTTTTAGCGCCAGGACTTATAAAGCTCTCGGGATTACCCCGGATATTTTACGCTCTAGCGACAGCGATTCTTCCTTTGCCCGTTTAGCCAAGTGGTATATAAGGCCGTTGGGAAGCTCTGATTATGGCTTGTCTATCGTGCCCGGGGCCGAAGGGTTGAATTACGGCTGGACCATGACCGGCGCCCTTACCAACGACATCTGGCATAAAGATCCGACCCCGCAGCAGTTAAGTGAATGGAAAGAGATTAAGAATCAGATTCGAATGGCGGCGGCAAGTTTAAGCGCTAACGACGCGCAGCTAGATTTCCAGGAGGCTTACAGGAGGGTCGTTACTTCGGATAAATGGAAAAATAAATTAATTGATCTCGGCCTTGCTTCCGTATCTTTGGATGTTTATGCCTCCGGAAAGCCTGTGCCCGGCGAAGAAATATTCTTGCAAGATGGGCTTAGCATTGTAGCATCCGATGGCCAGAAGATTGTTGTGCGCGCCAATGGAGGAAATATCGAAGGAGCCTTGGTTACAAACAGCGCTTCGCATAAAGACATTATGGGGAATTTCCAGCCGCTTTGGCACCGTTGGTCAGGCCAATGGATGTTGGATGGGGCATACCTCGATAATACCCATATTACTAAAGATACCGCGGCCGCTATGTTTAAGAGCCTTGGATTGCAAAAGGAGGCTGAACAAGTGGCTGCCGGAAAGCTGGATACGGCATTTGGTTTTGGCGTAGCGCGCGCCAATCAGGTTTTTGAGGTAGCCTCCGGGAACCTTTATAATGTGATTGGTTCCGGCGACCGTTTGAATGCCTTGATGTGGCAGAGCCAGGGCGGTATTGTCAATGCCCTTGGGCCTCGCGGCCATTCTATTTGGAACGTTATTACGGATCCTTCCGCTATAAGAGTTGAAGGATTGTCCGGTAGCGCGGTTTTGAAGAAGGAAGCAAACAATATCCTTGTTTCTGGAGCCAAAGTTTCCGGGGAAGCGCCCGGAGGATTCGCGTGGGATATGGAAACAGGAAGAACCACGCTTAAACTTGCCAACGGCCAACTCCTGCCGACAAGCAGTTTTACTCTTACCTCGACCACAAAAGACGGCAAGCCTGCCCGCGGAGAAGGCTACGACGGTGTTAAGCGCCTCTTTGCTTTAGCGCCTTCTGATTATCTGGTGCCCGGCGCCGGCGGCAGCGATAAAACCGATATCTCTTCGTTGAAACCCGGATTAGCTACGCTTGATTGGCAGATTGCCAAAGAGCAGAACCTGGTGGCTATTATTCCTGAAAACGGTAAGGTTAATATGATGAATGGCGCGCTTAGGCCCATTGCCAATGACCGTTACTATAATAGGGGCGATATGGTTGGGGCTTTGGCCCAAACCGATAGAGGGCCGATGCCTGTAAAGTTTAGCTATGGGATCAAAGAGCGTATCTCAATAGGCGCCGACGGCATGTGGCGTTCAGAAACCAAGCCGCAGAAGGCGTATATCAGCGGCACATTGGGGCAAAAAGTCGAAATAACAGGCTCTATTGCGCGTAACCAGAATGGCCTTAAGGCAATAGTTTATCATGAAGTGCCTGTGGGGGCGATGTTGGATAGCGAGCGTTCAACAGACGGGATTGTTAATCTTTTCCTGGGCGCAAAAGGCGCGACGCTTATTACGAATAATGGCGTTAATGTGCCTTTATCAAAGGCTGAGGACGCAAAATATCTCTACAACGGCAAGCCTCTTGTATTAACGAAATCCGCTTTGACGTTTATTGACGCTGCCGCGTTAGCTGTGCCGGAGGGCAAGAGCACAAACGCAGCTACTGCGGTGCGGGGCCAAGCCGCGATTATAAATCTTGAGTCGAAAACGGAAAGCGGTGCGGCTATAGGCGATGGATTTATTGAATTTACCGCAAAAGGCGTCCCTTGGGGAATAGCTCCTAGCGGCACAGTCGGGCCGGCAGTTTTAGACGGAACGATTGTAACCGGGGCGACACGCGCTCCGGTTACCGCAGCCGGGTATCTGTTTGAGCGCCTGCAGGGCGTGCCGATTCAACATGGCCAGTTGGACCTGGATCCGAAGAACTGGGCTTGGCCGTTGAGAGGCGCATCAGGCAGCGACTATAGCCGGATGATCCCTCTGGCCGATAAGGATTATCAAATCTTTTCGGTTTCGGGTTCAGAAAAAGCGCAGCTTTTAACAGGGGAATTCTCGGCAAGGATAGGCCAGCGGATCAATTATAATAATGGCAGCATCGCCGTAGAGTTTCTCGGTAAGGGCAATGGAGAGTTCTCTTCGGTATTGGCTGAAAATAAACCACATTACCTTAAGACGGTAATGTCCGGAAAGAAATCCCTGGAAGCCGGTATTCAGGGGATATGGGCGCAGGGCGCTCATTGGGGCATTGAGGCGTCTGTTGATCCAAGCAAGAAGCAAGGTATTTTGCTGGTCAACAATTCGTTGATGCCCTATATCCCGGGTTCCAGCCCCGATGCCGTTAAGGGAGCCAAGGGAAGCGATATCCGTTTTACCAGAGATAGTTACCGGTTTTATGTGCGCTACTTTGATAAGCAATACGGGATTATGTATAAGGGAGTTTTGCCTTTTGAAATCGGAAGCTCTGATTCTGACCCGCGTGCATTTAGGGCGGCGCCTTTAACCGGCGTTTCCGGGACTACTCTTATAGCCAGTTCCGGCATGTCCATTGGCCGCGCCACAATCAAAGGCGACCAATTGATATCTCATATGGCTCCTAATGGCCCGGATTTTAAAGGCACTTCGGCTAAGATGCGCGTCTTTTACCCGCAGCAGGCGGCAAAGCCCATTGTCAAGGATGTGATGGATAGCGATTATTTTGGCGCGACATTTAAGATCACCTCTGTGGTCCGGCCCGTTGGCCGCGTCGTTAATGATTCCAAGTTCGAAATTTTCAATGAAATAATCAGCCAAAACAGCAAGATTATCGGCGGTATCCTTCCGAATGATTCCACCGGGAAACCGCAGAAGGTCCCGGTTACTTATGTCGATAAGGTCTTATGTTTTGCCGTTGATAACAACGTTGTTGTCCCATCGAAATGGTTGCCGTTGTTAAGCCCCTATATGATTCCGGAAAATACAACAGGTTCTTCTGATTCTGCCGCCAGCAATATTGCCAGCCGGATTATTGCTTTTGGGCTGGACCTGGAGACGCATAAATTCCTTGATGATTCCCAAGTGCCTGTCAATATTCAGGTAGACACAAAAGATCAGATTAGCGTTGCGCCGCTTTTTGGCCAGCTGGGGACGCGCCTGGTTTTGACCGGCACAGGCAAGGTTGGCGAGCAAGCGATCCTTAATAACCCAGCCGGCTCCCGGTATGTTTCGACCTTGGAAGCGATTGATGGGAGGGCAGTGCAGAGTTGGGAGGGGACATCGGAAGGCGTGCAGGTCCAGCAAAGCGCGCGGGAAAGAATTGTCAATGCCCCTGTTTCTTCCAACGATAATTCAGGCAGCGGGATAATACTTACAGCCAGGGGAGTTAACGCTCCTGTTTTGGCATTTGAACCCGATAGCAACGGCAGCGCCGCTAACCCGCAGGGCGGCTCGTGGAAGACAATATCTCTTAAATGGGATGGGCTTCCGGCGATGAGCTTGAAATCAAGCGGCTCAAAAGAACCGCTTCAGCTATCTATCGCGAAGAACGCCGATAAAACGGATATTCCTGGAGTCTGGGAAGCGGCTCTTAGCCGGGATCACGCCGTGGATGTCCCGTTGGCTGATTTAAAAGGGCATCTTTTGTCGCTTGATAATAGCAGTAACGAAACCGTTAGCGGTAAGAGGATTTCTTCCGACAGGCTCTTTTCTTTTGGCGCGACCGACCCGTCAGCGCGGCTTAATAATAAAGTCAGGCTCGATGAAGGCTCGCTTCCTGTTTCTATAAACCCCGATAATATGCAGTCGCGCTTGATGACACAAGATGCCGGGACGCAATTTACGGCTGTTCAGGGGATAAAGTTGGGGAACCAGGAAGTTTCTAGCGGTAAATATATTTCTACCATTGATATCAAGGCCGGGGGCGCTTCAGGCCGCGGAGAACTGACGCATACCTTTACCGGTAGCCTACCGGGGACAGCTGTTAAGCTTGCCAGCGGCGAGTATCAGTTGATGTCCGACGGCCAGTGGGCCAAGATGGAATTGGCTAGCATAGGAGGCCCGGCAGGCGGGCTTAGCATCCCGGATAACGTAGCCGCTAGTCTAAAAATAATAGCAGGCAGTTTTGGGCAAATAGGCGGCTGGCTTACTTACGCCAGCGGAGAAATTGCGAATTTGGCAGGGGCAAAGAATGATTCCGCTTATTATCTTCGCCAATCTAAAGAGTTTACCGCGGAAGGGTTGGCGCAATTGGGGTATTTTGATGCCAAAGCAGGCCGATACCTGGAAAAGGGCATAGATGCCGGTTTTGCCACTCTTTTTACAGGGGCAACTGCATTTGGCTCCGGAGCAGATTACCTATTGGGATATATGACCGGCATCAATACATTGAAACAATGGGGGAATGAAGCTTGGACAAGAACAAACCTGCACGCTATACGCAGCATACCGGGATTGTTCTATTCAGAACCTACCCGCAAGTCTATATACGGTTATCTTGAAGAAAATGGCTCAATTAGAGTGGACAGGGTCGGCGATAACTCACAGGACTGGGATTTAATCGACCCCGGGACAGGGTTTAAGATTAAAGCATCTGAAGCAGGCGGATTAGGCTCGTTAAAGGCGGGGATAGAAGAAGGCAATTACCTCATTAACAATGGTTATGCAGCCTCGGGATTATACGAACTTGCTATAGCGTATTTGGGTAAGGCGGGGATGACTGCTATAGAATTAGGCGTTTTAAAAAACGCCGGTTTCTCTATAACTAATTCAAGCATTCAATTTGCCGCAGTTTCAGACGTATTGGCGAACCAAATTTCTTATATGTCTTCGGGCAAAGCTTTGACTTTCGGCCAGGACGCGTTGATCAATTTCAGTTTTATTAATCCGGCGGTTACTCAATCTGTCGCCTTGACTGTCGGCATCCCCAACGCGGTAAGTGCAGGCAGGTCAGTTTATGATAACCGCAGCAAGATTAATAGCGTAGCAAACTTCGGGGAATCTGTCTGGAACGGATTTCTCCCGCGGGATGCTAATTTTGCGCTTGTTGCCGCAGGCTTAACCGGCCCCTTGGGAAAAAGCATCGCCGCCGGAGAGGGATACGCGTTAGCTCGCTCCGTTTTTTCTCAGTCCGCGCTCTGGGGGCAGGTCAATGCGATTACCGGCGCAAGCTTAGCGGCATTAAATGGCGACGGGCAGAGAATTACCGCTTCCAACGTCCTAACTTCTTATGCGCAAGGAGCAGCCAATGGCGCTATCTTTGGCGCTATCTTTGGCGCATCTTCGGCAATCGTAAATTTATCCTCCGCTTCGGCCATTTCAAATATGATTAAAGAATATCCTTTAATAAGCTCAATTGCGATTGGAGCCGGGGCCTTTCCTTTGGCCAAAACAATTATAGAAAGCGAATCTTCAGATCAGGATTTCTTAAGCAGGTTGGCGTCTAATAGCAATCTGTTAAATTATGCCAGAGGCGCGGTAATAGGCTTGGGGGCCTGGTATGGGCTGAAGACAGGGATGATTACGGGTTCCGGGCTTGATAGGTTTGGCTATGGGTTTGCCGTTGGCGCAACCGCAAAAGCAGGAGTTAACCTAACCGGAGATTTAATTACCGGAAATACGAAACCCTTGAGAGCCTATATAATGGATGCCGTATCCGGAGGCTTTTTGGGCGGGTTAACCGCTTTATATATAGGAAAACAAGGCATGGAGATTACCAGGAACCTGAAAACATTTGGCGGCGCAGGAGCGCTACAGGAAACAAAAGTCCTGGGCATATTGAATTTAAGTAAGGCTGTTGGCCCGGAACTACTTTACAACCGCGCCTTGGCAGGCGCTATAGAATGGACCGCGGTATCGCCTGCTTTTACTTTTGGCGGAGCCCTCTGGAACGGAGTGTTTTATAAGGCAGGCTTACTGGATGTGCATTCAGATTCCGCAAAAGGCTGGTTGATGGTAGAAAGAGGTCTTGGCAAGGATAAGAATGGAAGTTTTAAGCCGGTATATGGCCCGCTTACCATGACAGATATCCTTCAGAGCGCGGTCACCGGCCCGCGTTCAGGCTTGTGGATGAAACCGATGATTGAAGTATTCCAGATGAAAACCAGCAAAGCCCCGGCCTTAACTTCAGGGGGCCTGTTTGAGAAAATTATCAATATCGGCAGGCTGGGCTTAGAAAAGTCCGGGTTGCAGAAAAATGCCGCAGATGGCATAGTTTTTAAGGCAATTAATCCTACGGCAGGAGCTTTAGGCAGGGCAATAAGCTTTGGAAAATGGATTGATTCTTCTGTAATCTGGATGCCGGGCTTTGTTTCAGGCGTTGATAAGGCAGTAGCCTTGGCCGATTCCGTCTTGGCAAATGCAGCGGGAATCCAGCTTGATGCCCGGCCGCTCAAGGATCTTCAGACAGGAAAGCAGGGAAGCGTTAATATTAACGGTAAAGAAATCCCTCTTTTTAGCGTAAACGGTTATTTATCCGGCGGAGAAAAAGAAGCTTTTAAGTGGCTTCCGTTCTTTATGGCGCCGAGTTTAGAGCCTTCTTTAATTGACAGGGCTGGAGCTACGGCGCTCTCCAGGGAAGATTTTTATGCGTTCAAAGGTATATTAAGAGAAAACGGCGGGAATTTTGAACAAGCTGTAGCGAAGATGACCGGGTTTAGCTCCGCCGTAAAAGATAATTTCATAAAGTTTGCCCATGATAACCTTGGAGAGCCGGAAGGTGTTACCAGGGCAGTTCTTGAGGGGCAGGCTAATTTTATTTGGGATAAAGGCAATAATTTTAAGAAAGCTTTTGATGCGGTATTAAAAGGGAACCAGGAAGGGGTTATCGGATATCTTAATGATTTTGTCGCGCAGAGGAATTCTTATCCTTCAGAAGGGATAAAGACTGAAGCTTTGGCTGATAACGGGCCTCAGGTACAAACAGAGATTAATAAGATAAAAGAACTTTCTTCAAATCATGGCAATTATGTCTTGGTCAGGAAAGTGGTTGATGCTTCAATAATCAATTTTAGAAGCGGAACGGGCTTATTGGATTTTGCTACTTCCGATGAAGCTGCCAGAGTTTCAAAAGCCGCTATAGGCGACACTACGGATATCGCTTTCAGGTTCCCCGGCAGGAAGGATATTATCCTTAAGCTAGGCATAGACAGAGCGATTAAAACAAAAGCGCTGGATTCCTTGTTTGAGAGCGCAAGGAAGAGCGGCAGCCTGATAAAAGGCATAGAATTAGGTGAAATCTGGAGGGATGGATTAACGGATAACCTTAAGAAAAGATTTGAAACAACATTAACCGCCAATCTGTCCGCTATTACCGATAAAGCAGTAAAGAGGGAATATGTCTCTTCAGTAATGAGCGAGGTCGAGAGCTTGGCGTATCAGCGCGCGCAGGGAAAAGAGCCCGCCATAACCGGTAAATATAAAGATTATTTCCATGCGAGAGAGAGAAGGATATCCGCTTATCTTGAAGGCGCGGATTTAAGCCGTATCCATCAATTGCAGTTAAGCGAGTTAGGGTTATTAAAGAAAGGGTTAGTGGATGCTTATAACGCGCAAGATAAAAAGACGGCATTTGGCAAGATAAAGGATTTTTACCCTGATTCTAAGGGCTCAAGCAAGGCTTTGGAAAGCACCTGGGGGCTTATTGGTGAATACGTCAGGGCCGCAAAAATTACAACTCCCATAACGGATTTGGACGGTTTTGTTAAACTCGCTCCCAATGCGATTCTCAAGGAGCTGGTAGACAATGTTTCCGCGGCAGAATACCGGAGGCAGATAAAACGATTTGAGAATCTAAGCGCTGCCCTGGAAGCTTTAAGGGCGTTAAGGAATATCCTCAATGCCGGCATAACAGCAGATACGCTTAATACAGAAGCAGGCGCAGTTAATAACTTATTAGGCGAATTGAGCACGGTTTGTTCGAATAAAGATTACGCGCGCCTGTCGGCCGCTAAGGAAAATACCGCATCCTTGATAGAGATAGCCGGCGGGCTTCTTTACGGGAGGCTTGAGGGAGAAAATACTGTCGAGCTAAAAGCAAGGAATCGCCTCGGCCGGTTTATTGACAGTATCCAAGCCAGAGAAGGCTCTTTGTTTAGCAAAGCTTTAGAGAAGATCAAGGATTCCCCCCTGGCAAACGAGAAAATTACTTTTAGCGTTGAGCAGCTTTCAGAATATTCTTCGGAGATTGGCCGGTTCTACAGCATGAAAGACATGGAGAAAGCTGCTTCAGGGTTTAATATCGGAGCTCTTACGCTCACCCAAGACTTGAAAGTCGGTATTAAAGAAGGCGCAAGCCTGGATGATGTTATAAAATTGCAGCCCATTGTTGATTCCATTAACGCTTACTTGGGCAAGATAATATTTCAAGATGGCTCCTTGTTTATCGCAGGGCTTAGGCCGGATGCATTTATTGCCCAGAATATTAAATCCAATAAAGAAGGAAGAAATAATGAAAGTGAGATATACGGCATAGTTATAGCCTCGGCCTTAAAATATATGGAAGGTAAGTTCGGCAAAGGGTTCTCAAGAGATACGGCAGAAGGCCAGTTGCGGATGATTGTTGGCTTATCCAAAGGCGGCAGCGTGCAGCAATCTTCAGGCGGCGGGAAGACATTTGCTTTTCCTGTAGAAATGGCCCTGCTGGCGGCGCTTAAGGCAGAAGGAATAGGCGGAAAACTGGTGTATAAGAATAATGAGGTGCTTGTCATCAAGAATTCCGATGAAATGGGCCAGGCCTTAAGCTCGGGAGTGAAGGCAAATGAGTTGAATAATGCAGAATTCCTAGGCCAATTTGGTTTGGAAATTAAGAATGGCGACGCCCTGGATAATGAAACTGATTCAGGCAAGCTCAAGGATGTATTAAGAGACGCAAAAATGATTACCGTATTCTCGATGGATAAATTCGGGCATTTAAGGAATAGGACCGATGACCCCGATTTAATGCGGGCAATTTACAATCACGATGTAGTGCGTTTCGATGAATTCCATATTCCATTCTCGGATAAGACGACCTTTATCAGTTCTTACGGGGCAGAGAAATTAGTTGATAAATCTCCTGCTAAGATTAGCAGGGCTGAAGAAGTATTCGGGATAATCGAGCCCTTGTTCGAAAATGGCACTATTTCCAGGGAAACAGGCATAGAAGAGGCGAGAGCTAATAAAAAAGCCTCTTTTTATGAACAAAACGGGGTAACAGTCATCAGCAGGCAGGCCCTGGATATACTTAAAGACCGCGGTATTGGCAAGGAAGAAGTCGGGGCATACCTGGCTGCGCGGGATGCCCAGAGCCAAGGCAATTTTACGGTTCTTGGGAACAAGATTGTCCCGAGTAATAGAGGAGAAGCCCAGGCAAAGAAAGTATTTAGCGAAGAAGGGTTCCTTGCTGCTATATATGCCAGAGTTGCGGCTCAAAAGGAAAAGCTGGGATATAGCGGCAAAGATATAAGCCTCATTAAGAATAATTTGGAAATATCCAAGTCATCTTCGCAGGCGACCCTTTCAGAAATGCTGCGTTTTAAGAAAAACGCTTCTATTGCCGGCGCTTCCGGAACCATGGAATCAGTAAGGTCTATGCTGTTGTTTAATATCGGAAACAGGGTTTTAACTGCGCATGAGTCGAAAGGCCTTGAAACAGCGGAAATTATGCCGTTAAACGCAAAAGACATCAATCTGGCCGTTACCAAGGGGTTGATCGTGTTTGTTAAAGACAGAGACGCGCGCGCGGCAATTAAGGCAAATCTCGAAGGAAAAGGCCTTACGGTTACCGAGATAAAAGAGGGCACTTCTGCAGGAGATATTCTTGATATAAGTAAACGCATAGGAGAAGACAGGCTCATTGTCCTCTCCAATGAAAGAGGAGCAACCGGTATTGATTATAAAGGCGCTTTTGATTTGATTGTGGCAGATGCCCATAACTGGACAAGTTCCGACCTTATTCAGGCGATAAACAGAAACAACAGAAGCCTCCGGGAAGATATTGAAGAGGGCAAGAGGCTTGTTTACTATGAAGACGGTAAGTTATCCGTAGATAATCTTGATACTAGGACCATGAAGAAGATTGAGGAAATAGGGGCCATTGGTAAGTTTATTCCGCAGGCCGTTGGCGAGGGAGACGGAGATTATTATAGGAGGAAAGTGGAATATAGCTCGAAAGCAAAAGAAGCACTCGAGACTTCGGACGCGCTTGTCTTCCAGGTAAGAGAAGCGGCTATGTCCCGCGGCATAATCGAAAAGCTAAAAACTATGGTCGTGCAGGCGAATACGCTGGGCGACACGGGGCTTTCTTCCCGGCTGCAAGAATTGTTAAAAGAGGCCATAGAGCATAAAGAATCTTACAAGGTGGTTATTTCTGAAACAGGCCAGGCTCCTGAAGTGCGCATCAGAATGGCCCTTGAAGAAGTTGCCTTAAAAGCCGAAGACATATTCCAGAAAGTCGTTAATGAGCCTAATGCTCCTGATTTCCTGAGGAGCAATGCCCGCTCGGTTTTGGCAGAGGCAGCGCGAATTTTAGACAAATATGATTCGATAGCCTACAACGATAAAGCTTCTTTCCAGGATGCCAGCGGCTTGCTTGGCGTTGCCGAAGTAGCTAAGAGCCCGGAGGGGTTGCAGAAGAGCGTATTGCCAGATGAGATCAGAAACTCCAACTTTGATTCCAGCCATCCTGTGGTCCAAATTATCGAAAATGCGAGGTTTAATACAGCTGATGCGCCTAGAGGACAAACCGGAGAATTAAGCCTTGAAGCCCGCCAGAAAATACTAGGGCAATTGGAGGCTGCGCGTTTGGCTAACGGCGTAAGGGGTTCACCCGATGCGTTAATAAATACCATCCTTCCATATACCCCTCAATCTTCGCCTTTCTATCAGGTATTAGAAGGCTTCCGAAATCAGGCTAATGCAATCCAAGCCAATAATGTCAACTATTTTGATTATCTTCAGAATATGGTAGAGCAGATTAATGCCTATATATATCCCACAGATGAAAATTCTGCCGGGTATAATTTTATTCCTACTTTTGAAAAGTTCAGCTTTAACAGATTCAAGCTTGCCGATGCCTTGGTAGCATTGGTAGACCCTAATTATACCTATGATTCTTTGGCTTCCGCAGCAGGGGCCTATCGCTTATTGACTCCCGGAGCTCAACAAGCTGCCCTCTTCTATGAAAGCGGAAAAGAGGCCTTGCTAAGGGCTTACTTGCGCAACCCGGCTTATTTTGTAAAAGGCTTGCTTGCCGGTAGCGGCAGCCAGATGTTCTATCTTTATAATTCGGTCATCAACCGGGAAAATGCATTTGGCAGGAGAGCAGCAGCAGATTATCAGAAAGCCAATGCCGCGTTCACCAGGGAAATAACCTCTCTTTCTAAAATCGCCAACCAGAATGATTCCGTAACAGCCGCATCCAAATTGCGTGGTTTGCTGGAAAAGAGCCCGGACATATTTAATAATACAGGCACGGATTTGTTGGGTTTCTACGCGATCTTTTCGTCATACAGGCTTTTCACGCAGGACATCCTTGCTCAAGATAAGGCATTGCGCGATTATCTTACGGAACTTACCGAAAAGAGAGACCTAAGCAGCGCCGAACAAGATATACTTTCATTCTTTGGGGCATCTTCCAGCTTATCTAATTTCACCGATATGTTCTTTAAAGAAGCTACAACCTTGGCTGATTTTGCCGGTATCAACAGCCGTTACAGCGCGGAGCTTAAGAAGCAGCTGGAGAAAAACCCTTCCATGGAGAAATATGCGAAGCGCATTAAGAGTATCGGAGAATATTTCCCGTCAGGCGATAGTTTAGCGGCAGGCGGGCTCCCTGACGGGTTGCAGGAATCATTTGAAACATTTACGGATAATATGCAGGATCAACTGGATTATTCTGCGCCTGCGCAGGGTATGCTTAGAACGTATTTATACGACAGGTATTACCGCAGCTACAAGATGATGCAAAAGGCGATTTTGGATGTGGGTAAAGCAGAGGTTAATGTCATACCGGTTATAACTGGCGAAAAAGGAGCTTTGCTTATAGATAATACGCCTTCTACAGTTACCATTTCTTCGCTATTTAGCCAAGGGCAGGATTATTTGCCGGCGGATATGAATTCGGCCAGGACCATAGCGGCGTATCGGAACTTAAGGAAGGTGGCGGCGCAAGAAGGCGGAGCCGGAATATTCTATACGCCTTATTTCAGGGCTGAAATGTTGCGCAGGCAGGCCTTAGGCCTCATAGCCCTTTCTGGCTCTTTAATTGCGGCCCGCGATGGTAAGACTAAGGAAATACAGGAAGCAGCCCTTACCGGAGAACTTGGGGCTGGTTTTATCAAGCAGTATTTGCATAAGATTACAAGCAAGCTGGAATCTTATTTGAATAAGCTGGAGCAGGAATCCGTTAATAAGCCTCAAGATGAAAAAGAGGAAACAGCTGTAAAGATAGCGCGCGCCAGAGATGTCATCGCGAATATTGGAAGCGCAGGTAACCTGCAGGGCGTGTATGGAGCTTTAGGTAAAGAGTTGCAGCTTATTTTTCGGTTAGACGAAGAGATAGAAAAGGCTTCAGCTAATACCTATGAAGGCGATTACGGCTTGGCCGATAGCACCATATCTGAATACGGCTATAATATAAACTTAAATTCCAGGCTGCTTCTGGACGAGCAGGGTGGTTTAAGGCCGGGCTGGAGGGGCGACTTGCTTACTGTAATCATACCGCACGAAATTACCCATACCCTTCTTGACGCTATCGGGCACATAGCCGGCCTAAGCGATTTAGAAATAGGCAATGCGGCCAATGAGGAAATAGTCGATTCCATTGTGGAAAAGAATGAATTAGGTTCATTGATGCCGTTTAGGCGCTTTGAGTTTGGGGGTGGCGGCGCCAAAACCGATTTATCAAGCCCGGCGGGACAAGCTATGTTAAGAGAGCTAAGACTGTCAAAGGCTCAAACATTGGCAGCGCAAGCACCCCTGGAAGTATTCGTTCATCCGGCTTTACCGGGCTGGGAAGTTACCGTTGAGCAGCGAGCTGTTTTTGGAGGGGAGGCTTATTCTCGGCCTTATGGTAGTTGGAATTTTGCCACACAGGAAGGCGCAGATCATTTTGCAGGCATAAAAAGAGCGGAATTGTCAGGAGAGCAAACAGATAAAGCCAGCTCTTCTTTAGTAACATCGCTACAAGCCCAAAAGCCGGAAGGCCTTAGTTCTTCTGCGCCTTTGGCGCAAAAGCCGGTAGTTGCAAAAGCCTCTTCTAATAGGCAATTCGAGGACATTGGTGGCATTAAGGGTGAGATTCTGCGCGGAATTCATATGGATTATTTAAGGGACAGTCTTTCTATCGGGATAGAAAACAAAGGGCATTTAATAGAGAGGTTAGCAGGAGCAGGTATGCCTACCAGCCACATCGGCATAGCAAACTATCAAGATGCAGCTAATATATGTTTTAGCTTATCGGAAAGTTACGACTATTTGCTTCCCGGCGGCTTTGCGGATCAATATAATGCCTACAGGCATGGAGCCCGGGAGTTAACAGCAGGTATGGATAATTTTGATGGAAGAGTCACTCTTATTATATCTAGAGCAAAGGTTGAGGGAGAGGGCGGAGTCTTAAATACCGAAGGAAGATTGATTAATGTAAGCAACGCAAGAGAAAAAGGCGTATTGTCTCCTAATGTGATAATAGGTATTATAGTTAATAGAATCTTTGCCGATCAAGTGTTTGAAATTACGAGAGGAACAGGAAAAGATCGCCTGCCGGTATTTGATATCGAAGGTAATTTAATCAAAGAAGAAGATGTCCCGCAGATTCATGGAACAGACGCATATAAAAAATGGTATGCAACCCGCAAGCCTGTTGTTGAGAAAGAGATGGCTGGCTCTAAATCCAAGAAACTATTGGAAGTTATTAGAGAGGCTTTTAATATTAAGAGCCAGGATCCCAACGAAATTAATGCTGGGTTTGTCGGCAAGGTTAAAGGGATAATCGGCAATATAGATACTAAGTTTGGCAAGGCTGAATGGGGCGCTCTAAAGGCTCGTTTGCAAAAGGCTGGTAAAGAGGCTGGGCCGGTCGTTAGCTTTATAGAATCGCTTATTATGCAGAGTATGAAACAGCAACCAAGCGCTTCAGGACAGAGGCCGTTATCTCCTACTTTAAAAGCATTAACAGAATACATTGAACAGGGTGGTTGGGTTGCTGCCTCGTCTCCTTTGGCACAGAAGCAGGTAATTATAGCGGAAGCGGTAAAGGCGGCTTTGGCAGTTGGTGGCAGTGGTGGCGGTAGTATAGGTAAAGGCGTTTTGGGTGAAGGCAATGGCCCGGGTGGTAGCCAGCGCGAAGTGCCTCTGCCATTAACCGAGAAGAAAGAGACTGCTTTGCCTGCGTCATCTCCGGTCACGATACCCAATACTGCTTCTTCTTCCACTCCCGTAGGCTCATTGGTTGGCGCTATAAGCAGCTCAAGCATTGTTAACCCGGTCAATCCGGCGATGTTGCCCGGTTTAAATGCCAGATTAAAGGTTGTGAGCAGCCCGTTATCATTAATAACCAGTAATGGCAAACTTCACTTAGCCGGATTAGCCCCGCCTGCCGGCTCACTAACCGACTCTTACTCAAAGTTGGTTAGCGGTTTTAGACAGATAAGAGCGCAAATAAGTGCAGTTGTAGCAGAGGCAGTAAGCAATTTAGCAAACGTTTTAAGAAGTTTGGCAGGTTCCCGGAGTGCAATCTCCAGAGATGGAGAAGCGGGACAGGGTGCAGAAGGTGCATCCGGTAATACAGGTAATCTGGCTCAAGGAGCCGGAAAAGATGTAGGCGCTGCAGTAAGGACTTATACCGCGGCCAAAGTAATTCCCGGCCCGGAGACTGCAAAAACCAGTGGCGCGAAAAGTGCGTCTTCCTCAATCACCGCAAAAGCTGGCATTTCCGGAAGTGCAACCTCAAATCCCACAATTTCGTCTTCACCGGCAGTAGGGCTCAAAACATGGATTTATACTTTTATACAAATAACTGCCAGAGAGAAAATGATTGAACTGCTTTCTTCAGGAACCAAGAAGTTTGGCATGAAGGATACTCCTGAAAACAGGAAAAAATTCGAAGGCTATCTCACCAGAAAGAACGGGAATAAGGCTAACATTAAGGAGCAGACTTGGATTACCGCAGAGGAGCGGGTGCTTCGGGATATACAAAAGAAGTTGGAAAAACAAGAAGGACAGGCAACAGTCACTGATACTGCTGCATTAGAAAAGAGTCTAAAGAATATTACTAATGGAGAGATAACTGGCAAGGTAGCCGCATTATTAGAAGCGCAGGCTAAGCAGGAGACAGCTAAAGTGGAAACATTAGAAAGGCAGATTGCAGAGGCCATTGATGCGGTATTTGCCAGAATGCCTTTTGAGGATATAGAGAGTGGCGTAGTAAAAGCCATAGACGCCCTTGTTAATCTTATAATTGTTTTCGAATTACAATTGGATTTTATGCAAATCTATGATCCTGTTTTTGATAGGAAAGGAAAGCCTGTCCAAGAAAGTTCAAACGGTAATATCGTAGGCCCAGAGACCCAGGAGATTATAGCAGCTCTTCAAGAGCTCAAGGAAGCAATAAGAGAGGCACTTAGGGAAGAATTGGCTCCTATTATGAATAAAGTAGAGGAAGTAGAAGAAATTGCCACCACAGCCGAAGAGAAAGCCACCACAGCCGAAGAGAAAGCCACCACAGCTCAGGAAACATCCACCACAATGCAGAAGATATATGAAACAGCAATAGAGCCCTTGGTTAGAACCACAGTATCGAAAGATGCCGACTGCTTGCCTTATGCATTATTCACT
>JAZDMX010000013.1:0-2821 GCA_043800555.1 Candidatus Omnitrophota bacterium | reverse complement strand
AAGTAAGGGATGCGATTAAGAAACACCGGGGAATTTATTTATTAACCTATGCCGGTTGCGGGGCGCTCTTAGCCCGGTATGTTAAAAAAGCGGTAACAGTTGCCTATCGCGATTTAGGCCCGGAGGCAATTTTAAAACTGGAAGTCAAAAATTTTCCTTTGATTGTTGCAATTGACTATTTGGGAAATAATATTTATAAGGGAGCGAGCACCTAAATAAAACAAATTTAGCGAAGTCCTCCGTAGCTCTACGATTATTTTGCTTATGGAGGCGGAGGAGGAGAATATTTATGATTAGGCAGGATGGCCGCGGCCAGGATAAATTAAGGAAAATGAATATCACCCGGGATTATCTTAAATTCCCGGAAGGTTCATGCCTTATAGAGTTAGGGAATACAAAAGTTATATGCACGGCTTCAGTTGAAGAGAGTGTGCCGCCATTTTTAAGGGGTTCGGGCACGGGTTGGGTTACGGCTGAATACGGGATGCTTCCGCGTTCCTGCGGCACGCGCATACCGCGCGGAAAGGATTCCGGCCGCACTTACGAGATCCAGCGCCTTGTCGGCCGGTCGCTACGCACGGTCACGGAAATGAAGTCTTTGGGCGAGCGTACCATTTGGATTGATTGCGATGTTATCCAGGGTGACGGAGGCACGCGCACCGCATCTATTACCGGGAGCTTTGTGGCTTTGGTCGATGCCTTAAACAAGCTGAAAAAATCCGGGTTAATAAAAGATATCCCCATTAGTGATTATGTTGCGGCGACGAGCGTGGGGATATTGAATGGTGAATTGCTTTTGGATCTATGTTATGAAGAAGATTCTAAGGCTGAAGTGGATATGAATGTTGTTATGACTGGTTCGGGCGATTTTATTGAAATCCAGGGCACAGCCGAGAGGCAGCCGTTCTCCAAAGAAAAAATGGATAAAATGCTCGTGTTTGCCCAGAAAGGGATTGAGGGTTTATTCAGCATCCAGCGAAAGCTAGTCGGCGACCTCCTCTAGGGACACCCAACAAACCAATCGGGGGACACCCAACAAACCAAAGCGCAGGGTGTCCCCTAAGGTTGACAATTTCTAAGGAGGGGACACCTTACCGATTAGCTCATTGGGTGTCCCTAAAGATGGAATTAATAGTAGCAACCAAAAATAAAAAGAAACTCGAAGAGATAAAGGCGATTTTAAAAGATCTTAATCTTAAGGTAAGCTCTTTGTCAGATTATAATAAGACTCCGCGTATAATTGAAAACGGAAAAACATTCAGAGAGAACGCTATAAAAAAAGCGGTTATTATAGCGCGCACTACCGGAAAAATTACGTTAGGGGAAGATTCCGGGCTTTGCGTGGATGCGCTTAATGGTGGACCGGGGGTTTACTCGGCGCGTTTTTCAGGAAAAGGCAAGAGTGACGCGCAAAATAATTTAAAATTGCTTAAGATGCTTAAAGAGATGCCGATAGAAAAGCGAAAAGCGTATTATGTGTGCGCTGTAGCTTTGGCGGATAAAGATGGTTTAATAGCTGCGGTAGAAGGCAGGTGTAACGGATTGATCGGATTTGAATTAAAGGGCCGTCACGGCTTTGGTTATGACCCATTGTTTATTATTCCGAAATACAAAAAGACTTTTGCCCAGCTTGGCGAAAAGATCAAGCACAAAATGAGCCATCGTTATCATGCCCTCAAGAAGGCTAAGGTAATTATCAAGAAATACATTGAGAAACAGTGAAGGGTTGATATAATTAGTGAGGACATAAGTTATGGAGCTGTTTTTTAGATAGATAGCGACATAACTTATCGTCCAAACTAATCCCCGCGGTTAGTACTTTTTCGTTTTAAGAAAAAGTACTGCGGGGATCAAGGTACCGCCGGGCAGCAATAGCGGGCGGTACCGTTTTGCTAGACAAAAAGAATAGGGTAAAACGGGGGATGGTCATCCTCCTGCGCCTTTTGACAGATAAAGTGGCGATAGGGCTTCGGAGGATTTCGCCATCCAAGATGTAATACGGGGGATGGCTCAGTTTGGCTAGAGCGCTTGCTTTGGGAGCAAGAGGTCGAGAGTTCAAATCTCTCTCCCCCGACCATGAAATAATTATGTCCCTGTAGCTCAGTTGGATAGAGCATTTGCCTTCTAAGCAAAGGGCCGCGTGTTCGAATCACGCCAGGGACATTAAAAAAATATAAATTGGCCGTTCCCAGCCTGCCGCCTGCCTGACGGCAGTCAGGGCAGTCAGGGATTCGGCCCAGGCGCATAAAATAGAATGTTTCGGGGAGTATGCAGAGCAGTGTGATGAAAAAAGCGGAAAAAATATTAGCGCTAAGCATTATAGGCCTGGCTGTTATTTTCGGGGTAACGTATATATCCCTAAACTTATTTGGTAAACAGATTATTGCCGGCCAGATCAAGGGGCTAACACATAAGAAAACAACCTTGGGGTCTTTCATTGTTACTCCCACGTTAGGTTTGGAAATAAAAGACCTCAATGTCGAAGGCCTGCTAAAAGTAAAGAGTATTTCTGCCTCTTTGAGTATTCCGGGTTTTCTTACCGGAAAGATAATCTTTAACAGCCTTAAATTTATTCGTCCCGATTTAACTTTTACTAAAAGCCCTGCAGCTGCGGTTGTGGCAAGCGCAGAGAATACGAGTACGGATATTATCGTTCCTTCGCCTGCTAAACCTAAAGAATTTAAGCTTTTACCTTTTGCTTTTAAGCATATTAAGATAGAAGGCGGGAAGATAAATTTTATCGACCAGAGTGTGAGCCCTGACGGCATTAAAATAATCTTAAAAGATATAAACTGTCATATATCCAATCTTTATTTTTTCA
>JAZDMX010000004.1:0-54669 GCA_043800555.1 Candidatus Omnitrophota bacterium | reverse complement strand
GGTAAGGTCTAAGCCGATAGCTTCTTCTTTCTCACCTACGCGCATACCGATAAATAAATCTACCAGTTTATAGATAACAAAGGTGGATATTGCCGTATAAACAACCGTTACCCCAACCGCAATAAGCTGCACTAAAAACTGTTTGGGGTTACCGAAAAATAAACCGTTAGCCCCGGAAGCATTCACTGCTTTAGAAGCGAATAAACCGGTAGCTAAAGCGCCCCAAATTCCGCCTACGCAGTGCACTCCAAAGGCATCCAAAGAATCATCATAGCCTAACTTAGGTTTAATTATGGTAACCGCGATAAAACAAAATACGCTTACCAATAACCCTATGGCTATGGCAGGGACCACGCTGACAAAACCCGCTGCCGGCGTAATCGCGACAAGCCCGGCTACCGCTCCGGAACAAACGCCGAATATTGTAGGTTTGCCGTTATGGATCCATTCAATCAAAGCCCAGCTTAAGCCTGCGGAAGCGGCGGCCACGTTGGTTACGACAAATGCGTTTACTGCCAGGCCGTTGGCGGCTAAAGCGCTTCCGGCGTTAAACCCAAACCAGCCAAACCACAAAAGCCCAGTCCCTAAAACCACGAAGGGCATATTATGAGGAGCAGGCACATTCCTATCCAGGTTAGATCTCCTGCCTAATATTATCGCCGTAACTAACGCCGCAATCCCTGCGTTAATGTGCACCACCGTCCCGCCGGCAAAATCCAGCGCGCCAAGATTACGCAACCATCCTCCCACTCCCCAGACCCAATGCGCTAAAGGCCCGTAAACAAATGTGGCCCATAACAGCGTAAAAACCAGAAACCCCGAGAATTTCATCCTCTCGGCAAACGCGCCGATGATAAGCGCCGGGGTAATAATCGCGAACATCCCCTGGAATATCATAAATGCTTGGTGCGGAATCGTACCGGCATAATCCGCATAAGGCTCTAAACCCACGCCGCCTAATCCAAACCACTGCAAACCTCCCCAAAACCCTTTTGCCGGGGCAAAAGATATGCTATAACCAATCAAAACCCAATGGATGCTTAAAACACACATGATAATAAAACACTGCATTAAAACGCTTAAGACGTTCTTGCGCCTGACCATGCCGCCGTAGAAAAAAGCTAACGCCGGCGTCATCAGTAATACCAGGGCCGACGACATTAAAACCCACGCTGTATCCCCTGCATTAATCATTGCTAACCTCCTTTATTTCCCGCTAAGCGGTTTTTGTTAGAAATTGATCCCGGGCTACCCTTCTATCGCCTTCTGGCTCCGGGAGATATCTCTTTGTGTAACCAATTGTGTAAAATTAAGGCAAAAAAATAACCGCCCTGCCATCATCTCCGGCTCTTAATCTATTTTCAATCTTTCTTTGACCAACCGCGCGTAAACCTTGTTTATCCGCCTTGTCTGCAGCCACCTTTCTATGGTAGTAATCTGAATATCCAGTTTCTTGGACAGATCATGCAGGGTATAACCATTCTCCTCCTTTAGCCGCAATATTTTCCGGATCAATTCATTATCTATCATATTTATCCCCTATACCGCGATCTCGCCCTGCTCTCCCGTGCGTATGCGCATAGCGTCTTCTATATTAGAGATAAAAATCTTGCCATCGCCGATTTCGCCTGTCCGGGCAATCTTAGCTATGGCGTTTACAATCTTATGCGCCTCATTGTCTTTAACAATGATCTCGATCTTTACTTTAGGCAGGAAATTAACCTTATACTCTCTGCCCCGGAATTGCTCGCTAATTCCCTTTTGCCGGCCATGCCCCTCAATGTGCGTAATCATCATTCCGGGGCAACCCAATGTTTCTAAGACTCCCGTGACCTCTTCTAACTTTTCCACTCTTATAACCGCTTCTATCTTTTTCATCTTTAGGCCTCCCTGCCGCTTAGCTTTCAAAGCTAAGCGGCAAAATTAAGTTGATTAGTTCTGGTTTGTAGTATAAAAATTAGGATACGCCGGGGTTCCGTGCTCAATAATATCCAGCCCCTTTAGTTCTTCTTCCGGAGAAACCCTGATGCCGAACCATTTATCCAGTAGTTTAAATGCGATAAACCCTAAGCCAAAAGCCCATACTACGCACACAGCCGCCCCGATAACCTGCGCGGTCAACTGGCCGTAACCGCCGCCGTAAAGCAAACCTTTAACAAACGGCGCGTCTGTCGTGCCAAGCCCGTATGTTCCGTCTGCAAAGATTCCGACGCTGATAAGCCCCCATACGCCATTTATGCCATGCACGCTTACCGCACCTACGGGGTCATCCACTCCTCTGGCTTCCCAGAAATACACTCCCAGAACTACCAGCGCGCCTGCAATTGCTCCGATAATTACAGCTGCCCATGCTTCTACCCAGGCGCAAGGCGCAGTAATCGCAACCAGTCCGGCGAGGCAGCCGTTTAACATCATGCCCACATCCCATTTCTTGGTCTTCATAAATACCAATAGGATCGCTACTGCCGCGCCTGCTGCCGCCGCCAAATTCGTATTAACGGCAATAACGGCAATCCTTAACTGATGCGCGGAAAATGTGGAACCCGGATTAAAACCAAACCAACCAAACCATAATATAAACGTACCCAACGCTGCCAGAGTTATGCTATGGCCGGGAATGGCCCTTGGTTTTCCGTCTTTGCCGAATTTGCCAAACCTGGGCCCAAGGACAAGAGCGCCTGCCAAACCGACAAAACCCCCTATTGTATGCACGACTCCGGAACCGGCAAAATCAATGTGGCCAACGCCAAAAGGGATCTTGGAAAGCCAACCGCCTCCCCATACCCAATGGCCGTATATAGGATAAATTACCGCCGTAACCGCAAGGCTATACAGAAAATAGGCCTTGAATTTCAACCTCTCCGCAACTGCCCCTGAAACAATAGTCGCCGCGGTGCCGGCAAAAACCAACTGCCAGAAAAACACCAGATACCTGCCTACATCATAATTTGCCCCATGTAAAAACCAACCGGATATCCCGATTAAACCCTTGTAATCATTTCCCATCATGAGAGCAAAACCGACAGCCATAAAAACAAGAGAAGCCACAACAAAATCAATGGTATTCTTCGCCATAAGATTAGTGGCATTCTTCGCCCGGCAGAACCCGGCTTCAACCATGGCAAAACCTGCCTGCATAAAGAAAACGAGGAATCCGCAGACCAACACCCAGACATAGTCAACCGGAGCCTGTAAATTATGCGCAAGAGTTTCTGCCCCCGAAGGATCGGCGGCAAAAGCCGGAAAATTGACCGCTACAGAGGCAAACAACCCCATTGCGACAGCCAGCGCCGCTGTCTTTACACCGCTAAACTTCTCTTGCAATATTTTTCCCATATTCTGGCTCCTTCCTTAAAATGCATAAATGGCTTCTAAGCCGATAGTGCTCTGGTAATCTACCGCTTTTGAACCAACGGTATATACATCAGAGGTCGCATGATCATAGCGGTATTCCAAACGCGTAATAAGGCCTTTAAGCGGCCGATATTCCAAAGTTGCGGTATTCTCCCAGTAATCCGCGGGAGTCCCGCTAGTGACCCGGACCCCGTCGGGATCGCCGAAATACTCCGTACGGTTTGAAAAGCTCCATTTGTCATTAATATCATAGCGCGCGTATGCTGCCACTCCTGACCAAGTGGCGGCTTTTCCGGGCGAAACAAGGTCTTGCTCCCGGGCATAATCAGTATTAAGCTTAAAAGTTAATTTCTTAAAAGGCTGGTAGGTGGCGACAAAGTCGACCAAGGCGCGGTTGGAATGGTTGTTCCCGCTTTCCTCAGGGCCGTATATTCCGGCAAGGTTAAAAGATAGCCAATCCTTGGGGCTCCAGGCCAGCGCAGACTCGACAGTCTTTCCTTTATTATTATCCTTTATATCATCCCAGCCATTATTCACTCCCAAATATGCGGTCAAGGTGTCAAAAACCGGATAACTGGCGCGCACGCCTGTATGGGTAAAAGGTATGGCGTAGCCAAAAAGCAGCGAACGTGAGAAATTCCAGTTGTCTTTTGATTCGATTACTTCTGCTCCGGCCAAAGTAACGAATTTGCCGCCTTTTATATCCAACCCATTCCCAACGGGCACCAATACGTCAATATATGCCTGCTCTAAATTAACATCATCCGTGTTCCAACCGTAAGGCTTAATCACTTTGGCGTCGCTTCCGATCAGAAGATCGGCCCTAAAGCCCACCCCTCCTGTTTTAGCGGGCAGCTTTTCAAGGGCTATCTTGGCGGCTTGCAGGTTAAAACTGTTTGCTTCGGTATCAAATACCCTCCCTGTAGTCTTTCCTGAATCAGGATGGTTAAAGCTATATGTATAGGAAGTATCTACGAACCCGCTCAGGGTTATATCCTTCAATATTTCAGGAATCTTAAACCCGGCGTCCTCTTTTGCTAATGCCACTTTTTCATTCACAATTGCTTCGACATCGCTTTTAGTTACAGCCGGGCCTGTTTCGTTTGGCGCATTTTTACTCTCTAACAGCTTAATTCTATTCTCTAGCTCCTCGATTTTCTTAAGCAGCTTGGCCTGGCTGCCGTCATCAGCAAAAACGCTGGATTTGCCTCCCGGATAGAATCCCAACGTTAAGAATACGGCTACCGCGCTGCTCACCACGACACTCTTATAACCTCTATTAAATTTACCCGCCATTTTTATAGCTCCTTTCCGTTTTGAGCTTATTTTCACCAAGAAAAAGGCGTCTTTCAATCCCCCTCCCTTGGATTTAAAAGACGCCTGCGTCTCTACACCTGAAAAATAAAAAGCGCTCCTTTTTAAGGAACGCCATAGTCTATTTTACGCCTCAATGCGTGTCTTACAATACTACAAGTAATAAATAACTTAATCTGGTAACTCTTTTTGTTCCGGACGGTTCTCCGGCCAATCTCAAAGCCCCCCCGATGGGGACGCTTTTACTTTGGGCTAAGGGCCTTACCCATCAAGATGTTGCTTGGCCCTTTGCCTGATCCTTCTTACAGCCTTAACCACGCTGACATGCGAAAGGCCGATCCTTTTACCTATATCCCGGGTAGTCAAGCCATCCTTGAGAAACATAAGTATCCTTTTCTCCCTCAGGCTAAAACCGTTATTCTGGATAGCCTCGGCCAGGAATTTTACGTGCAGAAGATTACGGCAATCCTGCTGCTGCCCAAATCTAAAATACAGCATTTCTTCCGGAATATCGCCATCTTTACTTTCTCCGACGGCTATATCTAAGCTTATCACATTAGGCTTTTCGTTTACCTTGCGGATATAATTCTTCAAATGAAAATAGCAACCCTGGAGGATATAACTATCCGTTTTATCCGCCAATTTCCCGGAATTAAGATTATTCCAAAGGTGCAGAAGGGCTTCCTGATACAAATCATCATGGCTAAACGACCTGTAGTGCCCGTTTAGTTTATAGGCTATTCTTCTTACAGTAGGTGAAAATTTCTTGACCAGCTCTTCAAAATGCATATCTTTACCCTCTAAAAAAGAAAACGTCCCTTACCCGTTATTTGCGGATAAAGGACGCCTGCGTCCTGTTAACAAAAAAGGCCTTCTGGGAACTTCCTTACCCAGAAGACCTCAACGTCTATCTGCTACAACCTCGTAACAGAATAAGCTTAACATAAGATTATACAAATGTCAAGCCTTTTTGCTCTTAATATCCTTGGCCAAAATAATGGCCTCGGCAACTTCCCGCATGGACTTACGCGAATCCATGCTCTGTTTTTGGATAAGCCTGTAGGCTTCCGCCGGAAGGATATGCGCTTCTTGCGAAAGGATATCTTTTGCCCGCTCGACAAGTTTACGGGTAGTTAACGCCTCCTCGGCAGAACGCGCCCTTAAGTCCAACTCCGCGTTTTCAATGGCAACCGCGGTTTGATTGGCTAAGGCCGTAAGAAGGTCGAGTTCGTGCTTAGTAAATACGTGCTTCTTGGAAGTATAGCAGTTTAAGACGCCGATAACCCTGCCCTTGACCGCCAAAGGCACGCAAGCCAATGAATAAAGCTTTTCGTTCCTGGCGATATCGCGGTTTAAATACCGGCTATCTTCTTTAACGTCTAAAATACAAATCGGCTTATTCTCTTTGGCAACGATGCCGGCAATACCCTCGCCTAGCCTTATATTCGGCTTTTTATTATACTCCTCGGAAATAGACTGGGTCGCCCTTACCACTAATTCATTTTTATTGGGGTCAAGCAGCATCAACGAAGAAATCTTGGAATTCATAATCTCGGCGGTAACGTGCACAATCAAACGCAACAACTCTTCAAGGTACATCCCTGAATTGATAAGATTGGCTACCTTAGAGAGCGCCTCAATCTGCTTTGTATAGACTTCGTAATGACCCGCTTTATTCTTCGGCATTTTATAATTTACCCAGGAACCTGTTTATCCTACGCAACGATTCTTTAAGGCTCTCCATACTGGAAGCATAAGAAATCCTGATAAAGCCTTCGCCGCAACGGCCAAAAGCCGTTCCCGGGACCACCGCGACCTTCTCTTGATCAAGCAACTTTTGCGAAAACTCTAAAGAGCTTAATCCGGTTTTCTGTATCGATGGGAACACATAAAATGCCCCTTGAGGCTTATCGCAGGCAAGCCCCATGAGGTTAAGTTCATCCACCACAAACAGGCGCCTCCTGTTATATTCTCGCTTCATCTCTTCTACCGGCTTCTTCCCGCTCACCAGGGCTTCAGCCGCAGCCATTTGACTGGTTATAGGGACGCACATAATCGTATATTGATGGATCTTGGTCATCCCGGAAATAACCTCTTTATTGCCGCAAGCAAATCCCACGCGCCAACCCGTCATAGCAAATGACTTTGAAAATCCGTTAAGATAGATGGTATTTTCCTTTAACCCGGCTAGAGAGGCAAAAGGAGTATGCTCAAAATCATAAGTCAGGTCGTCATAAACCTCATCACAAATACATATAAGGCCGTGCCTGGATACCACCTTACCCAAGGCTTCCAATTCTTTCCTGCGGTAGGAAACTCCGGTCGGGTTATGCGGATAATTCAAAATCAACCCCCTGGTCTTTCTATCAATGGCCCTGGCTAATTTTTCAGGGGTTAATTTAAAGCCGTCCTTTGTAGTATCGACATAAACCGGGATGCCTCCGGCTAATTCCGCTACCGGGCCATAGGAAACATAGCTTGGTATCGGCACGATTATCTTGTCTCCGGGGTTGATTATCGTCCTTAAGGCAAGGTCCAGCCCCTCGCTTACTCCCACAGTCACCAACATTTCATCGTCCGGAGAATAATCAAGGTTATACTTAGACTTCAAATAACGGTGCAGCCCCAAACGCAGTTTGTATAAACCCTTATTTGAGGTATAACTGGTAAAGCCCTGCTCCAGGGAATAAATCCCTGCTTCGCGGATAACCCAGGGAGTAACAAAATCCGGCTCTCCTACGCCTAAAGATATAACTTCTTTCAATCCAAGGACAAGGTCAAAAAAAGCCCGGATCCCCGAAGGCTGCATATTCTCTACTTTTCTTGATATTTCCATTTTCCACCCTGCATGCTATATGCTTCCTAATAGGATATCGCTATCCTCTTATTCTCTTCTTTCTGCTTTAAAATCACGCCGTCTTCCTTATATTTCTTGAGCAAAAAGTGCGTGGTTGTCCCCCGGACATGCTCAAGACATGATAGCTTCTCAGCGACAAAGCTGGAAACCGTGTGAATATTCTTTCCCTCCACGATGACTAAGAGGTCATATGTCCCCGAGATAAGATAACAGCTGGAAACTTCGGGAAACGAATAAATCCTCTCGGCAATCCTGTCGAACCCGGCGTCTTTCTGCGGAGTAATGCTGACTTCGATAAGCGCCCGCAAACCGTAAGGCTCGCTCTTAAGCAGGTCCTTATTGATTACCGCTTTATATTTTAAAATGACACCGTCTTTTTCGTATTTCCTGATTGCGGTCTTGACATCTTGGGGCTTGCGCTTAAGCATTTTCGCTATATCTTCCGGGCTGCTGCGCGCGTCTTTTTCCAATATCTCCAGGATTTCTTCCATTTTCCCCTCGCTTTCTCTCTAAAAATGGTTACTTGACAACAGCTTATGATTAATAAACAATATTACCGCAAATTGATATAAGGGTCAAGGCTTAATCTCTTGATATCTTGAGGATTTTGTACCTGAGGATACCCGCGGGAACCTTGATTTCGGTTATTTCGTTGATTTTATGGTTCAGGAGGCCGCTTCCGATAGGAGAAGATACCGAAATCTTGTTCTGCTCATAATCCGCTTCTTCTGCCGATACCAGCGTATACTCCAATTCTTCATCCGTGCCCAGGTCTTTTAACCTGACCCTGGCGCCGATTAATACTTCATCCGAAGGAATATTTTCATCGAGGATGCGGGCGCCTGATAGCTTCTCTTCTAATTCAGAGATCCTTTTCTCGTTTAGGCCCTGGGCATCTTTAGCCGCGTCATACTCGGCGTTCTCGGAGATATCCCCATGGGCCCGGGCTTCCCCGATGGCCCTAGAAAGAGCCCTGCGCTTGGTAGTTTTCAAATACTCCAATTCTTCGACTAACTTTTGATGGCCTTTCTTAGTCAAATATAAATCCGCCATAGATTACTTACCTTTACAAACGTTAACGCAAACTCCGCAAATATACTGGTCAACAAGTTTACGCTTCTGGAATTCTTTTAATTTCTCAAAACACCGGATATGCTCAAAATCGCCTGGGGCCTCTTTTATTGCCCCCGCAGGGCACATTTTAACACATAAAAAGCAATTCCCGCAATCTTCTTTTGTCTGCTTGTCCAACTCCAGGGGCATATTGGTTAAAATAGTAGCCAGCCGGAACTGGCTTCCTAATTTCTTATTCACAAGCAGATTATTCCTGCCTATCCAGCCAAGGCCGGCCAAAACTCCCAGTTGTTTATGCGAAAGATGCGCCTTCTGGTTCTCCCAATCAAGGATAATCGACGCTGGTACGGGAAGGGCCAAAAATCCTTTGCTCTGGATAAAATTAGCCACTTTTAATGCCGCCTGGTCCAAAGATGCGTTTACCGTGCGGTAATGGTGAAAATAGAGCTTGGTCGGAGCGCATGAAATCTCATCCAATACGCTTTGCGACAACCTTAACCCCAGGCAAACGGCTTTATCCAGCTTAGCCAGCAGTTTTTCTGATAATTGAAAATCTTTTTTTACGGCTTGGATATCGGCCGTGCCGAATAACTCGATTCCCTGGGTAGCGGCGAATTTACGAAGCAGCAGGTAATTCTTTTTGCGCGCATCCTCTTTAGCGTTACCCGTACTTTTAGTTTCCATCGTTATATTTCCTCAAATAAACCATTAAAATTGATACTGCCGCCGGGGTAATTCCGGATATCCGCGAAGCTTGGCCCAGGTTAATCGGTTTAAACTTAGCCAGCTTCTCCTTAATTTCACGCGAAAGGCTGGGAATCAAACCGTAAACAATGGATCCCGGTATCTTTATCTTCTCCAAATTCTTGAATTTTTCCACGTCTTTTAGCTGCCGCTGGATAAACCCTTCATACTTTACTTCTATTTCAATCTCCTTGGCAACGCCTAATTCGCCGCTGAGGCTCTCATTTAAAGGAACTAAAGCAAGGATATCTTTTAAGCCAATTTGCGGCCTTTTAAGCAGGTCTTCAAGGCTTGTATCTTTTTTAAGGCCGGTGGTCCCCAAACCGGATAATAATGAATTTACTGCTTTGTCCGGGCTTATTCTGGTCTTCTTAAGGAAACTAGTGCCTGCGTTGATTCTTTTAATCTTGTCCTGCACGGATTTATGCCTGGCGTTGTCCAATATGCCTAAATCGTGGCCCATCTTGCTTAAGCGTAAGTCGGCATTATCTTCCCGCAAAATTAACCGGTACTCCACGCGCGAGGTAAACATCCTGTACGGCTCATTAGTCCCTTTAGTGGTAAGATCGTCAATCAAAACGCCTATGTAACTTGATGACCGGTCCAAAATAAACGGCTCTTTATTTTTTACTTTTAAGGCGGCATTGATCCCGGCAGCTATCCCTTGGGCCGCCGCCTCTTCATAACCGGTAGTGCCGTTAATTTGCCCGGCTAAATACAAACCCTTAACCAACTTTGCTTCCAGGGTCGGATAAAGCTGGGTGGGCTCTACTACTGTATGCTCTATCCCATAGCCAAAACGCAACAGCCGGGCATCTTCCAATCCTTCAATAGAATGTATCATTTCCACCTGCGCATCTTCCGGCAAGCTCGTAGAAATCCCGTTAGGATAAACTTCGCAGGAATCTAAACCCTGCGGCTCTAAAAATACCTGGTGCCGCTGCCTGCCGGCAAACTTAATAACCTTATCCTCTATCGAAGGGCAATAACGCACGCCCGTTGCCTTGATTGTTCCGGCGTAAAGCGGAGAGCGGTCCAAATTATCCAATATTATTTTATGCGTCTTTTGATTGGTATAAGTTATGTAACAAGAGGCCTGCTTCTCTATAAGCTTAGAGCCCCAGAATGAAAAAGGCTTAGGAGGATTATCTCCGTCCTGGACAATCAACTTCTTATAATCGATTGTCTCCTTGTCCAAACGCGCGCAGGTCCCGGTTTTAAACCTTAAAAGGTTAAACCCTAACGCCCTTAGATTATCGCCTAAGCCGATTGCAGCCGGCTCATTGATGCGGCCTCCACTGAAATGTTTTAGGCCGACGTGGATCAGCCCGTCAAGGAAAGTTCCGGCAGTAATGACCGTAGCCTTGGCCCTAAGCTCTTGGTTATCTGCGGTAAAAACCCCTCTCAAGGCTCCATCTTCAACAATCAATCTCTTGGCTTCTGCCTGCTTAATTTCCAACCCGGGCGCATGCATAACCAATTCTTTCATATACCGGCTATACATGTCCATATCGATTTGCGCGCGCGAAGACTGGACTGCCTCGCCCTTGGAAGCATTAAGCATCCTGAACTGGATCCCGCAGGCATCAGCTGCCTGGGCCATTACGCCACCTAGCGCGTCAATCTCTTTGACTAACTGCCCCTTTCCTACTCCGCCGATTGCCGGGTTGCAGCTCATCCTGCCGATGGAATCAATATCCATGGTCAGCATAAGCGTTTTACAGCCAAGCTTACTCGCAGCCAGCGCAGCCTCGATACCCGCATGCCCGGCGCCAATAACTATAATCTCGTAATTATTCATTTTTTTATGTTAGAAATTGATACTTTAGGAGTCTATTATATCAGAAGCCACAAACTACGCAACCACTTCCATTCCCGCATTGGAACAAGGAGGGTAAAATGTCCTACAGAGAAACGCCTTTAGCAAACGGGGAAATGTACCATATTTTCACTAAGAGCATAGCGGGATTCAAGATTTTCAATTCTCCTAATGACTTTAGAAGAATGCTAAATACACTGATCTTCTATGCTTCCGAGACAACCCCTTGTAAATTGTCCCTCTTCTTAAGAAAGCAAGCCAACACCAATTCCAAACCCGCATTGGAATTTGGTTCCCGAAAGATTGTAGAAATAGTTGCTTATTGCATTATGCCTACTCATATACATTTAATCATAAAACAACTCGAGGATAACGGTATTTCAAGGTATATTAATTTAATATTGAAAAGTTACAGTAAGTACTTCAATGAAAAGCACAACAGAAAAGGGCCTCTCTGGGAATGTAGATTTAAGAATGTGCTGGTAGAAACGGAAGAACAGTTCCTGCATTTGACCAGATATATCCATCTTAACCCTTCAACCGCTTATTTAGTAGATGAGCCCGCTAACTGGGAATTTTCCTCCTACAAAGAATATCTAGGGGTAGTTGAAGAAAGTAAAAGGGTGTGCAGCTTCTTGAATTATTTATATATGAGTGCGTCCTCTTATGAGAATTTTGTGAAAGATTTTGTTGATTACGAAAGAACCCTTTCTAAAATAAAGCATTTGGTTTTGGATTAACCTGTTCCAAACCCGCATTGGAATTTATCGGGAATTGGTTATTCTTGGGCTAGGGTTATAAGGAAGGGGAGGATTTGGCGGCCGAGCATCTCTCCGATCGAACCAAGCTTAGCCGCTCTCTCGGAGAAACTCATTGAGCCGTCAGGCTTAATGTTGCCGCCGCAAACAAGAAGCGGAACAGGGTCTGCCGTATGGGCCTTGACTGCGCAAACAGTAGAGTGGTCTGCGGTTATGGCAATTATAGTGTTGGAAATGTCCAATTTGCTTAACAGGCTGGCGAAAAAATATTTATCAATCGCCTCCACGCTTGCTTTCTTTTTTTGAAAATCACCGTCGTGAGCGGGCTCATCCGGGCCTTTGATATGAACATAGATGCCGTCATATTTCTGGATAGAATCCAAGGCAATCTTGGCCCAAATAGGATAATCCACGTCAAGGTGGCCGGTTGATTGAGGCACGTCAATGATATCGATCCCGGTTAAAAGCGCAATCCCTTTTTCTACCGGCATCTGGACAAATGACCCGAATTTTAAGTTGAATACGCTTGAGATTGAAGGAAATTCCGGCAGATGGTCTCCGGCGTCCCGGGAAAGAATCAAATTCCCCGGCATCTTGCCTTCACTCACCCTCTTTTTATTTACCGCTGCTTCATTTAAGACTTTGATCGATTTCTCGGTAAATTCATTAAGGAGCTTGGCTGCTTCTTGGGCTTCAAGAGAATTCTCATACCCCGGCATTGGGCTAGACACAGCCACCATATTCTCAAACTTCTCCTTGGCTACCCCAAATACGCCTTCGCGGCCATAAGCCGGGTCAGTATTGGTAATCCACCCGGATAATTTCTGGTGCATGCCCCTGATCACCAATATGCCGCGGTGGCCGATTGTGCTTTTAAACTCGAAGGTCGCGCTGGAAAGCGTAACCTTAGAATTGATTTCTTTGGATAAAAGTACCGCCTCTTCAGTAGTAAGGTTTCTTCCCACCCGCCTGTCTTTTATGGTTTTACCGTCTTCGCTAACGGTGGCAAAATTTACGCGGAAAGCCACGTCCCCGTCATTTACGCTCAAGCCTTCGGCAAATGATTCTAAAGGGCCGCGCCCGGTATAATATTTATGCGCGTCATAACCAAGCAAACTGATTACCGCAATGTCCGATTCCGGGGCAATGCCCTTGCCTACAGGATACACTATCCCGGTCTTGCCTTTTTGCGCAAGCCTGTCCATGTTGGGAGTAAGCGCGGCTTCCAGCGGAGTCTTATCCCCCAGTTGCTTTAAAGGTAAATCCCCTAAGCCATCTAAAACTATGTATAGTATTTTTTTCATATTCTAATTATAAAACCCATTCCAAACCCGCATTGGAATTGTCTGGGGTTTGAATTCAACACTTTGAGAATCCGCAGGCATGGCATTTCATGCAGCCTTCTTCATGGCGAAGCGCGCCGCCGCAATCCGGGCAAACTCCTACGATATCCCCTTTACTGGCTTCGGAAACAAGCGGCTCATCGTTATGCGAATGTTTCATCGCAATAAGGCTATTCTCCAAAGCTGCTTTTGCCGCCTGGTTATTCACCAGCCTTCTTTCGACCACCCGGGCAATAGCGTCAGCGCAAGAGAATATGCGCTGGCCCTTCTCCCATGAAGGCGAAGGGCAACGAATATTGCGCAACTGCTCCATAATGGATTTGACTTCTATCCCGGCGCGAAAACCCAAAGAAACCAAACGGCCGATTGCTTCAAGCTGGCTTGCCGCACAACCGCCAGCTTTACCCATCTGGGTAAATAACTCAAAGGGATGGCCTTCTTCATCCACGTTTATAGTGACATAAAGGTTGCCGCAACCCGTAGATACTTTGGTCGTGGTCCCGATGATTACTTCCGGGCGCGGCCGGGGAGCAATCTCTTTCTTGAAATCCGCAAAAGAAACGCTTTGCTGCTTAGCGTCCTTCTTTGGGTCTGAACTGCCTATATTCAATACCTGCTCTTCGCGGCTTTTATCGCGGTAAACCGTTATTCCTTTACAATCCAACTGATAAGCCAGCAAATAAGCCTTACGCACATCTTCAACAGTCGCTTCATGCGGAAAATTGATTGTTTTAGAGGTAGCGTTATGCACATATTTCTGGAAGGCCGCCTGCATACGCACATGCCACTCCGGGGCTATGTCGTGAGCGGTAACAAATATCCTTTTCACGTCTTCGGGGACGCCTTCAACATGTTGCAACGACCCGCTCTCGGCGATCTTTTCCATTAACTCCCGGCTATAGAAACCTCTTTCTTTGGCTATTTCTTCGAATAAGGGCTCAACTTCAACTAGCTTATCATTATCCATAACATTGCGATAATAAGAAATGGCAAACAACGGCTCGATCCCCGAAGAACACGGCCCGGCTATAATACTGATTGTGCCGGTTGGCGCGATCGTTGTAAGCGTAGCGTTACGCATTTTAGCCGAACCGTCTTTGCTGTCATAAATACTGCCTTTAAACGCCGGAAAGGCCCCTTTAGCTTTGCCTAATTCAAGGGATTTCTTGGTGGACTCATTTAAAATAAACGACATTACCTTTTCAGCTAAGGCAACCGCTTCATCGCTATTATAAGGTATGTTCAAGCGAATCAGTAAGCTTGCCCAACCCATTACGCCTAAGCCGATTTTACGCGTAGCTTTAGTAGCTTTCTCAATCTGCGGCAAAGGGAACCTATTCACATCAATTAAATTATCCAAGAAATGCACGGCTAACTGCGTAACTTCCCCCAGCTTATCCCAATCGATCTCATAACGCGAACCGGTTTCCTTGCAAAGGACGGCCAAATTTATAGAGCCTAAGTCGCAGCTCTCATAGGGAAGCAAGGGCTGCTCACCACAGGGGTTAGTGCTTTCAATCTTTCCTAATTTAGGGGTGGGGTTATGCTGGTTAATGCGGTCAATAAATATGATCCCGGGTTCGCCATTCTTATGCGCCTGCTTAACGATCAAATCAAAAACCTCTTTGGGGTCCGCCTGCTTCACCGGTTTATGGGTATGCGGGTCGATCAAATCATAACTCTCGCCCTTCTCCAGTTTCTTCATAAATTCATCGGTAATAGCGATGGATATATTAAAATTGGTTATCTGCTTATTGTTTTCCTTACACGTAGTAAACTCCATAACATCGGGATGATCCACTCTTAAAATGCCCATATTGGCCCCGCGGCGGGTCCCGCCTTGTTTTACCGCTTCTGTCGCCGCGTCATAAACGCGCATAAATGAGATCGGCCCGGAAGCAATGCCTCCGGTAGTTTTAACCACGGCATTCTTAGGGCGTAGCCGCGAGAAAGAAAACCCTGTGCCGCCTCCTGATTTATGGATAAGGCTGGTAACCTTTAGGGTCTCAAAAATAGACTCCATAGAATCATCAATCGGAAGGGTAAAACATGCGCTTAATTGCCCCAGGTCTCTTCCGGCATTCATCAGGCAGGGCGAATTGGGAAGGAACTCCAAAGCGCCCATGGCCCGGTAAAAATCATCTTCCAGCTTTTTGATCTCCTTTTCGCTCTTACCGTAAATTTTATCCGCGGCGGCAATTGCGCAAGCGACCCGCCTGAACATTTCTTCGGGCGTCTCGGTCACCTTACCTTCTTCGTCTTTCTTAAGATACCTTCTCTTTAAGACCTTTAAAGCATTTTCGGATAATCCTGGATTCATCTTTGTCTCCCTGCCTGCTCAAAGGCAAGCCTAAAAAATTAAAAATCCGGTTTTGCTTCGGCTGCTCCCGGTATAACCCTCTAAACGGACCCGGCTTAAGCCAAAGAGTTAATTTCAACAGGTAATCTTAACATACGCCTAAGAGGCCTGTCAACAAAAAATTACAATATATTGTGTAATTATTATATAGTTACTACAATGGATTGTATTCCTGCCGCATCCTCTAGACAGCTAAAAAAGAAGGCGCGGGATTAAATTGTCCGGCAGGATTCGCGTATTACTAATTCCGTCGGAAGAATAATCTTTTTTACCTCAACGCCTTTTTTAGAATTCATCAAACGATTCAATTCTTTGACCCCCTCTTCGGCCATTTTAATCAAAGGCTGCCTGACCGTTGTCAGGGCTACAGGGCCGTATAGCCCGGAAGGGTTATCGTCAAAACCTACGATGGATAGATCTGCCGGGATATTCTTTCCTAACTCCCTGGCCACTGCCATAACTTCCAGCGCCATAGAATCAGAAGCTACGAATACCGCGGTAGGAGGAAGCGGCATCTTAAATAATCTCTCCGCTGCCTGGCGGGCCTGCCCCCGGGAATAATCTGTTTTAAATATATGCTCTTGTTTCCAGGCAATGCCCTTTTCTTTGAGGGCCGCCGAATAACCTTCCATGCGCTTAACCGCGGCCTGAGTAGCCAAGTCACCGCTAATATGCCCGATTTTCTTATGCCCTAAGCTTATCAAATAATCAACGGCCCTCTTTGCGCCTCCAAAATTATCGATGGCAATACAACTAACCGCTAAATCCTCGACGTAATTATTGATTACCACGCAGGGAAGCCCTAAATTCAAAGCCTCCTCAACCTGGGCCCTGGTCCCGATGATATCCGAAAATATCGCCCCGCCGACTCCTCTTAAATTAAGAGGGGCCTTACTGTGGCTATCGGTTAAATGCAGCAATAAATCCAGCTTAAACGCTTCGCAAAGGGTCCCGGTTGCCCGGATTAATTCCAAGACATAAAATGAATAAAAGACCCCTTCGTAACGGGGAATCAGCAGGGCAACAACATTGCTTTTACCTGTAGCCAAACGTTGGGCGAATATCGAAGGCTGGAATTTCAATTCTTTGACAGCCTCCGCCACCTTAAGGCGGTTTTTCTCCTTTACCGCGCCGACTTTATTGATGACGCGCGAAACCGTGGTAATGGAAACTCCGGCTAAATGCGCCACATCTTCAATTGATTTATTATTGGAGGAGATTTTCTTGCTACGCGTCATTCAAGCACAACGTCACCGATTTTAATCGGATCAGCTTCCCTTTTGATATCGCAGGCGGCAATATCTTTCCTGACTTGAGTCGCTTCAACAACAGCAATAGCCCTATCCCCCCTGTAGATCTTAAGGGTATCCCCGGATTTTAACCCCGAGTCGCGGCCAAACCCTACAATTACAAAATTATTTTCTCGATTAACTGCCAAAACCTTGCTCGCTGAATCATTGCCTCTATTTTCAGGTTTAATTGACGGCTCTGCCTGAGACCTTACCACTATAGCAGGTAAATCCACTGAATCTTTCGGCCCAAGCTTTTTTTCTTCCGGTTGGATAGGGTTAGCTAAACCGCTCTTAATAACAGCGGTTTTCTCCTTAAGCCCCCCTGCTGGAGCAGCTCCGCCAGTAAGCGTAGTTTCCATCTGGGAAAACTTCTCTTCCAGCTTGGCTTTACTCACCTGGAGTTCCTGCAACTTCTCCTCCAGGCTTACCTTGCGGGAGTTTAGCCTCTGGAGCTGACGGCTCAACAAGACATTCTCATTCTTTACCGTCTTGTAGCTATCCTGAATTTGCTTCTTATCTTTCTTCTCCCTGGCCAATTCCTGAGAAATCCTATCGGTTAATTCCTGGTTATAATCAATCTGCCGCTTGAGGTCCGCGTTCTCCCGCTTTAGGCTGTTAAAATCCAACTCCAGGCTGCCCTTTTCTCTCAACGCCTGCTCATTGGCTATCTGCAACGACCTGAAATCATTGCGTAAGTTGCTAAGCTGCAGCTCCAACTCGCTCTTTGTCCTCAATACTTTTCCCCAATAAGAATCATCTGCCTGGGGGACTTGCTCCTGCTGGGCAAAACTTTGCCTTGAAGATTCTATTTGACTGCCCTGCAACTTTAATTTTTGGGCTAAGTCGTCTTTAGCCCTGTTTAGATTATCGAGCCTCTTCTCCAAGTCCGATTTTTGCTGAGCGGCATCTTCAAGGTCCTTAGCCAAAGAGGTAATCCTGTTTTCATAGCCGCGTAAAGAGGCGGTTAACTTATCCATCTTGGCATTGAGGGTGGAATTTTCGGTTTTTAAGTAACCCTTTTCGCGCGCCAAATCCTGCTTAGCGCCCAATGTCTGGGCAAGAAGAAAAAGACAGGCTAATGAGAATATCGCAAGGCCAACTACGATAAGCTTTGCCTTCTGTTCCATTTATCCTCCTTATGTTTTTTATAACTGCGCGAAGACTCTTTGCATGACCAAGCTTGCCGCTCCAAACGCAACCGCATTTTCTCTTAACTGAGAGTAGATTATTTTCAAATCCTCCACAGACTCCCGGAATGACCAATCTTTGACCGTAGAAGTTACTTTTCTTAAGAATTCTTCTCCTGCCTCCTCCAACCCCCCGCCGATAATCACTACTTCCGGGTTAAGCAGGTTTACTAAACAGGCAATCTTTATCCCCAGCCTCTTGGCAGCCCTATCCAAAGCCCCGGCCGCGGCGCTATTTTGCATCCTGGCGGCGTTGAATATATCCTTTAAATCAACGCTCTCCAGCGGGACACGGGTAAGCCTGGAGAGCTCCTCGGCTTTTTTGGCATCGCCAGCTAATGACTTCCTGGCGTCTTCGACGATACCTAAATCCATGTCCCAGCGCTTGATAAAACACGAAGAGCCCGGCTCGCAGTTAAAATCATCCTGCTCTTTATAATTATAAACCGATGTTTCTCCGGCAAACCCCAGCGCCCCGCGGTAAGCCTGCCCATTAATCATTATACCGCATCCTACTCCGGAAAACATATAAATTATATTTTTATAGCTTTGTCCGAGGTTTAACCAATACTCTCCGAAACAGGCGCTGGTAGCGTCGTTTTCAATTAACGTAGGGATATTGAATTCTTTTTCCATCAGGCCCCTTAAGGGGACATCCACGGAAGCGTAGGTATAATAATGGTCGGTCTTCTGCGGCCAATGAATAGAGCCATTCTTCTTATTCACCAGCCCGGCTATCCCTACCCCTATGCCCTGAATATCAGAGGCATATTCTTTTGAACGCCGCAAAATCTCGCGCACTATATCTAAAACACACTCGGATATTTCCTTAACCGAAGTCCTCGGCCGGGGGTTTTGAGTCTTAGTAATGATGTTGCCTTTGAAATCCGTTAATAAGCCGACCATGTTCATCAGGTTTAGCCCTACCCCGATCACAAAACCGGCCCGCGGATTTAAATCCAAAAGCACCGGCCTTCTGCCGCCTTCGGAAACATCCAGCTCTTTCTCAAAAACAAGATTGTGCCTTATGAATTCGTCGACGCAATTGGATATGGTCACCACATTTATGCCCATATCCCGCGAAATATCCGGCCGGCTTATGGGCCCGCGCTTCCTCAAGATATCCAGTATCTCGATATTGCGTTTTTCTTTCTCGCTAAGGGCTTCTTTCTGTAAATCAACTTCATGAGTTGCCATATTAGACTTTTCTCCTGGCCATTATTGTTAGTTATTTATACTACTATTCGGATTATAAGTCAAGCGTTTTTAAGATGATAGGTAAAAATAGGGCAAAAACAGGGGGAGTAAACGTTTTCTTTAAGCTAAACAGCCAAAAAAACAGCCGCTCTCCCGGTCATCAACGAACGTCGATCAAGTCAATGTCACGTTCGGTAATTCCTTCCGGAGAGACTAAAACCAGGTTTATGAGCTTGGTTCCGGATGCCCCATAGGAAGTCCGGAATTCGGATTGGCTTATGGCGGGCTTAGCCAACCCCAAATCCCCTGACCATAGGTACTGCAGTTCAACCTGCAAGCAACCGGTAGGGCCTAAAGATGCGGCGGCGGCAATATCGACCTCTTTGCTTTTTTCCGGAAGATAAGAACTGGATCTTAGGTTAACTTTAACCATATCTAAATTAGCAAATTCATCTTTTAGGGCGGCGTCTAAACCTATCTTCAGATTATACTCCAGGGGCTTATTTTGGGCTATCTCATTTAACCTCTCCCGGATAGCGGCTAAACCTTCCGGATCAGAACTGCCAATTTTCTCCAACGCCGCATTGTAATATTCTTTGGCTGCCGCAAAATCCCCCTGCCATTGTTTCAACAGGCCTAGCTGGTAGAGGCTGGATACAACATGGGGAGAAACGGCATCTTTCCGGGCGAGTTGCTCAAGAAAAACAGTCCCCGATTTCAAATCCCGCAAAGCATAAATAAAAATAATGCCTGTTTTATAAACAACCTCGTCGGAATAAGCGCTTTTCGGGAAATCCTTGGAGAACTCAACATAAATATCCTTGGCCTGCGCAAAGGCCTTGGCTTTCTCTAAATTGAATCCGCGCAAATACATCAAATTCTCATCAAAAGCCTTCTTGCCCCCTATTTCCTCTATCTTTTTAAAAACCTTCTCGGCGTAAAGCGGATCCGGCACTCTCCCGCTATCGGCCCCGGAAGAGCCATTGCCCGTTAAAGAATACGCGAATTCCTGGGCAATGCCAGTCAACTCCTGAAGCAGCTTTTCCTTGCTCAAACTCCCGGAAACCCTCTCAATGTAAATATCATAAACAGTCTCGGCTAATTCGATATTGGCGTCTTTATAAAAAGAGGCGGCCAGACCCTTTAATTCAGCGTCTTTAATGCTTGAACCGGCCAGTTTTTGAGCATAGACCTTATACAGCTCTTTTGACTTGCCCTTTTCGTTATAAACAGCCAGTTTATCCGCGGCTTCTTTGATAACCTTGATATCGCCGTTTGATTGCGCGTATCCGGTAACGGCATTCATTAACTCATCCAGGGAGCTTTCGCTAAAGCTATCCTGCTGGTCCTTATGAAACTGGTATAATAAAAGCCTGGAATAAACATTCGCGGCGTCTTCGGGGGCAGACCCGCTAATCGCTTTTTGAGCGTAATCTACGATGTCCTGGCGATAATCGTTGCCTTTGGCAAAATACTCATCCCAGCTTTTGGCGTCTTCCAGGTATTTAAGTTGAGAATAACGGCTAAGCGCTATATAATAATCAACAATTGGCCCGGATGCTTTGTTTCCGGGGCAAGCCCCCTTTAACACGTCCACAAAATCAGTGTATTTATTATCTTTGAAATATAAATCCTTTAATTCGATAAGGCAAGCATCCTGATCCGGCTTTCCTTCGCAGGCGCACCTTGTTAACTCTTTGGGGCCTTTTTCCTCCTGCGCATAAACAGGAAAAGCGCCGGTGGCCAAAGAACAATAACCGGAAAATAGGCAGAAAACAATAACCCGCGCTCCAAAGCCGTGAAATTTGATGTTTGGAATCCGGATGCGGGAATTTAGCTGTTTTTTGAAACCTGGCAACTGGCTATTATTCATTTTCTCACCTTCTTTTTCTTGTTGTTCAAACCGGGTTTTTTCCAGAACTCCCGTATCACATAATAAGCTTTGCGGGGCGAACGAATATCCAATCCGCCGTTAGGATTTTTAGATAAAGCCACAATTCCAAACCATTCCTCATTCATGTTCTTATTGCCTTGCGCTTTGATGTCATAATAATAGCTGCCGTTGGACCAGTTGGAAGCGGTATCATGCACGCTCCAGGAATCCGGGCTGCTGTCATCATGCTTCCACCATTCATCCGTCCACTCGAACATTACCCCTCCCAGGCAATTGCCTGGGTAGTTTTTTCTGCCTGCCAGGTTTTCATAGATTTGGCGCCATTGCGATTCCAAAAAGAACGCCTGCATATTCTGGTCCTCTTTCTTTGAATACGCATCGTAACAATCCGCGCCAAATTCCGATAAAAGGACGGGCTTATCAAACGTCGCTTTTAACGACATAAAAAGGTTGCCGAAAGTTTTCCCCCGGTAGATTATGCAAGCCACCAAATCCACATCCGGCGCCGTATCCTTGGCGTATTCAAGCCCTACCAATTCCCCGTTGCCTAAAGCCACCGGATGGTCCGGGTCAATCTTGTGGATCTCTTTGGCTATATCATTGACAAAAGAATAGTAAACCCTGGCGCGCATGCCTTTTTGTTTCTGCGGGTCAGGCTCCTTGTCGATTTCATCGCTAGGCCAGGGATTAACGCTGCCGAGGCAGGAATAATTATTTTCGTTGCCTAAGACCCAAAGCAATACCCCTGGTTCATCTTTAAGGGATAAAACCATATCCAAAACTTGCTTTTTTATCCTCCCGCGGAATTTAGCGTCCCCGTAAAAAGGGCACGGGTATTCCCAGAAACCAAGCCAATCGCCTATAATAGTGCGGATACCGTATTTCTCATACAGGTCCCGGATTACTGTTTTTACTTTAGCGGTGTCCTCACCGGCCTGATAAAGCCTTATAGTATTAATGCCCATTTCTTTCATCAGCTTCCCGTCAACAAGCCAGGGCTTGGCAGGATCGCTCCACCAATCATATTCGTGGTTTTTCCCTATAGGGACAGGATTATAGCAGACGCCCTTTACTATATAAGGACGGCCCCCGGCGATAAGCTGGTAATTTTTATTGCCTAATTGTTTAATAAAGACCTTGGGCTGCGTTGCGCAACCGCTTAAAAACGACAGAATAAATAAGGGAATAAACGCTGAATAAAGTTTTTTCATGGATATCTAAAGATAGGCGCCAATGGCAAGATGAATCGGGATACGGGCATAAAATAACCCGTATCCCTCATCAACGTTTCACTTATTCAAACTTAATTTCATCCAGGTAGAAAGTAGCGCCATCAGGATTATTATCGACATTTGCCGACCAGCAGAAACCGCCGATAATGTAAGACATATCCTTGCCTTTCAGGTCAATGACGTACTGCTTCCATTCTTTTTCCAATATCACCGGGCCGATAACCGCGCTATCCGAATCGGAAAACTCGCCCATAATACCGCCGACTTTAAACTCCTCGATACGCTCGCCGCCCTTTGCTCCGCGCGCGTAGAAAGTGAGCTTAGCCGCTTTGGATAAATCAAATCCGGAGTCGATTGCGCCCCAGTTGTTCGCCGGGTTCTGCCAGAATATCCCCGCCCAGCCGGAACCTTGCGCTTTTTGGCCGTTGTAAATTATTTTCACGCAAGTATCCCCCAGATAAGGATCGTCTTTCGAAGCCCCGTCGTATCTTATATCCCCGTAATCGCCCATCCAGCCGGAAGGGATAAAATGGTTCTTGGCTGAAGAGCGGTCGGAATAAACATAGAAAGGCATCTCCTCCTGTTTTCGGCCTTCCGGCTTCAAAGCAGGATCCGACTCAAATTTGATATCATCGATGTAGAATGTAGCCCCTTCGGGATTTAAATCCGCGGTCGTAGTCCATCCGAAACCGCCATTAATATAGGAAATGTCTTTCCCGCTTAAATTAACGGTGTATTGCTTCCAGGCGTCGGTCAACTCAATCGGGCCCATCTCGACCATTGCCGTATCCGGATATGTGCCTTTTATTCCTCCGACCATTACTTTCTGGATCACTTCCCCGCCTTTAGCGCCGCGGGCCCAAAAGGTGAGCTTGTTCATGCCGCTTAAATCAAAACCGCCTTTTTTGTTCCCCCAGTTATTCGCCGGGTTCTGCCAATAAACACCCGCCCAGCCTTGGCCTTGAGACTTCTTGCCGCTATAAATAAACTGAATGCTGGTTGCCCCGCTTTTGGGGTTATCCGCCGACTGGTCATTCATCTTGATATCGCCATAATCCCCCATCCACCCCGAGGGGATATAATGGTTGACCTTCGCGTTTTTATCGCTGTAAACCGTAAATTCCTTGCTTGTATCCGCTGTTGCCCCTTCTTCGGCCAGCGCGAAAACAGGCAAGGCTAAAGCCATTACCGCTAACAACATTACTAACTTTTTCATAAACACCTCCTTATTTTTAAATTGTAAATTGTAATTACGCGCTTCTTATCCTCCGGCCCTACTCCTTTCTCCTCCGCAATTTCCTGGCTTATCCTAAATCAAAGAATTGATACCGGCCCCGGACCTAGAGAATTTATTATTGACGGACGGAGGCCGCGAAAAACTTATTTCCAAAGCTTTTTGTAGGTATAATAAGCTTTGCGTAAATGCCTCAAAAACGGGCTCTCTTTACCGTCTCCCTGCCCGCAAAGGCCAAGCCACTCCTCATGCATAAAACCGTCGGGAAATGGGCCGGCCCATAAGCCTTTTGTGTCATGGATAGAGGGCTCATACGCCTTCCACCATTCATCCAGCCATTCAAAAACTACTCCGCCGATAGCATTGCCCGCCCCGGGTTTAAAAGCCATGTTATCTTCGATGTCCTCCCAGGAGGCTTTATGGTATTCGGCTTGCGCAAGCTCCGCCTCTTCCGGAGTCTTTCCTTCGGCATAAGCAGGGCAGCCAAATTCGGTAATGAACGCCGGTTTATCCGCTTCTTCCTTTAAGCTCTTCCAAAAACGGCCGAAACCGTAATTGCCGCGATAGGCATTAGTGCCGAATATATCGATATCCGGGGAATCTTTTCCGAATTTATCCAAAAATAAGATGTCTCCGCTGCAAATTGCCACCGGATGGTCCGGATCGATAGACTTGATTATCTTAGCCACGTCATTGGCGAACTTAAAAAAGGCGTCGGGTTCGGTGTTGGCGTTACAGGCATAGCCATAGACATTTTCGTTACCCAAAAGCCAGAACAATATGAACGGCTCGTCTTTATATTCATTGACCATAAGCTTGACCGATTCAATCATGTTCTTCTTTTGCTCTTCATTATTGTAATCGGTGCCCGGGTTCCACGCCGCCTGCGAGCCAATCGCGTATTTACCGAGGAAATCGCCCATTATCACGCGTATGCCATAATTTTTATACATATCCCGTAAAACTTCTTTGTCTATTTTACCCGGGTGATGGTAAAGGCGGATTGTATTTACCCCCATATCCCGCATAAGCTTGAAATCTCCTACCGGGGACTTCTTGGGGTCTGTATCCAGGTAAGAATCATACGGGCCGTCGGCCTTGCCGTTATGATTGAAGTCGTCCAACATCCAGCTTGTCTGCGTGCCTTCGTCGGGAGACTGCCCTACCTTGGTTGGAGAATAAGTAACGCCGTTGATTACATACGGCTTGCCCCCAACTATAAGCTGCCAATCCCCGTTTGCGTATTGCGCCGCGTAAACCTTTCCGTTGCCGGACTTCTTCTTAATGCTGGAGGCTTCCGGTTTCGGCCTAGCGGCCATTAACCTGTCCAGAAACCCTACCTTAACAAACTTCCCGGGGCTCACCAGCGCCACATCATTGGAAACATCGTTATCATAACCGTTGATTATTTTGATATCCGCGCCTTCGAGCCTGTATCCGATTTGCGGGTTGCTGCGCAAAATGTAATTTATCTTCGCGATTGCCGCCTGGCCCACATACCAGGGCGTATGCCAATAGGTCCAGCCGTAGCTGGACGGAAAATGCACGACTATCGCGTAGTAACATTTTAACGCCTGCTTGATTAAGCCTGATTTCTCAAGCATCAAGGCCGTGTAAAATAATTTCACGCCTTGGGGCTCGGCCGCAGTAGCCCATTTTAAGAATGCCGCCTCCAAATCCGGAGAATGCGAAAAATCCCACAAGTCCCCCTCAAGCCGTTTTTCCTTGCGCGCCTTTTTAAACTCCGGGTCCCATCTGACTGAAGCGGTATTAGGGTAAATCCCTTCTCCAACGGCGGCTATCAAACCCCCCTGGTCCGTAACCACATATTTATAATCCTTTGTCCCGGTATCCACGAACTCGCCGTATTTTGCGTAATTTACGAAATCTTCGGAGCCGGGGTCATAAAGCACAATCTTGGTGGGAAGCTGGCTGACTTTCTTTTTCTGTTCGACATCAATCGAACCGGTTTCGATCTTTTTGACGCTCTGCTCGCTGGCCAGTTTTATCGACCAAAACCACCCCCGGGGGTCCCAGGCCTGGGCAAAAGGATATTTATTGATTATCAATTTAAAAATCTGCTTGGCGTCTTCTGTTTTTTGCTGGCGCATCAAAGACTCCGCCTGGATAAAATAAGCGGTTGCCACATCGTTTAAGACCTGCACGTCCTGGATCTCGTTCTTGGCTTTGGGAAGCGCTTTTAAAACCGCCTCCTGCTTGTCCGCCTCATCCTTATATAAATCAATCAACTGCTGGGTATATTTAAAGGTGGCTTCCGTGTCCTTTTTGCCGTGCGCGGCCCAGGATTTATTTATCAATTCGCCTGAGGACGGCTTATCTTCGGCAAAAGAAGGTAAAACGCCGGTAAGCAGATTACAACAACCAAATAATAACCAAAAAACAATAACCAGCTTACCAAGCCTCTTGCTCCGGAACGCTGTAATTCGGGTATTTATCATTATCCTACTACCGCTCCTTGGGTAACTCCCTTAACAATATATTTTTGCATCAAAAGGTAAAGCAATATAATAGGTATTATGGATATAGTTAAACCTGCCATTAAAAGCGGGTAACGCGTGACGAATTCCCCCTGAAAAGTAATGAGGGCTACCTGAAGCGGCATAAGCGGCCGGGAATCAAAAATAAGCAGCGCCAGGATGAATTCATTCCAGACATTAAGCGCGTTAAATACCACGACTACGGCCAAAACCGGTTTAGCCAAAGGCAAAGCCACATGCCACCAGATGCCGAATTTCGAACAGCCGTCTATGCGCGCGGCGTCCTCCAGCTCTTTGGGCATCCTGTCGAAAAAAGTCTTTAGTAAAAATATGCTGGTCGATAAACCTACGTTTATCATGCACAGGATATAGCCGATAGGAGTGTTCCTCAAATGCAGCTTATTTAAAAGCACGTACAAAGCGACAAAGCTCCCCTGTATGGGGATCATCATTGCCGCGATAAACATAAAGAAAATTATGTTTTTCCCGGGGAATTTTAACCGGCTGAACGCGTAAGCCGCCATGGAAGAAATAATAATTATGCCGATAACTACCGAAACCGTATAAAACAGGCTGTTCAGGAAATACCGGTCGAACCCCCCCTGGATCCAGGCCTGGTAATAATTCTCAAAGTGCAGCGCCTTGGGGATAATCGACATATCCTTAAAGATCGTTTCCTGGGTCTTTAAACTTGACGAAACCATCCACAATAAAGGGAATAGGCAAGTCACCGACACGGTAAGCATGAACAGATGAATGACTATGTTCTCGCTTATTTTCTTCGCTTTGTAATAAAGGCTCGAGCGCACCGCTATTCCTTTCTTCGGCCGGAAACGGCCCTTAAATCAACCTAAGGGCGCCTGCCTTATGCCGAGAACCGCCCCTATTTAAGCTTTTGCCCTTTTGTTAACCAGGTATTGGACAAAAGAAACCAGGCATAAGATAACGCCAAAGGTAATTCCTTGCGCGCAGGCATAGCCAAAACGCGATGAGCCGCGCATGGAAGCAAGTATCCTTAGGACCGGGACCTCCGTATGGTAACCGGGGCCTCCGCCGGTCATTGTATAAATCAAAACAAAAACCTGCATCGTGCCTAAAATCGTCAGTATCGCCACCAAAACCGCTACCGGTATCATCAAGGGAACGGTAACATTCTTAAACGAATTCCAGCTGTTTGCCCCGTCAACGCGCGCCGCTTCATAAAGCTCCCGCGGTATGGTCTGCAGGCCGGCCAAAAACAATAAAAACCCCCAGCCAAAGCCCTTCCAGCAATGCACGATCGCAACGGTTGTCAGGGCGGTATTGGGGTCAGAGAGCCAATTACGCGTCAAATGCGATAACCCAAGCTGGCTAAGCCAGTAATTTAAAACTCCATAGTTGCCGTTTAATATCCACTGCCAGACAAGGCCGACGACTACTTCCGATAAGACCGGCGGGATAAAGAAAATCAGGCGGTAGAAATTTTTCATCCGGATTTCGCGGTCGCAAGCCCAAGCCAATAAGAACGCAACGGCATTCTGAAAGGTAAGCGCGATCAGGGTTATATAACCGGATTGCCAAACAGACTGCCACCAGACTTTATCGGCGATAATCTCTTTAAAATTGCTTAACCCCACGAATATCTTAGTGGGAAGTATGCCGTCCCAGGAAAAAAATGAGAGTTGAAAAACCGAAATAAAAGGGATAATGTAGAAGATGGCGAAGATTACTGCCGCCGGGAGGACAAAAATATAGTTTTCTAGAGTAGACTTGAGCTTCATCTGTATTAATGGATGCCGGATATGGCTATATTATATTCTTTTTCTAGCCAGTTCTCTTTCCTTGATCTTCTGCACTTCCCGGGCGACTTGTTCCGGTGACTTCTCGCCTATGATTATAGACTGTACCCCCTTGTCAAAAGCCTCGATAACCGGAGAAAACTCCGATACTCCCCAAACATTCGGATGCGTGGCATAATCCATAGCCTTGGCAAAGCTCGCCATAATGCCGGGGACCATACTCAAACTATTTTTATTGGCCGGGAGGTTATTGGTTGCTTCCGCCAAATAAGCCTGTTGGGGGGCTTCGGTCAACCAGCGCAAAAACTTGACCGCTTCTTCTTTATTCTTGGAGCGGGCATTAACCATAAAAGACGAACCTGCCCCTCCCCAGATAGACATCGGATATTTGTTCGAAGCCTTCGGAGGCAGAAACGCCCCATACTCAAGCCCGGGGTTCATCTCCTTGTAGACATTTACGCACCATGAACCGTTAAAGGCAAAAACCGCTTTTTCATTGGCGAATAACTGCTCGGCGGTTTTATTCACCATGGTAACCAGGCCGCTAGCCAATAATCCCGTTTCCTGCATCTCTTTGAACAAAGACAAAATCCTTACCCAATCCGGGTCGGTATAGGGGACCTGGCCTTTTATCGTGGCAATAACCTTATCTTTACCCATAATATTAAAAGCGTAATTATTGGCGAAGCAATCGATCATCCAAACCTCTCCCCACCCCGAAACCAACCCCTGCAGGTTGGCGGCCTTGATTTTCTTACCTATATCAAGGAAATCCTGGAATGTTTGCGGAGGCTGATTAGGATTAAGGCCTAATTGCTTAAATAAAGACTTGTTATAGACCATCTGGATGGTCATTATATCTATGGGCGCCCCGTAAATCCCGGGCTTGACCCCGTAGCTATTGCCTTCGGCGAATTCATTTACGGCTAAGGCTTTGGCAAAAAAACTATTCTTCCATTTCGCGTTATCTTCCGTCATATCGGGCGTAAGGTCCAGGATATAACCGGCTTTGATGAAAGAAGAAAAATCCCTTTTCTCGCCCAAGACCCCAAAAATATCCGGCAAGTTTGCCCCTTGGGCGGCGGCGCGGACTTTCTGCGAATAGGCGTCGGAAGGGGCATAAAGCTCAAAGCTTACTTTTATTCCGGATTTGGCTTCGTATCTTTTGGCTAATTCTTTAAAGGCGGGCTCGCGGTCAGTCATCCAGTGCCAGACGGTAATGTGCTTTGCCGAATCAGCCTTGGGCGCGCAGCCTGCGGTCAGGAATAAAAACGCGATTATAAGAATTGATAACGCTCTGCTGTAACGCATGGTTGTTACCTCGCCTTTCTCCCTGCCTGCCCGGGCAAGCAGGATTCAGTTAAGTTTTATCCCTTACCTGGTAATGGGTAGGAATATAAAATTTAACATATTTTTAAGGCAAGGTCAAGGTCTTTTAAGCTCTTTTTGGCTATTGCCTAAACTCTTAAGATCCTGGACAAGCCCATAAGGTCAGCCCTTTCCAGGTCCACGCCGATACGATACCCTGATTCACCCTCCTGCCTTGACCAGACTGTCAAGCCCCGGGCGTAAATCGGCCCGCTATTGTCCCGGATATCAAGCCAGGCCTCAAGCGGGGTATTCACCGCTAAAGGCTCTTTCAGGGTCAAACCGATACCCTTAGCGCTGATATTGCTTGTTTCCGCCGGCATTTCGTTGCCGTTGGTCAAATCAAGCAGCCTGGCCGGAAACCTTACGTTAAACCTCTGGAATATCCTGCGGTCCTCCATTTCATCGCCTCCTGTTAACGGTTTTTCCGGGGCCCCGTGAAAAACAAACTTATAGATCCCATCCTTATCGGATTCTCTCAATTTGGTAAAATAGAGGCCGTAAACATTATGGCCTTCTATCTCTTTCTGCCAGGCTACCCATGCCTCCGACTTTAAGGTAAAATCCTCCGATAAGGCAAGTTCAAATTTAATGTAACGGCTTACCGCCAGCCTGGGAACCAGGATTATCTGCATCCCGCTGAAATTAATATCTTTAAGGTAGCAGGCCACCGCGCAGTCCTTATTCTCTAATTTAATTTTCACCTGCCGGCCGGCTAACCACCTTGCTAATTTTCTACGCTCCTGCATCTATACGCCTCTCCAGGCCCGCTTAATCATCTCGGCGGGGAAATTATCTTGAATGTATCGGGCAATTCTATTCTTTGCGGGTTCATCAATCCTGTTAAACGAAAGGCCGTAAATATTCCTTTCATATGCGCTTTCCGACCAAGCCACGCGGGCTGATGCGTCAAACGCGCAGCCGTTATCCAAATCAAGGTTAAAATTCGAGAAGGCTTCCGGGAAAAGTTCTTTACTTAAAGAAACCCGCATGCCGCAAGCGTTTATATCTTCTACCACGCAAAGCATGGGCTTTACTCCGTTCTCAAAAGTTAAACCCGCCTTCTTATTAACCTGCCACCGCGGTATACATCTGCGTTCTTGCATAGCCCCCCGCTACCCTTTCACCGCCTTTGTCAATCAATCGCCCAGCGCAAAAATCATCAACCATTTGGCTGCTATCTGCTCAATTAAGCGGCAACCGTTACAATCTTAACATACTGATACAAGTGGACTTAACAATATTATCCCTAACTTTACAGAATTGTCCACTAATTATTTTCCCATGCCCACCTCAACCAATTCCAAACCCGCATTGGAACGGGTAATGGAAGACGTTATCTTACGCCCTCCGTCGCCTCCCTGTAAACCGGATCAAAATCAACGCCATTTTCTACAAAAGGCTCACAGAGCCCTAAAATTTCCTGGCGTTTGTGCTCATCTGGAAAATACCCTTTCGTAAAGCTCCCGAAATCACTCACGAAAATAACTTTACCGTTTGGTAATAGCATAAAATTGCTTAAATTCAAATCTGTCAGGCCCGAATCAATATATCCGCGATAACCTAAATCCAACAGCCGCTTGGCGATAATTATAACCTGCCGCGCAATTTCTTCATATAATTGTTGCAGAGAAATATTCCTTTCTACCGCGATAGGGCTAAGATAAACTTCCGGCAATATGACAGACGCTTTGCCGTTAAAGCACCCTCCAATGCGCCTGCCTTCCCTATGCTCAAAGAATACAATAGACAAGTTTTGTTCATACATACTGAACACCCTGGTATCTTCATACAGCCTGAACTTACCGGATGCCGTAAGAAAAGCTACGGGTATAAGGGTATTGCAGTCTCCAGGTCCCGAAATACATGCATCGGGTAAATAATAATCTTTACCGCTGACAAATGATTTTGAAGGTGCCTGGCCGGGAATTTTCGCTTGCAGGATAACGGCCTTGGGCCCAACCCCTACAAGCAGCAAATGCCTTCTAAAAGACTCTGTTACGGGGCACAAAGTTACAGAATCGCTATAGGCAAATAACAAAGACCTCGCTTGGGCGTATTCTAAAGGCGTTAGGCTGGAATCTTCCGGCATACGATAATCAAAACAGAGTCGCAACACAGTTAAAACTAATAAAAGCTTCTTAAGCTCTTTTTTATCCTCTAATTGCGCGAAAAACTTTCTTAATTCATTGCTACAATCCGGTTTTAGCAAGATGCTGATGTCTCCGTCGCCCTCTTCTCCAGCCGCGTATAATTCAATACGTTCCTTTAGGGCGCAAAACATCTGCCCGGGATGCCGGAGCAAGAGAACGCCGATTAATTTACCAAGGCTATCAGCTGCATTTTCGCCATAGGGCGGCTTAAAACAATAATGTAATAATATATTAACCGGGATATTGAACTGTTCCCTGCTGGCTGTCAAGCCGGGATTATTTCTAAACGCTTGAGTTATTACCCGGCTAATTCTTATCATAATCACTTCGTTTATATCCTCACAGGATAATGCCTTAAAGAATATACCAGCCTGTTCTTGCCTGGGCTCTAAGGCCGTTACATTCTCTAAAGCGTAAGCCAATATGAAAAATAAATCTTCCATATTCCTGCTCCGGTCCGCACCATTAGCCGCTAAAGATGCCTCCAACTCAACCCGCCGGGATAAAATATCTAAATGCGTACCGCTGATACGTATGTTTTTGCAACTACGCGCGAGCCTGGCGATGAGCCAGGAAAAAAGCCTATCCTCCCCGGGAACCCCCGGAGATTTAATATCCGGCAATTCTTCTATGCAGTAACCGGCCATCCCGGGATAGCCAACCAATAAACCCTCCACATTAGCGCTAACCTTAGCCTTATCAGAAACAGAATATTTATCCGGGGAAGCTAAAATTCTTTTATAATCCTCAACCAACAACCTGAAAGACGCAACCGGCAAAGGTTCTCCCGCGCTATCTACCGGGGAACTGGAAGGCAACTCTCGCGCGGCTCTGGCGGCAATATCCTGAAGGTCTTTAACGCAGAGAGAATCAATACTGTTGTCCGGATAATGCATATACGCACCGTCACTCCCCCCCTTTACCGGAGGCCCCCATTTTCCAAATTCGGCAAACCGGGGGATTATTGAAAGAAACGGTTTATTCAAGAAATACGACAGGTGCATAAGCCCGCCCTCTACCGTCAATACAAGATCGGAAAGATAAATAATCCCTTTAGTTAACCTGTCGGATTTTCCTGTAGGAGGCATAGGAATGAAAACCTTGTCTCCTTCCAGCAAACGCATAAGCTCTAGTAAATCTTTTTCGCGGGAATCTTGATTTAGTATAAACAATGCAACATCCCGGCCTACTGCCTCGCTTAAACACCTTGCGAGAAGAGCCATTTTGCTCATATTCATAAATCCCTTTTTGCCTCCGAAACCGTTAAGGACAACGGCCCTCCTTCCTTCTCCCACATGTTCATTCAACCATTCTTTAGCCTTCTGGAGCTCTAAACTTCCTATTATTATTTCAGAGTAATCCTGAAAATCATGCTTCAAGCCTAATACATCCAACAGCTTTTTAATTATTCCATATAAATTTACATCCCCCGGGCCCAGGCCCAGAATTACCTCTTGCCCGCCAACGGATAAAGCAGGGTCGATAAAACGCCTTACGCTGGATTTCGTTTCGATCAAAATTCCGGGAGTAAAGCCATCAAGAATGGGCGCGCGGCTTGAAAATAAATCAATATGGTTTATTATCAAATCAAATCGACTTGCGTCAACAGGGGTAATTTGTCCTAGGTCCTTTATAGGATTTATGCCCGGATGGCCTATCGGATATATATGCGGGTTAGTAGTAACAACATCTACTTGTATCCGCGGGTTAAAATCAAGAAGCGCTTTTAGGAACATAACAGTCCTGACCAACTCCAATCCTAAGTAATCCTGGGTAGTAGGCTGGTAAATAAGCGCCCTTTTCTCTCCCGGAAACATTAAATCTCTGAATTTTGCCGCAGGGGCAGTCTCCATAGAGATAATTGCCGGGCTTGATGATCTCCCTGCGGGGCTAGCCGGCCCTTTATTATTCCACCCTAGCTCTCTCTTAAGGTCTTGATAAGCTCTCTCAATCTCTGTTATTTCTATCGGCACTGGCCTACGGAAGAAACTTTGCAATAACTCCCGTAACTTAAGTGATTCGCCCTTTGAGACCCTATAGATAACAATAGGATACGGGCTAAACCAGGCAAGAAGAAAATACAGCAAAGACCAATTCTTAAGAAATACTATATTGCCTGCGCGCGAAATATAGCAGGCAACCGGCTGCATAGAACTACTCTTTAGGCTGATGGTATTCTTGCCTCCGGGCTTATTTTCTTCAACCTTCTTGGACAAAGATAATACCTCTTGACGGTTTAAATATCGCCTCAAGAAACCGCTACTGGTAAAATGCCTGTCACTTGCCTCCCTATCAATCCTATGCAACCCGGCATACATAGCCATGATGCCAAATGCCCGGAGAGAAAAGGCTATATTAAAGGCTCCATCTAAACCGCCTAAAGCGGCGAACAATATCAAAATACTTATACCTCCTGCCAACCTGCCAATATAACAAACCCGAGAGGCGCAAGAAGCAACTTCGGCATATTGATCCCTTATTTCTTTTATGGGCATCTTTATGCCTTCCCGCATACAACAAATGTAAAAAGTAATTATTGTTTTCACGGCTACGCAAGATAATAAAATCAACGCTGCCGGCCCCAACCATGCCTGAAGCGCAAATAATTTTAAAAAGGCAAGATAAACGCTCTTATAACTCCAATAGCAAATCTTATTGAGCATAAAAAAGTAGATAAAACAAGAGAGGTATTTACAGGAATGGGGGGTATAGCGCCATAGGAGCACCCGCATAGCCTCGGCCACGACAATAAATGTAGCGGCTGCCAGGGCAAAGCTTAAGTAAGAAAATCCCGGGGGAGAAAGTATGCCGAAAGATGCCCCGTATGCCGGAGACAGGAAAAATATAGAGGCTGTCCCACAGCATAAGGCAAGGCCGGGTTTAAGCGCTTTCCGGAGGTACGTTCTTGCCGCGCGGCCTGCGTGTTTTTCTAAAACAGCCGGCGAGCTTGATTTCCAAAACACATCACTAATCGCTAATTGCCTGCCGGCATATCCTGCGTAAGGCTGCCTCTGCCCAGGATATTTTCCCCGGATAGCTTGCCGGCCTGCTACTGAAAAAATCAACTTTAGCCCGGAATAAATAAGGATGGCTTGAGCTGTCAATAAAAATACGTCGGCGAGATTGACAATGGCGGAAAACGGATAAACCACCAGCCAATCTGTGGCCGCTCCAAGAATGGCTATGTCAAAAGCGTTGGAAGCTCCGGCCCCTAATAACATCCCCGCGCTCAATATGCCTATTTTATTATGCCGAAAGAACAAACCGTTAAGTTGCCTCAAGAGGCAGAAAATCAGGACAAGAATATTGCAATACATAAGAAAAGCAACGGCATTAAAATCAAACATATGGGCTAAATTGGAGATACCGACTACTCGATGAATAACCGGGTCAGTAAAATTTTCCCAGACAAACTCCGTAGGCATTTTACTAACGGCAGTAGAAGAAACTTGTGTTAAGAAGGCGCGAATCACCGTCTTCATCGACTGGTCCATAACAAAAACGAACGCCGCCACCCTAAATGGGCTTATGTCTTTTACCGATGAACTGGCGGTTCGGCTCTGTCCCCCAACATCCTTGGGCAAAGCCAGTTTTCTTGCTTCTCCTATAAGCCTTGATAGTTTCGCCGAAGGACTTTCGTTATTTATCTCGCCGGCCTGCCGGCAGATAGAGCGCCAAAGAACCATTACTTCATTTAGATAACAAAATGAGGGCAGTAAATTGCATTTCCAATACGCGTTATAATCAAGCTGGCTTAACAAATGCCGCTGGAACAACTTCAATCGTATGCCCTTTAGATCAAAGCGTAAAAGAAGGCAGATCAAAGGAGTATTAATAATTTCTAAAATAGACACAAGATGCCGGATTATCTCTCCAAGTAACGCCTGGTCTTTATCAGGGGATCGCTGTATTGCGTATACAGCCGCAAGACGCTCAGATATTTTTGAAATTTTTGCGGGAATTAAAGGGTTATTTTTTTCATCAATCCAGTAAAGGACTATTATAAACGGCAGGACAACTAAATAATAGACGCCTAAACTTATGACCGTCCATATCGCGCAGATAGTTTTTATAAAATCAGCGTCGGATATTTCCGTTGAAGTATATTTTAATAAAGCATACGTTCCTATGGCGCCAACAAGGCCAGCTATAATGCCGGCACGAAAGAAAAGAATCCTTGTGTTTTCAGTATCCAGGAATCTCCCGACAGATTTTTGCCAAATATTACGCAGCTTTTCCCTTGCGCTAGGGTTCATATTGCTGCCCTTAATTAGAGGGCTTGATGACAACGCTGCGTTCTGACTATGCAATAAATTTCCATCTAGGCCATAAAGATAAATAGTCCTGCCGGTAAAGCCTTCAACCGTTCTTCTGGCAAACTCAAGCTGCCTAGCATCAATAATGAAATGCGCCAATGCTTCAGGAGGAACAAAACAAGCGATAACATGATCATTATAAACATAGGGATAGCGCGGATTATGTTTAAGCCCGTAAAGTATTTTACCATCGTCAGAACGATAACGTTTTTTATCTGTAAAATTAGCTAAATCCGAATCATCGGAAAAATACCCGCCAGTCGCAAAGAAGTCATCTGGAAATTGCGCGACATATTCGGGTGCAACAATTAAATCCGCTTTATCGAATCGATAACTTGCGTTATTCTTACCTATGCCTTTATGCATAACCGCCGGTGTATTTTCATATCCCCGGCCACGGCCAATCATACAGAAATGCACATCTACCTCGGCAAGAAAAGACTTTAGCCCTTCCCGTAAAATATCAGAAAGAGAACCTAACGAAAACCCGTGAATAAGCAAGCCGGCTTCATTAATATTTATTTCTCTGTATGTTTTGGTAGGATTCAGGGGCGAGGTGGCCGGCGAGCTGGAGGCTCTCCTCTGGAGCATTTTAGATATTCTGCGAGCTGGGAAGAATATTGGAGAACTTGCATTATTCATAACCAAGGACTCTGCAGAAACCAGGCTACCCGATCTTCCATTTTCTTCAAGAATAAAGAAACTACTGCTTTCCCTCACGACAATTTCTCTGCCAAGTTCAAGACCAGCTTTTCTAAGAAATTCGACCTGGCCGCGCCCATTCCGATTATTGATGATTACTCTACCGGATGGCTTAAGCACGCGTAGAGATTCCTTAAAAATTAATTCTAAATCATCCTTCTCTAACCCAAACAAAGAATAAGAAGATAATATGGTAATCACATCTATGGATGCGTCCGGAAGGCCCAAGCCGTCTTTACCTGAACGCGTATCTGCCAGTATGAATTTGAAATTATCTAATTTCCCCTCTTTTCCGATTTTGGACAAACCATCCGCTATGCTCCGGGAGTTTATATCTGATGCGTAAAAATATACCTGGGGCATTCTTCTAGCCAGATATAGAGGATTCCTACCATTTCCAGCCAGTACCTCCAAACACGCCATTCTAGCGCCTAGATTTAAAAACCGGGCCAATTCAGCATAACCATTTTCCCCTTCGGGAAAATTCGGACCAAAAACATCCCGCCCCTGATACAGGTAATAGCCGGTCTTACCAATGTCCCTGTTATCTCCTTTAAACTCGTAATAATCTCTCTGCATCTGTCTCAATAGAAATTCCACTTCTTTCGGAAAATAAGTCATAACTCTCGTTAAATAATTATTTTCCTTATTGGCATCAAGCGACATAAATAATAATACCAAAAAGTTAGCCAAAAATACGGCTTCATTTTCTTCTAGAGCTACGGCAACTTTCCCTCCCTGTAAACACGCCGTTAATAATGACAAGCCTGCCCCGGCCCTATCTGCGTAACTAGTATATTTAATGATACTTTTTAATCTTTCTTCCAGATTTTCTGGAGATATTCCTATCCGAGCAGATATATTAAAATGTTCACCTTCCACCGGCGAGCTGGAACCGCGCTTAGATGGCTGTTCCCGGGCCTTGGCCACCTTGCTTAAGATCTCATTAGGACTTACCCCTAGAGCTAACGCAAGCCAGTCAACTTCAATAAGCATATCTTTTACCCCGTTCGGGAATACGCCTCTATCTAGCACCTCTTTAACGCGCCTTGCGGAAATTCCGGATCTACGGCTTAACTCTTCCGCAGATATTCCATTAGCCTGGCATAATCCCGCGAGTATTCCGGCTAATGTTTGTTTATCGGCAGGGCTCCATTTCTCCGGAGCCGGCGGTTGAGGCTCCTGATAGGGCTCATCGCCATCAAACTCGTCATCGAACTCTGACTTATCGAACTCTGACTTATAGTACTCCTTATTAACGCAAATAGAATGCGGCAGGAAAATTTCAAACAACCTTAAGATAGCCAGCATAACCCCTAATTTGCCCTCTGGCCCAAAGGTTTCTTTTTGGATGGCTTGATCGTCCAATTGAAATTTTCTAATCAGATGGGCTAATAAAGCTTGTAAGCGCTGCTCTGTCCCGGAGTATCTGCCTTCTATGGCATCGGCCTCTTCCGAGCTTAATTCAAGCGACCGCGGCAGGGATTTAACGAGCTTCAACAGGATTGTCTCCAATAACCCGGAGTATTTCCGCATTTTACGATACAATTCTTCATCGTATCCCGGGATAACGCATGGGATATAACCTCTTTCTATGGCAATCCTGACTGGCTCAAAGTGGCCCCGCCTAAGCTTGCGGGGAACATCTAATTTATTAAATATCTTATTCATAAGGTGAGCGGTAAAAAGCTTGTGTTTTGCCTTAAAGTATGCGCGTATATCTTCATAAGACTTACCCTGAAGAATAAATGTCAAAACCCGTATTTCTCTGGCTGATAAGGGATTTGATATGGTTACTCCGAGATCCGTGACGCTTACGGTGCAAGATACCCAGCCTTTCTCTATGGCTCTTCTTGCTGCTTCTGCCCTCGGCTTTTGAGTTTGTTTTGCTCCCTTTATGCCTAATTTCTCAAAAATCGGGGGGAAATGATCTCTGCTCAAATTAAGCGGCGTACACTTCATAGCCCTGCAAATTTCATCCGTAGTTTTGCCTTGAGCGACTAACCGGAGGATTTCTTGTTGTTTCTTAGTTAGGGGGTTTTCTTCTTTCCTTATTAACTCTTCTAAGTCCCCGGGTTCTTTACTATTTAAGCAACCGGCTTTCTCGGCTGCTAAAATTAAACTGCCGATTTCTAACGGCTCATCCGGAGACCTGCCTTGACGACATGGAGATTCTACCCCTAATTTCCTGCGGATTAAGGACACATTATTTATTATGGTTTCCAGGGTTCGCTCTAGCTCTTTTGCAATCTGGCCATATGTCTTCCCGAGTTTTAACATTTTTAAAATCTTTTTCTGTAAGGGCGAAAGGGTCTTTCCCAATATAGAGTTAACCGGCGAGCTGGAACTACCCGGGAAAGTGCATGATTCCTCTATTCTAACTGTAAACTTACATTCCGCCAGTTTCCGGGCTGCGTCTGGAACGCACCCAATCCAACTTTTCGCTATGGCCGGCTCATTTAATTCTCCTACTAAAACAATCTTCTCTACTCCCAACATAACTAATATATTTCTAAACCTGTCCCAACCGGAAAAACTCCATCCTGAAGGAAGCCCCTCTATAACAGGCTCCGGATCAACATTATAAGTAGGCACTAAAACCGCCCTTAAGAATAAGCTTGCCTTAAAGAATTTATCCACCGCGAGCTGATAATTGGCCAAACCTTTAGGATCAACCGGTTTGCCCGGATAAGGTTTGAGCCCCACGCCAACAAATAGCGGCCGATTACAAGCCTGAACATAACGCAACACTCTAACTAAGAAAATTTCGTAAGCCGCGTTTATATTGTCTCTTACTTCTATCAACGCGAACTGCGGCAACCCTCCCCTAGCGCTCCATGCAACATACCCATCTAAGCTAAACTTTAGGAACAGAGGATGTACCCAGTAAACAATTTCGCCGGTAGCCTTTAATATAGCCCTGCGCAGTTTATCCTGCGCAGGCCCTGGATCCAATAGGCCTGACAACGGGATAAAAACTTCTTCCTCCTCTACCGGCGAGCTGGCCTGCTGCGCCAAATCCTTAATCAACTGGCCACTAAAATATACCGCCATATGTGGATCTATATGAAGCGGCTCGCCCTTTCTAAAATAAGTATCTAATTCAGAACTGTTGCTAATAAAACAAACCTCTCCTCTGTGCGCAGCAGCCACAAGTAAGTGCCTCATGCTCTCGAAATTACCCAACGCTTCCAGAAAAGGCATTTTCGGCTGCCGGCCTACGATAATATCAATATCAATATCTATTATGCCTCCTTTAAGATCCCAAGAAGATAAGCTCGTAAGCCCTGTGTATGTAATTTTCTCATAGACAGGCGCTAAATCAACGGGCATCTCTTTCCCCGTAACTATCAGAAGTTTTGAAATGAGACGCCCGGTTACTTTTAAAATATACCCCAGATACACGCTACCGGATAACTCATACCGGCCGATTTTAATTTCTTCTCTCCAATCCGCTACAACTCTGTTAGGAAAGTTCTCCGGATGATTCAGGAAGGGGCCGAAATCACGGTGAGCATCCAAAACCAACCAAATCTTACCGCCATTATCTTGAATTTCCAAGGCTTCATCCTGGTAATGTTCGAAAAAGAAGGCGTAGGATAAATTATGTTCACCTCCCCAATAAATCTTTTTGCCGTTATTAAGCGTAATAATCAAATAATATCTACTGCCAATCAAATAAACATCCTTATTAATGACAACCTTAACTACAGTTAACCTGCTAGAATTACCGGGAGGAAGCCGCATATCTTTCTGCTCAATAGTAGCTGCCGGAAAGTCCAAAGATAATCCTGTTTCCATAAGCAGTTCTTCATTTAAACCGGTTGCCAGCGAAGAAGAAGCAACAGGCTGCTTTTTCTTGCTTATAGGACTATTAGGGCTATCTTCTAATAAATCAGATATATCTATTTGGCCTGGAGCCAGCATCGGCCTCTCAAGAATAAGGGCTAGTTGGCGAACAATAGCTCTCAACTGCGTAAAACATTCCTCTAAAGAAACACTGCCTTTGGAAAAACAATCTAAAAACAGAAAACCCAGAATCTTGCTCTTATCTGTAATCCGGACAAGTCGGTTTAGCTGGCCAAACTTTACTATGAAGCCGAAAAACAGCGGATCTGGCAAAAAGAGGTATTTTAAAAGCTCATCTAGAAGCGCGTCTTTAACGATAAAACGATAACGCCCTCTTAATCCCTCATCGGATAATCCGGAAAACTTCTCTTTCGGAGAACCCGGATCACTCTTCAATATTGCCTCCATTAACAACTCCCTGGGCAAACCTGGAGGGGCCAACAACTTGACAAAACATCCGAAGTTCTCCCTGGCGGTGGCCCTAGCAGGTGAACTAGCATTTCTACCCTTGCCTAATAGCGTATCGGTTATTTCAGAAAACGATTTTCCCTCTCCAAAGAGCTTAAGGAACGCGTAAGCCGTCCGACGCCATTTGCCGCGGCGCTCATCAGGAACAATACCCGTAGAAAAATAGTAAGCCATACCTGCCAAAATATAGCCTAAATGGGCCAGGCTATCAAACGCCGGGAATATTCCCTGTTTTTGGCAATCGCCAGTCTCTTCCCCATACGCGGATAGGCCCTTCATGAATCTAATTCCTCCGGCAAATCCGCGCAAACTATTTCGATCCCCGGAAATAACGTTAACGGCATCAATGGCAACCATAGACAAGACGAATATCGCATTAGAAACCGCAACCGCATATTCAGTACGGGTGAAGCCCTGCAAGGCTATCGCATCATAAAAAATGCTGGAATATACCGCAGGGTCGATACCCTTTTTTAGGAATATCGCCATAATACAGTTGCCGCCTTTTTTAGCAGTGTAACAAAATACCGGTTTCTCCAGGATTTGCTTAATGATTGCATTGATAAAATCCGGAGCCGGGTCCACAAATAGGCTAAAGATGTTTTTTAGGGAGAACGGGCGGAGAAAATCCAATGTCCTATGAAAGGCTGTAGCATTAACTGTTAAATCAGGGCAAAACGCATCGACAACAAGCCTTAACTCATCCTTTAGCCTCTCCTGCTCCTGCGGCGTAAAATCCCCTTGGGCTAAGGAAGCAACCATTTCTGCCTCTTGTAGTATGCCTGCGCTAAGCTCCGGAGTTACACAATGGCTATGGCGTAATGACTCATCAAGCGCATTTATCCACTGCTGAAGTTCATCCAGCTTAGAAGCAAATGCCTCCCTGGAACCCTCAAGCCCCTGTTTATCATAAGCGCCTGCTATTGACTCGGCTATCTTAAGCAACCCTATTATGGCTTTGTAGAATTCCTCAAGATTATACCGGATTACTGCGCTAAGGCTATGCGCTGATAAACCGCGGGCAACAAGAAAACGCGGGTCCTTGACCGGGCTGGATGCCCCTTGCCACGCTGGCAGAGCCAAAGCGGACACGCTGGCAGAGCCAATCGGGAAACGCAAGGATAAAGGCGAGCTGGCCTGCTGCACTGTCCCGATTGGCTCTGCCAGCGTGGCCCAGGGTAACGGCGTAAAACCCTTATACGCGTAGCATATTGTCCAAGGAGAATCCGGGCGTGTCCAGATAGAATCCGGGGAAGGACTTTGATGCGGAAATACCCCGGCTATTTCAGCGCCATTGCCCAAGTGCAGTTTAGCAACCCTATCGAACGGGCTCCCGTTTGTTATCTTGAAAAACCGATCGGGTGGTATGGTTTGGTTGTTTTTAGAAATAAAATCCCGGTATGCATCTAATGACGGCTGCCCGTCATTATCCAAAGAAACAAGATACAAGTAAATAAGGCTTTTTTCTAAATCCAAAGTAGTTCCTGCAGCGCCGAACCGGGGCATGATGGAATTGCGGAACTTATCGAATTGCCCTGTGCCAAGCGGAGAGAATGTCGAAAGATACTTAACATCATTGAAGAAATCTTTAACAAGGCGGATAAACTCGGTAATCAATCCTCTGCCATAAGGGTTATCCTTAAGCACCCCTATTGACCAGAAGAAATAAGTATCGCTATCCGCCGGAGGGCTGCGGGCTTTAACCATCTTTACCCACATATTCCTGAAATTGAAATCTGCCAAGTTGCCTTGCGTACGCTCCGGCTGAACAAGCAATACGCCAGAAATAACGCCATCTACAAATAAGAGGACAACTCGTTGCTCTTTAATGAGACTCTCCATTTGCTCCGGATTAAAACCAAGATGCTTATTAGGTTCCCCTTTGATTGTCCAAATCTTTCCTTGTATCTCTGATATCGATCCTGCGTCTTGAGGGCGGGCTGCCCAGTCTAAAGTTAACTGGTGCCCTCTCACATCATCAGTTATTGCCGAAGAAGCGGCAGGTTTAACAGGGCTGCTTGAAAGCGCTTTCTCGGCGGGCAAAAATAAAACTGCGCTTTTTTCACCTCTAAGAATAACCGGCGAGCTGGATAAACGCTGAATCATGCCGCCAAGAGAAAATTCCCGCGCACCTGACGGAAAGATAAACCTAGTGAAGGGGCGGCCATCCCTCCAAGATAACTCCGTTCTTTCTACCCCACTGCGCACGATTCCTTCCAAAGCAGTCCACATACGGAAATCTCTTAACTTCCGCATATCCATGCTTCCTATCTGTACAAGTTGCTCTGGGGCAACAAATCTGTGCGTATATGCTTTTCCTGTTTCTCTATCTATCGAGCCTCCGGCTACCGGGAAAATATCACCGGTAAACTCCCGGAAATCCCTATCATAAACGAAAACATTACGGCCAGATGCCGCCATATAAAATATTAAGCTCATCCATTCCATGCGCAAATCCGGGTCTTGTATAATGTCCACAAGGCTCCGTTCGTCAAAATTAGTAAGATATGCCGCTTCTATTAAGGCGCCTTTATGGCTAGCTAACCATTCAAGAGCACGCATCAAGTAATCCAAGTTCTTCTTGCAAAATATTATCTCGGAGAATTCTTTATAATAAAGCTTAAAGGCATAGTAATCCTGTTGCTCATTCCAACTCATAAAATACCCCCGGTCTCCCGGAAGATAAGTTTCAAGAAGGAAATAAACTCTTCTATTCTTTGCCCTGGCATATTTAATCGCCTCAAAGAATACTTCTTTTATAAGGCTGAAATTGTACTCATAATCCCCGCGCCTGTAATCTTTGCGATGTATCTCCTGGGACAAATCCACGCGAAAGGCATCAATACCGATATCGATGCACTCTCTAAGATAATTAAGATAAAGCTCTTTCCAGTATAACCTGCCTTGTTGCGCCGCCCTGGCTTCCAAATCAGGGTAAAGCTGATCCTGCGCGTCAGCCCTTAAGTCCACAAGAATCCTTCGGCCATCCTTTAGATGCCGAATGACAGCGCCTCTCTTCTCTCGGAGTGCACCCTTCAATACTTCTTCATCGCTTATCGCTGTGGTAATTTCTTTATGGCAAAAATAAAAATAATTATTATCCCCGAGGACTTCCGGAGAAAACCAAGTCGCAAAATCAACCATTACCTTTACCTGCCGGTGCTTCTTTTGGATAAATTTTATTATGGCCTTGAGCGCTCTTTCAGGTATTACATACTCGTATAAAGAAAGCCCTGTTAAGGAAAAATAATTGCCCAGTCTGTCACAGTGTGCTATGCTTCTGCCACGATGGTTATAATGGATGAATTTTGTAGGATACCCTACAATCATAGATGTAATATTTCCGTTAGCCTTAAGCTCTAAATAAATATTAAACTCGCCTACAAATTTTGCCTTAATTACCGTCATTTCTTCGCCGATGCCAAAGTAAGCCTTACGGCCATTCAGGTATTTCGCCAAATCAAAACCTTCATATCTGGGGATTTCTCTAAGGTTAAGCCCTTGGACAAAAGCTGCCGAGAAACGTGAAGGACGCAATAAATTCCACAGGTAGAACGTCACCGGCAGCCCTTCCGGAAAAACTATAAACAGGTTCTTTATGGCTTTCTTGGCATTAAACCAAAAGCCTTCCGGGCTATTATTATCCGCCCCGCAGTTATGCACGTTAATGGCATAAATAAAACCCAGATTATCTTCCGTAATTGCATGGCCGATATCAAAAACAGCCGGCGAGCTGGACTGGCTGCTTTTTGTGCGCACCAGCGCGCCGACAGGAGAAGAAGATTCTTCTTCTATATCAGGAATCACCTCTCTCACAATTTCCTCTACGGTTATCTCGCCTGTTGGTATTACCTTCACAGAGGAAGGCAACCTGGTTTCGGCTAGCCTTCCATTATCCAAATCAAGCTCCCTAAGCGCCTTTACATCCTCCTTTAACCGCTTAGCCCTGATATTATGCGGAGCGTCAAAATAATAAAAGCTGACTCTGGCTTGGGCATCTGAGAAATGCTCCCCAATTGCAACCGGAGGATCAGTAACCCTAATCACTACGCCATTATACCGACCGGTTCCAAGTATTTTTATGACTTCTTTCGCAAGGAACTTATTGACCAAATCCTGCACTTGCGGATAAGAAGCGATTCTATCCATAAATCTACGGTTTGAGGCTATTTCCATTTCTTTCTTGATTTTATCCCTTAATAGCTCTTCGTCCTCGCCTTTGGTTTGGCTATTAACCCCATCTATCCTGATGGGTTCAGCAGAATAATCAACGCAGCCTCCTGATAAATAAGAGCCAATAAGCGAAATTATGCCCTTTTCATCATTTAAATCTGCCCCGGAGGATAATAACTTCCAGGATAATATGCGCAGCAGAAATCCCGGATTCAAATAACGCAAGCCATAATACGCTGCCAATGCCCTTGCCGTTACCTTTCTTCCCGAACCGCCAAGCCCGCCGATAAAGATGACAAGAGGCTTCTTCAAAACAGGCTTGCCCGTTACTTGTATAGAAGCATTTACAGGAAGACAGAAAGTAAAGGTGCTGCCTGTATCAGGCGCGCTCTTCTCTAAAACAAGCCCCCCTCCTACACTCTCAAGCATCTCTTTAAGCGTGTAAAGGCCATACCCTGTTCCTGTGCTTTTGTCTTTTGCTTCTGTGGTACCCGGAATAAATACCATGCTTTGCCCTTGAGGAGACATTCCTTTCCCATAATCAACCACCCTGACAACCAACATGCCTTTCTCGAATCCAACTTTAATCGATATCTTCTTGCTTCCGCTGTATTTTACCGCATTCTTTACCAATTCTTCGGCTACTGTCTTAAGCATATTGCCGTAGGTATCGGCATCAACCAGCTTTTCGGCGGCCGGGCTCAAAATTAACTCTATTTCAATATCCGGATGTAATGTTTGGCTTAAACGCGCTATCTCACGTATTTTCTCCGGGATATCCCACCTTACCATTGACCTGCCAAGCCAATTCAAGGCTTCCCGCATCAATTCCTTTGAGCGGCATCCTGTGTTCAAAACAAATTCTAGGTATGTAGAATTTAAGCCCGGAACATTAGAAGTAGCCTCAGTATTTCCGTGAAACTCGGCAAAGGCACCCTGAAATTCATTCATCATTTCTCTAACGGTTTTTAAGAAATCAGAAGAACCTGCGTCAGATGCAAGAAAATCCTTACACATTGCGCATATTTGTTTCGATACTGCCGTTAATCTACTTATTGAATCTGTAATTGCTGGAGGCGTATCTTCGCATAATTTGGCACTTATTCTTTGTAAAAAACCGATAACGCCAATCAAGGAATTCTTAAGATCATGAGCTATTGTTAATAGCTGCGTATCTTCGGCTATTAACGGCAACTCAATAATAAACTCGGTATGCCCTTCCCTGATATCCGCTCTTATATCCCCTTTTATGGCTTCAAGCGTCTTTTTGGCCCTGTATAAGGCAAAAGACTCTCCATTAGCCTTTGTGGAATAAAAAGGCGTGAACAAATACAGCAGCTCATCCGCGGGGATACCCCTGCCGTCGTCTCTTATGATAATGCGCACCCTTTTCCCCTCTTTGGATGCCGAAACACTTATATTCTTTGCGCCGGCATCGATAGCGTTCCGTAAAAGATGCTTAATAGTTTCTAACAAATCTGCATTGGCCAACACAAAAGCCTCTTGCGGTAAGCCGGAGAAATCCCAAGTTAAGCTTTTTTCAGGGCCTTCTCCTGCAAGCTTCCACGCCATTATATTAAATTCTCCGAAAAATTTGTTAACCTCCAATTTCATGATTTTACTGCCGTCTATCTGGCTTATATCCAGGATACCCTTAACTATGCTGCAAAGCTTAAGCTTATTGATGGATACTATTTGGATAAGCTTTCGATGATCTTCGGGCAAGCCGCTTTCCAGGCTACTCGATAGCAGGGCAAATGCATCCTCCAGGGCCAAAAATCGCGCCAAAACTTTTTTCAATATGCATAAAACCGCGCCCTCTATTTCCTTAACCGAAGAATACTTGTGATATCTATTAGTGCCGTTCGAGTCAGGATCGTCCGGGCCAGGATAATCCAGCAATCCTTCTAATTCCCTCATTGAATCCGCAATCTCCTTCAAAGCAGTAATTAGGCGCGAATAGTTATTTTGTCCACCTTTTTCTAATATTTTATGTAACCTGTTAACGAAACCGCCCATCATTACAAATCCATTCCTAAGATAATGCTGCAAATTTCGAAACACAACGTCAGCCGCCTTCGCAAGCTGAACCTCTTGGACTGCTTTTTCTATCTGCTTTTCAAGATCCGAGGCCAAAGAATTGATAAATGGCCGGTTTATCCCTCTGCAATCAAAATGCCTGATAAGATATTTGAGATCAGAAAGAAACAGCGATTTAATACCCGGATCCTCAATATGCTCCGCCATTTCCTTAAGCAGCCCCCCGACGATTTCTTCTGTAGCGGCATATTGCGTAAGAATCACCAGGGGGCTGAATCTTCTTTTATCTTTTATGCGTAAAAGGGAGATGAATTCACTTACCAAGTTTGCAAGGAGCGCTGGCTTCTTGTCTTGGCTTAAATTGCCCAAGCTATCGGGAGCTTGGACTTTTACTTCCCTCGCGCTCTCGATTATACCGGAAAATATACTTGCTTCCCCTTCTCCTTTCTGTTGAACTTGTATAGAAAACTTAAAGTTTCCCGGAGAAATCGGCTGTATGGGTACCTTGAGGCTAAAGGTATCCTGCGGGGTCTCTTGATCACGCATACCTACGACTTCTACGGCTTCGTCATAAATTACGCCTGTTTCTTCCGGTATCTCCATTGCGAGAAGCTTGAATCTCAACAATTTCAGGAATTTGGACAAACAGATTGCTTTGTCCAGAGTAACTACAATAAACACCTTTAAGCACTCTCCTATCTTAACTTTAGCAACATCCGTTTGCCCGCCGCTTACAGACAATACTGTTATTATGTTAGTGCTTGTATTATTGCTCTCTTCAACATACCCAGCCGCAGGGCTGCTGGCAGCCGCACCCATTGCTTGAACCGGCCCTGCCTTATTCAATCCGGCAGCTGCAGCGTATTCGGTATAAAGATTGTTCTGGCTGTTTATCCCTAGGGGAGAAGAAGAGATTTTCCTGTTTTCCAAGGGGTCGTATCCAACTAAAGCAAACAGATAACACAAAGACGAAAGCGAAGCAAAGCTGGCAGGAGTGGTCCAGCCATGTCTCGTATCGGCACTTATCGGTTCACCCTCTGTATTTACGGCATAAGGGGCGACTAATCCGGAGTATTTTTTGTATTCAGCCGGCGCAAATGCCGATTTTCCAACATCTACAAAATATCCGGAAAGACTGCCCATAATCTCTTCATATATATGGCGCTCGCCTAGCCTTAAAGCCCTCAAGGCGAATTGGGCTGACCACTCGGGAGAAATAATGCCGGCTTCTTTCGTGGGAATCGAAAAACTCACCCCCAATAATTTTCCGTTCTTGCGGACGCCTGTTAATTCCAGGGCCCTGAAAAGCATCTTCTTCATTTCCGCTATCCCAATCGCTATTTTCAATCTGCCAAACGGAGTCCAGCTGGTTGTATCGGTAGCAAAGCTCTCGGGAGCGTCAGGCATCCATTTGCTGCCGTTAAAACGCGCACCTCTAGAAAAGAACCCGCCCTTTTCATCATACATCTGCATAATCCAGCCAAAGGATCTATCCGCAGCATCCTCGTATTTTGTATCTCCGGTAACTGCATATAGTTGATCCAAGAAGGCAATAGCGCTCTGGTTATTCTCGGTAGATTTAGTATTATAGAAGAATTTCAACCCATTCTGGTGCCATTGCCCTGACGGACCCATTCTGAACCCGCCGTCATTATCCTGAAGCCTCAATATCCAATCTCCGATATATACTGCAAGCTTTTTGTATTGGTCCTGATTGACGATTAAGGCAGCTATACCCAGCCAAGCCATCGGCCCGACATGTATGCCCCAATCACATTGCTTCCACCACAAACCAGTCCTTTTCAACACCCTTATGGCATTGAAAATACCGCCGGTGGGATTGTAATTAGGTTCAGATTGGAAAAAGTCCGTATCACCAATCTTACTGTAGGGACTTAATACCTTTTCTGCCTGCGCATCTAAACCCAATAGCATAAGGGCAATCACATAAGTAGCCATGTCATAGGTATAAGCGACATAATACCGATAAGGATATGCAGGATCTGATTTGGATTCTTTTATCGAAGGATAATGCGAAGGTATCAACCCTTCAAACCCTTCCTGGGCCAGAAAGAAGCTGACGTATCTTCTTAAATCTTTATCGTTGAGGCTTGCGAGAGCGGCTAAAGCTTCTTTGGGAGAGACGGCAAACATGGCAAACAGAGAAACGCTATACCCTAGGAATTCCCTGCGGTTAACTATGGGAAGGGCGTTAACAGAGCTGGAAGAACAGGTTTCCGCGCGCGCCAAGGCTAAATAAAACCCCTGACTTAATCCGGGCATTATGCGGGACTCCAATATTTCCTCTATTTCTCTTTTATGGCTTATTCCTGCGTATTTTGATCCAAGCCAAGTAATCAAGTTAGGTATAGCCGTCAGAATAGTAGTTAAATCTGCTCTTTCCCTGCTTAAGTCGGCGATATCAAAATGCACCATCTTGCCCCCACGGTTAATACCGGCATTAGCTAAAAACCTGCGGTGAGGGTCCTGCGGTGTAGTGGTAAACAGCTTATCCAACAACCCTTGCTTCCGGAACAAATCTAGCTGAAGCTCCATCCAGGCCACTAAATGGCCTTGAATCCTGGCGGTATCTCCTTGACTGGCTACTTCTTGAATAAGCCGCTCTAACACAATTACTTTTTCTTGAATAATGGCTTCTTTAAACACAACTGGCCCGGATCGCGTACTCACCTTTAAATCGCGCAATATAATATATCCTGCTAACTCTCCGTCGGGCCCTTGAGTGCCAAGAGATAAATACATCCCAAAAGAATTGTTTTTGTCTGAATCTCCATATTGAACTTTCACAACCACACCTAACCGCGGATTTGAATATACTATGGAGTGGCGCTCTCGGGCAATCGCTTCTAATTCATGTCTTAAGAGAAACTCTCGGATTTCATGCTCCGAGATAACTACAGGCATCCTGGATCCAAGGGGACTGCTGGAAGCCTGCTGCAACCCTTTCAGGCGATGCTCGATGGCTTGGCCGTAGACGTCTAAGGAATACCTTCTCTCCATAGCCTCTGCGCTAACCTTATTATTAGCAGACACATAAGAATCATGCATTAATCTTTTCCACTCTTCTGGATTACCATAATAAAGGCCCGAAATAACTTCTACTGCGCGAAGCAAGTCTGCCGGGCAGCGAGTATAGAAAGCTTCGAGATCCGGCTCAAGGCCTCCATTGGCCATACGGGTAGTATAGGCACCCAATAGAAAACCATTGCCTTGACCCGTTGAAGGATCATAGTTCGTAACCAACTCCGCGGGCCCGGCGCCATTTATCCCTATTGAAACGCCGCCGTTTAATGCCGTGCGCTGGCCGGAGGTCCCACAGGCCTCTTCCAGGGGCCGGGGCACCTCAACACAAACATCCGAACCAATAGCCTGCATCTTAAGAAGAAGGGCATCGGAATCAGGCACGTAAACAAACCTGCCTTTTAATGATTCCACATCATTTGACCATCTCTTAAATTCATACACCCAAAACGGCATATATTCAGCCCCGCCCACGACAACCTGCATACCTAAGCCGTAAACAGTCTCTCTCCCGCGGAAAATACAATTCAAGACTTTTTCTGATAAACGCCTGTTAAAATCCGTCTTGAGGTCCGGGGTATCCCTAAACCAGGCTTCCTTAAGCTGCTCCCTGGTGAAGGCTTGGCCGCGCTCTGCACAAAGGATGTTTACCAAAAATCTCAAAATCGGATACTGGCTCTTATAATCCACTATCCTTCTTACCAGCCAAATGACCGGCTTGCTGAAATCCAAGTTTACCCCTGTGCGCCTATTCACCTCTGCCAAAGCTTCTGCCTTAGCCCCCTGATGCGCTTCATAAAGGGCATCTCTAGAAACCTCATTGCCTTTTTCTAGTATTTTTAATCTATCGGACTTCCAAGTCTCTCCTGAACCATTAAGCACGCCGATAACCTGAACATCAAAATCTTCTCCATACATAGCTTTGAATAACTTACGGGTGGCTTCGGCATGCTCCTTGCTTACGCCGTTGATTACATCGGCTAATCTGGCAGCAGCGTAGCAGAAATCAACGGTATTGTCCCAAAGCAAGAAAATCGAGCGGTAAAAATGGTTATGCCCGGGAGGGAGACCGATGTGGTACCACATACGTTCAACATCAACACGCATCTGTCCGACATGAAATATCTCCATCCCGGCAGGCACAAGGGTATGATTGGTGTAAACTATGGCCGTCTTGCCAAAACAACCGGATTCGTCCGCGCGTATCTTAGCAGCTGCTACTACGGTATGCGCCTCATTAAGATGCAAGATGTCCGGATAAAGCTTTAAGACTTTTAACAATTCATATACGGCCTTGCCAAAGACTACCTCCTGGGTAAAACGGTTGATCCTGTTATCGGTATAGAGCAAATCAAATACTTCGGGGCTATATAAAAGGAAAAGCGGGGTGCCGCCGCGGTTAACCGTATAAACCTGGATATTTATCAAAGGATTCTTATTGCCATTGTTACAGTCATTCTTATCCCAAGCGCGAACCTTTAATGATAGCTGGCTGCCGTTAGCATCAAGGACGCGCTTTAGAATGCCTCTATCGATAAGCTTCTGGTAATTGACTTTTGTTAAGTTTCCGAGCTTCATTAACATGGAATACATCGGCTGAATGCCAAATGCGCGGAGCATGCCTATCTTAAACAAGCCTTCAAGCTTATCGCCATAATAAGCGCCCAACCCTCCCTTGGTATTGGCGTTTTGGGCGTCATCGCCTTCAAATTCAGGGATATTCCCTTCCATGGAAAGAGTAACCAAGACCTTACCGGATAAATCTGGAACATTTTGCTGCAGCCAAGAGACGGGAGAACTGGAAATGTCCAAGCGATCCCGCATAAAACGCACCGCGCAGGTAGTTTTCAGTCTTTCCCTTAAAGCCCGAAAAGAATTATTCCATAAAGCCTCAAAAGAACCTGCCTCGAGCAAACTACCGCTTCTCTCCCCCATAAAAGGGCAAGGCTTTATGCGGCCGCCGGGAGTAATAACTGCCATTGTCCTGCCGCAGGAACACATTCCCTCATCCAGGATAACTACCTCAAATCTTTTTCTGCCGCTAAATACAGATCTCCATTTTTCTATTCCGCTTTTTAACCCCTCTATCTGCTCGGGAGTCAGTTCTTGTATGCCATCGGGGCTATTAAAACCCGGCCTCCTGTAGAATCTTGAGAAGTAAACCTTTGTGATATTAGGGTGCCTCTCTAAAAACCCTCCCATATCCTGGATAATTTCGGGATAATTCCAGGAGGAAACCGTTACTGATATCCCAACTTCCGGAATAGATGAGCTTTCTAAATTGCCAAGCGCTTCTTCTACCGCGATAAACGCGCCTCTGCCGCGCAGGTAATCGCATACTTCAGGAGTAAACCCGTCAATGCTCAACTCAATCTTATTTAATCCGAGTTCTCCGAGCTTAATGGCAGTAGAGCAATCTAGGAGATCCCCATTAGTAATAAGCTTGGCGTAAACCTGCGCCTGCCTTAACCTTTTTACCACCTCAAGGGTAAGCCCTTTTCTTAAAAGGCATTCTCCCCCCAGCAATGTAACATAGCCAATGCCTGACTGGATAATCGGCCCAAGCACCCTGCTTAAGAACACTTCATCGGGGAGGTCTTCTTCGGGCGGCATCCCCTTTTTATAACATGCAACACATAAATTGGTACGCGTGCATCTATCTGTCAATTCCAAAAGCACATAGAAGGGCAGATCGCCATACATAAAGCTTCGCTGGACAACGCCCGCGTTATAATCCCACTCATCTTGCATTAAATCTCCCCCGCTATGCGCCGCTAACTCCTGATGGTTTTTCAAATAACCTAAAGAAGAAAGCCCGTTTAACAGCCGTAGCAGGAAACCAAGCGTAAGATATTGGCCGAATTCCAGTTCCAAAGCTCTGTAAATATCCCGGATAGTATTTTTGCCGTCGATTAATTCCCAGGCCCTGGCAGCCATAGGCGGCAAGGCAAGGATAGGATTATTACATAGCTCTACTGCGGCCGGGATCTCATCAATCTTCGCAGTATTATAAAGCAAGGCGAGATCGGAGAATTGTTTTACAAACCTTGTCCAAGGGGTTTTTTGAGGGATAATCCCGGCTATTGATGCGGGGGTATCTGTTTTCTCGCCGCGCTCAACCACATAAATAATGCCTTGCTTGATTAACCCTTCCAAAGCTCCGGGTGCATTCTCGGCGCTAAGCCCCCAAGCACCCTGCGTAATAATTATGTTTAGAATAGCATACTCCGGGCTTTGTGCGTCAAAAGAGAACGCTGGCTCGGTCTCCCCTCTCCTATAGAGGAGCCCCTGTTTTATCCATTCGTTAGTTTCAGAAACATATCTCGTCCCTTGAGCGTAATAGAGCTTGGGATTTTTCTGGAATAATGGCGAGGAGGAAGAGACAACCAATCCCGTCTCTACCAGACCACTTGTCCTGATCGCAATTGAAGGACTAGAGAACATATTTACCGGCGAGCTGGAGTCAGGATAAAGCGAAGAATTACCTAGAGTATCCCCGATTTGTCTTTTGGTATAATCTTGCTCTTTTAAAAGTCTTACATAATCAGCTAATAAAATGGAATATTCGTGCTCTGGTAAACACCCTTCTTCTATGGCCAAAGTTAAATCATCGAGCCTGAGTCTTTCATAAAGCGATTTACTCATTATGCTAAATAAGCCTAATTTTTCTGGAGCAGCAATAGGTTGACCTTCAAGGATCTGCGGAAAATCTGTGCGTGTAGGCATTACTATAATACTATTATCTTTACCGATAATGTTATGCGGAATATCGTAATCTTTCATATACTGAATCGCAAGCCATACTGCATCTGCCAATTCATTCTTATCATTACTACGCACAACAAACATGTTTCCAGGATAATCGCGTAAATCAGCTACAAATACATCTCCTATTTGATCCCATGCGATACTCCCTGTTTTCTCTATATATTCAAATCCATACATATCGGAATAATAAATTTGGAAGTGTTTGCTATTTACGCTCGCGCCCGCCCATAAACTATTAAAGAATATTTTAGCCTTAGTGAAACCTAAGAATTCCAATAACGCAAGAATATCTTTCTTAAATAAACTTTGGCTGGAGCTTTCCACGGGAACCAATAATGATGCAAATTCCTCTGTTGGCGAAGCATTAGCAATAACTCTCCAACTGCTTCCTGCAAGCTTAATGTCATCAATCAATATTTCTTCGGGCTTTACCTTCGAGAAACTAAATCCATCCGGATTACTAGGTAAGTCTAGATTTACCGGTAAATCTGCCCAATCAACCCTGCGCAGCTTTCTCTCATGAGGGGTAAGCCGAACGGTAAATGGACCTATCTTCTTCTGGAATCTAGTCCTTTCCATCTGCTCTGGGACTACTAAGAAAGCTCCCTTGCGCCATCTATCAATCCATTTTTCTCGGATAACTCTATCTAATTCGGTAAACATAACTGTCTTTATAGACGTATCGGCATGGAGAATCCCGGAACTAGCTTTCTGCTCACCCTTGGTCGTCATGACTGCGCCTACAGGGTCAAAACCTATGCCCCTGTAGTCTATATTCTTGGTAATGTATTCAAACGATACCTTGGGGGCATTAAGATATGCTGCCGGGGGAGCCCTTTCCGGTTGCATCATCCAG
>JAZDMX010000015.1:0-98659 GCA_043800555.1 Candidatus Omnitrophota bacterium | reverse complement strand
TATTATCTAAGAGGTAAAGTTGGCAAGCGCGCCACTAAGATTGAAAGCCGGCAAGAGAGATAATCCGGATTTACTTTATTACGAGCGTTTGTTTAAAGATAAGGGTTGTGACCTGGTCATCGGGGTGGATGAAGCAGGCCGGGGGCCGCTGGCCGGGCCTGTGGTAGCAGCAGCAGTAGCCTTTAAAGCATTAGATTTCGAAAACCGCATCGACGATTCCAAGAAATTAAGCCCAATCAGCCGCCAAAAGGCTTTTGAAGAAATTACCAGGAAATCAATATTCGGCATAAGCATAGTCAGCGAAAAGATAATCGACCGCATCAATATCTTACAAGCCTCCCGCTTGGCAATGCAGGAAGCCGTTATTTCTTTGACAAAAAAAATAGAAGGCATCGATTCTTTGAATATTCAAGTAATCGTTGACGGGAGTATGCGTCTTGAATTAAAATGGCCTTCGGCCGATATTGTTAAAGGTGATTGTAAATCCAAGAGTATAGCCGCGGCCTCCATATTAGCTAAGGTTACCCGTGACCGGATCATGAATAAATACGACGCAATTTATCCGGAATACGGGTTTAACCGGAATAAGGGTTATCCGACAGAAAGCCACCGGGAAGCCCTTAACAGGATAGGGCCGTCTGTGATCCACAGGAAGAGTTTTCATTGTGCCAAGCGATAATTTGCAATTAGGTATTTTAGCGGAAGATAAAGCCGAGAAATTCCTCAAAGCAGGCGGTTATAAAATCCTCTGCCGGAATTACAAAACCAGGCTGGGGGAGGTGGATATTATCGCCAAGGAAAAGGACATTTTTTGTTTCATTGAAGTCAAGCTCCGCTCAAGCGATAAATTCGGCAAAGGATCCGAAGCGGTATCCGTAAAGAAGCAGGGCCAAATCTCCAAAGCAGCTTTAATCTTTCTGAAGGAAAATAAGCTGATGGATAAGGGCGCCAGATTCGATGTAGTTTCGCTGGAAGCCTCCGGAGCCGAAGAAAATATAAGCCTGATTAAAAACGCGTTCGAATTGGACGCAAGGTTTACTTATTAGAATGTATAAAGACCAATCGTTGGAAAAATACCTGGGTGATTTGGCGGCTAGGCTTCCGGTTCCGGGCGGCGGTTCAGCTGCCGCCTTGGCTGCCGCCTTGGCTGCCGCCTTAATCAGCATGGTGGTCAATTTTACATTAGGGAAGCCCAAGTATTCCAAATATGAAAGCAAGCTGAAAGGGACCTTGCGGAAATCCGAGAAATTAAGGGCAGAATTTTTAAGGTTAACCGACCTTGATGCCGTCGCTTATCAGAGCAGGGACGCCCGGGACGCTTTGAATACGCCTTTTATGGTTGCCCGCCTTTGCTGCGAGGCAATCAAATTATGCCCGCCGCTCATTAAAAAAGGCAATGCCAACCTGATCAGCGATGTGGCGGTAGCCGCGGTCTTGCTGGAAGCGGGTTTTTCGAGCGCGTATTTTAACGTCGAAATTAATTTAAAGAATTTTGACGATAAGAAATCGGCGCGGGCGATAAGAAAAGAATTGGCCCAGAAAGGAAAGCTGGTAAGAAACATCAGGAAAGTCACGGAGGAGAGAATTGGCAAAATTATTGGACGGCAAGCCGCTTGCCGAGAAAATAAAAGAAGAGATTAAGTCCCGGGTCCGGTCTCTTAAGGCCAAACCGGCCTTAGCCAGTATTATAATCGGTGAGGATGCCGGCGCAGCCAGCTATGTTAAATCGCAGGGCAAGGCAGCCGAAGACTTAGGGATAGAGTACCGCCTGCAAACTTTACCCCAGGACATTACTGAAGAAGCCCTGATTGAATTTATCCGTAAATTAAATTCAGATAAGTCGATTAACGGTATTATTGTTCAGATGCCGCTTCCGGCGGCAATAGATTGCAGGAAGATTAGCCGGGCCATTGCTCCGGAAAAAGATGCCGAAGGCATGCATCCTGTTAATATCGGCAATCTCCTTTTGGGCGGGAGTAATATATTGCCTTGCACTCCGGCCGCAGTGATGGAATTATTAAATTCAACCGGTATAAATTTATGCGGTAAAGAGGCCGTGATTGTGGGCCATAGCGAAATAGTCGGGAAGCCGCTTTCACTCCTATTATTGGATAAATTAGCAACTGTTACAGTTTGTCACATTGGTACCAGCCAAGCCGGCAAATTAGAAGAGGATGTAAGAAGGGCCGAAGTTTTAATTGTGGCGGTGGGAAAAGCCGGATTAATTAAAGGCGAGTGGATTAAAGAAGGCAGCGTGGTCATAGATGTAGGCATCAACAGGTTGGCGATAAAATCGTTGGCGATGTGGAGTTCGAGGGGGCAGAAAAACGCGCCGCGTTCATTGCCCCTGTCCCGGGCGGTGTCGGCCCGCTTACCGTTACCATGCTTATGCGTAACCTCGTGGAAGCAGCCAAATCCCAGCAGTAGAACAGGGCATGCCGTTTTCAGGAATTATGAATCTTAAAGAAAAATTATTGTCGGGTAAGTTTGTGGTGACTTCGGAAATCGGTCCTCCCAAGGGGATCGATACCAAGCAGCTCTTGGAAGACGCTGAATTAATCCGTTTGCGGGTTGACGCTATTAATGTTACGGATTTGCAGAGTTCGGTGATGCGGCTGGGTTCATTGGCAGTCTGTTTTCTCCTCAAGCAGCGCGGTTTCGAGCCGGTATATCAATTAACCTGCCGCGATAGGAACCGCCTGGCCCTGCAATCGGATATTTTGTCCGCAGCGGCATTAGGCATTGAAAATCTTTTATTTTTGACCGGCGACCATCCGGCATTAGGCGACCATCCGCAAGCCAAGCCTGTTTTTGATTTGGATTCGGTGCAATTGTTGCAGGCGGCCAAGAAGCTGCGGGAAGGAACCGATATGCAGGGAAACAAATTAACCGGAGAAGCCCCGGAATTCTGCATGGGCGCGGTGGTTAACCCCGGAGCAGACCCCCTGGAACCGCAGATTTTGAAGATGGAGAAAAAAATTGCCGCCGGAGCGGAATTTTTCCAGACACAGGCAGTTTATGATGTGAAGGTATTTGAGAATTTCCTGAATAAGACCAGGCATTTAAAAACGAAGATTATGGCAGGGATAGTTTTGTTGAAATCAGCCAAAATGGCCCGTTATATGAATAATAATGTTGCCGGAGTGTTTGTGCCGGATAACCTGATTAAAGAGATGGATGAAGCAAAAGATAAAACAGCCCGCTCCGTAGAGATTGCTTCGCGCCTGATTAAGGAATTAAGGCCCCTGTGCGACGGAATCCATATTATGCCTATTGGCTGGGATAAGGTTGTGCCAAGAGTATTGGATGCGGCCGGATTTTCGCCATGAATAATATAGTCATTATCGGGGCTTCGGCTTCCAGCCATAACATAGCTTTGCGCTTAAGGGAGAAATTAAATGCCGGAAATATTACCCTTGTTAGCGAGGAAAATTATCCTGCTTATGACCATTTAAGGCTTGCTGATTTTATCAGCGGCATCGTATCCGAGAAGGATATGTTTTTGTGCAGCGAAGATTTTTACGCAAAGCAGGGCATAAACTTCTTAAAAGGCAAAAAAGTCTCCATCCTTAATACCCAAAAGAAATTAATTTATTTTAAAGACAAAGGAAGGATCAGCTACGATTTTTTGGTGCTTGCTACCGGAAGGAGCCCCGTATTGCCGGATATTCCCGGGGCAAGAAAAGACGGGGTTTGGCGCTTATATTCTTTGTCTGACGCAAAGGAATTCCTTAAGAGTTACATCGCCGGCCCGGTTTGCGTAGCCGGCACAGATGTTTTCGCGTTAAAAATAGCCGAGGCAGTTACTGAGAAATATAAGGTTGAAGTAAAACTCCTGTCGCAGAAGTCTTTTGACCCCGGTTTGATCCCTAAGAATGTAGAGGTGCTTAATGATTCTATCCAGGAGATAATCGGCGAGGGAGAAGCCCAGGCGGTAAAATTGGCTAGCGGTAAAGCTATCGGGATATCCGCAGTCCTATTCATGAATAATTATAAGTCAAACATAGAATTCCTTAAAGATACGCCGGTAGCCGTAGAAAACGACCTTGTGATTGTCGACGGTTCTATGCAGGCTACGGTAAAAGATATCTTTGCCTGCGGAAGCATAACCGGTAAAGATAGCATAGTGATTAGCATGATGCTTGCAGATGGCCTTATCAGCCAGGTGAGGGGGGATATATGCCGGATATCTTAACGCAAATGGGAGAAAAAGGCGGATCAGCGGTATTGAGCCTTGCCAGAGAATCTTTGGATAAGGCAATTGCGAAATCCGGAAAGCAAGCCCGGGTTTTGTTCCCCGGAACTAATTATTATTTTCCTTTGATTAATGCCCTTCTTAATATCGAAGTACGGAACTTAGGGGATCTGTTTTTGGCGTTCCAAGAGATCGAATCCTTAAATAGGGGTAGCGCGACCAAAACCGGCTTGGTTATACCCTATTTAGGCGGTATTTTGAATAAAGGAGTGGCTGTTTTACTCTGCGAAGAGATTCTAGCCGGTTTAGCCGTAATGAACAAAGAGCATCCCAACTCCGGAACCGGTTTTATTCCGGATAAGATATTGCGTTCTTTGGGCCTGCAATTAGTTGACGGAAGAATATCCGGTATTGCGGTAATTTTGGGCCCGGCAAAAGACGCGGATGCAGCCGTAGAATTAATCCGTAATTTTCAGTCTAAGGGCATTGTAAGCTTATTGGCCGGCAATATTAAAGGTAATACCCTGCAAAGGCAACTGGAGGATAAAGGAGTAGAGTCAGGCCTGGATAATTACATCGTTGCTTTAGGAGAGGATTATCTTTCGGTTATTTACGCGGTGAATTTCGCGGTGCGCGCGCCTCTTATTTACGGCGGATTCAAGCCTGGGCAGTGGGAGGCAATAGCGGATTATATCCGTAACCGCGTTCCGGCATTTGTCTTGCTTTTGGGCCACGTTGATGAGGCAATTGTGGCAACCGGCCTCGGCGTTTTAGCCTTTGGCCTGCCGATTATTACGGATTTAGATGTCCCGCAGCTAGGCAAGATCGATACCACTTTATTTGAGGCCCTGGTTACCGAGAAAGATTATCGTAAACTTCCTTCCCGGTGCCTGCTTACCCGGGGGATAAAAGTAAGAATGGCTGAAGTCGCCGTGCCTGTGCCTTATGCTGCCGCTTTTGAGGGGGAGAGGGTCAGGAAAGAACAGTTGCATATTGAATTTGGCGCCAAGGCAAGCAGCGCCTTTGAGTTCTTAAGCGCGAAGAAGGAAAATGAAGTTGATGACGGTAAAGTGGAAGTAATCGGCCCGGATATCGATAATCTTGCCGCAGGAACAAAGTCATTGCCTTTAGCCGTTATCGTTGATGTCTATGGGCGTAAGATGCAAAAGGATTTTGAGCCAATTCTGGAGAGGCAGATCCATCGATTTATTAATTACGCTATGGGCCTTATGCATGTCGGCCAGCGCGATATGAGCTGGATAAGGATCAGCAAAGACGCCTTCGCAAAAGGTTTTAGGTTAAAACATATAGGTATAATCCTGCATGCGATGTTGCATCAGGAATATAGCGCCATTGTGGATAAGATCCAAGTGAAGCTTTATACAAAGGCGCAAGACGTGGATAAAATGCTTGTTTGCGCGAAAAAGGTTTTTGATGAACGCGATGAGCGCATAAGCGGCATGACGGATGAAAGCGTGGATACGTATTATTCCTGTTTATTATGCCAGTCATTTGCCCCTAACCATGTGTGCATTGTTACCCCCGAGCGTTTAGGCCTTTGCGGAGCTTATTCGTGGCTGGATGCGAAAGCCTCCTTTGAGATCACTCCTACAGGCCCGAACCAACCTGTTGTCAAAGGAAATACGCTTGATGCCAGATTAGGCCAGTGGGAGAATGTTAATGAGTTCGTAAGGCAAAAATCAAATAAGAACATAGATAGGGTAAGCATGTATTCCTTGATGGATTACCCGCAGTCCTCTTGCGGCTGCTTTGAGTGTATACTGGCTATTATTCCTGAAGTAAACGGGGTAATGATTGTGCACCGGGATTTTCCCGGGATGACTCCTTCCGGTATGAGTTTTACCACTTTAGCCGGCTCAGTCGGAGGGGGGGTGCAAACTCCGGGATTTCTGGGCGTAGGTAAGCTCTATATAATAAGCAGGAAGTTTATTTCGGCTGAGGGCGGGCTTAAACGCCTTGTTTGGATGCCTAAAGAGCTTAAGGAGCTCCTGGGGGATAAATTGAGGAAGCGTTGCCAGGAGATAGGCGAACCGGATTTATTGGAAAAGATTGCCGATGAAACAACTGCTACGACTTCCGATGAGCTGTTGGCTTATTTGGAGAAGGCCAAACATCCGGTGGCCTCCCTTGAGCCGTTAATGTAATTTAGGCAATGGCTTATTTACGCTAACGCTCTCCTAAGCTATGCCGAAGGCTAAATTTTTCTCTTGACGGGGCGTATTTAGCATATATAATAACAAGCAATACATGTCAAACAATTTCCGCCAGGAAAACTTGAAGAAAATAATCCTTATAACCAATTGTTTTGTCTTTTTATTCTTTTCCTATCTGCTTGCTGCGAATAAAGTTGATAAGGGTAAGCCCGATGAATTGTCCGGCCTCCAAGAGCAGGCAAGGGCGTATCGTATCGAAGGCGTAAAATCTCAGGAATTGGGCGATTTGGATTCTGCTTTGCAGATGTACCAAAAGGCTGCCAGGCTTGATCCGGCTTATTATGTTGTTTATAACGATTTGGGCATCATTTATGAGGCTAAGGGAGATATAGGCCGCGCCGAAGAAAATTACCTCCGGGTTTTAAAGATTGAGCCTTCTTTCCCGGGTGCCTATACCAATTTGGCTTGTTTGTATGAAAATAAGCGTGAATTGGAAAAGGCTGTTTACTATTGGAAAAAGAGGGTAGAGCTGGGGGACCCGGATGACCCCTGGACATTTAAGGCTTGGCAGCGTTTGGAAGATGTGCGCCTGGCCTTATCAGGCAATCCGGAGGAAGAAGCCCGGCGTAGAGAAACCATTGATTTGATCAGGGAAGTTAGCGATAGTAAGAAAAGCGCCGGTAAGGCGCGAACAAAAAACAATGCATCCTTAAGCGGCCAAAGAGGTTACTCTCCAGATATAGATGAGGCTCAAAAGCTGCTTAATGGGGACACGACACAAAACAGCTACAATTTATAGTTTCCTGCCAAAATTGAACCCCATTTTCGTTAATGGATAATAAAAGGTTATATTTGATTGATTCATCAGCTTTTTGTTACCGGGCTTTTTATGCCGTGCAAGGCTTATCCACTTCTTGGGCCCAGCCTACCGGCGCAGTCTACGGGTTTATAAATATGCTCAATAAGATCTTGCAAGAAAATAAACCCGTTTATATAGCGGCCTGTTTTGATATTTCCCGGGATACTTTCCGGTCGAAGAAATTCGCGGAATATAAAATCCAGCGCCCGCCGATGCCGGAGGATCTTATTTCCCAGATACCTTTTATTAAGGAAGCAATATCCGGCTATGGGATTAAAGTCCTGGAGAAAGAGGGCTTTGAGGCCGATGATATAATCGCGACTTTGTCCAGGAAAGCCAAACATCAGGGGATGCATACCGTAATCGTTACCTCTGATAAAGATATGTTGCAATTAGTGGATAAGGACACCGAAGTCTACAGCCCGCATAAAGATAAGGCAGTAGCCTATAATGAGGACGAGGTCAGGGAGCGTTTCGGAGTCAACCCTAAACAAGTCGCGGATTTAATAAGCCTGATGGGCGATAGCGCGGATAATATTCCCGGGATTCCCGGCATAGGCGAAAAAACCGCATCGGCGCTTATCCGTGAATTCGGCTCATTAGATGCGTTGCTGGCTGCCCCCGGTAAGATCAGCAAGGAAAAGACAAGGCTGGCGATAACGGAGAATATCCGGCAGATAAAGTTGAATAAAGAGCTGGTTGTGCTGGTAGAAGACGTGGCCCTTGATATCGGCCCGGAAGATTTAAAGATAGGAGAAACTGACTTTAATAAGCTTGCCCGTTTATTTAAGCGTTTGGAGTTTAAGAAGTTCTTGAACGAACTTAGCCTGGAAGAAAGCCAGCCGGCCCCTGGCACGGAAATAGGAAATTGGGGCGCTGAAGACCTGAAGAGGCTTATGGAGTCGAAAGATGGTTTGTTCTTGCGCGGCGAGAGCGCGGATAATTTGGTTTTCTATCAAGGCAAGAAATTCCTGCGTTTAGATAAAGAGAGGCCGGAATTCAAGAGTATTTTAGCCGACTCCAAAGTGGATAAAGTCAGCCACGACCTTAAAAAGATAAAAGTTGGCTTAGCCAAAGAAGGCTTTAACTTCGAAGGGCTATTCTTTGACACTATGATTGCCGCCTATCTTTTAAACCCTTCGTTGGGGGATTATACCCTGGAGTCAGTAGCTTTGGACCATTTGAATAAAATGCCGCATGGCAAGATTTCCTCAGCCCAGGAGGCCCTGGGCTTAATCGCGGAATTAAAACCAAAATTAGCAGAAGAATTAAAACAAAAAAATCTCGACAAGCTTTTCTATGAAACCGAAATGCCTTTAGTGGGAATTTTGGCTGAAATGGAGGAAGCGGGGATAAAGCTGGATTTAAAGTTATTAAAATCGCTTTCGCGGGGCCTAGCAGAGAGGCTGGAGGGATTAGTAAGGGATATTTATAAACTTAGCGGCTCCGAATTTAATATAAACTCGCCTAAGCAGTTGGGGGTGGTTTTATTCGGACAGCTTAAGCTGCCGGTAATCAAGAAAACAAAAACAGGGCCATCAACAGACGAAGATGTCTTGAATAAATTAGCGGATAAGCATAAGCTGCCGGCGCTCTTACTTGAGTACCGCCAGCTGACTAAGTTGAAAACTACCTATATCGACGTATTGCCTCAATTGGCGGATAAGGATACCGGCAGGGTCCATACTTTTTTTAACCAGGCGGGCACGGAAACAGGCCGGCTCAGCTCCAGTAACCCTAACCTGCAAAACATACCTATAAAGACGGATATAGGCGCCAGGATCCGCAAGGCGATCATAGCAGGAGGCGCAGGCAATTATCTTGTATCTTGCGATTATTCGCAGATAGATTTAAGGATTTTGGCGCATTTAAGCGCAGATGAACATCTGGTCGCCGCTTTCAGCCGGGGGATGGATGTGCATAAAGCGACCGCGGCTTTGATCTATGGGGTAAAAGAAAGAGAAGTGAGCGATGAAATGCGCGATAGGGCCAAAAGGATAAATTTCGGCATTGTTTACGGCTTGACCTCTTACGGCTTAAGCCGGGATTTGAATATAGGAATTGACGAAGCCCAGAGTTTTATTGACGCCTATTTTATGCGTTATCCGGGAGTAAAGGAATACATCGAGAAACAGATTATGGTTGCCCGGAAAGCCGGTTTTGTCACAACGATTTTAGGCAGGAAAAGGTATATTCCCGAAATTAACAGCAAAAACCAGGCAGTCAGGCAGTTTGCCCAGAGGCAGGCAGTGAATACCCCCATCCAGGGTTCTGCTTCGGATTTGATTAAGTTGGCTATGATCAGCATAGATAAAGAAATCAAGAAGAAAAGATTGAAATCGAGGATGGTTTTACAGATTCACGATGAGCTCTTGTTTGATTTGCCCGCAGATGAGGCGCAGGCGTTAGTGGGCCTGGCGCGGGAAAAGATGGAGAATGTCCTGAAATTAGACGTGCCGATCAAAGTGGATATAAAAAAGGGCCGTAATTGGCTGGAAATGGAAGAAATAAAATTCACGCAATAATTTATTCACGCTGCAGGCGTCCATAAGTTATACGTTTACCGGATAAGGAGGAGATAGCTATGAAAATAGTAATGTGCGCGTCAGAGGTGGTCCCTTTTGCTAAAACAGGAGGATTAGCGGATGTAGCCGGAGCATTGCCGCTTGCGTTGGAAAAAGAGGCTCAAGAAGTAATCATAATTATGCCGCGCTATAAGGCAGTAGACGCAGCCAGGTTTAACCTTAAAACATTTAAGGAGGGAGTTTTATCCGGCTCGATCGGCAAAGGCATAAAAGTTTATTTTATCGATAACGCAGCATATTTTAACCGCGATGGCCTATACGGGAATAAGGGCGGGGACCATCCGGATAATTTAGACCGGTTTTCTTTCTACTGCAGGAAGTCGCTTGACTTATTAAAAGAAATCAATTTTAAGCCGGATATCATCCATTGCCATGATTGGCAGTCTTCTTTGGTCCCGGTTTTCTTAAAGACAATTTACGCCGGCGACCATTTTTATAAAAATATCCGCACGGTCTTGACCATACACAATATTGGTTACCAGGGGCTTTTTCCTAAAGATGAATTCCCCAAGCTCGGCCTTGATTGGGGCTTGTTTAATATGGAAGGATTGGAATTTTACGGTAAGATAAACATCCTTAAGGCGGGCATGATTTTCTCGGATATCATCAATACTGTCAGCCCTACCTATGCCAAAGAAATCCAGACTAAGGAATTCGGCTTTGGCTTAGAGGGGGTGTTGAATAAACGCAAGGATTCGGTTTTTGGCATATTAAACGGCCTGGATTATGATATCTGGGACCCGCAAAACGATAAATTTATAGCTAAGAATTTTTCAGTAAGGGAGCCTTCGGGAAAAGCAAAAGACAAGGAAGACCTGGAAGCATTTTGTAAGCTGCCGTTAAAGAAGGGCGTGCCTTTGTTCGGCATTGTTTCCAGGTTAGCCGAACAAAAAGGCTTTGACATACTTGCCGAAGGCATAGATGAAATATGTAAAATGGACATCCAGATGGCGATCCTGGGCACCGGTGATCAGAGATACCACGATATTTTGCAGGCCATGGTATCCAAATACCCCAAGGTGGTATCCTTGAATTTGAAATTCGATGATGCCTTGGCGCACAAGATTTATGCCGGGAGCGATATTTTCCTTATGCCTTCAAGATATGAGCCTTGCGGTTTGGGGCAGTTGATTAGCCTGCGTTATGGCACCATCCCGCTGGTATTTAAAACAGGAGGCCTTGCCGATACGGTAAGTGCGGATAACGGATTTATCTTTGACAACTACTCGAAAACGGAGTTGGTTAAGACGATAAAAGAATCCCTTGCGGCATTTAAGAAGCAATCAAGCTGGAAGAAGCTGGTTACCAAGGCTATGAAGTCTAATTTCTCCTGGGAGGCTTCAGCCAAAAAGTATCTGGACCTTTATGCCAAGGCAAAAGCAAGAAAATAAAATTGTCATCGGCTTGACCGGATCTTTCGGGAGCGGCAAATCAACCGTCGCTAAACTCTTTTCTTTTTATGGCGCAAGTGTTATCGATGCTGATAAAATAGCCCGCAGTTGCCTTATCCGGGGAGGCAAAGTTTATAATAAAATAATCTCCGCTTTTGGCGATAAAGTCCTTAGCGCAGATAAAAATATTGACCGGCGCGCGCTCGCCGAAACCGTCTTTAATGACAAAAGGCTTTTAAGGCGGTTAAACAGGATAGTCCATCCCGGAGTAATCTGGATCATAAAATCTGGCATTAACAGCAGAAAGAAAGGAGTAATTATTTTGGATGCGCCTTTATTGCTGGAGGCGGGGTTGAAAGATGCGGTAGACAGTTTGATTGTGGTGACAATAGATAAGGATAAGCAATTTAGCCGCCTGGCTAAGAGGGCATTCTTAAGAAAGCCGGATATCCTGAAAAGAATAAAATCCCAGATTTCGCAGGACGAAAAGTTGCGTTTTGCGGATTTTATCATAAATAACAGCGGTAGTTTGGCAGAAACAAGAAAACAGGTAAAAGGAATAGTAACGAAATTGATCCCTTGCCCCGCAAAACGCCTGAAGCTGGGGATTAGTTTCTCGTCAAAAAAGAAGGCAAACTGACCCTTTGTTTACGGCCGATTATTAACATAAAAGCCGGGGTTGATTTGCAGGCCCAGGAAGAGGGAAATTAAGGAGGAAGTTGTGGAAAAGTTAGATATAAAGAATTTAAAAGACATGAAGATCTCCGAACTTAACAAATTGGCCAAGGAGCTTAATGCCAACGGAACCAGCGGCCTGAAGAAGCAGGACCTGATTTTCAAGATATTGCAGGCGCAGGCAGAGAAGGAGGGTTTGATGTTCGGGGAAGGGGTCCTAGAGATTCTACCCGAAGGATTCGGTTTTTTAAGGAGCCCGAATTATAATTATCTTCCTTGCCCGGATGATATCTATATTTCGCCTTCACAGATAAGGAAGTTTGATTTAAGGACAGGAGATACGGTTTCCGGGCAGATCCGCCCGCCTAAAGAGGGAGAGAAATATTTTGCCCTGCTTAAGGTTGAGGCTGTGAATTTCGAGAATCCCGAAGACGTAAAAGAAAAGGTCCTTTTTGACAATCTTACTCCGGTTTATCCGAAAGAGGCGTTTAACCTGGAGACCAAGCCGGATGAGGTATCCATGCGCAGAATGAACCTGCTTGCTCCTATCGGCAAGGGGCAGCGCGGTTTGATCGTCGCCCAGCCTTATAGCGGCAAAACCGTGCTTTTACAGAAGCTGGCCAATGCCATAACCACGAATAATCCGGACGTAATCTTGATTGTTCTCTTAATCGATGAGCGCCCGGAAGAAGTAACGGATATGCAGCGCCATGTTAAAGGCGAAGTCATATCTTCTACGTTTGATGAACCGCCGGAGAGGCATATCCAAGTAGCTGAAATTGCCATGGAGAAAGCAAAGAGGCTGGTTGAGCATAAGCGCGATGTAGTGGTATTATTGGACAGCATTACGCGCCTGGCTCGCGCCTATAATTCGGTTGTCCCGCATAGCGGCAAAGTCCTTTCGGGAGGCATTGATTCCAATGCCCTGCAAAAGCCCAAGAGGTTCTTTGGAGCAGCGCGAGCGGTTGAAGAAGGAGGAAGCCTGACTATTATTGCGACGGCCCTTGTGGACACGGGAAGCCGCATGGATGAAGTTATATTCGAAGAGTTTAAGGGCACCGGCAATATGGAGACCCAGCTTGATCGTAACCTCTTCCAGCGCAGGATTTACCCGGCGATTGATATCAAGCGTTCGAATACGCGGCATGAGGAGCTGTTGGTTAAGCCCGATGTCTTGCAGAAGACCTGGATTTTGCGAAAAGTGCTCAATGAGTTAAATAACGTTGAAGCAATGGAGCTGCTCATTGAGAAATTAGGCAAGACTAAGAACAATGAAGAGTTTTTAAGCAGTATGAACCAGTAGAAAGCGGTGTGCGCATAAGGCAGTTTGCCTGCCGCCAGGTATGCGTTATTAATATAGTAAAAACGAAAAACAAGGAAAGGGGAGCCAGAAATGAGAGATAAAATACATCCGGGCTACAAGGAGGCTACGATTATTTGCGCTTGCGGGGAAACAGTGCATACCCGTTCGACTAAACCGGCGGTCAGGGTAGAGATTTGCTCAAAATGCCATCCATTCTTTACCGGAAAACATAAATTCGTTGATTCTGCCGGGCGCGTGGATAAGTTTATCAAGAAATACGGCAAGAAACCTTAACCGCAGGTAGCTAGCATGCGGGGGAAAAGACGATTATGAATGAAAAGCTTAAGAAGCTGGAAGAGCGCTACGCCGAACTTGAGCGGCTTTTGATTTCTCCGGAGGCGCTTGGTGACCGCGAGATGTCCAACAAGTTGGCTAAAGAACTTTCCGGATTAAAGGAGCCGGTTTCGTTGTCCCGCGAGCATAAACGGGTTACAAAAGAGATCCAGGAGATGGAGCTTGTCTTAGGCCAGAAGCACGACAAAGAATTCCTGGATTTAGCCAGGGAAGAGCTGGAAGGCCTTAAGGCAAGGATCCAGGAGATAGAAGAGAAAATAAAGGAAATATTCACCGAGAAAGATAAAGACGCCGGGCGCGACATAATCGTGGAAATCCGTCAAGGGACTGGCGGAGACGAGGCTGGTTTATTTGCCGCGGACCTTTACCGGATGTATACAAAATACGCAGGCAACAAGGGGTGGCAAGTGGAATTGATGTCCGCGGCTACCAACGAATCCGGAGGGTTTAAAGAAGTGTCTTTCAGCGTAAAGGGTAAAGACGCCTATAGCAGGTTAAAGTTTGAGAGCGGAGTGCACCGTGTGCAGCGAGTGCCAGCGACTGAAGCCCAGGGAAGGGTGCATACTTCAACTGCGACAGTCGCAATTTTAGTGGAACCGGAGGAAGTAGATTTGGTAATTGAGCCCAGCGACTTAAGGATTGACACCTATCGTTCAAGCGGGCCGGGCGGACAACACATGCAGAAAACGGATTCGGCGGTGCGCATTACGCATTTGCCTACCGGAGTAGTAGTTGCTTGCCAGGATGAGCGTTCCCAGCTAAAGAATAAGAATAAGGCGATGAGGATATTACGCGCTAAACTTTTAGACGCCAAAAGAGAGGCTGAGTCCAAAAGGCTCTCCCGGGAGAGGAAATCCCAGATTGGTTCAGGGGACAGAAGCGAGAAAATACGCACTTATAATTTTCCGGATAGGCGGGTTACGGATCATCGGATAAATTTTACCACTCATCAGTTGGAGTCTGTATTGGAAGGCGATTTCGATGAGATTTCGGAAGCTTTGATTAAAGCGGAGAAGGAGCAGAAAGATAAGTAGCTTTTTAAGGGCGTGGTCAACAGGCAGGGTTTGCCTGAATATACCGGTGGTCCAGCCACTAGCCTATAATGACCCCGGTAATATTTCAGGCGCCGCTATGCGCATAATGCCGGATACGCAAGAAGGCCCGGAATGAATGAAGCGGAGCTATTGTTTAGTGAAGTTTTAGGCTGCGATAGAATCTCCCTGTATTTAGATAAAGGCGAATTGCCGGATAGGAATAAACTTCTGTTTATTTCATCTGTTTTGAAAAGGAGGATGCGGGGGGAGCCTATTCAATATATATTGGGAAAAACCGAATTTATGGGCTTTAAGTTAAAAGTGTGCCGGAAGGTCCTTATCCCCCGGCCCGAGACAGAAATTTTGGTTGAGACAGCCCTAAGATATGCCGATAAGGATAAGCGGATAAGGATTTTAGACCTGGGGACGGGTTCAGGCTGTATAGCGGTATCTTTGCGCAGCCATTTGGCCAATTCGCGGGTAGATGCCAGCGATGTTTCTGGCAAAGCTTTGGAGCTCGCCCGGGAAAATGCCGGCTTAAACAACGCAAGAATTAATTTTATCCATAGCGATTTATTTGGTTCATTAACCCGTAGAGAATACGATATAATTGTCAGTAACCCTCCTTACCTCCGGGATGAAGAAATAAATAAATTACAGCCGGAACTACGGTTTGAGCCGAGGTTAGCCCTAAGCGCGGGAGTTGACGGGTTAGGTTTTTACCGGCGGATAATCCCTGCCGCAGCGGGTTATTTAAAGAAGGGCGGTTTATTGATTATGGAGATTGGTTTCGGGCAAAAGGCCGGTATTGAAGGCATATTCCGGGATTCAGGAGGATTTAAGATAATAGAAACAATTAAAGATTATAATAATATCGATAGGGTAATAGCGGCTCGAAAGGCAGGCGGCTGTGGCCGAGTTGTCCGTTAAATTAGCTTTTTGATTACGCTTTAAGGAGAAAAATGGATAAATTAATTATCGAGGGTGGAGTAAAGCTCAAAGGCGAAGCCGTAATTTCAGGCGCCAAGAACGCCGCTTTACCCATACTAGCGGCAACGCTGCTTACTGACGATGGCTGCATAATTAAAGGTGTCCCGGATTTACGCGATACCAGCACGATGATAAAAATACTGCGTTCGTTAGGCAAGAACGTGGATTTTGACAGGGGGATAGTTTCGGTAAACAGCTTTAAGAAGATAAAACACGTTGCGGATTATAAGCTGGTTTCCACCATGCGCGCGTCTTTTTGTGTTTTGGGCCCGCTTTTAGGAAAACTTAAAAAGGCAAAAGTTTCTCTCCCCGGGGGTTGTGTTATCGGTGTCCGTCCGGTTGACCTGCACCTAAAAGGAATAAAGGCACTGGGAGCGGATGTCGAAGTCGATTCCGGTTACGTAATTGCCAAGGCCGCGGAATTAAAGGGCAGGCATATCTATTTAGGCGGTGTCTATGGCTCTTCTGTTTTGGCTACGGATAACGTTATGATGGCCGCGGTATTGGCCGAAGGCAAGACCGTGATTGAATCAGCAGCTTGTGAGCCCGAAGTGGAAGATTTAGCGGAATTCTTGATTAAGATGGGAGCGAAAATCAAAGGGCAGGGAACTCCCGTGATAGAGATTGAGGGAGTAAGGCACCTGCATGGGGCAACCCATACAATTATCCCGGATAGGATCGAGGCCGGGACAATGATGCTGGCCGCCCTAATTACCAGGGGGGATATTCTTATAAAAAATGTATTATATAAGCATTTGGGGGCGCTTATCGACAGGCTTGAAGAGGCCGGCGCCCATATTATCAGGGCGGATAATTCCTTGCGCGTGCGTTATAAGAAACAGCTTAACGCCATAAATATAAATACGCTTCCGTATCCGGGTTTTCCGACTGATATGCAGGCCCAGATGATGGCTCTTATGAGCGTGACCGCCGGCATAAGCGTTATTACCGAGAAGATATACCCGGACAGGTTCATGCATGTTGCCGAGCTTAACCGCATGGGGGCGCATATCCAGAGGGAAGGGCCGCATGCTATTGTCGAGGGGGCGCCGGAGCTTTCAGGGGCACCGGTAATGGCTTCGGATTTACGCGCTTCTGCTTGTTTAGCCCTCGCGGGATTAGCCGCCAAAGGCAGGACTTCCATCTCAAGAATTTATCATTTGGAACGCGGCTATGAAAGAATCGAAGAAAAACTGGGAAAATTAGGCGCCAATATCCGGAGAGAAAAGGAATAAAAGCTTGTTGATAAATTAAGAGTAAGATTAGGGAGGCTAAGGCATTAAAGGAGGCAGGGAATAAATATGATTTTAATGATTGATAACTATGATTCGTTTACCTATAACCTGGTGCAGTATTTAAGTTCCTTGCGCCAGGAGGTAAAAGTTTTCCGGAATGATAAGATTACAGTTGAGCAAATAGGAAGATTAGCCCCTAAGAAGATTGTTATCTCTCCCGGCCCGGGGCGGCCGGAAGAAGCCGGGGTATCATGCGAAGCGATAAAGATATTTGCCGGTAAAATGCCCATCCTCGGAGTTTGCCTCGGGGCATCAGGCTATAGGGTATGCCTACGGAGGCAAAATCGTCAATGCGAAAAACCTGATGCATGGAAAGACCTCTATGATTTTCCACAATAATAACGGTATTTTTAAGGGTTTAGCCAATCCTTTTGAGGCAACGCGGTATCATTCCCTGATTGTAGACCGGGGCAGCTTGCCGGAGGCCCTGGAGATAACCGCTTGGACCAAAGATAAAGAGATTATGGGTTTAAAACACAAGAAATATCCTATTTGGGGGGTGCAATTTCACCCGGAATCCATCCTGACAAAATGCGGCATGGATATTTTAGCTAATTTTATCAATCTATGAGCATAAGAAAAGCGATAAGCAAGCTCGCTGTCAATAATGACCTTGCCGTCAAAGAGATGCAAGAGGTGATGGAAGATATCTTAAGCGGCAGGGCCAAAACGCCCGAGATTGTCGAATTTCTCACTTATTTGAATGATAAGGGGGAGACGGCCGATGAACTGACTGCTGCGGCAGAGGCGATGCTTAAATACGTTGACCCGATTACCATAGATAAGCCTAATAACATACTGGATACCTGCGGCACGGGAGGGGGATAAACTTGGCACGTTCAATATATCTACTATCAGCGCTTTTGTTGCTTGTGGCGCAGGCGTTGTGGTGGCTAAGCATGGCAACCGTTGCGTTTCAAGCATTTGCGGAAGCGCGGATATCCTGGAAGCTTTAGGCGTGAACATAAATATGGATAGGGAAAAGATTAAAAAGAGCCTTGAAGAAATAGGCATAGCGTTTTTATACGCTCCGAATATGCACAAGGCAATGAAGAACGTAATGCCTGCGCGCAAGCAAATTGCCGGCAAAACAATTTTTAACATCCTGGGGCCCCTAATTAATCCTGCCCGGGCAACAAACCAGTTAATCGGAGTCTATGCGGCTAAGTGGCTTCCGGTTCTCGCGCGCGTCTTAGGCAATTTGGGTTCTAAGCATGTTTTAGTGGTCCATGGAGCCGATGGGTTGGATGAGGTGACTACTACCGATAGGACTTTCGTCTCGGAATTAAATCATGGCGGGATTAAGAATTATGAAATAAGCCCGGAAGATTTCGGGTTTAAGCGCGCCCGCATAGAGGATCTGTCCGGCGGAAGCCTCTTTGATAATGTGCAGATAGCCCAGGATATCTTAGGCGGCAAAGACGGTTTTAAACGGGACATAGTATTGCTTAACGCCGGGTGCGCCATATACGCCGCGGATAAGGCTGGTTCCGTCAAGGAAGGGGTTAAACTGGCGGTGCAGTCGATAGATAGCAAGGCCGCGTTAAGAAAGCTGGAATTATTAAAGGAGTATTCGCGATAATGGCAAGAACAGATACCTTAAAAGAGATCATCTCAAATAAAAAAGGACGTTTGTCCCTGGCTAAGCAGCAAATGCCCGAAGAGGAGATGGAAGCTAAGGCGCGAAGCGCCGCGCAAGCCCGGCCGTTTATTGAGGCCATAAATAAACCCCGCCAGATTTCCCTGATTGCCGAAATAAAAAAGGCCTCGCCTTCCGCAGGAGTTATCCGCCAGGATTTTAACCATCTGGATATCGCGCGGGCCTACCGGGATGCCGGGGCGCAGGCAATTTCGGTTTTAACCGAGGAAGACCATTTCCAGGGGAATATTTCGTATATCAACCAGATAAAGAATGCGGTAGGGCTTCCGGTGTTAAGAAAAGATTTTATAATCGAGCCGTATCAGGTTTATGAGTCCCGTTTTTACGGAGCTGACGCCATACTGCTTATTGCGGGCTTGCTTACGCAGGAGCAGATAACCGAGTTTACAGCCGTAGCTTCCGGCTTAGGAATGGATTGTTTGGTTGAGGTCCACAATGAAAATGAGCTGAAGAAGGTTTTGAAATTAAAGGGAATCCCGCTTATCGGCATCAACAACCGCGATTTGCGCACTCTTGAAGTTGACCCTAAAACTACCGAAAAGTTATATACTCTTATTCCCGGGGATAAGGTGGTAGTCGTAGAGAGCGGGTTAAAGAGCTATCAGGATATTTTGTTCTTGAAAATATTAGGGGTAAACGCGGTTTTGGTCGGCACGGCTTTCATGCGGGAAGAAAATATCGCCGCCAAGGTCGAGGAGCTGATGGGTTGGTAAGGGCTTAGGGTTTCAATTGTATGATTAAAGTTAAGATCTGCGGGATAACTAATCTGGAAGATGCCTTGGCCAGCTTTTTTAGCGGAGCAAACGCCATTGGTTTTGTATTCTACGGTAAAAGCCCGCGTTTTATTGAGCCGCTGAAGGCGAGGAATATTTCACGAATCCTTCCCAGGAAGATCTTGAGAGTCGGCGTGTTTGTTGATGAAAGAGAAGAAACAGTGAAGAAGATTGCCAGGCTGTGCAATCTGGATATGCTGCAATTCCACGGCAATGAGCCGGCAGGCTACTGCAAGAAATTCAAAGGTTATAAAGTCATTAAAGCTTTTAGGATCGGTAAAGGTATAAATTTACCGGAGATATCGGAATATAAGGTTTTTGGCCGCCTTTTTGACGCATTTTCTAAATCTGGTGCCGGGGGCACAGGCAGAAAGTTTAACTGGAATTTATTAAAGAATGCGGATAAAATAAGCGGTAAGGTTTTTTTGTCCGGGGGCTTGACCAGCGCGAATGTATTAAGCGCGATTAGAAAAGTCCGGCCTGACTGGGTGGACGTCTCCAGTTCCCTGGAATATCTGCCCGGCAAGAAGGACCATAAGAAGATCCAAAGGTTTATGAAAGCCGCGAAAGCATGATGAAAAGATGCCCGTATTGCGCCGAAGAAATCCAGGATGAAGCGTTGAAGTGCAGGCATTGCGGAGAATTCTTAAAGAAAAAGAAGAAGTGGCTCCATTGCCTTTTAGGATGCTTGCTCGGTTTTATAGCTTTTGCGGTATTGATAAATATCTTTGTAGCCTTGATTTTTGTCCTGATAAAGTCAATGTTCTATACGGTATTTTATCCGCCAGGGCATAATATGCAAACGTTTGGTGCCCCTGGCATCGGCGGGCCGATATGGAATGACTTGATCGAAGGCGTAAAGATTTTTTGGGAGAGGGTTACTTTATAAAATGAATAATTTACCGGATAAATTCGGGCATTTTGCGGAATTCGGCGGAAGGTTTGTCCCGGAAACGCTTATTTTCGCGCTTGATGAGTTAGAAAAGGAATATCGTAAGGCCAAAGCCGATAAGAAATTCAATGCCGAACTGGCTTACTATTTGAATGAATATGCCGGCAGGCCTACGCCTTTGTATCTGGCCAGGAAACTAAGCCGCTATTTAGGCCTGCACAAGGTATACCTGAAGAGGGAAGACCTTTTGCATACCGGCGCGCATAAAATTAATAATACCCTGGGCCAGGCGCTCCTTTGCCGGAGGATGAAAAAGCAGCGTGTCATCGCTGAAACCGGCGCAGGCCAGCACGGCGTTGCTACTGCGACGGTTGCCGCTCTTTTCGGCCTAAAGTGCGATGTTTATATGGGCGAAGAAGATATGTCCCGGCAGGAGCCTAACGTTTTCCGCATGCGGTTATTGGGAGCAAGGGTAATTCCCGTCAGAAGCGGCTCGAAGACCTTAAAAGACGCGATGACTCAGGCGCTTCGCGATTGGGTGACTAATGTGCGCGATACGCATTATATAATCGGGACCGTTGCCGGGCCGCATCCCTACCCGGAGCTAGTAAGAGATTTTCAGTCGGTCATCGGCAGGGAAACCAGGCATCAGCTTAAGAAGAATGCAATTGAGCTGCCGGATTATTTAGTCGCTTGCGTTGGCGGAGGGAGTAACGCCCTTGGCCTCTTCCATCCATTCTTTAATGATAAGAAGGTAAAATTTATCGGGGTGGAGGCAGGAGGCAAAGGCCTATCCTCCGGCAAACACGCAGCTACTTTGGTAAACGGGGATATTGGCGTATTGCATGGGTCAAAATCAGGGCTCTTAGAGGATAAATTCGGACAGGTTAACCTTACTCACTCGATTTCAGCCGGGCTGGACTATCCGGGTGTCGGGCCGGAGCACGCTTATTATAAGAAAATAGGCCGCGCCCGGTATGTTTCAGTTAACGATAAAGAAGCTTTAGAAGGATTTAATTTGCTCTCTAAGCTGGAGGGGATAATCCCGGCCCTGGAATCCTCTCACGCAATTGCGTACTTAAAGAAAATGGCCGGAAGAATCGGCAGGAAATCCACTGTTGTGGTTTGTCTCTCCGGAAGAGGGGATAAAGATTTAGGTATAGTAGTAGGTAGCAGGCGGCCAAACAAATAGAATGAATAAGATAGCTAAGAAGTTTGAGGAATTGCGGAAAACCGGTAAAAAGGCTTTTATAGTTTTTATTACCGCCGGTTATCCTAATCTGGCCGTAACTGAAAAGCTCATCTACGAATTTGATAGAATCGGCGTGGATATTTTGGAATTGGGGGTGCCTTTTTCCGACCCCATGGCTGATGGCCCGGTGATTCAAGAAGCTTCCCAGGAGGCCCTAAAGAAGAATACGCATCTGGCCGATATATTAACCCTGGTTAAGAGGGCGCGAAGAAAAGCGAAAATACCAATTTGCCTCATGACTTATTATAATCCGGTATTCTGCTTCCCGGAGAAGCAATTCATAGCCAAGGCCAAAGAATCCGGAGTAGACGGGTTGATTATTCCGGATTTGCCTCCGGAAGAAGGCGGGGTTTTCATAAAATCAGCCAAAATCGCCGGCTTAGACACAATATTTTTCCTTTCTCCGACTAGCAGCTTAAAAAGGATAAAGCTTATCTCCGGGGTCTCCAGCGGCTTCATCTATTATGTTTCTGTAACCGGCGTAACCGGGGCGCGTAAAGGGCTAGCCGGCGATATCCGTAAGAACATTAATCTGATTAAAAGCCATACCGGCAAACCTGTTTGCGTAGGCTTTGGAATTTCTACCCCCGGACAAATAAGAGAAATCAAACGCCTTGCCGATGGAGTAATTATCGGAAGCGCCATCGTAAGAAAGATAAAAGAAAACGCCGGTTCGCCTAACTTGATCAAGAAGGTGAGCAATTTTGTAGAAAGCCTGAAGGCCGGCTAGATGACAAGATTTGGGGCACTAAGCCTTTAGGCCGTAACGCTTAGCCGGTTACAGATAACCCCGGCTACCTGTTTATGGAGGCGGGAGGCAAGATGAAACAGGCGGGAAACCCTAAGGCGCCAGGCGAGCGCAAGCTTTGTATTGAACATTAGAATATGTATAAGAAAACAGTTTTAAATAACGGGTTAAAGATTGTCAGCCATATGATGCCTAACCGCGAGTCAGTGGCATTGGGCATATGGATCAATGTAGGCGGCAGGCATGAAAATTCCGGCAATAAGGGAATTTCGCATTTTCTGGAGCACCTTTTATTTAAAGGCACCAAAAAATACTCCTGCCGTAAGCTTAAAGAATCCATCGAAGGGATAGGAGGCTCGTTAAACGGTTTTACCTCCGAAGAATTTACTTGTTATCTGGCGAAGGTCCCGGCTAGCCGGCTAAATACCGGATTAAGCATATTATCGGATATGGTGGTAAATCCCTCTTTGCCTGCCGGCGAGATGGATAAAGAAAAAACGGTAATTCTGGAAGAATTAAAAATGTATAAAGACCTTCCCCAGAGTTATGTCTATGAGCTTCTGGATGAATTACTCTGGCCAAAGCAGCCTTTGGGCGAACCGATAATAGGGACGGTAGGTTCGGTAAACGGGATAGACCGTAAGAAGCTGTCGGATTTCAGGCGGACGCATTACACCGCTTCAAATATCGCGGTAAGCGCCTGTGGAAAATTAGAGCATGGCAAATTGGAACGCGCAATCGAAAGGGCATTTTCCGGGCTTCAGAAGAAAGATTTAAACAGTTTTCTTCCCGTAAGAGAAGGGCAGAGTGAGCCGGCCTTAAAGATATTTTATAAAGATACCGAACAAACTCATATGGCGCTGGGCTTCAGGGCTTTTAAAAGAGAGCATTCTTTAAAACACGCCTTGGGCCTGCTTAATGTCGTGTTGGGGGCAAATATGTCCAGCCGCTTATTTAATGAGCTAAGGGAAAAGAGGGGTTTAGCGTATGAAATAGGGACGCTCGTAAAACGTTTTCAGGACACCGGCGCTTTTGTCGTGCACGCCGGGATAGATAACAAACGGTTAATCGAGTCGATCCGGTTGATTATGCAGGAGTTGTATAAAGTAAAAGACAGCCTGGTGACCAGGGGCGAGTTTAAGCGGGCAAAAGAATTCTATACAGGGCAGCTTAGGCTGGCGCTAGAAGATACTTTGGACCATATGCTTTGGATCGGCGAAAGCACTCTTATGCTGGATAAGGCAGTCTCTTTGGATGAAATCATTTCTGAAGTTAACCGCCTGAGCAGGCATGATATACGGCTGGCCGCGCGGAAGATATTTGACAAGAAGAATATTAACCTAAGCCTCATCGGGCCATTAAAGAAAGCGGAAGAAGGAATATTCAAAGCCTTTTGCCGGCAATAAACGATATGGGAAATACAATTATAGTAATCGTATTTATTGTTTTGGTTGCGTTATCTTTTTTCTTTGCTGTTGCCGAAACTGCAGTGATCGCTTTAAGCAAGATCCGGCTGCGCCATATGGTTGCTCAAGGCGTGAAAAGAGCCCAGAGCGTTCAAAACTTAGCTACAAAATTGGATAGATTTATCGCCGCCATCCTTATCGGCAACGATTTTGTGAATACCGCCATATCGGCGATCGTGACCGTTTTTTGTATCCCCATATTCGGTTCTAATTGGAGCGCGCTTATAGCTACTTTCTTTACGACATTCTTCCTCCTTGTTTTCTGTGAAATAACTCCCAAGATATTGGCGGCAAAGCATACCGAGAAATCGGCCCTTTTTATCGCCCCGTTCATGGAGACTTTCATTAAGGTATTAAGCCCGGTTATTGATTTTTTTATCAATATCAGTAATTTTCTGCTTAAACTATTCAATTTAACCCCCACAAAGAGGTCTCCTCTTATAACCGAAGAAGAGTTGCGCCTTATGATAGAAGTAGGCAAAGATGAGGGGGTCTTAAGCGACGAAGAGAGAAAAATGCTGCACCGTATTTTTGAATTCGGGGATACTAAGGTAAAAGACGTCATGGTCCCCAAGAGCAAGATGGTGGCGGTGAATATTAACGTTACCCCGGAGGAATTGTTGAACATATTTGTGGAAGAGGGGCACGCCCGGCTCCCCGTATATAAAGGAGCCATAGATAACGTAGTGGGGATTATTTATGCCCGCGACCTGCTTTATATATTGAGGGACAAAGGCTTGTTTCTCCTGCAGGATCTGGTGCATGAGGCCCATTATATCCCGGAGAATATGCGGGTAAATGAACTCTTGAGAAAGTTCCAATCGGATAAAATCCAGATTGCCATAGTCGTGGATGGCTTAAAAAATACGCTTGGCCTTCTTACCCTGGAGGATCTTATTGAGGAGATTGTCGGTGAAATAGAAGAAGACCGCGCGGCAGGCCAGCTTTACAAATAAAAATTGATTTTTTCGTTCCGGATAGTATAATAAATAGTAATAAAGGCTTGCAGCGGCTTAAGGCGGGTTGGCCTTAGTGAAATAACCCGCGTAGCCGGTTTAAGAATTCGGGCAATCAATGTTTTCTAACAAGGAGGAAGGAAATGGCAGAAAAAGGTTATTGCGTTAAATGTAAAGCCAAGAAAGATATGAAAGACGAGCAAAAAGTCACTATGAAGAACGGCCGTCAGGCAATGAAAGGGAAGTGTACTTCTTGCGACACGGGGATGTATAAGATCTTAGGCAAATAATTTTATTAAAATCAACGCCGTTTTTATTCCTTCTTTTTAACGGGGTTTTTAAGCGGCGGATGCATAAAAAGAGGTCGCAGCAATTGATACAAAAAAGTTAGCTCAACGAATTGCGGTAGCTGCTAAGTCTAAAAAAGCGCAGAAGGTGGTAATCTTGGATATGCGCGGGGTTACTTCCTTCTGCGATTATTTTGTTATTGCCAGCGCCACGAGTTTAAGGCAAACAAATGCCATTGCCCGGGGCATAGAAGAGGATTTAGCTTCGGATAACCTGAAGCCGCTTTCGAAAGTATTGAGTAACGATGAATCAGGATGGGTAGTTTTGGATTTTTGTTCGGTAGTGACGCATGTGTTTTATAAACCGGTTCGCGAATTTTACGCCTTAGAACGCCTCTGGTCTGACGCAAAGAAAGTAGCCCTCCCGCGTAAGCCTTGTTAAAATGAAAGAAAACATTCAGGAGCAAATAATAAAGCTGGTGAAACTGGCCTTAAAGGAATTGGGCTTAGGGGATTCCTTAAGCGAAGGTTTTTATCTGGAGATACCGGCAGATAACCGCTTCGGAGATTTCTCCACGAACATCGCCATGCGTTTAAGCAAGGCCTTGAAGAAACCCCCTCGCGATGTGGCCGTTCACATAATAGAAGCCATAGAAAGAAAGAAGGGGCAATATCCTTTAGGAGGATATCTTAAGGAGATTAAGGCCGAAGGGGCGGGTTTTATAAATTTTTACCTAAGCGAAATTTATTTACGCGAACAACTGAAGGATATTTTAGAAAGGGGGGCCGTTGCCCTTAAGCTCAACCTAGGCCAAGGCGAGCCGGTATTAATCGAATTTGTCAGCGCCAATCCTACCGGTTCTTTGTCGGTGGCTCACGCAAGGCAGGCAGCCGTAGGTGATTGCTTGGCCAATGTCCTGGATTTCTTAGGTTTTAAGGTCAAAAGAGAATATTACCTTAATGATGAAGGTAACCAGATTAATATTCTCGGCAGTTCCGTAGAGCTAAGGATGAAAGAGCTGGCAGGCGAAAAAATTGATTTCCCGGAAAATTATTATCAAGGCGATTATATTAAAGAGATAGCCAGGCTAGCCGGGGAAAGAAGCATAAAACCGCCAGAGCTGGGGGATTTTGCGGGAAATTATATTTTGGGCATAATCCGTAAAGAGTTGGATGATTTTGGAGTGGAATTTGACTGCTGGTATTCGCAGAAAGAATTGGGCAAAAGCGATAAGATAAACAAGGCGTTTGAATTCTTAAAGAATAGCGACTTTCTTTATGAACAGGATGGCGCGCTCTGGTTTAAATCCAGCGCCTTTGGCGATGATAAAGACAGGGTGGTTATAAAAAGCGACGCTTCTTATACCTATTTAGCCCCTGATATCGCCTATCATGATGATAAATATAAGCGGGGTTTCAAGCGGCTGATTAATCTCTGGGGCCCGGATCATCACGGTTATATCAGCAGGCTTAAGGCCTCGGTTGCGGCATTCGGGAGGGACCCGGATTCATTGTCGGTAGTCATCGTGCAGTTAGCTACGATTTCCAGGAACGGCGTGCCGGTGCAGATGTCCACCCGCCGCGGGGAGTATATCACATTAAGGGAGGTCCTGGATGAGGTGGGAAAGGACGCCGCCAGATTTTTCTTTCTTATGCGCCGGACTTCCAGCCATTTGGATTTTGATTTGGAAGTGGCTAAAAAACAAACTTCCGAGAATCCGGTCTATTATGTGCAATACGCCTATGCCCGCATTTGCAGTATTTTGCGTTCCAGCGCGGTAAAATTGGATAAAGGCGCAGACCTGTCTTTGTTAAAGGAAAAAGAAGAGTTAAACTTAATCAAGAAAATGCTGCAGCTTCCCTGTATCCTGGAAACTTGTTTTAAGTCCCAGGATCCTTATATGCTTACTGTTTACTCTCAGGAACTTTCTGAGGCCTTTCATAAGTTTTACGACCTGCACCGTGTTTTAACCGATGATCCTGCCCTTACTCAGGCGAGGCTGGCCCTTATCGAAGGGGTAAGGACGGTTATCGCCTGCGGGCTGGATTTATTGGGTATTTCAAAACCCGAAAAGATGTAATTTATGCGTTCCCACAAGATACTAAGAATCGCCTTTCCCCAAACACAACTTCAAAATGTTTTAAGCCAGGAACTTAAAATATCTAAGATCCTGGCCCAGGTTTTGATTAATCGAGGGCTTACCGACATAGGTGAAGCCGGCAGGTTTATCGATGTCAAGACGGAGCATTTGCTTAATCCGTTTCTTTTCCGTTCAATGCGAGGCGTCCTTACGCGCATTAAGGAAGCCAAAGACAAGAAAGAAAAAGTCATGATTTTTGGCGACTACGATGTTGATGGCCTAACCAGCGTAGCCCTCCTTAAGCAATGTTTGCAAAAAGCGGGAGTCCAGGTGACGCATCATATCCCGCACAGGATAGACGATGGATACGGCCTGAATAAAAACATCGCGAAAGCCGCAAAAGACAAAAATATAAAACTTTTGATTACCGTGGATTGCGGGATAGCCAACCACGATGAAATAATAGAGTTGAAGCGGCATAATATCGATACCATCATTACTGATCACCATGAGCCTCAAGGGCATACTTTACCGCCGGCCTTAAGCATAATTAATCCCAAAGCCAAAGATTCCGGTTATAAATTCCGCGAATTAGCGGGAGTCGGCGTCGTCTATAAGCTTTGTCAGGCTCTAACCAACTCAAAATTACTCGAGGCATTGGACCTGGTAGCTTTAGGCACTATAGCCGATGTTGTTTCTTTGACCGGGGAGAACCGCGTAATTGCCAAAGAAGGCTTGGCCCGGATTTCTAAGACCAAAAGGCCGGGGTTAAGGGCTTTGATTGATGGCGCCGGGATAAGAAATAAGACATTCACTACTACCTCGGTGAGCTTTATTTTGGCTCCGCGTTTAAATGCTTCAGGCAGGATGGATTCAGCTGAGGCTTCGTTAAGCCTTTTATTGAGTTCGGATTTTCAAGAAGCGCAAGCACTGGCCAGGACGCTTGAGCAGCATAACCGTGCTCGCCAGAAGATAGAAGCAAGGATTATGGAAGAAGCCGAGGATATTATCAATAAGGAAGTCAATTTTAAAGAACATAAAGTTATTGTCGTGGCCAAAGAAGATTGGCACAGGGGAGTTTTGGGGATAGTGGCAGCGAAATTAGCGGATAGGTTCTACCGGCCGGCAATCGTAATCTCGTTGAATGACAAGATGTGCAAGGGCTCGGGCCGCTCAATAAAGAATTTTCATTTGTTTCATGCCTTGGGAGAATGCCGGCAGTTCCTGGAGGCCTTTGGCGGGCATGCCCATGCCGCAGGGCTTACGATTACCCGCGAGAGTATCGGCGATTTCCGCAAAAGCCTCAATGAGCTGGCGCGTGAAAAAATGTCCCTGGAGGACCTTTTACCGGGCTTGGATATTGATATGGAGCTGAGCCTGTCGGATTTGAATGAAGAGTTGGCCGGAGAGCTGGAGAAATTAGAACCCTTTGGGACAGCTAATCCCGAGCCGCTTTTTTATACCCGGGGCCTTAAATTAAAAGGAGAGCCGCAAAAACTAGCGCGTCAAACTTTAAAATTCTGGGTTGGTGATGGAGAGGCCTCTGTCCAGGTGATTGGTTTTGGAATGGAGCCTTTGTGCGCAAACCTCGTTGAGGCGAAAACCATAGATATAGTTTATGCCCTGCGCATGGATAACTGGCTGGATAATTCCTCGATAATTTTAGAGGCTAAAGATATATTCTTTAAATAGGCAGGGAATTCAGGCCTTCTTGAAGTCGCCTTTTTTGATACATTTTGCGCAGACGTAAACTTTTTCTGGGCGTCCTCCGATAAAAATGGTCATCGACTGCAAGTTGGGGAGGAATTTACGCATAGTCCAGCGGCTGATCTTGGAGCCTGTGCCGCCTTTGGCCTTATATTGGCCCTTGCGCGTGACAGTTTTACCTTTAAGTTCGCCTTTTCCGCATAAAGCACATTTTTTAAGCATTTTTACCACTCCTTAATTATTAGTTACTAAGTATACTTGAAAAAGCAGCATTGTCAAGGTAAAATAAACTAGCGAGGCATTTATCGCGGATAATCATGCCCGCTTGGCCTGCAAAGCGCCCTGCTCCAGGCGTCCTCGACACCCGCTAAAGGGCGTTGTATCAGGCTATACATACATATGGCGGCCCGAAAGGAAAATCTACTTGAGCGGAAAGCTTGACAGGGGCATTTAGGGAAAAAATAAATTGTGCATAATATCTTAGAAGGGTTGAATAAGGAGCAGGAAGAAGCGGTTACGCATAGAGAAGGGCCGCTTTTGATTATTGCCGGCGCAGGGACAGGCAAAACTACGGTTATTACCCGGCGCATTGCCTGGCTATTGTCCGAAGGTTTATCTAAGACCAATGAAATCTTAGCGCTTACCTTTACGGATAAAGCCGCCCGCCAGATGCAGGATCGGGTGGACGAGTTAGTCCCTTATGGTTATACGGATATCTGGATTTCCACTTTTCATGCCTTTGGCGATAAGCTCCTGCGCGAAAACGCCATTATTGCCGGGCTAAACCCGGATTTTAAAGTTTTGACCCAGGCTGAAGCCGCGGTATTTTTCCGCGAGCATATTTTTGAGTTTAATTTAGATTATTTCCGGCCGCTGGCTGAGCCCACGCGTTTTATCGAAGCCCTTATTCAGCTTTTTAGCCGCGCCAAAGATGAAGATATCTCGCCCGGAGAATATATCAGATTTGCTCAAGAGCTAAGTTTAAGAGCCAAGGAGGACCCTGATGATTTAGCGCTTCAGGAAGAAGCCATCCAGCAGGCAGAAGTTGCTTATGCTTATGCCAAATATCAGGAGCTTTTGGCCAAAGAAAGCCTGCTTGATTTCGGCAATCAGTTTTATCTGGCCTTGAATCTTTTGAGAACGCATCCGGCGATCTTAAAGAAATACCGGGAGCAATTCAAGTATATTTTGGTTGATGAGTTCCAGGATACGAATTTTACCCAGTTTGAGATTGTCAATTTATTGTCCGCCTGTTATAAGAATATCAATGTTGTGGCAGATGATGACCAGTGCATTTATCGCTGGCGCGGAGCAGCCTACAGCAATGTTTTAAATTTCATCGAAGAATTCCCCGAAGCTAAAAAAATCAGCCTTATTCAGAACTACCGCTCGACACAGCCAATCCTTGATTCTGCTTATCGATTGATCCAGAAAAATAACCCCGAACGTTTTGAAGTCAAGGCAAATATAAACAAGCATTTGATCGGGGTTTCAAAAGAGGGGAAAGGCCCGGTGCATCTGAATTTTGATACAATCTCTACCGAAGCGGACAATGTGGCAAAGATCATCAAGGATAAGGTTAAATCCGGTGATTTTAAATACAATGACTTTGCGATTTTAGTCCGTTCGAATTCCGATGGCGGGCCCTTTATCCAAGCGCTGAATTTAGAGGAGATCCCTTGGCAATTTAGCGGAAATCAGGGGCTTTATTCCAGGGAAGAGGTAAAGCTATGCATTAATTTCTTAAGGGTAGTGGCGAATCTATCCGACTCTTTGAGCCTGCATTATTTGGTCAGCTCTGAGATATATGGGCTGAATCTGGTTGATCTTAACGCCTGCAGCCATTATGCCCGGCGCAGGAATAAGCCTTTATATTCAGTTTTCACGGAGGTAGCCGCAATAGATGAATTAAGGGGAATAGGAGAGAAGGCCCGCGAAAAAATTGAAAAGATTCTGGCGGATCTGGAGAAATTTCTTAAGATATCCCGGGAGGAAACGACCGGCAGGCTGCTTTACGCGTTTTTGACCGGCACGGGTTATTTAAGAAAACTAACTGCGGATCAAAACCTGGAAAATGAAACCAAGATCCAGAATATCGCCAAGTTTTTTAATAATGTGCGCGATTTTGAGCTAGTGGCGAAAGAGGACCGGGCAATCAGTTTTGTGAATTACCTTAATCTGTTGATTGAAGCCGGCGACGATCCGCCGACAGCCGAAGCAGACCTCGATACTGACGCGGTGAATATCCTGACAATACACAAGGCCAAAGGCCTTGAATTCAGGGTTGTATTCCTGGTAAGCCTTGTGCAGGGCCGTTTCCCGTGGCCGCGCCGCTCACAAGCAATTGAGCTTCCGGATCCTTTAATGAAGGAAGTCCTGCCCACGGGAGATTTTCATATTCAGGAGGAGCGCAGGCTTTTTTATGTAGGGCTTACCCGCGCAAAAGAAGAATTATATTTAACCAGCGCCCAAGATTACGGCGGTAAGCGCCTGCGCCGGGTAAGCCAGTTTGTATTTGAGGCATTAGGCATTGAAGCCAAAGAAAAAGAAAAGAAAAAGGCCAGTAGCCTGGAGGCGATCCAGCGTTTTGCTCCTAAAAAAGATTCGGTTAAACCGGTATTAAAGAAGTTTAACGAAGCCCTGGCTGTCCACCTGACTTATTATCAAATCGATGATTACCTGACCTGCCCGCTTAAATATAAATACGTAAATATCCTGCGCGTGCCGATTATGGAGCACCATACGGTTATTTACGGCCGGGCAATGCACGAAGCGGTAACTAAATTCTACCAGCACCGGTTGGCAGGAAAGAAGATGGAATTGAACGATTTTTTGGGCATTTTTAAGGCAAGCTTTGATCCCCAAGGGTTTTTAGATAAGGCCCATCAAGAAGAGCGTTTCCGTGTTGGCGTAACCGCGTTAAGCCGTTTTTTCCATAAAGAAGAAGGCGCGTTGCTTCCAAAGTTTATCGAAAAAGATTTTTCATTTATGTTTGAGGGAAATAAGATCACCGGCAGGTTTGACCGCGTAGATGAGATTGAATCCGGGGCAGTAATTGTTGATTTTAAGACTTCGGAAGTTAAGGCGCAAAAGGCCGCAGATAAGAAGGCTTCCGAAAGCCTGCAGCTTTCGCTTTATGCCTTGGCCTATCAGAGTATTTTTGGCAAGCTTCCCAGCCGGGTTGAACTTTATTTCCTGGAGCCCAGCCTTACCGGAAGCCATAAAATCGAAGATAGGGATTTGGATACGATAAAGGCTAAAATAAGGGAAGTTGCCGGGGGGATCCGTAAGCAGGAGTTTGAGGCTACGCCTGCGTATATGGCCTGTAGTTATTGCGCTTATAACCAGATTTGTCCATTTGCCAGGATGTTTTGAGCCTCAAAGGGGGTGAATGTGGAGACAAAGATAGGGCACCTGAAGGTGTGTATTTTCAGGATTAAAAATCGTAAAGGGTACGCCGCGGTTTGTTGCGAGCATCTTACTGAAGGAAATACCCCTACCCAAGCGCGCGAGCGCATGGTCAAAGCCCTGCGCAGGAGCAACAAAAAAGAAGGCCGGTAAATAGTAATTGTATTAATTTGTTTTTAAGCTAAAATAAAGTGCTTATGGCAAGAAATAAGGAAGCTGTCTTTGCGCTGAGCTGGGGCGGTTGGATTTTAAGCTTATGTTTTGGCCGTTTGAAGCTTTGGTTTCTTGTTTCGGGCCTCAGCCCGGGGTAAGGGCGAATAATGAAGACGCCTGCGGTGATAGCGAAACTAGATTTAAAGCTTATTGCTTGTGGCGGATAAATCAAGGAGGAAGATAATGGTTGAGAGAAGCGAATTCAAGGGTAAACCTGTTTTGGTTATAAAGAGAGACGAAAATGACCAGTATCCTTTTTCGTTCGGCTTAAGCAAGGCGCGGCTCATTTTGGAGAATTTTGACGAGATCAAGAAATTTGTGGAGGAGCAGGAAGTAAAGCAATAAAATTGTTGTTTGTTGCCGGCTCTTGTGTTAATATTATTAATATACTGTTTAAGCAATAGGAGGCAATAAATGGCAAGCGGAGTAAGTTTAATAAGCGGGCTTATATCTTTGGGGTTAACTGTCTGGCTTGTGGTTTTTACTGTATTGGTGTTAAATAAGCTGGATAAGATTAAAGGGGAGCTTGAGAAAAATAAATAAGCGAATTCGTTGACTTAACGGCTAAAATGCCGTATAATATAACTCTTGTATATAGAAGGAGGTGAGTAAGTTTGGTTTTGGTAAAAGAAAAGAAAGCTAAGATTATCGAAGACTTTAAGGTCAATGCCAGAGATACAGGCTCAGCTGAGGTGCAGATTGCGATTTTGACTGAGAGGATCAATCTATTGGGAGAACATTTCAGGCTCCATAAAAAAGATTTTCATTCTCGTCGCGGGTTGCTTTCACTTGTAGGCACGCGCCGCAAACTCCTCAACTATCTCAAAAAGAAAGACTCCAAGAAATACGAAGCGATACTGGGGAAACTTTCCTTGAGAAAATAAATCGAGGTTTCATCCTAAAAATATTATGCAAAATAATACCTTAAAATTCAAATTTGGCAGGCTTGATTGTACCTTGGGAACGGGAAAAATAGCCAAACAGGCAAATGGTTCGGTAACTATCAGTTATGGCGGGACCGTTGTGCTGGTTACTGCTTGTATGTCCCGCCAGATAAAAGAGGGGCGGGATTTTTTCCCTTTAACCGTAGAATACCAGGAAAAGACTTACGCGGCCGGCCGTATACCCGGAGGATTCTTTAAGCGGGAAGGAAGGCCTTCGGAGAGCGAGATTTTGACAGCCCGTTTGATTGACCGTCCCATCAGGCCGCTTTTCCCAAAAGGCTTATTAAATGATGTGCAGGTTATGGCGATTGTTTTATCTAGCGACGGCGAGAATGACCCCGATGTTTTAGCCGTGAACGGCGCATCTATCGCCCTGGGTATTTCCGATATTCCTTTTAATGGGCCGCTCGCCTGCGTCCGTGTGGCCAGGGTAAACAACGAACTGGTTATCAATCCTGTTTATGCCGAATGGGAGAATGCGGATTTAGAGGTAGTTATTGCCGCTAATAACAAAGGCGTGGTAATGCTGGAATCAAAGGCCAAGGAAGTTTCTGAGGCAGATTATATTGAGGCGGTTAAATTCGGGCAGTCCCATCTTAAAGAGCTTATTCATATGCAGGAAGAGTTTATCGCTAAATATGGCAAGCCTAAAGCAAAAATCGAATTTAAGAAGATAGCTCCGGATTTACTGGCAAAGGTGGAAGAAGCAGCCAATTCCAGATTAAGCGAAGTTTATAAATTAGGCAAAAAGGAAGAGCGCGAAGAAGCCGTGCATTTACTGGCTAAAGAGCTGGAAGAAAAATTGACGCAAGAGGGTTTTTCTGCCGAGGACGTCAAGATGGCTCTTTCAGAGGTGGAGAAAGAGCAGGTAAGGAATAAGATCATTACCGAAGGCGTCCGCGTTGACGGAAGGTCGCTTAAAGAAATCCGGCCGATTACCTGCGAGGTTTCTGTCCTTCCGAGGACGCACGGCTCAAGCTTATTTACCCGCGGACAAACCCAGAGTTTAGCGATTGTAACTTTAGGCACAGGCGAAGACGAGCAGATGATCGAGGCCTTGGAGGGAGAAAAATCCAAGTCTTTTATGCTGCATTATACTTTTCCTCCTTTTAGCGTGGGTGAAACCGGGCCTGTTCGCGGCCCGGGAAGGCGCGAGATCGGCCATGGAGCCCTGGCAGAGAAGGCTTTGCTTGCCGTAATTCCCTCAAAAGAGAAATTCCCTTATACGATAAGAGTCGTTTCCGAGATCCTGGAGTCAAACGGTTCTTCGAGTATGGCTACGGTGTGCGCGTCTTCTTTGTCCTTAATGGACGCGGGAGTCCCGATTAAAGATACAGTTGCCGGAATCGCCCTCGGCTTGATTAAGGAGGCCGATCAAGCCCTTGTGTTAACGGATATCGCTGGTTTGGAAGACCACTTTGGCGATATGGATTTTAAGGTAGCCGGTACAAGAAAAGGCGTTACCGCGGTTCAACTGGATTTAAAGATTGACGGAATCAATGTATCCTTGCTTGAGAAATGTTTAACTCAAGCCAATGAGGGCAGGTTATTTATTCTGGATAAAATGAATTCAGCTTTAACCGTTCCGCGCGAAGAACTGTCGGTTTATGCCCCGCGCATCGATGTCGTTAAGATCAATACCGAGAAGATCGGTGAATTGATCGGCCCGGGGGGTAAAAACATAAAAGCGATTATTGCCGCAACCGGCGCTAGCGTCGACATCCAAGATGACGGGACTGTTTTGGTTGGTTCGACTGATGCCGCCAAGTCGGAGGCGGCAATCAAGATGATTAAAGCTATTACCGATGATGTGGAAGTCGGCCGGGTATATATAGCTAAAGTAAAGCGGATTATGGCCTTTGGCGCTTTTTGCGAGATTGCCCCGCGCAAAGAAGGATTGGTCCATGTCTCGGAGTTATCGGATAAATTCGTTAAGAATGTCGAAGAAGTAGTCAAGATCGGCGATGAAATAAAAGTTAAAGTCATTGGCATAGATGAATTAGGCAGGATCAACCTGAGCAAGAAACAGGCCGAAGCCGTTGACAACAAGTAAAAGTGAGAGAAAGAAGACTCAATGAAGTAAAAGGCGTTATTTTGGTTGCGCTGGGGCTAATGGTTTTAGCCAGCCTCTTGAGATTTGAGCGACTTGACCTGCCGTTTTATGCCTCGCCTCCCAATTATCCCCCCAAAAATCTTTTAGGCATATTCGGAGCATACTTAGGCGAAATAATCATATTTTTATTCGGCAGGCCGACGAGTTTTGTCCTGCCGGCGTTAGTTATTCTATTTGGCGTTAAATTCTTCCGTCAGGAGAAGCCATACTTAAGCATTCCCAGGCTATTAGGGATGTTTGTTTTGTTGATTTCGATCGCTTCATTAATCGGAATGTTTAACCTGAATAATGAGGCGGTCAGGTTTTATTATTCGGGCCTCTTCGGGTCTCTGCTTCCCAAATTCATCACTACCTATTTTAGCCGCTTAGGCGGTTTCATTATTTTTACCACCTTTATTTTATTGTCTTTGGCGCTTGTTACCGAAACATTGCTTTCTTCTTTATTCGCTAACGCGCTAAACAGGGCCAAAGAATTATTCGCGGGTATTTTTAAACGCGAGAAAAGAGAAAAAGCCGTCCCGGTTAAGGTAAAATCGATTTTACCCAGGATTGAGCAGGTTTTACCTAAGCCGAAGATAGCCGGTCCTCAAGAAGCCTTTGTTTTAAAACCAAAGATACAGATTAAGGCCAAGCCTGCCCCGGAAGCAAAGCTTAAACCTCAGGAGCTAAAGGCCGGAGATTATCACCTTCCTTCTTTGGACCTGCTTGATTCTCCGCCGCCTTTGGAAGCGCGCCAGATAAAAGGGGGGTTGGAAGCAAACGCAAGGATTCTGGCGGAGACGCTGGAAGATTTTGGCATTTCAGTCAAGGTCACGGATATCGAGCGTGGGCCGGTAATAACCCGTTATGAGCTTGAGCCGGCTCCGGGGGTAAAGGTCAGCCGTATCGAATCCCTGGGAGATGATATCGCCTTGAGCATGAAGGCGCAGTCAGTCAGGATCATAGCGCCCATTCCCGGGAAAGACAGGGTTGGCATCGAGGTCCCGAATACTCAAAGCAGCCTGGTTTATCTTAAAGAAGTCCTTGCTTCAGAACCGTTCCAGAAGGCCAAGTCAAATTTATCCATTGTTTTAGGCAAGGATATCGCGGGTAAAACTATCGTAGCCGAACTCGAGGATATGCCGCATCTATTGATTGCCGGAACTACCGGCTCAGGCAAGACAGTTTGTATTAATTCTTTGATTTTATCGCTTCTTTACAGGAATTCTCCCTCAGATTTGAAATTTGTGATGATTGACCCTAAAATGGTCGAGTTAATGCCGTTTAATGACCTTCCGCATCTTTTGTGCCCCTTGGTAACGGAGGCAAAAAAAGCTGCCGCGGCACTTAATTGGGTAGTTAACGAGATGGAAGAGCGTTACCGCCTTTTATCCAAGGCCGGGACAAGGAATATCGAAAGTTACAATGATAAGGGAGAAAGGCTTCCTTATATCGTGGTTGTTGTGGATGAATTCGCGGATTTAATGATTGTTATGCCGGATCAGATTGAAACCGCAGTGCAGCGTTTGGCGCAGTTGGCCCGCGCAGTAGGCATTCATCTTATATTGGCTACTCAGCGGCCGTCGGTAAATGTCATCACCGGCGTTATTAAAGCAAACCTTCCGGCGCGCATATCTTTTAAGGTCGCCTCCAAAGTCGATTCGCGCACTGTTTTGGATATGAATGGCGCCGATAAGCTTCTCGGTAAGGGCGATATGCTTTTCCTTAATCCGGGAGATGAAAAACCGACCCGTATTCAGGGGGCGCTTGTGAGTGACAGGGAAATCGATAAAGTGGTAAGTTTTATCAAGGAACAAGCAAAGCCGGTTTATAACGAGAATATTGTGAAGGAGCAGCAAAAAACCGGTTTAAATGGCGCTGAGAAAGACGATCTTTACGATGAAGCGGTGAAGGTTATCATGGAAAGTAACCAGGCTTCGGTATCGATATTGCAAAGAAGGATGCGTTTAGGCTATACCCGGGCCGCGCGGATAATCGATACTATGGAGCTGGATGGTTTAGTCGGCCCCTACGAAGGAAGCAAGCCGCGCAGGATTTTAGTCGACCGCGAGGCTTGGCTTAAAGATTCAATTGCCGGGCTGGAAGACAAGGGAATATGATTATGGAGCCTATCGGAGAGAAGCTAAAGAAGATACGCCAGGAAAAAGGCTTAAGCCTTGAAGAAGCCCATAAGAAAACCAAGATCCACGTAAATATCCTTAAGGCCATAGAAGGCGACAGCCTTACTGATTTAAGCCCGGTATACTTAAAAGGTTTCTTAAAGATTTACTGTAATTTTCTAGGCGTTGATTCAAGAGAATGTGCTCCTGTTTGCAGGGAGCCTGCGCCGGCTGACCCGAAAACTATCCTCAAAACGCCCGAGAAAGGCCAATCCTTAAAACCGCCGTCATTTCTGGAAAATGCCGGCCTTAAGTTGAATTCTTTGCGGCCGGATAAGAAGATAAGGAAGATAATCATAGCTATATTAATTATCCTTGCCTTTGGGGTAATTTTATTTAAACTGGCTAAATTTATTTCTTTGCGGCCAAAGGTATCTCCTGCGGTTGTCCGTCTCAAAGAAGAGAGGGCGCGGGCTCAAGCTAAGGTAAAATCCAAAACTCCGGTAACCAAATCGCAGGTTGTAGAGGTAAAGCTTCCCAAAGAGACTAGCGGGGGTATAAGTTTAGTTATAGCTGCGAAAGAAAATTGCCTTGTTTTGGTTAAAGTTGACGGGCGAGTTGTCCTGCATAGGGTTTTAGAGAAAGGCCGGTCAGATAGCTGGAAAGCCAAAGAAAGAGTTGAGCTTTCTTTGGGGAATGCCTCGGCAGTAGAATTAATCGTCAACGGAGAACGCTTTGCTAACCTGGGAAGGCGCGGCCAGCAACTAAAGAATATTACGATTACCGAGAAAGACGGTTTAAGGATTCCCAGATGAAAGCAAAGGTCGGGATGCTGAGTTTGGGCTGCCCGAGGAATCTGGTAGATTCTGAGAGTATTTTAGGCAGGCTTAGCTTAAAAGGGCACTCCATAGTTGATATAAATAAAGCGGATATCGCCGTAATCAATACCTGCGCTTTTATTGACGAGGCAAAAAAAGAATCTATTGAGGCGATCCTGGATTTGATCGCGCTGAAGCGCGAAGGCAGGTTAAAGAAGATTATTGTTTACGGATGCCTCGTTGAGCGTTATAAGGATGTTTTAAGAAAGAAGCTTCCCGAAGTCGACGCCTTTATCGGGAAAATATCTCTTAATGCCAGGGGATCTGGAGCTAAGGCGGCATCCCTCCTTCAATCGGGCCCCTGCCCGAAGCATAAGGATTTTGTAAGGTTCCCCATTACCCCGGAACATTTTGCTTACTTAAAGATCTGCGAAGGTTGCCTGAATGCCTGTAGTTTTTGCATAATTCCAAAGATCAAAGGAAAACTTGTCAGCCTTGAGCCTGGCTTGATACTCGATGAGGTAAAATGTTTTAACCGTCAGAAATTATCCGAACTTAATATTATCGGCCAGGACATAACCGCTTATGGAGCGGATTTAAGGGAGAAAACAGGCTTAGCTTCTCTGGTCAAACGAATATCTAAAACAGCTAAAGATATCCGTTGGATCCGCCTGCTCTATTTGAATCCTAACCGGATTACCGGCGAGCTGCTTGATTTAATTAAGAACGACCCCAAGGTTTGTAAATATATCGACTTGCCGGTGCAGCATATAAACGACCGGATCCTTAAACTGATGAATAGAGGGGCCGCTAAAAAGGGAATTATGAAAGTTATCGATAGGCTCAGGAAGGCTATCCCCCGGGTAGCTTTACGTACATCCATTATTGTGGGTTTTCCTTCGGAAACAGACAAAGAATTTAAAGAACTACTTAGGTTTATAAAGGAAACTGGCTTTGAAAGGCTGGGGGCGTTTAGTTATTCGGCCGAAGAAAACACGCCGGCTTGCAATTTCAAGAAACAGGTGCCGGAGAAAATAAAATCGGAACGCCTCGATTTGGTTATGCTTGCGCAGCAGGATGTATCGCGCCAGGTCAATCAAAGGTTTCTTGGGAAAACTCTTGAAGTTTTGATTGACCAAGGGGATAATGGTAATTATGTAGGGCGCACGCAATTTGACGCTCCGGAAGTCGACGGATCGGTTTACGTCAGATCTTCCCGGAAATTGCGGCCGGGTGAATTTGTAAAAGTAAAAATTAACGGGGCCTTAGAATACGATCTTGCCGGGGAGGTAGAATAATGAATTTAGCGAACAGGATTACGATGCTCAGGATTTTTCTTACTTTCATTTTTATGGTTGTTTTATCATGGCAGGGTTTGTGGGCAAAGGTAGGGGCATTGGTCATTTTTATGCTCGCGGCGCTTTCGGATTATTTTGACGGTTTTATTGCGCATAAAAGGAATATGGTTACGGATTTTGGTCGCCTAATGGACCCGATTGCCGATAAGATCCTGGTTTTGGCGGCGTTTGCGGCGTTTTTACAGTTACAATTGATTTATGCCTGGATGTTTGTGATTATCGTATCACGCGAGATCCTGATTACGTCTTTGAGGTTATTTGCGTTAAATAAAGGAAAAGTTCTTTCGGCTGCCCGGGCCGGAAAGCATAAGACTGTTTCCCAGATGGCGGTTATATTTTATATTTTAGGCTTTATCGTGGTGAAGGAATCAGTTAAAACATTCTCCAGCTGGAACCCCGTCTGGGAAGAATTCTTCCGTAAAAGTATTTATATAATGATGCTTCTTGCCGTGGGGCTTACGCTTTATTCCGGTTTATCCTACTTGTGGGAAAACCGTAAGGTTATCGCCAAACTATAAATGCCTAAATTCCTGGTTAGGATTATCAGCACATTTTTCTACGTAGGTTATTTCCCGCTTGTTCCCGGGACCGCCGCAAGTCTCGCCGGGATTATCGTTTATTTTCTGGTGAGAAATAATGTAACCATCTATTGTTTGACGCTTGCCGCGCTATTAATCCTGGGTTTTTTGGCTAGCGGCAGGGCAGAAGAGCTTATGCAAAAGAAGGATCATTCTTGCGTAGTGATTGATGAAGTATGCGGCATGCTTTTAAGCCTCATATTCTTGCCATACAATATCAAATTGGTTATTATCGCTTTCTTCATCTTCCGAGCGCTGGATACGCTTAAGCCGTTTCCCGCCGGCAGGCTGGAGAGAATGCGGGGAAGTTTTGGTATTATGTCGGATGATATTGCCGCAGGCGTCTATACGAATATCATTCTTCAGGCAGTAGCGATATTTGCCTCTTTGAGGGCTTCATAGATAGGGCCGTTTGCACCGGGCGCGCTTTTAAATAAGGTAATCTTCTTTACGGTAAATTCGATGTTCTTGCCGCAAAAATAATCCTTTAGTTCGTTGAAGGTTTTAGCCAGTTTATCTTTATGCAGCGGGCTTTTTATCCTGCCAATAGTTATATGAGAAGAAAAAGGCCGTTTATCTTGGGGAATCCCCAGCTTTTCGAGGCTTGCGTCTAATCTTTTGGCAAATGATTTAGTTTCGTTATCGCCCTTATCAATTCCTACCCAGATTACCCGCCCAAGTTCCATATTGGGGAAGGCGCCGAGAGAAAACAGGCGTATATGGAACTGTTTGGATTTATGGGCCATCTCTTCGATAATTCCGGCAATCTTAACGGATTCGTCCTCGTCGATTTCACCCAGGAATTTCAGGGTTATATGAATATTTGCAGGCTCGGTCCATTTTACATCCGCTTTTGATTCCTTAAGGAGCTCCTGTAATTCAGAGAGCTTATTTTTAATTTGCGCAGGTAACTCAATGGCAATAAATGTCCGCATATTTATGGCATAGGGATGACCTTTTTCTTTACGGCCATATATGCGCCCTTAAAGAAATGTTATTAATAATTGTAATGTTTTTAGCGCTGCTTGCTTTCTAACGCGGTTACGGCCCCCCTGGAAGACGAATTTCTTGCAGAGATTTCTATTTTTCGAGGAAATGGCGATGAAGACTGTGCCTAGGGGTTTTTGAGGAACGGCGCCGGTGGGGCCGGCAATGCCGGTAATGCCGATCCCAAAGTCGGCTTTAGCCAGTTTTCTTATACTTTTTGCCATAAGAAAGGCTATTTTTCTGGAAACCGCCCCATTTTCACGGATAATCGAAGCCGGAATGCCCAGGATAGTTTCTTTGGCTTGGTTACTGTAGGCTGTTACCCCCAAGATAAAGAATCTGGAGCTGCCGGAAAATCGGGTTAATAGATAAGAAAGCAGCCCCGCTGTGCAGGATTCGGCAGTTGCTATCGTGCGCCTGCTCTCTAACAGGCGCAGATGTGATTGTTTTATAAGGTTTTGCATAATTATATACTAATTATACCTCTTTTAATGCTATTGACAAGCCGAGATTTTATGTTATAATTCTTTTTAAGATTAATCTTCAGGGCAGGGTGGAATTCCCGACCGGCGGTAGCCAGAGAGCGCGTGCCTATCCTTGCATTAGGATTGAGCATAAAGCCCGCGAGCCTCCCCTAGGAGGCATGATCCGAGAGTTTCCGGAGCCGATGGAGCTAACGGCAACTAAACCTATAGAATGGTTTGGGTTGAGCCGGAGCGCAAAGTCCAGATGAAAGAAGATGCGCAGGATTTATTTTATGCCCGAAGGTTCTCTTCGGGCTATTTTTTTATTGAGTTTTTCCTATGGAGGGGGCAGATAGCTAGCGTTTATTTGCGTAGAGAGCTTCGTATTTCAAATAAGCGCCGGGTAAGCCCAGGCAGTTATGTTTAATACAATACCGGAGATATTGGAGGATTTAAAAAACGGAAGAATGGTTATCGTGGTTGATGATGAAGACCGCGAGAACGAAGGCGATCTGCTGATGCCTGCTTCGTTTGTCAAGCCGGAACATATAAACTTTATGGCAAGGTTCGGCCGGGGGCTTATTTGCGTGCCAATGGAGGAGGAAAGGCTTAAGTTCTTGAATTTAGAACCAATGCTAAGGGATAAAGCGCCTCATAACCAAGAAGATCCATTTGCTACCGCCTGGATGATGTCTGTGGATGCGGCAAAAGGAGTTACTACCGGGATATCCGCCCATGACCGTGCCCGGGCAATTGAAATCCTGATTAATCCCGCATCCGGCCCTGAAGGACTCAGGCGGCCCGGGCATCTTTTTCCTTTAAGGGCGGCCCGGGGAGGCGTATTGGTGCGCGCAGGCCACACTGAAGCTACGATAGACCTTATGCGCTTAGGTTCGTTGTACCCTGCGGGGGTAATCTGTGAAATAATGAATGATGATGGCTCAATGGCCCGCCTTGCGCAATTATTGGAATTTGCCAAACGGCATAATTTGAAGATATGTTCGATAGCTAGGCTTATTGAATACCGCCGCAGGCTTGAGAAATTGGTCGAAAATGTTACCGAGACAAGGCTGCCGACGGAGTTCGGCGAGTTTAAGCTTATATTATATCGCGACCTGACTAACGGCAAAGTCCACCTTGCTTTAACCATGGGACATTGGAAGGATGAGCCGGTTTTAGTGCGCGTACATTCGGAGTGTTTAACCGGAGACGTCTTTGGGTCATTACGTTGTGATTGCGGAAGGCAACTGGATAAAAGTATGCAGTTAATCGGTAAAGAAGGCAAAGGCATTCTCCTCTATATGAGCCAAGAAGGCCGCGGAATAGGCTTAACAGAGAAGATCAAGGCCTATAATTTGCAAGATAAGGGGATGGATACTGTTGAAGCAAATGAGGCTTTGGGGCATAAAGCCGACCTGCGTGATTATGGGATAGGCGCGCAAATTCTGGTGGATTTGGGGGTTAAGGATATAAGATTGTTGACGAATAACCCGCGGAAGATCGTCGGATTAGAGGGCTATGGTTTGCATGTTGTCGAGCGCCTGGCCTTAGAGATTGAGCCGAACCCGGCTAACTACCGTTATCTAAAAACCAAGAAGGAGAAATTAGGCCATAATCTAAATATAAAATAGTAAACCCTGAAATTCCATACCCGCATTGGAATTGTTGGTCAGGGTAAAAAGGAGGAGCAAGATGGCAAGGGTAATTGAAGGCGATTTAATCGCCAAAGGAAAGAAGTTCGGGATTGTGGCTTCGCGTTTCAATAATTTTATGACCAAAGAGCTGGTTTCCGGATGCCTTGATACTTTGATCAGGCATGGAGCGGGGGAATCGGATTTAACGGTGGTTTGGGTCCCCGGGGCCTTTGAGGTCCCGGCAGTAGCGCAAAAATTAGCCAAGAACAAGAATTATGATGCCGTGATTTGTTTAGGGACGGTTATCCGCGGCGCCACTCCGCATTTTGATTATGTCGCTTCCGAAGTAGCTAAAGGAGTAGCCAGGGTTTCTCAAGACAGCGGTATCCCGGTTATATTTGGGGTTATTACTGCTGACACGATCGAGCAGGCAATTGAGCGCGCCGGCACCAAAGACGGAAATAAGGGCCGCGATGCCGCGCTGTCAGCGATTGAAATGGCCAATCTTTTGGAAAGGATAAAATAGCATGCGCAAACGGACGCTTGCCCGGGAATTCGCCCTGCAGGTCCTTTATCAATTGGATATGACCGGAGATACTCCGGAAAACGCGTTGGATAATTTTTGGTCCAATAGAAAAGATGAAGAGGTTGATGCCGGGTTAAAAGAATTCTCTTTTGAGCTGGTTGAGGGCGTTGTGCAGAACCAGGAAGAAATCGACAAAAGAATAGTGCAGTTTGCGGCTAACTGGCAGCTTAAGAGGATGGCTGTCGTTGACAGGAACATAATGCGGCTGGGGGTTTTCGAGCTTATTTTCCGCGGGGATATCCCGCCGAAGGTCTCTATTAATGAAGCAGTTGAGTTGGCCAAGAAATTCTCCGGGTCAGAATCCGGTAAATTCGTAAATGCCATATTGGATAAAGTCAAACTCGAGGAAAATAAATGAATTCTTTATTTTCCGGATATTTATTGTTTCTTCAAGCCTTAATCCCCAAGGGTATCAATGTAGGCATAATATCAGGTAAGAGAGAAGCCGCCGGATGAACCTCATGTCTTCAAAGCGCTTTGCGGATCTGCACCTGCATACCTTGTTTTCAGACGGAACTTATACGCCTGAAGAGTTGGTTGCCAGCGCGGTAAAGAAACGCTTATCGGCCGTTGCCGTGGTTGACCATGATACTGTCGGCGGCGTCGGTTTATCGATTGAGGCGGCTGAAGAAAGCGGTTTGGAGGTTTTATCTGGTATAGAATTAAGCGCCGAACACAATAACCGGGAAGTCCATATTTTAGGCTACCTGGTCGATTATAAGAAAAAATCGCTCCTTGAGAAGTTAGAGTCTTTAAGAAGTAATCGCATTGAGCGCGTATATAATATAGCCGCTAAGCTAAACGGTTTAGGAATAAACCTGGATCCCCAGAGCGTATTTGCGTTAGCTGGCGATGGTACCGTAGGGAGGCTACATATTGCCCGGGCTTTGGTAAAAGAAGGATTTGCCGCTTCAATATTTGAAGTATTCCAGAAATATATCGGAGATAATGGTCCGGCTTATGTTTTAGGCTTTCGTTTTAACCCTCAAGAGGCCATAAAGTTAATTAAAGACGCCGGAGGCATCCCTGTTTTAGCGCATCCTTATTCTCTTAAGAATGACGAGTTGATTTTAGACTTAGTAAAATTAGGGCTTATGGGCTTGGAAGTTTATTACCCGGAACATTCGCAGGGAATGGTCAATTTCTATTTGGATTTGGCTAAAAAGAATAATTTATTGGTAACCGGCGGTTCTGATTGCCACGGAAAGGCTAAATCCGAGGCGCGCTTAGGCACAATCAGGGTGCCTTATGAATTAGTTGAGAAATTAAAAGAGGCAAAAGAGAATTTGAAATAAACGCCTTAGCTTATCTGCATCCCTTATTTAAGATATCGAGGCCCAAGGGCGTACATATAGGCATTATGTTTAATACGAAAGAAGGCAAAAGATGAAGGAAGCGCACGAATATTATATGGATCTGGCAATGAGGTTGGCCTTAAAAGGAAAAGGATTGACCTCTCCTAATCCTATTGTGGGAAGCGTAGTGGTCAAAAGCGGCCATATCATAGGCAAGGGGTTCCACGCTAAAGCGGGTTTGGCCCACGCAGAAGTCGTGGCCCTGGACGGAGCAGGGGATAAAGCAGAAGGAGCTACTCTTTACGTCACTTTAGAGCCGTGCGTCCACTTTGGGCGTACCCCTCCCTGCGTATCCCGGATCATTAAAAGCGGGGTTAAGGAAGTTATTATAGGGATGCTTGACCCTAATCCTTTAAATAACGGTAAAGGCGTTGAGATTCTTAAACAGAATAAGATAAAAGTTAAAATTGGGTTCCTGGAAGATAAATTAAAACGGATAAATGAGGCGTTCATTAAGCATATTACCCGGAAAATCCCTTTTATTACGGTCAAAGTCGCGGAGTCATTGGATGGCCGTATTGCGACCAGGACCGGAGATTCTAAATGGATAACTTCGGATAAATCCCGGGCTTTCGCGCATCGGGCGCGCGGAGATTTTGACGCGATTATGGTCGGCGTAAATACTGTTTTAAGGGATAATCCTAAATTAGACGCCTGGTTCTCAAAAGCCCAGCCGTTAAAAATCATTGTAGATAGCCAGTTAAGCACGCCCGAGAAGGTAAATGTATTTTCCGGGCCAAAGCCTGTGATTATCGCTACTTTGGCAAGCCCTTTGGGGCAAGAAACCGAAAACAGGAAGATTCTAAGCAGCAAGGCGAATATTATAGACATTAAAGAGAAGTCAGGCCAGGTCAATTTAAAGGATCTGATGAAGAAATTGGCGGGTATGGGCATTACTAGCATCCTGGTTGAGGGTGGAGGTATGCTTATCGGTTCGCTATTCGATGAAGGATTGGTGGATAAAATAATGTTTTTCATAAGCCCCCGGATTATCGGAGGCAAGGATGCGATTGGCGCAGTTATGGGCCAGGGCGTATCGCGGGTTGAGCGGGCTTTAAAATTAAAAGATATAACCCTCAAGCGCTTTGGCGAAGATTTCCTGATCGAAGGATATGTAAAGTAATGTTTACCGGCATAGTGGAAGAATTCGGGTTGATTAAGAGGATTTCCCGCCAGGCCAGCACCGTTCTTATCGAAATCAACGCCGGGGTTACTTTGGCTGATGCCAAGATTGGCGATAGCATAGCCGTAAACGGAGCATGCCTTACGGCCGCAGGGATCAACGAAGGCTCCTTTATTTTCGAAGTAATTCCTGCAACCCTGAAAGTTACCAATCTGGGCAGCCTGAAGATAGGCCAGAAGGTAAACCTTGAGCGCAGCCTTAGGGTCGGCGATAGGGTATCCGGGCATTTTGTCTTAGGGCATATTGATTGCCCGGGGATTATCCGTAAAAAAGGATATTTTATGGGCAATTTGGCGTTTGAAATAACGATTCCGCCCGAATTTATCAAATATTGCCTGCCTAAAGGCTCTATCGCCGTAGATGGCATAAGCTTAACTATCGCAAGCAGGAGATCGAATGCCTTTAGCGTTTATGTCATTCCGCATACGCTCAAGAATACAACCTTAAGCTTTAAGGGCCCGTCTGACAAGGTCAACTTGGAATTTGACCTCCTCGCTAAGAAAAGGGATTTAGCTTTATAAAATCCAAGAAGTTAAGAGGACTGTCCCTTTTCCATTGCACGCTAATCTAATTTCTGATATACTAAACTAAATATTATTTTGCAACGGGGCGTGGCTCAGCTTGGCTAGAGCGCAGCGTTCGGGACGCTGAGGTCGGTGGTTCAAATCCACTCGCCCCGACCACTTCCCATTATTTTAGAGATTCCAGGCGGGGGTATCTTAAGAACAACAACCCTTAAGGGCCAAGATTATGAAAAAGCAGGCCCATGTATATTATTCCGGGCAGGTGCAGGGGATAGGCTTCCGTTTTGCCGTTGAGCGCATCGCCGAAGAGTTGGGCGCGCTAGGGTGGGTGAGTAATCTTAGCGACGGGAGAGTCGAGCTGGTTGTTGAAGCTAACGAAGATACCCTTAAAAGTTTTCTTTCGCAGATAAACAATATCTTTAGCCGCTATATTCAGGATATAGACGTAAGTTGGTTACCCGCAACAGGCGAATTTAAGGATTTCGGAGTAAGAGTTTAGATGCCTGATATAAATAAGACTATAGAATCCCTAAGAAAGCAAATCCGCCAGCACGATTACCTTTATTACATTCTAAGCCAGCCCAAAATTTCCGATAAAGAATATGATGATTTGATGCTTCGGCTTCAGGGCTTGGAAGATAAGCACCCCGAATTTAAGTCAGATGATTCTCCCACTGCGAGGGTCGGCGGCGGGATATTGGAAGGGTTTAAGCCGGTTAAGCATGCCCGGAAGATGCTTTCCCTGGATAATACTTATAATTTTGGCGAACTTAAAGAGTGGGAAGCCCGGGTCCATAAAGGCCTAGAGAAAAGCGAGAAAGCGGAATTTGTCGCGGAGCTTAAGATCGACGGAATAAGCGTTAATCTTACGTATATAAAAGGAAAGCTGGCGGTTGGCGCAACCCGGGGAGACGGGGAGGCCGGAGAAGACGTTACGCAGAACATTAAGACTATCCGGGCGATCCCCTTGCTTTTATTAGGAGAGGATATTCCTGAATTTATTGAGATACGCGGTGAGATTTATATGGATAGGGTTGAGTTCAATAAATTAAACCAGGAAAGAGAGGATGAGGGCGAAGCGGTATTTGCCAATCCCCGAAATGCCGCCAGTGGTTCTTTAAAGCTTCTGGATTCCGGCCTTATGTCCCGGCGCCGCTTGAATTTCTTCGCGCATTCGTTAGGCGAAAGTCCCGGGTTTAAGATAAAGACCCATTGGGAATTCTTGGCCCAACTGAAAGAATGGGGGGTGCGCGCGAATATGCACTCTAAGCTTTGTGCCAACCTGGATGAAGCTATTCGATATTGCAATGAATGGGAGAAAAAAAGAGATAATCTGACATATGATATTGACGGGATAGTGATTAAGGTCAATGATCTTGGCCAGCAGGAAGAATTAGGTTTTACCCTAAAGAGCCCGCGGGGGCAGGTGGCTTATAAATTCCCCGCGCGCCAGGCAACCACAGATGTGCTTAAGGTCAGCGTTAATGTGGGCAGGACCGGGGTACTTACCCCTACCGCCGTATTAAGGCCGGTAGAATGCGCCGGCGTAATCATCCGCAACGCTACCTTGCATAACTTTGACGAAATTAAACGGTTGAATATCAAGGCCGGCGATCGCGTCTTGATTGAGCGGGCAGGGGAAGTAATCCCGAAAGTGGTCAAGGTTGTCGATTCCAAAGGTAAAGAACCGTTTAAGATACCGGATGCCTGCCCGGCTTGTGCGGGAAAAGTGATTAAAGAAAAGGAAGAAGACGTCGCCTATCGTTGCATAAATCCGTTTTGCCCCGCGCAGCTAGAAAGGGCACTGTTGCATTTTGCTTCGCGATCCGCCATGGATATCGAAGGCATGGGGGAGGCGGTTGTCAGCCAGTTAGTGCGGTTGAAATTGGTTAAGAGTTTCGCGGACATCTATAAGCTGAAAAAGGGAGATTTGGAAAAGCTGGAGTTGTTCAAAGAAAAGAAGATTGAGAATTTGCTTTTCGGCATCAAAAAGAGCAAACAGCGCACGCTCTCCCGGCTGATTTACGCGCTGGGGATCCGTCACATCGGGGGAAAGGCCGCTTTTGTTCTGGCCCGGGAGTTTAAAACGCTGGATAAATTATTGGCTGCCAGGAAAGAAGAGTTCGATAATATTTATGAAATAGGCCCGGTTATGGCATGTTCAATCGTGGATTATTTTAGCCAAAACTCAAGCCGGAAATTAATGGCGGAGTTGAGGAAGTCGGGGTTAAGCCTTCAGGAAGAAACCGGGGGAAAGAAATCCGCTCTTTTTAGCGGTAAAACAATAATTTTTACCGGCCAGTTAAAAGGATTCAGCCGCCAGAAAGCCGAGGAATTGGCGCGTAGGCTCGGAGCGAATATAACTTCTTCGGTAAGTAAAAATACGGATTTTGTCGTAGCCGGAGATGGCCCCGGTTCAAAATACGATAAGGCGTTAAAGCTGGGAGTCAAGATTATTACAGAGGACGAATTTTTTCGTTTGATAGCTTCTGCTCAATAGGCAGGGTCCCGTTTTACATGTAAAATCGTTTAGCGGGGAAAAGGAGGCATTTCAATGGCCCGCAAGTCATTATCCCTTATTATCGGTTTGATTTTATTGATTAATTTAGCCGGTTGCGAAGCGTTTGTGCGCAAGTTCACGCGCAAATCTAATAAAGACAAGTCTCCCGAAGAAATGGTTTTGGCCCCCGAGGAGTGGTCGGGGCCGAAAATGACTAAGGAGGAGAAGTACCGGCAATATTTTGTTTTTTGGCAATCCTGGCAGGATGAACTCATAAACGCCTTTCTTTCAAATGCCTCGCAAAAGAAAAAGCTTGATTGCGCAGGGCAAGCAATAAAAAACCTAAACGGCATGCGGGGGCTTCTCAATGAAAGCGCGCAAAAGCAATTGGACGTTTATCTAGGGCAATTTTACGGCCTAAAAGGAGAGATCCAGTCTGATATCTACGGTTCGTCAAATGATTCTTATCGCCTGAAGGCGGAGAACATAAGAAGGAATATTTTACAAAGATTTTCTTACGGCGATATAAAGACTGATTTAATATGATACTGGAAACCGTGCCTGTGGGATCAATGGGGGTTAATTGTTATATACTCGCCCAAAGCGATGGCTGCCGGGCCATAATTATTGACCCCGGGGCGCAAGAGAAGGTAATCAGGAAGGTCTTGGCTCAACATAAGCTAAATCCGGCCTTTATCATCAATACTCACGGCCATTTTGACCATATCGGAGCGGATAACGAATTTGGCGTCCCGGTTTATGCGCATAAGCGCGATATACCGTTGTTAAAAGACGCTATGTTGAATATGTCGGCTTTATTCAGCGCTAGTTACATAGTTGAATCGGAAATTAAGCCTTTAGAGGACAATCAGGTTATAGATCTGGAGGGGATACAGCTAAAAGTTTTGCATACACCCGGCCACACAGAGGGCGGGATTGTTTTATTGCTTCAGAAGCCGCAGGGGAAAATAGCCTTTACCGGAGATACGTTATTCTGCCGGGGAATCGGTAGGTCGGATTTATCCGGGGGTAACGGGGAGTCGTTAACTAAATCCATAAGGGAGAAGCTATTTGTTTTGCCGGATGATACCAGGATTTATCCCGGGCATGGGACGTATTCTACTATAGGAGACGAGAAAAAAGCTGGCTTGGTATGAAAGAATTAATCGATACTTTCCTGAATTACCTGTCGGTTGAGCGCGGCTTGTCAAATAATACGATTATTTCTTACCGCGAGGACCTGAATACCTATCTTGATTTTATCGAAAAGAGCGGCATCGACGCATTGTCTAAAATATCCAAAAACAATATCACTAATTTTATGTTTAACCAAAAAGAAAAGGGTATCGCAGTTAATTCCATTGCCCGTCGCCTTGCGGCAATAAGGATGTTCCATCGTTTCCTTACGCGCGAGCGAGTCCTGAAAGATGATCCCAGCGCTTTGATCGATTCCCCCAGGCTCTGGAAAAAGATCCCCGAGACCCTCACCCTAAACGAGGTAGAGTCTTTGATCTCCCAGCCTGATGCGCGTAGCGCCCAGGGCTCGCGGGATAAGGCAATACTGGAGACGCTTTATGCCACCGGTATGCGCGTATCCGAGGCAACAAACCTGAAGAAAGATAACGTAAATTTAGATATTGGCTTCTTGCGTTGTATCGGGAAAGGGAATAAAGAGAGGGTTATTCCCTTAGGGAAGAAGGCCATAGCCAGCATAAATAAATACCTGGAGATGTCCCGGCCAAGGCTATTAAATAACAAAGAGTCTGAATTTCTATTCGTTAGCCGTTTCGGCAATAATATTTCCCGGCAGTCTTTTTGGAAAATTATTAAAAAGTACGCGAAACTGGCGCAAATCAAGAAAACGATTAAGCCGCATATCTTAAGGCATTCGTTTGCCACGCATTTACTTGAACGCGGAGCGGATTTACGTTCGGTGCAGGAGATGTTGGGCCATTCCAATATTTCTACGACCCAGATTTATACGCACATAAATAGGGACAGGTTAAAGAACATCCATAAGCAGTTCCATCCCCGGCCATAAGGATAAGCGGGGGGTTTGCACTTTATAGCCATTTAGGATAGGGCCGCATTTGCGGATAAGGCAGGAATTAAGATGAAAGAATACCTGGAAAGAATGCCGGAAGAATTGCAGGGCTTATTAAATAAGCTGCGGGATATTGCGGCAAGAGAAGGCCTTAAGGCGTATTTAGTCGGCGGATTTGTGCGCGATTTAATCCTGGGGGTAAAGAACCTGGATTTGGATATTGTTGTTGAAGGGGACGGAATAAATTTTGCCTGTATTGTCGCGAATTCGCTGGGGGAAAAAATTACCGTTCACCGGCAATTCGGGACTGCCACGGTTTTTATAAAGCCCGGGCTAGGGCTCGATAGCCAGTTTGCGCCGGCTGCCGGCTCTAAGCCGGCTAAGCTGGCCGGGCATATCGATTTCTCCAGCGCCAGGAAAGAATATTATCCTAGCCCGGCGCATTTGCCTGTAGTAAGCCCGGGTTCGTTAAGGGATGATTTATCCCGCCGGGATTTTACCATTAACTCTTTGGCGATAAGCCTGAATTCCTCAAAACTCGTTGATTATTTCGGCGGCCAAGCGGACATTAAGCGCAAGGTTATCCGAGTCCTGCATCCGTTAAGTTTTATTGACGATCCCACGCGCATTTTACGGGCAGTTCGTTTTGAGCAAAGATATGATTTTAAGATAGAGCCGGATACATTGAGACTATTAAAAGAAGCAGTTAAGCTTAATTATCTCGGCAAAGTCCATCCGCATAGGATCCGCGATGAGTTGGTTTCGGTTTTAAAAGAAAGCGCCCCGGCTAAACAAATCAAGCGGCTGGGAAAATTGGCCGGCTTTGATTTTATTTATCCGGGCCTAAGGTTCTCCGGGAATACGTATTTGCTTTTGAGGTCAATCAGGGGCCAGGTTAACTGGTTTAATAAAGAAAATCCTGGCCGCAGGCCGCTGGATCTCTGGGTGATTTATTTAGCCGGTTTAGTGGATCTTTTGGATGTTTCCCGTATCAGAAGAATCTGTCTTAAATTCGGTTTGCGCAAAGGAGAAGAGAAGAGGCTGTTGAGCTATAAAGAGATGCGTCCTTGCGATATCAGGTATTTGAGCAGTTCAAAGATTCAGCCTTCGAGAATGTTCAAGTTGCTGGAACCGCTTAGCTACGAAACTATAATTGCTTTAAGGGCCAGGCATAAGAATAAAATATTCAGGCGCAATACGGCTGATTTCCTGGAGATTTATAACGGTATGCGTATTTCTGTTTGCGGGCAAGATTTACGCTGTTTGGGCGTTCTGCCCGGGCCAAGGTATCAGAAAATATTCGAACGGGTTTTATCCGCCAAGCTTAACGGGCGGGCCAAGACTAAAGAAGAAGAGTTAATTTTGATAAAGAAGTTGTTAAAAAAGAGCCTGCCCTAGGCAGGCAGGGAGTTGACAAATGTCATCGAGACAGGATAGAGTGGCTGAGGCAATAAGGCAGGAGGCCAGCATTATAATCCACGATAAGCTCAAGGACCCCAGGCTGGGTTTTGTAACTATAACTAGGGTTGAAGTTACCCCGGATTTAAGGTACGCCAAGATCTTTTTTAGCGTATTGGGGAATGAAGAGTCTTATAAAAACACAAAAGAGGCTTTAGATTCGGCTTTAGGGTTTGTGCGTAAATTAGTCGCCGAAAGGCTTAGTTTAAGGTTTGCGCCTGAAATTGCTTTTTATGAAGACCGGTCAACGGAATATAGCGTGCGCATAGAAGAGGTTTTAAATGAAATAAAGGAGATTAATGGACAGGATAAGCCTAAAAAGGGCCGCCGCGGCAATAAAAAAGTATAAGCGTTTCTTAATCAGCAGCCACACTAGCCCTGAAGGCGATGCCTTAGGCTCGGAGTTGGCCCTTTATTGCCTGTTAAAGAAGCTTGGCAAAGACGCGTTTATCGTTAACGAGGACCCCTTGCCGCAAGAGTATGGTTTTTTCCCGTTTAAGGAAAACATAAAGCTTTACAGCCCGGGCTTAAAGGGCATGGATTTTGATTGTATGGTTATCCTTGATTGCACGGATTTAAGCCGGATTGGCTCGGTGGGTCAAATAGATAAAGGCAACAAGCCCGTTATTAACATAGACCATCATATAAGCAATAAGGGTTTTGGCTCCGTTAATTGGGTCCAGCCGGGCGCATCTTCGGCCTCGGAGATGGTTTTCAGGCTTTATAAAGAAATGCGCGTATCCTTCGATAATGATTCCGCTTTGCTTTTATACGCCGGCATGCTCACGGATACAGGGTCGTTCCGCTATTCAAATACCTCAGGTTTTACCCATAAGGCCGTGGCGGAATTATTAAATTTTAATATTAACGCTAATCAAGTGTATAAGAATATTTATGAGAATATACCTTTTAGGGATATTCAAGTATTAACTAAGGCCGTGGCCGGGATACATATGGTTAACTCCGGCAAGATCGCCTGGGTGGAGGTCCCGGCAAGATTATTAAGGCATAAGAAGTTATCTTTTGATTTGACCGATCATTTATTGGGTTTTGTACGCTCAATAAAAGGCGTTGAAGTCGCCGCGCTCTTTAAGGAAAATCTTGGCGTAAGAAATGAGATCCGGGTCAATTTAAGGTCTACCGGATTAGCTGACGTAAATAAGGTGGCGTCTGCTTTTGGCGGCGGAGGGCATAAGACTGCCTCCGGTTGCACCGTCCGCGGCAGGCTCGCTGACGTGCGCAAGAAAGTCATTGCCAAGATTCGCCGGGGCCTAAAATAAATTTAGCGTTCGCGTCGTTGCGCCATTGGCGAGCGGTATTTTGCAAGGGCAAAACCGGCTTAAGCCGGTTTTGACAAGGGGATTAAAGAGAAATGAAGGTTATCTACGGCATAAATAATATTGGTAAGCTTAAGGGTTCGGTAGTGGCGATGGGCGTGTTTGATGGCGTGCACCGCGGGCATCGCCGGATACTTGAAGCTGTTTCGGCCAAGGCCCATGAAATCGGCTCTAGGAGCGTTGTCGTAACATTCTATCCGCATCCGCAAAGGAAGGAGAGTTTGTATTCGCTTGAGCACAGGTTACGCCTTATCGCCGAATTAGGCATTGATATTTGTGTTGTTGCCAACTTCAGCAGTCATTTCTCCAGGATGAGCGCCAAAGGTTTCGTGAAAGATATTTTGGTTGACAAAATCGGCGCGTCCCTGGTTTACGTGGGAAGAGATTTCCGGTTTGGGTATAAAATAAAAGGCGATTTTATTCTTTTGGAGAAAATGGGTAAAATCTATGATTTCAAAGCCAGAGGTTTTAGTATTGTCAAAATCAGGGGTATTCCCGTAAGCAGCACTTTAATCCGCAAGCTGATCAGAAATGGGGATATCCGGCTCGCGCAAAAATTCCTGGCTCGGCCGGTAAGTATTCTGGGAACGGTTGTAAGAGGGACGAAGATCGGCAGGTTGCTGGGTTTTCCGACGGCAAATATCAATCCCCATCACGAAGTAATCCCCTCGGAGGGAATTTATGCCGTAAGAATAATTTTGGATAAAAAAGAATTTAAGGGCGCCTGCTATATCGGGACCCGGCCTACAATCAGCCCGCAGCATGCAGCAGGCGGCAGGCGCGAGAAGGTAAATGTTGAGGTCCACATTTTTAGTTTCCGCAAAAACATCTACGGGAAATACCTCGAGATCCAGTTCATCCGGAAAATAAGGCCGGATAAGAAGTTTTCTTCTCTGGGCCTTCTGTCGAAGCAAATCCAAAAAGACGTAATCCGCGCAAGGCAAATCCTTTCTTGACCGAAAAAGGGAGACGAAAAAAAAGGGGGACGTTTCTACTTTTCCAGAACTAAGCTTGGAAAAGTAGAAACGTCCCCCTTTTTTTCGTCCCTTTTGCCCGAATAAGGGCCCTAAAGTCTTGAATACTTGGCTACAAGCACGGGAAGGAACTTAATATTCTTCTTGACAAAGCGGGGTATTTTATCTATACTTTGGATGTTAAGTGGATTAAAGTGGAGTAGAGTGGATTTAGCTTAGGTAAAATATCCCAAGATAGGCATTTATTAATATTGCCTAAGCGAAAAATACCAAAGGAGTTGATATTTGGCCTAGGATAAGCCAGGTATCAAGCGTTTATCGATGTTCTACGGTGAATTCTCGCATTCCATAGACCGCAAGGGCCGCCTTATCTTACCCGCTAAATTTCGCGAAACAGCCAAAGCGAATTTTGTGGAGAGGTTTTTTATTACCCGCGGGCTGGATGAATGCCTGTTTATGTTTTCCGAAGAGGAGTGGCGTTCCCAGGAATCCAAATTTAAAGCCATGTCTTTTACTAAGCTGGAATCGCGTAAATTTAACCGCCTGTATTTTTCCGGAGCCGTTGAAATAACCTTTGACTCACAAGGAAGGATCCTCTTGCCGCAGTACTTGAAAGATTTCGCCCAGATCAAGAAAGATGTGGTTGTCGTCGGCGTCTCTAACCGCATTGAAATTTGGGCTAAAGATAAGTGGTCAGAGTTTTATGGAAATTCCCGGCAATCCTTCGAAGATATTGCCGAGAAGCTGATGGATGTCTGATATTAAAATTCACACTCCCGTTATGCTGGGAGAGGTTTTGGAGCATTTGCAGTTAAAACCCGGCGATACAATAGTTGACGCTACATTGGGCACTGCCGGCCATTCTTTGGCAATATTAGAGCGGATTCTCCCTGGAGGAGGGCTCATAGGCATTGATCGGGACGATTCGTCTTTGACGTTTGCCCGCCAACGCCTGAGTAAATTCGGGTCCGCTTGCAAATTAATCCACGGTAATTTCGCGGATATAGACACGCTCTTAGAAAACTTGGGAGTTAAATCGGTTGACGGGATCCTTTTTGATTTGGGGATTTCTTCCTTTCAGCTGTTTGACGCATCGCGCGGATTTAGTTTCCAGGGGGACGGCCCTTTGGATATGCGCATGGATAAAGACAGTTACATATCGGCGTATGATCTTGTCAATAACTTGAACGAAGAAGAGCTTTCGACTTTGCTCTGGAACTTCGGTGAGGAAAGGTGGCATAACCGCATTGCTCATTTGATCGTGCAAGAAAGGGAGAAAGAGCCTATTGCGAATACGCTGCAGCTTGCCGGTATAGTAATAAGGTCCATACCTTCAAGGTACCGCCACAGGTATTACAGGATACACCCGGCAACCCGCACTTTTCAGGCGGTGCGCATCGCCGTAAACAGGGAGCTGGAGATTTTGGACGCAGCGGTCAATAAGGCTATTGCAATTATGGAGAAAAAAGCTAGAATATGCGTTATCTCCTTTCATTCCTTAGAGGACCGCGTAATTAAATTCGCGTTCCGTAAGGCGCAAGATCAGGGATTGATTGATATAATAACGCCTAAACCTTTAACGGCGTCTAGCTCCGAGGTAGGGGCGAACCCGGCCAGCCGCTCATCCAAGTTGAGAGTGGCAGAAAGAGTTTAAAAACTATGAGGCTGAACAAATTCTTATCTATGGTTATGAGCGTTACGCTTTTTTCGCTGCTTTATGTTTATCAGCAAAGCGAGATCTTAAGGTATGCTTACGTGGAGCAAAAACACCATGTTGTTTTCCAGGAACTATTGGATAAGAACAGTATTTTAAGGTATAATATCGAAAAGAATTGCTCTTTGGTAAATATCGGAGGAAGCGTAGCGAACCATTCGGATTTTCAGATGCCCGATAAATACCAGCTGGTGAGATTGGTTCCTTCTAAGGATGGGGTGACTTTAGCCCAGGGGGCAGCCAATAAAGAAACTTTATTGTCGCGCGTCTTCGGCGTAAAACGCCAGGCCGAGGCCCGGACAATTAACCCGTAAATTTCCTAACTAATCCTTCGTTTGTTCTGGTTTAAAGATTAGGGCTGCTCAGGATTGATACTAAAGCGGCGAGTAGCGCCGTCGAATGATCAAGAGTTAATGTGTATATAAGCAATTATCGCCGCAAGGCCGAGGCGGTATTCCTATTTTTCCTTTCTTTTTTAATCCTCTGTATTGGACGGCTCCTCTATATACAATTCTTCAACTCCAGCTATCTGGCGGATATTGCCAGAAAACAGCATAATTTCTTCGTAGAATTGGAACCTTTGCGGGGCGTTATTTATGATAGCGACCTAAGGCCGCAAGCCCTGAATTTACCCACTGATTCTCTTTACGCTTCGCCAGTCAGCATTAAAGACAGCGATAAAGAAATTATTATCCGTCAACTCTCCGGAATATTGAATGTAAAACAGGAATATCTTAAGGAAAGGTTGGACCATAAGAAATCTTTTGTATGGCTGGCGCGTAAAATAACCCCGGAACAGTCAAGCGCGATTAAGCAGTTAAATATCAAAGGTCTGGGTTTCTTGAGAGAGAGTAAGCGCAGCTATCCGAATTCATATTTAGCCAGTCAGATAATCGGGTTCGCCGGACTTGACAATACGGGATTGGAAGGCGTAGAGTTTTACCTGGATAAATATTTAAAAGGCGAGCAGGGTTGGGCAATCTTCTTAAGGGACGCGCGGCAAAAGAAACTGGATATTTGGGAGAAGATGATTTTGCCCAAAGATGGGTATGACGTTGTATTGACCATAGACCAGGTGGTGCAGTATATAGCCGAGCGGGAACTGGATAAGGCCTTTAAAACTTTTCACGCTAAAGGCGCAAGCATTATCGTTATGGAGACACATACGGGTAGAATATTGGCCATGGCAAGCCGGCCTACTTATGATTTAAACGAACGCGGTAACCCAAGTAAAGACGCAAAGCGCAACCGGGCTATCTGCGATTTATTTGAACCGGGTTCAGTTTTTAAGATTGTTACCGCCGCAGCCGCCTTGGAGGAAAAAAGAGTAAATGAAGAAGATAGGTTCTTTTGCGAAAACGGCTCCTATCTGGTAGCTAACCATGTTCTACACGACCATACGGCGCATGGCTGGCTTAGCTTTAGAGAGGTTATCCAGGAGTCAAGCAATATAGGGACAGTAAAGATAGCCCAGAAACTTGGCCCGGAGATAGTCTATAAATATGCAAAGCTGTTTGGTTTTGGTGCGAAATCGGGGATAGATTTACCGGGAGAGATATCCGGGATATTGAAGGAGCCTCGATTCTGGTCCAGGACTTCCATAGGGGCGATTCCTATAGGCCAGGAAGTGGGCGTAACTGCTTTACAATTGGCCGGGGCAATGTCGGTGATCGCTAACGGCGGGCAGTTGATGAAGCCCTATGCCATAGATGAGATCCGGGATAAACAGGGAAGAATAATAATGAAGTTTCAGCCGAAGTTAATCCGCAAGGTTTTGTCCTTGGACACATCTTTACGGATGACTAAGATGCTTACCGGAGTGGTAGAAGAGGGAACAGGGAGGATGGCGCAGGTCCCGGGTTTTACTTCTGCCGGTAAAACCGGCACAGCTCAAAAGTTAGAACCTAACGGCGCTTACTCCCATAATAAATTCGTAGGTTCCTTCGTCGGCTTTGCGCCTGCGGAAGACCCTCTGGTTACTATTGTTGTTTCTTTGGATGAACCGCATCCGTCTTACTATGGAGGCGTGGTTGCCGCCCCGGTATTTAAGTATGTTGCCGGGGATGTATTGAGATATTTAAAGACTAAACAGGCATTAACAGCGGATTTGTATTCAAATGCGAATAGAAGAGCTGATTAATTTAATCAAAAAGGGTAAAGTCAGCGGGATAAGTTCTGATTCCAAGCGGATTAAAAGAGGTTTTGTTTTCGTGGCGGTTAAAGGCGCTAAAAAGGACGGAAGTAAATTTATTGATGAAGCGTTGGCTAAAGGCGCTAAATTCATAGTTTGCGATTCTAAGGACGGCCCGGGCCGGGCTAATCCGGAGGTTTTCATAAGAGTAAATAATACGCGTTTGGCGCTGGGGAACCTTGCGGCATCTTTTTACAAGAACCCATCCGTAAAAACAAAAGTAATCGGGGTTACCGGGACTAACGGCAAGACAACGGTTACCTACCTGTTGGAAGCGTTGCTCAAGGAGGCTGGCTTAAGCCCGGCGGTAATCGGCACGGTTAACTACCGCTTTAAGGGCGTAGTCAAGCCGGCAAAGAATACGACTCCCGGATCTCTGGAGCTTCAGTCGATGTTATCGGAGATGGTTAAAAGAGGCATAGATTATGTAGTTATGGAGGCCTCTTCGCACGCTTTGGAGCAGGATAGGGTTGGGCGCATAGATTTTCATTCGGCGATATTTACCAACCTGGCTCAGGACCACCTGGATTATCATAAAACGCTGGCTAATTATTTCCAGGCCAAGGCAAAGCTATTTAAGGGTATCAGCCCCGGATCATTCGTCGTAATTAATAACGACGATAAGCATAGCTCCAAGCTGAAGAAAATTACGCCCGCTAAAATAATTACCTATGGAATAAATAAGAAGGCGGATGTAACAGCCAGGGATATCAGGTTTGGCCCCGGGTATACGGAATTCAACCTCTGTTTGCGCAGGAGTAAAACAAGGTTAAAGACAAAATTAATCGGGAGGCATAACGTGTATAATATGTTAGCCGCATCCGCTTGGGCCATAAAGGAAGGATTAAGTTTAGAAATCATCAGATCTGCTTTTGAAAAGTTTTCGTCTGTCCCCGGCAGGCTTGAGCGGATAGATTCCGAAAAAGGGGGTTTTTGCGTATTTGTTGACTACGCGCATACGGAGGATGCCTTAAAAGAAGCGCTTGGCGCTTTAAGGCAATTGTCGCCTGAAAGAATCATTACCGTTTTTGGCTGCGGCGGAGAACGCGATAAGCTCAAGCGCCCGAAAATGGGGAAGGTCGTAAGCAGGTTATCGGATTTCGCAATAGTTACCAGCGATAACCCTCGTTCGGAAGACCCCTCGGATATAGCCAGGGATATAAAAAAGGGCATATTGAATGATAATTATTGCGTGATTTTAGATAGGCAAAAGGCGATACGGGAGGCCCTATCGATGGCCAAGCCAGGAGATATTGTTTTATTGGCCGGCAAAGGCCACGAGAATTGCCAGGTGTTAAAAGACAAAATCGTTCATTTTAATGACCGGGAGGAAGCCGAGGCATGTTTGATGTCCCTGAATTATTGAGGGCTACCCGGGGTAAGCTTGTTTCCGGTAGCGTTGGTGTAACCGTTAAAGGCGTTTCCATCGATTCGCGCACTGTCAAGAAGGGCGAGGTTTTTATTGCGATTAAGGGGGATAAGTTTGACGGCCATGATTTTATCGATGCAGCAGCCAAAAAAGGCGCTAGCTGTATCATAACCCGTAAGGAAGCAAAGAAAAAAGGCGTAACCTTTATTAAGGTTAAGGATACAACCAGGGCCTTAGGGGATATCGCCAGGTTCCATCGCGGGAGGTTCAGGGATATCCCGGTTATTGCGGTAACCGGCTCAAACGGCAAAACTACGGCTAAGGATATGATAGCTTGGGTTCTTGCCGAAGAATTAAAAGTCCTTAAAAATGAAGGGACAAAAAATAACCATATTGGCCTTCCGCTTGCATTGCTTCAATTGGACAATTCTTATGACGTGGCGGTTTTAGAGGTAGGGACAAATCATCCCGGAGAAGTAAAATATCTTAGCCGGATAGCCCAGGCGAATATCGGCGTTATCACCAACATAGGCCCGTCACATTTGGAGTCTTTTAAGGATTTAAAGGGTGTTCTTAAGGAAAAATCCGGATTGATCAAAAGCCTTAATAGCCCCGCTATCGCTATCTTGAACGCGGATGATGAATTTTTGAGGAAAGAGGCGTTAAAAAAAGAATGCCCGCCGTTTGTTATCGGTTCGGGCATAAAGAATAAATGTGATTTTCGGGCTTCGGAGATCAGCTATATCCGCGCTAAAGCAAGTTTTACGGTAAACAAAAGATTTAGGTTTGCATTAGATGCCCCGGGGTATTATAATATCTACAATAGCCTTTTAGCTATAGCCGCAGGCAGGATTTTCGGCTTAGGGTACCGGGAGATATCCGGCCGCTTAGCCGGGTTTAAGTTGCCTAAGGGAAGGTTAAGTTTTCTGGAGATAAAAGGCGTAAGGTTTATTGATGATACCTATAATTCAAACCCCCTTTCTATGAAGCAGGCTTTAGGGGTTTTGAAGGGCTCTGTAACCAGCGGCAGGAAGATCCTCGTCATGGGAGATATGCTTGAATTGGGAGCTCGGAGTATGGCCTTGCACGGCGAGGTCCTAAATCAGGCGCTTAAAATTACTGACGCGATAGTTACCGTAGGCAATATTACAAAAAGCTGTTTAAACAAGTTAAGCCGCCAGAAGAGGAACATATTTAGCTGTCAAACTTCATCCGAAGCCAGGAGTGTTTTGTTTGAAACGATAAGGGTAAGGCCCGGGGATATTGTTTTGGTTAAGGGTTCCCGCGCCATGCAGATGGAAAAGGCTTTTAAAATATAGATGCTCTATAATTTTCTTTATCCGTTCCACGACATATTTTCTGCTTTTAATATCTTTCGTTACATTACCTTTCGCTCGGCCATGGCCGTCCTTACCAGCTTTGCCATCAGCCTAATATTGGGCCCAATCGTTATCAGGAGGCTGAAAGCGTTAAAGGTGGGGGAAAGAATCAATAAGGGTGACAGCTTGAGGCTGGATGATTTGCACCGCTCTAAAAACGATACTCCCACTATGGGCGGGCTCATTATTTTAGCGGCGGTAGTCGGCGCTACTCTCTTATGGGCGGATATGTCAAATAAGTATATATTGGTTGTGCTTTTTAGCACGAGCTGGCTTGGGGTTACCGGATTTGCCGACGATTATTTAAAGCAAGTAAAGAATAAGGCCAAAGGCTTGAGCGTTAAGACAAAGCTGGCCAGCCAGGTTATATTAGGATTAATACTCGGCGTAATCTTCTTAATCGGTTTTCAGAACAGCCTTAAACTCGACGTCCCTTTTATAAAAGATTTGGCTTTGGATTTGGACGGGCTTTACGTAGTCTTTGTCATTTTAGTCGTAGCCGGGACATCTAATGCCGTAAACCTCACTGATGGCCTGGATGGTTTAGCTATCGGTATTGTGGTCATGGTGGCCCTGGCCTTTAGTATTTTATGTTATGTTTCCGGGAACATAAAGTTAAGCGAGTATTTACTTGTGCCCTATATTAAAGGTAGCGGTGAGCTTACGGTATTTTGCGCAAGTATCTTAGGCGCTGGATTGGGGTTCCTCTGGTTTAATTGTTATCCGGCATCCATTTTTATGGGGGATGTGGGGTCCTTGGCTTTAGGCGGAGCGTTGGGGACAGTCGCGTTGTTAATCCGCAAAGAATTGCTTTTAGTCATTGTGGGGGGCATATTTGTAATCGAGGCGTTATCCGTAATCTTACAAGTAGGGTCATTCCGCCTGACTAAGAAAAGGATTTTTAAGATTGCGCCGCTTCACCACCACTTTCAATTTCTTAACTGGCCGGAGAATAAAGTTATTGTCAGGTTTTGGATTATCGCCGGGCTCCTGGCTCTCCTGGCAATAGTGACTTTGAAGATTCGCTAGTGAATAATTACGCCAAAAGCGAATAACGGGTTAATTAAGGGAAGGATGGTTTAATTGCTGTCCGTTGATTATTGCCTGTTTCCTCATTTGAAGCGTTATGATAAACAAAGATTATTTTAAGGGTAAGGATGCGCTTGTTGTCGGCATTGCGCGCAGCGGCGTAGCTTCGGCTAATCTCCTCTATGATTTAGGCGCCAGGGTTTTTATTACCGATAATCAGGATAACGAGCTTGTCCGTTTGAGCCTTAGCGGATTAAAATCTAAAGAAATTAGAGTAGAAGTAGGCGGGCATTCGCGCGATTTTTCCAGGGGTAAGGATATCGTAGTTATTTCTCCCGGGGTCCCTAATGAAGCTTTGCCTGTTACCTGGGCTCAAGAAGAAGGCTCCCGCGTGATTAGCGAAGTCGAGTTAGCCTGGATGTTTTGTCCCGCTGAAGTTATCGCCATAACCGGGACCAACGGCAAAACTACGGTTACGACCTTAATCGGCAGGGTACTTGAAGCGGCAAAGAAGCGGGTGTTTGTTTGCGGCAATATCGGCAAGCCATTTTCTTCCGAAATCGGCAAAATGAAGGCGGGGGATTTTGTTTCGCTTGAAATAAGCTCTTTCCAATTGGAGCATATAGATACCTTTAGGCCTAAGATTTCAGTTATTCTTAATTTGAGCCGGAACCATCTTGACCGTTACAAAGATATGCGGGATTACCTGGCGGCTAAGAAGCGCGTATTCCGGAACCAGGGATCTTCGGATTATTTGGTTTTGAATTATGACGATCCGCTTATCCGCTCTTTAGCGGATGAAGCAAAAGCAAAAACCGTTTATTTCCATAAGGAGAGCGGCTTAGATCTCAATCAGTCGGCAGTCTTGAAAGTAGCTTATCTATTAGGAATAAATAAGGATATTGCGTTGGAGGCCTTTAGGGGCTTTAATGGCGTTGAGCACCGCCTGGAGGAGGTTCTTAAAATAAACGGAGTGAGGTTTATTAACGATTCTAAATCCACAACCACCGAGGCGACTGTCTGGGCCATGAATAATCTGGTTGAGCCGTTGGTTTTAATTGCCGGGGGAAGGGAAAAAGGCAATGATTATGGCCCGGTCCTGGAATTGGCGCGTAAAAAAGTCAAAGCCGCGGTTGTCATCGGAGAAGCTAAAGAGAAAATAAAAAAAGCGCTTAGTCCTTCCGTAAGAACAGTTGTAGCGGAAACTTTGGCTGAAGCGGTGGAAAAGTCTTTTAGTTTAGCAAGCGCAGGAGACTGTGTTTTATTTTCTCCCATGTGCAAGAGTTTCGATATGTTTTTAAACTACGAAGAGCGGGGTAAGATTTTTAAAGATTTGGTCGATAAATTAGCCAAGGGGTAGTCGTGGCCCGTAATATAAGAATAAGCTTATTCGCAGTTACCGTAATCCTTATGTGCATAGGGATTATAATGATCTATAGCTCCTCCAGTATTTACGCCTGGGAAAGGTATAAAGATAGTTTTTTCTTCTTGAAAAGGCATCTTATTTTCATGCTTATTGGTGCGATTCTGACGTTTTTCTTTATGAGCATTGATTACCATAAACTTAGGCAGATATCCCGCCCGCTGTTGATTATTTCCATAATCTTATTGCTTTTGGTCTTGGTCCCCGGTTTGGGGAGGGAAGTGAGCGGGGCGCGCAGGTGGTTTAGGTTTAAGTTTTTAAGTTTTCAACCTTCGGAGCTGGCGGGCTTAGCCGTTATTATCTACATTGCGGATTTTATTTCCCGGAAAGGCAATTTAATTAAAACTTTTTCCAAAGGTTTTTTGCCGCCGGTATGTGTTTTAGGCCTTTGCTCAGGGTTAATCGTCGTCCAGCCGGATTTAGGAAGCACTTTAGCTTTGGGGGTAGTGGTTTTTATCATGCTTTTTGTGTCCGGAGTGCGCCCGGTTTATATACTCTCCTTAATTTTAAGCTTTCTGCCTGTTTTGTATGTTTTGGTTTTTCATGTGGCTTACCGCAGGGCGCGCATTTTAGCTTTTTTAAACCCCTGGGCTGACCCCAAGGGAAGCGGGTTCCAGATAATCCAGTCGCAACTAGCTTTGGGTTCCGGAGGGTTATTCGGAGTAGGCCTGGGGCATTCCAAGCAAAAACTGTTTTATCTGCCGGCTGCGCACACGGATTTTATCTTTTCGATAATCGGGGAAGAGCTGGGATTATTGGGGACTATCGGAGTTATCGTCTTATTTATAATTTTTGTCCAGCAGGGGATTAAGGTAATTAAGAATGCCCCGGACAGGTTTGGCTATTTTCTTGCTTTGGGGCTTTTGGCAATGATTGCGTTTAGGGCTGCAATAAATATAGGCGTATCTTGCGGGGTGCTTCCTACCAAGGGGTTGCCGCTGCCGTTTATCAGCTATGGGGGATCGTCCTTCATCTTTGATATGATTAGCGTCGGGATACTGGTAAATATTGCCCGCTCCGGAGAATACCCCTAAAATTACCAATTCCAAACCCGCATTGGAATAATTCCAATGCGGGTTTGGAATGGGTTCGGTAATTTGTAAATTAATATAGGATTAATAAATATGCGGGTTTTGATTGTTACGGGTGCCAGCGGCGGGCATATTTTTCCCGCGGTTAGTTTTATCCAAGCGCTAAAAGAAAAAGATAGCGGGATAGATGCTCTCTTAGTCCTTCCTGAAAGAGGCCTTAAGCCGGGGGTATCATTAGGGGACTGTAAAATAAAATATATCTCTACCGCAACTATCACCGCGGGAATTACTCCGGCCAATATTTTAGCCTTAGCTAAATTCCTGAAGGGGGCCTGGGAGAGTTTTAATATAATTATTGAATTTAAGCCGGATCTAGTGGTTGGTTTTGGGAGCCTTGATTCTATCCCTTGTGTCCTTATCGCTTGGTTCTTTAGGATTAAGACAATGATCCACGAGCAGAATGTTTTGCCCGGCAAGGCCAACAGGTTATTGGCGCGTTTTGTTGACCGGGTAGCTGTTTCTTTTGCCGAATCCGAATATTATTTTAGCTTAAACCGGCAGAAGTTAACGCTCACCGGAAATCCCTTACGAAAACAGATAAAAAAAATTGATAAAGCCAGGGCCCTGGATTTTTTTGGCTTGGCCAAGGATAAATTTACAATATTGGTCATGGGCGGGAGCCGGGGGAGCCGGAATATCAACTCCGGATTCCTTAAGGCCGTATCGAAATTAGGCAGCCTTTCGGCGATGCAGGTAATTCATTTGGCCGGTTCAGGCGATTTCGAGGATATTAAGGAAAGCTACAGGCGGATGAATTTGAGCGCCAGGGTTTTTGATTTTCTCGGAGATATCGAACAGGCTTATAGCGCAAGCGATTTGGTTGTATCCCGTGCCGGGGCTACTAGCATATCGGAGCTAATATTTTTTGAAATTCCGGCGGTTATCTCTCCGTATCCTTTTGCTTATGCGCATCAGCTTAAGAACGCCTCGATATTAAAAGATAAAGGATGCGCGATTGTAATTAGCGACGATGAGTTAGATAAGGATATTTTAAAGCTGACTTTCCAAGCGCTTGTAAATGACCGCGTAAAACTGGAAAGCATGCGTTTAGGGTTTAGCAGTTTATCAGGGGGAAGCGCTTCAGATTTATTGGTGGATGCGGCATTGTCTTTAAAATAAATGAAAAAACATTATCATTTGATCGGCATAGGCGGAATCGGAATGAGCGGAATAGCTAAGCTGCTTTTGGATTGCGGATATAAAGTAAGCGGTTCGGATTTGAAGGAGAGCCCGGTTACGCTTGAACTTGAAAAAAAGGGCGCGCAAATTTTTATCGGCCACAAAGCTGAAAATGTGGATGGAGCGGATGTAGTGGTGTATTCGTCGGCAGTAAAGGGGGATAATCCTGAAGCCGCCCAGGCAAAAAGCTTGGGTATATCCGTAGTTATGCGCGCCGAGGCTTTAGCCTGCCTTATGAAGGATAAGGGAGTAATCGCTGTCGCCGGCAGCCACGGGAAAACCACGACCACCTCGCTAGTCGCCTGTTTACTGCTTGAAGCCGGGCTTTTTCCGACGGTGGCCATCGGCGGGATATTGAAGAATATAGAAACTAACGCTTGTTTGGGAGGGGGCAAGTTTTTTGTCGCCGAAGCAGATGAATCCGACGGATCATTCTTGTATTATAAGCCAAACTATTCTATCATTACCAATATTGATCGCGAGCATTTGGATTATTATAAGAGTTTTGAGAAAGAATTAGATGCCTTTAGGGAATTTATTGACAAAACTGATATCGAAGGATGTGTTTTTGGCTCGGCGGATGACAAAAACCTGGCGGATATTCTAAGGGGCAGCTCGAAGCGGCATATCCTGTTTGGATTGAATGAAAACGCGGATATCTACCCGAAGGATGTTAAGTTTAAGGGCTTATCCAGCGAGTTCGAATGCATCTATAAAAATAATTCTTTAGGCAGGTTTAATCTAGCCTTGGGTGGAGAGCACAATATTTCCAACGCCCTTAGCGTGATAGCCTTAGGGATGGAATTAGGCATAGATTTAGGTTTTACCAGAAAAGCGCTCTCCGGATATAAAGGGGCAGGCAGGAGGCTGGAGATTAAATACGAAAACCAGAGCTTTAAGCTTATCGATGATTACGCGCACCATCCTACAGAGATTCAAGCTACGCTTAAGGCGGCCAAAAGGTTAAAACATAACCGGCTTATCGCCGTGTTTCAACCTCACCGCTATAGCCGCACGCAATTGCTCCTGGATGATTTCGCCAAAAGTTTTCAAGACGCAGATTATATTATTATCACCGATATATACGCAGCCAGCGAAAATCCTATCGAGGGAGTAGGCGCTAGTTTATTGGTTGATAAAATCAGGAGGCAGGGCAAAGCCAGGGCAGTGGATTATTTTGCAAAAGATAAGATTATAGGGCATATAGAGGAAATTATCAAACCCGGGGACCTGCTGATTACCCTGGGCGCAGGCGACATAGCAAAGGTAAGCGATGAATTGGCCGAAAGAATTAAAAATAAAATATAACTATCCTTTAAAAAGCAAGACTACTTTTAAGATCGGATCCGGCGCGCTTTTTTTTAGTGAGCCGGCAGGCCGCAAAGAACTTAGCCTGTTGGTTAAAGCGGCGCGGGAGAAGAAGCTGCCGGTGTTTGTTTTAGGCGCCGGGAGTAACTTGCTGATTAGCGATAAAATGGTTAAGGGGTTGGTTATAAAACTTAATTCGCCTTGCTTTAAAGAGATTCGAGGCGGGGGCGGATTGATTAAGGCAGGAGGCGCCGTAGCGCTGGCTTGGCTTATTAAGTTTGCCAGGGAACGGTCATTGCAGGGCCTGGAGTTTTTGGTTGGCATACCCGGGACAGTGGGCGGAGCTTTAGCGATGAATGCCGGATGCTGGGGGCATAGTTTTGGCGATTTTGTAAAAGAAGTGGAAATTATGGACCGCAATGGCAAGATAAAATATTTAAAAAATTGCCGGGTTGGTTTTGGTTACCGAAAGTCGAACCTGGAAAAATATATTATTTTGAGCAGCTTGTTAGAGCTTAAAAAAGGAGAGCGCTCCCGGATAGAGGAAAATATCGCGAGGTTCTCGGCCTTCCGGCGTAAAACCCAGGATTTGAGCTATCCTAATGCCGGTTGTATATTTAAGAATCCCGGGAAAGCTTCAGCGGGGGAGTTAATTGATTTGTGCGGCTTAAAAGGCAAGAATATAGGCGACGCCTTTGTTTCAGAGCGCCACGCCAATTTTATACTCAACAAAGGCAAGGCATCCAGCAGGGACGTATTGCGGTTGATGCGGTTAATCAAAAGCCGGGTTAAGGACAAATTCAAATTAAATCTACAGCCGGAAATTAAAATATGGAAATGAAAAACAAATTTGGCAGAGTAGGCGTTTTAATGGCCGGGCCTTCTACCGAGAAGAATGTTTCTCTTAAGTCGGGCCATGCGGTTTGCGAAGCGCTTAAAAAGCGCGGATTCAACGCCGCCGCGGTAGTCATCAAAACCGATAATCTAGAAGATAATATCCGTTTGTTGAGGCTTAAGAAAATAGATTGCGCTTTTATCGCGCTTCACGGCAGGTTCGGGGAAGACGGCGGTATCCAGAAAATACTGCAAATGCTTAATATCCCTTACACGGGCTCGGGGGTTAAGGCAAGCCGTCTGGCAATGGATAAGATCGCTTCGCGTGGGATATTCCAAAGGCACGGATTAAATGTCCCGCGTTTTAAGGTATTTAAAAAAGGCTTTTGTAATGCGGGGAAATTAGCTCATTTGGGTTTTCCGCTGGTGGTTAAGCCGGCTACGCATGGCTCTAGCATCGGCCTTTCCATAGTCAGCAGGCCAAATGACCTCCCGGAAGCAATAAATCGGGCTTTCAAATTCGATAAAAGAATAATTATCGAAGAGTACATAAAAGGAAGGGAGCTGACCGTCGGGATCCTGGAAGAAAAAGCCATGCCCGTAATCGAAATTATCCCCAAGCATCGGTTTTTTGACTATCAGGCTAAATATAAAAAGGGATTGACGGACTATATCGTGCCGGCAAAAGTTAGCCCGTTTGTTTCTTCGCGTGTCAAAAAAGCGGCGTTATCCGCGCATAAACTGTTGGGCTGCTTTGGCTGCTCCAGAGTTGATATTATTTTAGGCCATAATGATGAGCCGTTTATTCTGGAAGTAAATACTATACCCGGTTTTACCGAAACAAGCCTTTTACCTAAGGCTGCCCGGGAAATCGGCATTGATTTTACGTCTTTGTGCCTTAGGTTAATCAGGTTAGCTTATGAGAAAACGAAAAAGTAATTTTCCGGCAAAGCCGCTGGCGCTTGTTTTTATAATTCTTCTTGCCTTGTGCATTATTCTGGGATATATTTGGAGGGTCATTACGGCTTCGGAATATTTTCAGGTTAAAGATATACTAAGCAAAGAAGCTTTGAATGTCGATCTTTCTTATCTAAAGGGCAGGAATATATTCAGCCTTAACTTGCCGAAAGAGGCCGCGGCCATCTCCAGGGCCTGCCCTGATTGCTCGCATATCCGGATTGCCCGGGTCATACCTAACCGTATTTTTGTCGAGCTTATCAAGCGTAAGCCCATCGCTTTCATAAAACTCTACCGTTATTTTGCGGTTGATGAAGACGGCTATATATTTTCCAGCTTAATTCAACCGGAAGACCCAAATTTATCCGGCGTTCAGCCAAATCTGCCGGTAATCACGGGCCTGGAGACCCGGATTTTTGGGCCTAAGCCCGGGACTAAGTATGAAAATAGGGAGCTATCCGTCGCTTTATCGATCCTTAAAGAAACTGCCCGGAACCCCGTGTTTAAGAATTACAGGATTCAGAAAATAAATATCGCGGGGATAAATGATATTACGGTTCAAATTCCTATTTCTCAAGCCCAGCCCGTTTATTCTGGCTGGAAGGCCCCGGGAAAAATAGAATTTTTGGAAGTTAAAATCGGGCAAGGCAATATCAGCGATAAGGTAGCGATTATGAGCGGGCTTATAAACCAGGAGAAACAGAATATCAGTAACATCAAATATATAGATCTCAGGTTTAATGAACCGGTTATAAAGTTTAAAGAAGATAGAGCGCGAAAATAAAACCCATATGTTGAATAATTACATTTGTACGCTGGATATAGGCTCAAGCAAGGTTTCTGCCTGTGTTGCGCTTTCTAAGAAAAAGCGCCTAAGCAGTATTTATTTTGAAACCCTGCCTGTTAAAGGGATGCGGGAAGGGGCGGTTGTCGATTCCATAGGCCTTATCGGATCGGTCAGCAAAGTGCTTAAGAACCTTAAGGCAAGATCCGGGGTTAATATCAAGTTTATTTCGGTAAACATATCGGGGCAAGATATTATCACTAAGCGTTCCCGCGCGATTATTCCTTTGGCCGAAAGAGGGAACAAAGTAATTACTGTTTCGGATATGCAAAAGGTCAATGAGCAGGCGCGTGTCCTGGGTTCCAGCCTGGAAGAGGAAATAATCCACATGATCCCTTCAAGTTACGCTATAGATTCAAAAAGTAATATTAATAACCCTCTTGGCCTTTACAGCCACAGGCTTGAAGTTGAGTTGTATTTAGTCTGCGGCAAATTATCTTCAGTGCAGAGCCTTGCCCGCGTGATTAACCATGCGGGCTATGAGATAAAGGATGTTTCTTTTTCGGGCCTGGCCACCAGCAAGGCGGTTTTTAACCAGCAGTCCAGGGATGGCCTGAATTTATTTTGTGATATAGGAAGCGATACAACCGAGATCCTCATTTTTAAGGACGGCTTGCTTCAGGATATACAGGTCCTTGCTTTTGGCGGGGATGATTTAACCGGGGAGTTATCCGATGCCTTGAAGGTCAATTTTGATTTAGCCGAGGACGTTAAAAGGTCCTACGGTATTATCGGCGGAATAAATGAGATAGGCGAAGATAAGGAAATCTTGGTCAAAAGAAGCGAGTTCTATAAACCCATAAAACAAAAACTGGTAGCCGAAGTAGTTACTTCTTCGGCCAAAAGAATTTGCGCTAAAATCAAAGAAGCCGTTGAAAGCAAGGTTTCGTTTTATGACATAGATAATTTTGTAGTTACCGGCAGGACTATTCTCATAGAAGGCTTTATCGAGACTTTAGAAAACACATTGGTGATACCGGTTAAACTCGGGCGGATTACCAACCTTGAAATAATTTCGTTAATTAAAGAGAATGATGAATTGTCCGGCCAAAAGTATTTAACTTACTTGACTTGTATCGGAATGCTTTGCGAAGCCTTGGAGGCTAAGCCTTTGGGGGTCCTGCCTTCGCATCAACCTGCCAAAAACCTTTTTCTGAAAGCTATCAACCGGGTCAAAGAAGTATACCAGGAGTATTTTTAACCGCGACGAAAAAAGGGGGACGCTTCTACTTTTCCAAGTTTATCCCGAGAAAAGTAGAAGCGTCCCCCTTTTTTTTCGAAACGTCTCCATCTTTCGCTCTTTTAAAAAACCAAAAATAGGGCATTCTTAAATTGCCGGGGATAAGACTTTTTATCTTGCTAATGCAAGGCCGGGGAATTTGGTTGACCTAGGTTTTTTATGAGGTATAATATTTTATTCGAATGATTAAGGATAATGTTTTGGAGGCCAGAAGACGCATCCAGGCTGCTTGCTTGAGGGTAAAGCTGGATCCAGCCGCTGTAAAGCTGGTTGCTGTGAGCAAAAACCGCAGCATTGAGCAGATAAAAGAAGCTATCTTTGCCGGAATAACTGATTTTGGCGAAAATAGGGTTAAGGAAGCTGTTGTTAAACATAGGGAACTATCAGCTACTAGCCATCAGCCACTAGCTATAAAGTGGCATATGGTTGGCCACTTACAGGCCAATAAGGTAAAAGAAGCGGTCAGGATCTTTGATTTGATCCATTCGGTGGATAGCTTGCGCCTTATCGAAGAGATAGATAAACAGGCAGCCAGAATAAATAAAATCCAGGATATATTGGTGGAAGTAAAAACTTCTCCCGAGGCAACAAAATCTGGCATAGAGCCGCTTCAGGCAGCCGGAGTCATAAAAGCGGCGGCTAAATTTAAAAACGTAAATGTCCAGGGGTTAATGACTATTGCCCCGGCTGTAGATAATCCGGAAGAAGCCCGGAAGTATTTTAGGGAGTTAAGCCAATTACGCGGTAAAATTGATCCGTCGTTTATTTTGTCTATGGGTATGAGCGATGATTTTGAAATAGCGGTAGAAGAAGGCTCGAATGTAATTAGGATAGGAAGGGCCATTTTCCAGGGGGGATTATGATAGATACGCCTGAAAAGATTGGCATTATCGGTTACGGGACGATGGGGCAGGTGATCGCCCGGAATCTGGTTGCGCAAAATAACGAATTGAATATTTTTGTTTTTGATAAGGATAAGAGCAAACTTAATGTTTCTTCAGGTATAAGCGTTGCTCAAGATGTAAAGGATTTAGCCGAAAGGGCCGGTATAATAATCCTGGCTGTTAAGCCGCAGGATTTTACCCATGTCTTAAAAGAGATAAAAGGCTGCGTCAACAATAAATTGATTCTTTCTATAGCTGCCGGCATCAGCACAAAATATATTGAGAGTATTCTTGGCGCGGCCCGGGTCATCCGGATTATGCCGAATATAGGAGCTAAAATAAGCGAATCCGTGTCTTGCCTATGCCAGGGGGCGTTGGCAACAGGAGAAGACTTAGAATTGGCCCAGGAATTATTTTATTATCTTGGCCCGACCAGGGTCATTGATGAGGACATGATGAACGCGGCTACCGCAATCTCCGGAAGCGGCCCGGCATATGTGTTTTATTTTGTGGAAAATAATTCGCTCGACCCTGAAAATATACCGGAACATGCCCGGCACGATATGATGCGCAGGCTTGAGAAAGCAGCCGAGGAGCTGGGCTTTTCTGTTGAGGATGCGGCGTTTTTGGCGGCCAATACAGTGAATGCGTCCATAAGTTTATTGCGTAAAACAAAATTGCCCGCGCCGGAGTTAAGGAAACAAGTCACTTCAAAAGGCGGCACCACCGAAGCAGCTTTGGATATTTTGACCAAAGGCGGCACTTGGACAGACGCGGCAAAAGCCGCATTAAAGAGGGCTGAGGAATTAGCCGGGGGATACAAAAGATGCCTAAAATAGGGATTATCGGCGGCAGCGGATTGTATAAAATCGAAGGAATCAAGAACATAAAAGAGGTTTCGGTAAATACGCCTTTCGGGAGGCCTTCCGATAAGTTTATCCTGGGTGAATTAGAGTCTAAAGAAGTGGTATTCCTGCCGCGGCACGGAGTCGGGCACCGCATTTCGCCCAGCTGCATAAATTACCGCGCCAACATTTTTGGAATGAAGAAATTGGGCGTGGATAAAATAATTTCGGTTAGCGCCTGCGGGAGCCTTAAAGAAGAGTTTAAACCTTTGGATTTTGTGGTAGTTGACCAATTTGTGGACAGGACCAACCAGGCCCGGGCAATGTCTTTCTTCACCGAGGCAATAGTGGCGCATATTGGATTATCGCATCCGGTTTGTTCCTGTTTAAGCAAGCTTATTTATGATGCCGGGAAGTCATTGAATATGAATATTCATCCCAAAGGGACCTATATAAATATGGAAGGCCCGGCGTTTTCGACTTTGGCCGAATCGCAATTATACCGCAGCTGGGGGATGGATGTTATCGGTATGACTAATTTTGCGGAGGCAAAATTGGCCCGGGAAGCAGAAATTTGTTATGCCTCGCTAACGGCGGTTACGGATTATGATTGCTGGCATCCCCAGCATGAATCCGTTACCATCGAAATGATTCTTGATAATCTGAATAAAAATATAGAAAACTCCAAGAAAATCTTAAGTTCGGTAATAAAAGGTATCTCCGGGAAAAGCCCCTGCCGGTGTTGCGAATCGCTTAAATACGCGATTGTTTCGGATAGAAGCCTTATCCCCGCACAGATTAAGAAAGATTTGAGTATTATAATCGGAAAGTATATCAGCTAATGCGGCTCTTTGAGCCCGCGGGGTTTATAGGGATCCCCGGACCCCGAATTTTATAACTCAATAAACTCAAGATGGACTATAAGCCGACTTTAAATTTACCCAAAACCGATTTTCCCATGAAGGCGGGTTTACCTACAAGAGAGCCGCTCTTCTTGAAAGAGTGGGAGGACGCCGGCCTTTACGGGCTTATCCGCAAGAATTCAAGCGGTAAACCGAAATACGTCCTTCATGACGGCCCTCCTTATGCTAACGGGAATATCCATATCGGCCACGCTTTGAATAAGACCCTGAAAGACATAATCATAAAATATAAAACTATGCGGGGCTTTAACGCTCCTTATGTCCCCGGTTGGGATTGCCATGGGTTGCCGGTGGAGCACGCGCTCCTTAAAGAGCTCAAAATGAATAAGTCTCAGATCGGCCAGGTTGAATTCCGTAAAAAAGCCCATGACTACGCTATGCAATATGTGGGTATCCAGAAAAAGGAATTTAAGCGCTTGGGTGTTTTTGGGGACTGGGATAATCCATATTTGACTTTAAGCCATGAATATGAAGAGGGTATAGTCAGATCGCTCCTTGAACTGGTGCGTAAGGGTTATATTTACCGGGGCCTAAAGCCGGTTAACTGGTGTTTCAGGTGCGAAACAGCGCTTGCTGAGGCGGAAGTTGAATACGAAAACCATGTTTCCGCGTCGGCCTTTGTTAAATTTAAACTCGATGCCGCAAAAGATTTCCCGCAAGACAGCTATTTAGTCATTTGGACAACTACGCCTTGGACCTTAATCGCCAACGTGGCGGTAGCAATCCATCCGGACTTTGTTTATTCGTATTTAAAGACTGACAAAGGCAATTTAATTGTTGCCGACCTCAGGATGCAGGTTTTGGCTTCTTTAGGAATTCAGAAATATGAGGTAATCAAGGAATTTAAAGGTAGAGAGCTTGAAGGCCTGGGTTATGAACATCCGTTCGGTTTACGTAAAGGAAAAGTCGTCCTGGCAAATTATATCTCGGCTGAAGATGGCAGCGGGCTTGTCCATACCGCGCCTGGCCACGGAGCTGACGATTATTTGACAGGTTTAAAATATAAGTTAGAGATTGTCATGCCCGTTGATCCCAAAGGGAACTTTGACGTAAGCGCCGGGGAATTTCAAGGGATGAATGTTCTTGACGCCAATAAGGCGATACTTGATAAATTGCAATCCCTCGGATTGCTTTTATTAGCCGATAAGATAACCCATTCCTACCCGCATTGCTGGAGATGCAAGAACCCGATTATATTCCGGGCGACCAACCAGTGGTTTTTGGGCATTGACCACGATGATTTACGCAAGAAACTTCTTAAGGAGATCAAAGACGGCATTAGTTTTATCCCCGAATCCGGCAGGGAAAGGATATCCAGCATGGTTGAGTCAAGGCCGGATTGGTGTATATCCCGCCAGAGGCACTGGGGCGTACCGATACCCGCATTGATTTGCAAGAAATGCAATAATGAATTCTTGGAGCCCGGGGTTATTGAAAAATACCGTGAGTTTACCGCCAGCGAAGGTTCAGGCTGCTGGTTCGTGCGGGATGTCAAAGATTTTCTTCCGTCAGGGCTAAAGTGTTCCTGCGGGGCGAGCGAGTTTATAAAAGGAGCGGATATACTGGACGTCTGGTTTGATTCCGGGGTAAGCGCGCAAGCAGTGCTTAAGAAGCGTAAAGAGCTGGAAGGGGTCCCTTGCGAATTATACCTGGAAGGTTCTGACCAGCATCGAGGCTGGTTCCAGTCGTCTTTGATCCCTTCTATGTGTATTGACGGAAAATCTCCTTTTAAGAGCGTTTTGACTCATGGCCATGTTGTGGATGGGCAAGGAAGGAAGATGTCCAAGTCTGCGGGTAATGTCATACACCCCCAGGATATTATCAAAGACTATGGAGCCGATATTGTCAGGCTCTGGGTCGCCTCCAGCGACTACAACGAAGATATCCGCATCTCGAAAGAGATGCTGACGCGCCTGTCTGAGGCCTACCGCAAGGTCAGGAATACGGCGAGGTTTATTTTAAGCAACTTATACGATTTCGACCCGGATACGGACAGGGTTGAATATGCCGATTTGAAGAAACTGGATAAATGGGCATTATTCAGCATGTCCCATAAATTGCTTGAATCCGTTAAAAAAGCATACGAGGCGTTCGAGTTTTATAAGGCATACCAGGTAATCTACGATTTTTGTAATATTGAATTATCCTCGTTCTATATGGATATGGTAAAAGGCCGGCTTTATACCTACGCGGCGAAGTCCAAGGAGAGAAAGGCCGCCCAGACCGCGTTGTATGAGACCCTTAATGTTTTAGTAAGGGTAATGGCGCCGATATTGGCATTTACGGCCCAAGAGATCTGGCAGAGCATGCCTAAGGGCAAGGCCGATAGCAGTATCAGCAGCGTGCATTTATTGGATTGGCCGCAGAAGGATGAGTTCTTTTCGATAGCCGGTAAAGACCACCCGCTGCATGAGCCGGCGGTATTATTATTTGACTCGGTAATATTTCTTCAATTAATCCCCGCGGCGACCAAGCTGCTTGAGGACAAGAGGGCGGCAGGCTTAATCGGCAGTTCCTTTGATGTCAAAATAAAACTATTGACAAATAATCAAGAACGGTATAAATTCTTAGAAAGTTTGAAGGATGACCTGCCTGAGATTCTCAAGGTTTCCCAGGTTGAGGTGGAGCAAGTTGAGGGCCTTGAGTCTTTTCCGGATAAAAGCAGGGCCTCTTCTGATATAGCGATTGAGGTTTATGGGGCAGAAGGGGAAAAATGCCCCCGTTGCTGGAATTATAGCCCGGAAGTAGGCAAATCCGTGAAGCATCCTTTGATTTGCGCTAAGTGCGCAGCTGCCGTAGAAGGGCATAATCCGGCGCCCGCTAAGTAAGAATGCGTAATTCTTTTGAGGTTCAAGCCAGCGGGTATAAATACGAAAATAATCCAGATAAGAAAGAAGGTGCGCGTGAGAAATAAATTTACCAAAAAAGAGCTAAGCGAATTCAAGAAAGTGATTTTAAAGAGAAAAGACGAGGTTAACGAGGAGATAAAGCATATATCCGAGGATACTCTGAAGAAATCCCAAAAAGACGCTTCAGGAGACATATCCGGATATACCTATCATATGGCGGATGTCGCTACCGATAATTATGACCGTGAATTTTCCCTGGGGCTTGCTTCTAACGACAGGAAGTCGTTGTATGAATTAAATGACGCGTTGAAGAAAACCGAAGACGGGACATTCGGCATATGCGAAGATTGCAAGCGCCTTATTGCCAAAGCCAGGCTTAAAGCCGTGCCGCAGGCCCGTCTATGCGTTAAATGCCAGGAAAAAAGAGAGAAGAGGCAGTAGCCCCCCCGTTTTATGCTTATTTTTGTAATCGTATTCTCTATCCTTGCTTTGGATCAAATAAGTAAATTCTTCGTATCCGCTAAAATTCAACTTAACGATACTTTGCCTGTAATTAAGGGCGTATTCGGATTATCCCTTATACATAACCGCGGAGCAGCCTTTGGCATATTCAAGAATCAGGTTTATCTGTTTATAGTTACTTCCCTCGCCGCGGTAGTATTAATTTACTTCGGGCTAAAAGATAACCGGCATAATAAATATTACGTTGTTTCATTGAGCCTTATACTGGCAGGCGCCCTGGGGAATCTTATCGACCGGGTTCGTTTTGGTTATGTTATTGATTTCCTGAATTTTTACATTTGGCCGGTTTTTAATGTTGCCGATAGCGCTGTAACCGTCGGAGCGGTATTGTTGGGCTGGACAATATTAAAGCAAAAGTAAACTGTATCGAGTTTTTTAATGTTTTTTATCCTTGCATCATGAGGAGCTTAAAGCCATGCATCCGGAAATTTGCAAACTGGGGCCTTTAACGATTTATTCCTACGGCCTTATGCTTGTTATCGGTTTTACCCTAGCAACACTCTTGGCCAGCGCCGAAGCCAAAAGGGAGGGAATCGAACCCGATATAATTTTTAACTTATGCTTTATTGTTTTTGTATCCGGAGTTATCGGCGCGCGTATATTTTATGTTTTCTCAAACCTCGGTTATTACCTCCAAAATCCGCTTGAAACAATCATGCTCCAGAAGGGCGGTTTAGCCTGGTTTGGAGGGTTAACCTTAGGGGTGTCTTCCGGTATCTTCTATTTAAGGCTCAGGAAACTTCCGGTTTATAAGATCGCAGACTTGCTTGTCCCGTTTGTGGCTTTGGCGCAAAGCATAGGGAGGCTGGGTTGTTTCTTTAACGGTTGTTGTTATGGCAAAGAATCGGCGTTCGGGGTTTATTTTCCCGCCTTTGACGCAATATTGATTCCTACGCAGTTGTATTCTTCGCTGCTGCTGGTTTTTATTTTTATATTCCTGAGGTTTTTACAAACCCGGAGGCATAAGCCCGGTTTAATATTTTTTGCCTACCTCTTATTGTATTCTTCAAAAAGATTTTTTATCGAATTCTTGCGGGGCGATAGCCCCGTATTGGCCCTGGGTTTGACCTTATTCCAGTTTATCAGCATCTTTGTATTCCTGATTGCGGGGCTTGCCATTTTTTTTATCAAAACCAGGAAAAACTAAAATATGCGGGAATATTCAGTGAAAGTGGCCGATGATGCGCAAGGGGCGCGGCTGGATTTATTGATCGGCGCGTTTTCCGGGAAGCATAACTTAGGGTTTTCCCGTACTTGTATACAAGAATTGATTTCAAAGGGCAGGGTCAGCGTTAACGGATCTATCGATGTAAAAGCGCATTACAAAGTCAAAAAGACTGATGAAATTAAGGTCAGGCCGGAGGATAAGGTCAAGACCGGCCTTAAACCCGAAGATATCCCGTTAGATATTATTTATGAAGACAAAGATTTAGCAATCATCAATAAACCGGTTGGTTTGGTTGTGCATCCTGCTCCGGGTAACCGCGAGCATACGCTTGTAAACGCGCTCCTGTTTCATTTTAAGGAATTATCCGATATTAACCCCGAGCGTCCGGGAATAGTCCATCGCCTGGATAAGGATACTTCAGGCGTATTGGTTATCGCCAAGAATAATTCCAGCCACTTGAAGCTTTCCGGGCAGTTTGCGGATCATTCCATTAAGCGTAAGTATGTTGCGTTGGTCCGGGGGAGTATGGAGTTCGACGAAAATTTAATTGAAGCGCCTATCGGGCGGCATGTAACAAAAAGAGAGAACATGGCGGTAGATTTCTCGGATAAATCCCGTTACGCCAAAACTTATTACCGGACATTAAAGAGGTTTAACGGCCATAGCTTATTAAGTTTGGAGCCTTTTACCGGAAGAACCCATCAATTGAGGGTCCATTTGGCTTTTATCGGCCATCCTATCCTGGGAGATAAAAAATATGGCAAGAAAGACGAATTTATCTTTGTGCCAACCGCTAAGGGGCAAATGCCGCCTACGGGGGGATTAGCGCAGAAGTTTAGCCGTTTGGCACTGCACGCGCAATCTTTGGGTTTTGTCCATCCCTCCACGGATAAATTCGTGGAATTCAATTCCCCCTTACCGCAGGAATTCCTGGATGCTACAAATGCAAATACGGTTTTCCTTTAAGCCCTAAGCACGGGAAGCGATTGATCGCCTAGATTTGATCAAGCCGGTTTAATATATGTAAACCGGCTTTTTCCGTTTTCCGGGCACCGCCGGGTAAAAGAATTTTATGTTTTCAACAATTGATAAAACCCGGCAGGGAGCCATTATGCCGCGTTTTCAAAATAAGACTTGATTTTTGTCCGGCTTATTGCTATATTTAATCACGGTACGGGTCAACCTTTTTCAGAAAATTCTGTTCCAAGGAGCAGGCAGGCTTCATAGGCAGTCAGGGAGGAGAAAAATGAATTCTAAAGCCAAAGCCATAGTTCTGATTATTTTAATAATAATTTCTTTAGCTATTGCCGGAGGCATGTTTTATCTTTACCAGCAGGAACATGCGCGCAGTATCGATCTTCAGGCCAAGCTTGATGATTTGACTGCCAAGCAAAAGATAACCCAGATAAAATTACTCGAGGCGCAAAAATCCCTTTCTATCTTAGAGACAAAATTCAAGGATGCCACCAGCCAAATCAATGTTTTGACCGGCCAATTGCAGCAGGAGAAAGCATCCCGGGAAGAAGCTTTTTCCAAAATGGAACAAATGAAGGCGGATTTGAGCCAGCAAAAGGAGTCGAGGTCGGACCTGGAGAATAAATTGAGCAAAGCCCAGGACGATTTAAGGGCTGTGCGAGGGAGCCTTAGTAAAATAGAATCTGAAAAAAAAGGATTAGAGGCAAGGATCAAGGAGCTTGAAGTAAAATCCGATGTAGAGCTGGGTAAAATCGTAGTAAGCCCCGAAGCCTCTGCGGTTAAGGAACCAATGATAGGCCAGGCCGCCAGCCTCCCTGAATCGGCAGCAAAGGGCTTAGAAGGCAAGATCCTAGTGTTAAATAAAGAATATAATTTTGTAGTTATAAATCTTGGGAGTAAAGACGGCGTGGCTGTTAATGACGAATTTTCGGTTTATCAGGGCGGTAAGAATATCGGCGACATAAAAGTAGAAAAGGTCCAGGAAGTAATGTCGGCGGCAGGTTTTGTTTCAGAAAAATTAAAGAATGTAATTAAGGAAGGCGATAAAATATTAAGAAAAGCCAAATGAGGCCTTTGGTTTTGAGTCTATGCCCTTCGGGCCTTAGAGGCGAAATATTCCTGCCTGGCGACAAATCCATTGCCCACCGCGCGATAATCTTGAGTTCTTTGGCGCAAGGAAAAACTATTCTTAGGAATTTTCCTCTCAACAAAGATTCTCTGGAGACTGTTTCCGCCTTTAGGAAATTAGGAATAAGAATAGGGTTAAATAGGGCTTCTTGCCAGGTTATTATCTGCGGTAAGGAGCTTTTTGGCTTAAGAAGGCCGGGTTCCGGATTTTACATAAAGGAATCCGGGACGACCTTCAGGCTATTGCTCGGAGTTTTGGCAGGGCAGCCCTTTAAAACAAAGCTTAGCGCCGGGCCCGCTTTATCCCGCAGGCCAATGCTTAGGGTGATTGAGCCATTAAGGTTAATGGGCGCCAAAGTTAGCGCAAAGAACCAAAATTATCCTCCTGTAATAATTGAAGGAAATAATCTTAAAGGAATAACTTATAAGCTTCCGGTTGCTTCTGCTCAAGTAAAGAGCGCCATACTTTTAGCCGGCTTGTTTGCCCGGGGCTCGACCAAGGTCATTGAACCGGTTAAGGCAAGGGATCATACCGAGCGGATGCTTAAATTATTTAAAGCAGGTTTAAAGATTAAAGGCAGCGCCATAACCATAAAGGGCAGGAAGGGACTGGTTTCGCCCGGCGCTCTTTATATCCCCTCAGATGTATCATCGGCAGCATTTTTTATGGTCGCCTCAAGCATTATACCTAATTCCGAAATTATCATTAAGAATGTGAGCCTTAATCCCGGGCGCTTAGGAGTGATTAATGCTTTAAAGAGGATGGGGGCCAGGCTTGCGGTGCAAAAGTCAAGATTGAATTACAAGGGCAATGAGCCCGTAGGAGATATACAGGTTAAGAGTAGCGCGTTATTCGGCATAAGGATCAAAAAGAACGAGATTCCCTCCTTAATTGATGAACTCCCGGTTCTGATGGTTGCGGCTAGCTTGGCTAAGGGCATATCTGTATTTGAGGGCGTAAACGAATTGCGGGTCAAAGAAACAGACCGGATCAAATCCATGCTTACTAATCTGGCCAAAATGGGCGCCGATATAAAGGTGGTTAAACCCCAGGGTCAAGAAAATATAATAATTAAAGGAGTAAATGAGTTGCATGGCGCAAAGGTGAGAAGTTTTGGCGACCATCGTACTGCAATGAGTATGGTTGTAGCCGGTTTATCCGCTTTCGGTGAAACCAATATAGACGATATATCCTGTATCAACAAATCCTTCCCGGATTTTCTCAAGGCTATAGGCAAATTAATTTGATATTCCTGCCTTGGCGTTAAGGGGCTGTTGCCGGAGAGAAACACCGGCCAGCCGTTTACGGGATTGCCAAGCCTGCGTTTAGCCTTGCAATTCCCGAAAATATTCAAGTTGCTTTGGCTAAAATATCCACTTTTGCCTGGCCTGCCGGCAGACGCAAATCAACTTGCCCGTCATTTATATAGCGTCCTTGAGCGGGTGGCGCCGTGGCCGGCCCTGTTGAACCAAGCGGGCCGGAATAAGCCAAGAGCGGAATATTTACTTAAGTTTTTGTTTGACATAGAGTTTAATCTCTGCTAGAATTCCTGTAATTGTATCAGGGTTCGCTTACCGCAGTTTTTCCCAGGAGAAAAATGGGTAAAATTAAGGAATTATTCAAAAAAGGCTTCAATTATTTACTAGATTTATTCTCCAATGATATCGGTATAGATTTAGGAACAGCTACTACTCTGGTATATGTAAAAGGCGAAGGCATCGTGCTTTGTGAACCTTCGGTTGTTGCGGTTGAACGCGGCACAAGCCATGTTCTGGCAGTCGGCGAAGAGGCCAAGCGCATGCTTGGCCGCACCCCCGGTAATATCGTCGCCATAAGGCCGATGCGGGACGGAGTTATCACAAACTTCGAAGTTACCGAAGCAATGCTCAGGCATTTTATAAGGAAAGTCCGCCATCGCCGTTTCCAGATCAGGCCCAGGATTATCATTGCTATCCCTTCCGGCATTACCGAAGTTGAACGCCGGGCGGTTAAAGAATCTGCAGAGCGCGCCGGCGCAAGGGACGTTTTCTTAATTGAAGAGCCGGTTGCGGCAGCTATCGGAGTCGGCCTTCCTATTCAGGAACCCGTGGGCAACATGATTATAGATATAGGAGGAGGCACTACTGAAATTGCGGTAATATCGCTGGCGGGAATAGTCTTTTCCAAATCCATCCGGATTGGCGGGGACGAAATGAATGAAGCAATTATAGAATATCTTAAGAAAACCTATAATTTGATGGTTGGAGAGCGCACTGCCGAAGAGATTAAAATAAGGATTGGCTCAGCCTACCCCCTGGAAGAAGAAATGAGTTTAGAGGTAAAAGGAAGGGATTTGATTGCCGGCCTTCCCAAGGCAGTAACTATTACATCGGAAGAGGTAAGAGAATCATTGCAGGAACCATTAAGGGCCATTTTGGAAGTAACCAAGATCTCCCTTGAGCGCACTCCTCCTGAATTAGCCTCGGATTTGATTGAGCATGGAATTGTCATGGCCGGCGGCGGTTCGCTTCTTAAAGGGTTGGACAAGCTAATCTCGGAAGAGACGGGTTTACCCGTCCATGTTGCCGATGATCCGGTTACGGCGGTAGCTAACGGGACAGGCAAGGTCCTTACTGAAATCAAATACCTTAAGAAAGTCACTGTTTCGGTAAAACCCGAAATGAGCACCGGTTAGATTATTTAAGAAATATAAAATGTGTTTAACTTCAATAGAAAAAAATTAATCCTTCTTTTAGCAGTAGTTTTTCCCCTTATCCTTCTCTACGTTTCCGTATCAATCTTAAGAGCCCCGGGTTTAAATATTTCAAGATTGCCTCTTAACTTGGTTTCCCTGCTTCAACGGGAATTCGGAGGTATAATTTTCTACCATCGTAACCTTAACGCAGCCGAAAGGCTTAAGAAAGAGAATGATTTCTTAAGGCATAAACTTAATGGTTCAAATGAAATATCCCTGGAGAATGTGCGCTTAAAGGAAATGCTTTCTTTTAAGCAGAAATCCATCCTTAAGTTTATTCCGGCAAAGGTAATCGCCCGTTCAGCGGATAACTGGTCAACGGGATTAATTATCGATAAGGGCGCTCTCCAGGGCATCCGTAAGGGGATGGCGGCAGTAACTTATTTAGGTTTAGCCGGGCGGGTAGTCGAAACAACGGGTTTAACCGGCAAAATCATGCTGCTTAGCGATCCTAACCTAGGGGTTTCCAGTTTAGTCCAGCGTTCCCGCCAGGAAGGCTTGGTTTGCGGGACATTGGGAGCCAATTTGCTTATGAAATACCTGCCGGAGGGCGCGGATATAAAACTGAATGATATAATAGTAACTTCAGGGCTGAATAACACTTATCCTAAGGGTTTGCTTATCGGAACGGTAATTGATGTCGGTAAAGAATTTTCGGGCTTGAGCCGTTTCGCTATAATTAAACCGGCGGTTAAGCTTTCTAACATAGAAGAAATCCTGGTCGTCGTTCAATGAAAGCCCTTAAGCTTTTGGTTATCACGTTTGTCCTGGGGTTATTCCAACTGGCCCTGCCGCAGTATCTTATGGTTTTCGGGGTTAAGCCCGATTTTCTTTTGGTTATTGTTGTGATTGCCAGCCTTTCTTTAAGGATGCGCTGGGCAATTCTTTTTGGGGCATCGGTAGGCTTATTCAAGGATATTTTTGGTTTTAACGGGTTTGGCTTGAATATATTATTATTTAGCTGCTGGAGTTTTTTAATTGTTAAGATCTCCCGTAAAGTATCTATAGAGGATGCCGTTGTAGCGGCTCTTTTAGCTTTTGTAATCGCTCTATTGCAGAATATTGTAAGCGGCTTGGCCCTTATTTATTCCGGGGTAAGCGTCCCAGCCGGAATATTTTTGCGCATCGTCATATTAGGCTCGTTTTACACAGCGCTTACCCTGCCGTTAATCCTTAAAGCCATTAAACCGGGTTTCCTTTGTTTATCGGAGGCCCAATAAAGTCAAGATATGATTAGAATCCGGATTATCGTTTGGGCTGTAACTGCGGGGTTTGTTTTTATTATCCTTGGCCTGCTTAACCTTGAAGTTATTCATGGCCGGACATACCAAGAATTAGGAAATAAGAATTGCGTGAGGCTTGTTCCCCAGAATGGCAGCCGGGGAGCAATCCTTGATCGCGCAGGCAATATTATAGCGGATAATAAGCTTTCTTATGATTTGATGGTTTTGCCTCAGGACGCTCCGCAGCAGGAGAAGATAATCCTAAATGCGTCGAAAATATTAGGAAAAAGCGTCAAAGAGTTAAAAGACGCTTACAGGCTTAACTTTATTTCTTCTTCGCTTCCTGTTACGCTGGCACGGAATATCAGCGTAAGAGAAGCTATTTCGCTGGCTGAACTTAAAGTCGACCTGCCGGCTATAATTATCCAGCCTAATCCTTTAAGGCATTATCCGAATGGAAAACTGGCCGTGCATGTTTTAGGTTATGTCAGCGAAATTGACCGTTGGCGCCTTACCAAGCTTGAAGATTACGGGTATAAGACCAAAGATATTGTCGGTTTTGGCGGGGTTGAAGAAAAGTATGATTATTACCTTCGCCAGGAAGAGGGCGGGTTTTCTTTTGAGGTTGACCATCGGGGAAATTTTATACGTACCTTGGGGTTTAAGCCTCCGGTTAACGGCAGAGATATCCAGCTAAGCCTGAATATCAAAATCCAGAAGTTGGCGGAAGATTCTCTTTCTGATAAGGCGGGCGCGGTTATAATTATGGGCCCTTACACAGGAGAGATTTTTGCTATGGCCAGCTCTCCCGGATTTGATCCTGCGGTATTCGCGGAAAAGAACAATGACGGGATCTCCAGGGTTTTTAATGCCCCTGGTTCTTCATTGATTAACCGCGCGATAAGCTCTAGCTATCCGGCCGGTTCGGTATTTAAGGTAATCGTCGGAGCGGCGGGGTTAGAGACTAAGAAAATAAATCAAAATACATCATTTCTTTGCCAAGGAAGCACGCGAATAGGTAACCGGGAATTTAAATGCTGGAATACTCACGGAATACAGAATCTGGCGGGAGCGCTTGTCCATTCCTGCGACGTTTTTTTTTATAGGACGGGTTTACTCACCGGAGCTCAAAGCATCTATGATTACGCGCTTAAATTCGGTTTATCCAAGACAACCGCTTTTGAGCTTCCTTATGAGGAGCCGGGTTTTATCCCTTCGCCGCTTTGGAGAAAACTCAATAAATTCCGGAATTGGTATGACGGTGATACGGCTAATTTAAGCATCGGTCAGGGGGATGTTTTGGTTACTCCGCTTCAGATTGCCCGGATAATGGCGGTTTTTGCCAACGGAGGATATCTGGTCCATCCTTATATTGTTAAGGCCATAAACGGCAAAGATATATCTTTTTACCAGGAGAAAAGTGAGAAGTTGAGCCTGAGGAAGGAGACTATTGCCTGTATAGCAGAGGGATTGCGCAGGGTTGTAAGTGAACCCGCGGGCACGGGAAACGTTTTATCCGGCTTGGCTGTAAGCGTGGCAGGCAAAACCAGCACTGCTCAGGCTTTTCCGGGCCAGCCCCACGCATGGTTTTCCGGATTTTTCCCATACAAAAATCCGAAGTTCGTAATCTGTGTTTTCTTGGAACACGGCGGGCCGGGCTACGCGTCTTGCCTAGTGGCTAAACAGATAATAGAGGCAATGATCAATGAAGGGCTTATCTAAATCTTGGCAATAGCTTGTTCTTGATGCCTCAGGTTAAATTATCCTATGGGTTATCAACCTGTATTAATTCTTAATCTGCGATGAAAAACTCCTTTTTAATAATATTGGTTACTGCACTTTTGATATGCGCGCTTGGCGTCTTATCTATCTATAGCAGCACTTACCAGAAAGAAGGGAAGCTTTGGCAGACTATTTTTGAGCGCCAGGCGCTTTGGGTCATCTTGGGTTTATCGCTTTTCTTTATTGTTTCCAATGTAAACTACCGCAGGTTTTGGGATTGGACCTATTTTTTATATATTTTTACTTTCATTTTTTTGTTTTTAGTCTTTCTATTGGGAGTAACGCGCCTGGGGGCCCAGCGTTGGTTAAGGGTCGGCTGGTTTAATTTCCAGCCTTCGGAGTTGGCAAAAATTACCATGGTTATATTTCTTGCCCGTTATTTTAGCCGTAAATCCGCGGATGATATCGATTTATCCTCCGGTAAATTCGGGATATTCCGCGGGGTGCTCCTGCCTTTATTTTTCACGGCGCTTCCGGTAGGCTTAATTATTGAGCAGCCGGACTTGGGGAGCGGAGTGATAGTCCTTGTCCTATTTATGGCCATGCTTTATTTGACCCGTGTCCGGATGGCCTACATTATCCTTTTGATGTTGGTTATCAGCCTGCCGTTGCCTTTTATATGGCATCTTTTGCGGGATTACCAGAAAGACAGGTTATTGGTTTTCTTAAACCCCAATATTGACCCGCTGGGAGCAGGATATACGGTGATACAATCGAAGATAGCCATAGGTTCAGGCTGGCTTTGGGGCAAAGGCTGGCTTGCCGGGACGCAGAGCCAGTTGCACTTTTTGCCTGAATCGCACACGGATTTTATTTTTGCTACTTTTTCCGAAGAATGGGGTTTCATAGGCAGTTCGGTACTTTTGCTATTATATTATATTATAATCAGCCAAGGGTTTCGGATCGCCCAAAGGACGCAGGATCATTTCGGCAGGCTGCTGGCCTTTGGAGTGACTTTGATGTTGGCTGTCCAGATTACGGTTAATATCGCGATGAACTTGGGCCTAGCTCCTGTGGTGGGTATTCCTTTGCCGTTGATGAGCTACGGCGGCTCCTCGATTTTAGTGACTTTTGTGGCGTTGGGTATTTTGGTTAATATCGATAAAACAAGGGCGGTATTTTAATTATTCCAATGCGGGTTTGGAATCAAACCGGGAACCAAATTCCAAACCCGCATTGGAATTTAAGGGTAAGTTATGTATGAAGATTTGTTGTTAAAGGTCAATAAGCCTGCGCAATATATCGGCCGGGAGATAAATACCCCGGAGAAGGATTTTGCCAAGGCAGGTATAAAATTCGCGGTTGCTTTTGCCGATCTTTATGAAGTAGGGATGAGCAACCTGGGCCTAAGGATTATTTACGGGCTCTTGAATAATATTCCCGATGTCGTATGCGAAAGATTCTTTTCTCCGGCTCAAGACATGGAAGATCTGTTGCGTCAAAATAACCGGCAGATTTTATCTTTGGAATCGCGTAAGAAATTAAGCGAGTTTGATTTCGTCGGGTTTTCTCTGGGTTCGGAATTGGGCTATACCAATGTATTGAATATCCTGGAATTAGGCAACATTCCTTTTAAATCAAGCTTACGCGGAAACACCGCGCCTTTGATTATCGGTGGCGGGCCCTGCGTGCTTAATCCCGAACCAATGCATGATTTCTTTGATTTCTTTGTTATCGGGGAAGCAGAGGATATTTCGCTTGAGATAATTGACCTTTACCGAAAGCATAAAAATGAATATAAGTCCGGAAAGCTCTCAAAGCAGGAGTTATTGGTTGAGCTTTCGCAAATCGAAGGCGTCTATGTCCCGTCTTTTTATGAAGCATCTTATGACGAGCGCGGCAACCTAAGGGAGTTTAAGCCTAAGGATAAAGCGTTTCCCTTAAGAATAAGGAAACGCTTTGTTAAAGACTTGGATTCGGCATATTATCCTTTAGGGTGGGTTATGCCGCATATCCAAATCATCCATGACCGGATAACCTTAGAAATTATGCGCGGTTGCCCCAACCGTTGCGTTTTTTGCCAGGCACGGTCGCAGTATTTTCCCTTAAGGATTAAAGATAAAAAGCGCATATTGGATCTGGCTGAAACGCTCTATAAGCGCACCGGTTATGAGGAGATTTCTCTTGCCGGGTTATCGGTGAGCGATCATCCGGAAATGGAAAGAATCCTTCAGGAGCTAATGGCGCTATTTAATGCAAAGGCAGTGAGTTTATCTTTACCGTCGGTAAAAGCGGGGAAGCTTCTGGGGAGCGCCTCTTCCTTAATCGCAAAAGTCAAAAAAACCGGGCTTACTTTTGCTCCCGAAGCCGGTTCCGAGAGGCTGCGCAATATTTTACAAAAGGATTTTGACAGCGATGGATTCTTCAGCGCGCTGGAACAGGCGTATCTATCCGGTTATCAGCACGTAAAACTTTATTTTATGATTGGGCTGCCGCAAGAAAATAATGATGATCTCGATGCGATTATAGATTTCTCATTACGAGTTTCGGAGCTAAGAAGAAAATCAGGAATGGGCCCGGCCGGCGTGCATATAAGCATTAATACTCTAATTCCTAAACCGCATACAGCTTTGCAATGGTTAAAAATGGAGCCCCTTGAATCTATAAAGAATAAACAGGAGTATTTGCGGGAAAAAGCCAGGAAACATAGGCGGTTTGTTTTAAGTTTCCATAACCGTTCAATGAGTATCGTTGAAGGCATGCTTTCCCGGGGGGACAGAAGGTTGAGCGAGGTCATACTTGCCGCTTTTAAGAGAGGCGCTAAGTTTGACGCCTGGAACAATTCTTTTGATTTTGATAAATGGATGAACGCTTTTATTGACGCGGGCATAGACCCCGGGAGCTATTTAGGGCAAAAAGACCCCGGGGACATCCTTCCCTGGGATTTTATCGACACGGGGGTCAAGCGAGAATTGCTTGAGGCTGAATTTAACAAAACTGTTGCTATGCAATGAGGTAAGTTGTATAATTTAAGAAATGTTTAACATAAATGCCTGCCGGCAGGCAGGGAGGGGGGCAAGAAAATGAAAAAAAGCGAGAAAAATGTTATCTCTTCGAAAGGGCTTAAATATAAGCTTAAAATCTCCTTTGCCTTAATGTTCATTCTGCCTTTACTTGTTTGCGTCTATTTAGTTTCGCACTATTTGCTTCCCAGGGTAGGTTTAAAAATCGATATAATCACGTTTGTCGTCATAAACGCATTTATAGCTTTTATAGGTTTTCTTGTGGTCAAAGAAGTTTTTGACCGTATTTTAGCCATAACTAACGGAGCCAAGTTAATCGCCGCCGGTGATTATTGCCATAACCTTGAGGTCCTTCAGGGCGATGAAGTGGGAGATTTGGGGGATGCTTTTAATAAGCTCACCCAGCGTATCCGCAGCAATATGGAGGAGCTTAAAGGCTATAGCGAGAAAACCGCCGAGATTAACCTGGGTATTCAAAAGCGCATCATTGTTTTATCCGGGCTTTTGCAAGTAAGTTCGCTTATCTCCCAATCCGCGAGACTAGAAGACACGCTTAAGGCCATAGTCGAGAAGTCGAGATTATTAGCCGGTTCAGAAACGTCTTTTCTCTTATACAGGGAAGAGAACCAGGAAGCTTTTTGCGTGCGTTGGGCGGAAGGGTTTGGCTTTGAGCAACTCTTGGATATTATAGTTGAGCCATCCGAAGATGTTTTTTGCAGGCTTAATAATATAAATAAATCCTTGATATTGGATGCCCGCAATTCATTGCCCGAGGCGGTGGCTTCTTTTGTTCGCGATAAGCTGAAATTACGGAATACTTTGATTTTTCCGGTATATCTGCGCGGCCGGGTCCTGGCGTTGCTGGGGGTAGGCAATAATAAGGAGGGCTTTACGTATTTAAAGGAAGACACAGAGCTTCTGGAGGTGTTTACTAAACAGTTGGCCATTGCCGTTGAGAACGATATATTGAACCATAGTATCAGGAAGCTGGAGATCAGGGATAGCCTTACCGGTTTATATAATGCGGCGTTTATGCGCAACCGGCTTCAGGAAGAAATTAAGCGGGCGATTATATACCAGCGGCCCTGCGCGTTTGTTTTGTTTGACATCGATAATTTTAAACAGTATACCCAAGATTTCGGTTCCATCCAAACCGAAGCTACCTTAAAGAAAATGTCTGCTTTGATCAGGGATTCCGTAAGCGAGGTTGACCGCGTGGGGAGAATGGGAGATGATGAATTCGCGGTGATTCTGCCGGAGAAAAACAAGCGCCAGGCGCTTGAAACCGCCGAAAGCATCAGGAAGAAAATCGAGCTTGGTTTTAGCGAAGAGGAAGATAAAGCCGGGAAGATAACTGTCAGCGGAGGCTTAAGCGAGAATCCGCTTGACGGCATAAATTCGGAAGACTTGATCGCCAAAGCCAAAGAAATGCTGCATTCAGCAAAACAGGCAGGGCGTAACCGCGTAACCGTAGCTAAGGAACATTAAATATGTCGATGCGGAAAGTTATTAATAAGCAGCTCGGTGATTTACTCATCGAGCGCGGGGTGATTAGCGAACGTCAATTAGAAAAGGCTTTAGCTGCGCAAAAAGAGAAAGGCGGCTTGATTGGCGAGCTTTTGGTGGAGATGGGGTTTGCCAAGGAAGAAGATATCGCCCAGTCTTTGACCGCCCAATACGGTTTTCCTTATTTGCCTTTAAGTAATTACGATATCAATTCGGAGATTGTCAGTATAGTGCCCGGCCGGGTTGCCCGGCAATACCTGCTTATTCCGATTGACAAAATAAGCAATAATCTTACTTTAGCCATGTCGAACCCCCTGAATGTCCAGGCAATCGAAGACGTGGAATTGCTCTCCGGATGTTCCGTGCAGACGTTTGTCTCCACATCTTCGGACATAAAGAGGGCGATCGAGAAGTACTATAGGGATAAAGAGTAGATTGGCCTGTAACTCGTAGTTTTCTAGGCTATATCGGCTATCGATTAAACAATGGCTTCTCTCAAGGACCGGCTTACCGAAATATTAATTAATAATAAACTTCTTACCCGGGAACAGCTTGACCAGGCGCTCTCGCTGCAAAATGAAAATGGCGGACGTTTAAGCGACATCATTATAAACCTTAGGTTTATCAAAGAGAGCGAACTCGCCTTGGCCTTGAGCGAGGGCTTGGGCCTGCCTTTAATTGACCTGAAACGTTTTAAAATCGACCCCGAAATTGTTAAAATCATATCTGTTGATATTGCCCGGCATTACCAGATAATCCCTGTTTCTAAGATGGGGGATACGATTACTCTGGCAATGGCTGATCCGCTTAATGTTTTCACTATTGACCATGTCAGTTCGCTCACCGGCTATAAAATAAATCCTATTATTTCGGCCAGCCAGGATATTTTACAAACAATAGATTTGTCTTATCCGGATTCTACCAAAGGAATTATCGATGGATTGGTGAAAGAAATGTCTGTCTCTTCGCTTGAGTTGATCCGGGAAGAGAAAGATATCCTGCCTTCGGACCAGGAGTTAAACCTTATTAGCAGGCAAGCCCCGGTCATCCAAGTCACCAATATGATCCTCGAAGAGGGCGTCAAGAAAAAGGTCTCGGACATACTTATCGAGCCATTTAGCTCGCGTTTACGCCTGCGTTTTCGTATCGACGGAGTTTTGCACGAGCAGAGCGCTCCCCCTAAGAACATGCATCCACCCATCGTTTCACGCATTAAGGTAATGTCGGATTTGAATATTTCCGAGCACAGGCTTCCTCAGGACGGGCGCTTTAAACTGAAGTTTACGGGCCGGGAAGTGGATTTTCGCGTTTCGATATTGCCTTCCAGCTTTGGCGAGAAAGTGGCTATAAGAATATTGGATAAGTCTCAGGCCACCTTGAATATAGAGAAGCTCGGGTTTAGCCCGTATATTCTGGCTAGCCTGGAAAAGGTGGCTAAGTTACCGCACGGAATGATTCTTGTCTGCGGGCCAACCGGAAGCGGCAAGACCACTACTTTATATTCAATCATGAAATTCATCGATAACCCGGAAAAGAATATTGTTACGGTAGAGGATCCGGTGGAATACCAGTTGGAAGGCATAAACCAGGTAACAGCCCGTCCGGATATAGGCTTGACTTTTGCCGCAGCTTTACGTTCGATATTAAGGCAGGACCCCAATGTAATAATGATTGGAGAGATACGTGATTATGAAACTGTTGATATCGCGATAAAGAGCGCGCTTACGGGCCATTTGGTCATATCGACTTTGCATACTACTACGGCCGCCGGAGCTATTGTGCGCTTGGTGAATATGGGCGTTGAGCCGTATTTGATTAATTCTTCTCTTGTATGCGTAGCGGCCCAGCGCTTGGTGCGTAAGATTTGTTCTTATTGCAAAGAGGAGCATGTGATAAAGAAGGTGGTGCTGGAGAACCTTAAAATAAAATTAGACGGCGCAAGCGAACCTAAATTCTTCCGAGGCAGAGGCTGTCCGCGTTGTTTTAATATGGGTTATAGCGGCAGGACCGGGATCGCCGAGGTCCTTTTGTTAAGCAGCGCAGTGCGAGGATTGATCCTGGAAAGCGCGCAGGAACATCTCATAAAACAGCAGGCGCGTAAAGAAGGAATGCGGACTTTAAGGGAAGACGGCGTTGCTCAAGCGTTGAAAGGGTTGACTAGCTTGGAGGAAGTTTTACGTATAACAGCCCCCGATGAATAATGGGCAAATAACAGGCCTATAGCTTGATAGTGAATCTTTACCAATAGGCTTATTGGCCCCAAGGCCATATAGGAAATACTATGCAGACAATCAGAGACAGGATAGCCGAGATACTTATTGAAGGCGGCCACCTGAATAATGAGCAGCTGGAAAAGGCATTAGGCTTGCAAAAAGAAAAGGGAGTGCCTTTAAGAACGATCTTGATCGAGCAAGGCATAATCTCGGAAGAGTTGTTGCTCTCGCTGCTTTCCGAAGAACTCTATATGCCTAGCCTGCATTTGTCCAAGTATAGATTTGATCCCGTGGTAACAGGGCTTATTCCTGAACGCATAGCCAGGCTTTATGGGGTAATACCTGTTTCGCGTTTTGGCAATACCATTACCATTGCCATTGCCGATCCTTTGAATATATTCGCTCTCGATGATTTAAGGACGCTTACCGGTTGCAATATCGATACTGTTCTAAGCTCCGACGAGGATATTACCCGCGCGATAGAGGCCCAGTATAACCTCGGTTCACAGGATATGCAGCATGTTTTGGATGAGGCTTCTTTGGCGAATAACCTTAAGAATGAAGATATCAAGCTGGTTAAGGAAGATGAGATTGAGCTAAGCAGTTCCTTAGAGGAGAGTGAAAAGGCCCCTATTGTTAAGCTGGTTGAGCTTATGTTGAATCAAGCTTTAAAAAAGAGGGCATCGGATATTCATGTTGAACCGGAATGCGATTGCTTGCGCATCCGTTACCGCATTGACGGCTCTCTTCATGACGTGTTCAGGATCCCGAAAGCAAAGCAGAACGCTGTTCTGGCCCGCGTAAAGATTATCTCGAATTTGGATATTACCGAAAACCGCATACCTCAAGACGGACGTTTTAAGGTAAAATTTGAAGGCAAGGAAGTGGATTTTCGCGTTTCGGGGCTTCCTACGACATTCGGCCAGAAATTCGTCTTGCGTGCTTTGGATAAGGGGAATTTGTCTATCGGGTTGGATAAGCTTGGTTTTTCCGAGGAGCCCACGCGTATCTTTAAAGAAGCCGTTGCCAAACCATTCGGCATGATTTTAGTCACCGGGCCCACCGGTTCAGGTAAATCCACCACGCTTTATTCAATACTTAATCAGCTGAACACTCCCGAGAAAAATATTATTACGGTTGAAGATCCGGTTGAGTATCAGGTTGAAGGCATAACTCAAGTTCAGGTTAAGCCGGAAATCGGCCTTGACTTTGCTTCGGGTTTGCGTTCCTTATTAAGGCAGAGCCCGGATATTATAATGATCGGAGAAATCCGGGACTCCGAAACCGCCGATATTGCGATTAAGGCTGCGCTTACCGGGCAATTAGTTTTATCCACGCTGCACACGAATGATTCCATATCCAGCGTTACCCGTTTAATCGACATGGGCGTTGAGCCGTTTCTGGTGGCCTCCAGCGTTATCATGCTTTGCGCCCAGAGATTGGCGCGCAAGATCTGCATGAAATGCCGTAAACCCATAGAAATACCCCCGGATTTTCTTAAGAAAATAGGCTTTAACGGGCAGGCCAGTTTTTACGCGGCAGCAGGCTGTAAGTATTGCAATAATACCGGTTTCTACGGAAGAGTCGCGATCCTCGAAGCTGTCCTGGTTGATGATAATATGCGCGAGATGATTATCCGTAAGGAACCTTTGGATAAGATTAAAGAATACGCGCAAGTTAAAGGGATGAAAACTTTAAGGGACGATGCTTTCTTAAAGGTAGAGCAAGAATTAACCACTCTTGATGAGGCAATAAGGATTACAACCGAGGGCTGATACAGCATGCCAGAGCATAATAAAATATTGTTTATTTGCGATGATAATGATCTCTCCAGGCATTTGGTGGAGCAGTTGATGGCGGAAGGCGGATATTTTGTTTCGCTTGAGTCAACCGCTCAGAAAGGGCTGGAGTCCTTCAGGGAGAAGGGTTTTGACCTGGTTATTGCCAAGCCGCAAGCTCAGGGTTTAAATTCATTAGAGTTGATCCGGGAGCTTAAACGCGCTGACCCGGATTGTATCATAATAGCGCTTCTTGATGAATATAAGCAGGAAGTACTGGAATATTTGTTTAGCCTGGGTATTTATGATTTTGTCACTAAGCCCATAAACCTTGAGAAATTATTCTTTTTGGCTAGAAAAGGGATTGAGATGCATACTTTGATGGCGGCTAACCGCAGGTTTACTCAAGGCTTAAAAGAGACTAACGGCGCCCTGGAGAAGCAAAATAACCTTTTGGCCAAACGGATAGAAGATTCTACCCGGAACCTTACTCGCCTTTATGAAGACTTGCGTTCTACCTATATGCGCACAATTAAAGTACTGGCCCAGGCAATTGACGCCCGGGACCACTATACGCATAGCCATTCCGAGAGCGTTGCCAAGTACGCCACGATTATCGCTTTTGAAATGGGGCTTTCCACCAGGGAGATTGAGATTATACGCCAGGCTTGCGAATTGCATGATTTGGGGAAAATAGGCGTTGAGGATTGTATTTTAGGCAAAGTTACGCCTTTAACCGAAGAGGAGTGGAAACAGATCCGTCGGCACCCCATAATTGCGGCGCATATACTGGAACCGTTGACTTTCTTAAACGATGTGATAGACTTAGTCAGGCAACACCATGAGCATTTTGACGGAACGGGTTATCCTGAAGGCCGGTGCGGAGAGGATATAGATTTGGGCGCGCGCATAATCCATCTTGCCGATGCTTACGAAGCCATGCGATCCGCGCGTTCTTATAGGAAGGTCCCGTTAACCAAGGAAGCGGCCGTTGAAGAGATAAAAAACAATAGCGGCACGCAATTTGACCCGAAAGTAGTGCAGGCATTCCTGAAGGTGCTGGATAAGCTTTAATCCGGCGCAGAGTTCATGACGGATAGCTAATAGCCGGAGTTAAGGGCGCTTATTTTTTATTTCTAAATCCCGCATTTATTGCGGGCTATGAGCTAAAACAGACACACTATGAATATCTATCAATATACCGCTAAAGATAGCCGTGGCCAGACTGTGTCCGGGGCAATGGAGGCTAATTCCGATGCCGGGGTCGCTGAAGCATTGCATAAGCGAGAATTGGTTGTAATTTCTATTGAGCAGGATAAAGAAAGTAAGGCGAGAAAAACCCAGAAGAAATATAGCAGCTCGAATATAAAACTGGACGATTTAGTTGTTTTTACCCGGCAGTTGGCGACTATGATAGATTCAGGGATCCCCCTGGTGCATTCCCTGAGCATATTATCGGAGCAGACAGAGGATAAAGATTTAAAAGAAGTAGTTATAATGATCAGCCATGATATTGAAGCGGGCATAAGCTTTTGCGATGCCTTAGCTAAGCACCCCAAGGTATTTACCGAACTTTATATAAACATGACCCGGGCGGGAGAAAGTTCAGGCATGTTGGATGAAATATTGGATAGGTTGGCCGCTTATCTGGAGAAGTCGGCGGCTTTAACCAGGAAGATAAAATCGAGCCTGGTGTATCCGGCGGTAGTGGTCGGTATGGCTGTTTTGATTACAGCGGTGCTTTTGCTTAAAGTTGTCCCTACCTTTAAGGGGATATTCGATGTTCTCGGCGGACAGCTTCCTCTGCCTACCCGGATCCTGATAGCAATCAGTGATTTGTTCAGGAATTATTTCTTGCTTACAGTAGGAGCCTTGGCAGCGTTGATTATCGCGATAAAGAAATATGTTGGCACCGATAAAGGAAGATATAATTTTGACGATTTTAAACTGAAGCTTCCGGTTTTGGGAGAATTAGTCCGTAAGATTGCCGTAGCTAAGTTTTCCCGCACGTTCTCCACTTTGGTCAAAAGCGGAGTTTCCGTATTGAGCGCTTTAGATATCGTAGCTAAAACTTCCGGGAATAAGGTTGTGGAAGAAGCGGTTATCGGCTGCTCCAAGGCTGTGCGGGATGGAGAATCCATAGCTAAGCCTTTATTGAAGGGGAAGGTCTTTCCCCCGATGGTTTGTCGAATGATCAGCGTAGGGGAGCAAACCGGGCAACTGGAAAAGATGTTGGGGAAGATAGCGGATTTCTACGATGAACAGGTGGATGCGGCTACTTCAGGATTAACCAGTTTGATTGAGCCCTTGGTTATTGCTTTTTTGGGGATCGTGGTTGGCGGGATAGTTATTTCGCTGTTTTTACCGGTATTCAAGATTAGCCAGCTAATAGCGAAATAACCGCAGTAAATTCATATAGTTTTGTTCTTAGAAAATATTTAAAAAAAACCTTGACAAAAATATAAATTAATGTAAACTTGGTATTCCCTCTAATAAGGGGTCTATGAAAAAGACAAGTAGAGGTTTTGACACAGTCCCGAGGATCAATTATTTGGATAAAGAGACGAGGGATAAACTTATGTAGTTAATTGGCCGATGGGATGGGCGCCGATTGCGGTTTAAATTCAGGCGCTCCGACTTCGTGTCGGAGCGTTTTTATTTTCCCCGAAATATAAGAATGGGAAAATAACCCTGAGCGGCCGAGCGCAAGCGAGGGAGCCGAAGGGTTAACAATCCGCTCTTTTGATAATTGAATAGCCAAGCGTGTCCTGAGTGAAGTAGCGCAAGCTACCGATCCAAGGACGAGGCCAATGCGAATAGAGTTCGCAAAGGTCAATTTCATGAGGTAAGATTAATTAAATCACAGAGCCATTATACATAATTTTTCGAATTTTTTTTCGGAGAGTTTGATCCTGGCTCAGAGTGAACGCTGGCGGCGTAGATTAGGCATGCAAGTCGAGCGATACCCTCATTTGAAGTATTGAAGCCGTAAGGCGGATGTGCGGATGATGGGGGATATAGCGGCAGACTGGTGAGGAACACGTGAGTAATTTACCCTTAAGTCAGGGATAGCTTCGCGAAAGCGGAGGTAATACCCGATGTGTTTACCGGAACGCAAGTTTTGGTAAGTAAAGGCGCTTCTGCAAAGAGGTGATGTTTAAGGATGAGCTCGCGTCCTATCAGCTAGTTGGTAGGGTAATGGCCTACCAAGGCTTTTGACGGGTAGCTGGCCTGAGAGGGTGGTCAGCCACACGGGGACTGAGACACTGCCCCGACTCCTACGGGAGGCTGCAGTCGAGGATATTTAGCAATGGGGGAAACCCTGACTATGTGACGCCGCGTGAGGGATGAAG
>JAZDMX010000003.1:0-304210 GCA_043800555.1 Candidatus Omnitrophota bacterium | reverse complement strand
GGCGTAAGAAGAGCCCACAAGCCGATAAAGGACCACCCCTGGAAGAAAGCCATACTTGCGGCTTGCCGTCAAAGAACGCAGTTACAGGAAATTAACATTTGAAAATAGTAAAAGATTAACATCTTGACTTAGTAATAACAGGCTAAAAAAAGGGGGACGTTTCGGAAAAAGGGGGACGTTTCTACTTTTCTGGCTTTAGCGCGGGAAAAGTAGAAACGTCCCCCTTTTTCTTTTCTGGCTTTAGCGCGGGAAAAGTAGAAACGTCCCCCTTTTTCCGTCCCCCTTTTTCCTACTTTAAGATTGACTTTTGGGCCTTAGGATAGTAAATTAAGGCTATGCGGCATAAAGTTATAAGCCAGAAAGATAAGAAGCTCGTATTAGAAAACTTTGCCTCGCTTTCTACCCTGCAGTGCATCAATTACCTTCTGCCCCTTATAGTATTACCATACTTAATCAGGATCATCGGACCGGAAAAATTCGGCTTAATCGCCTTTGCGCAAGCCTTTATCCAATATTTTATGATCCTTACGGACTACGGTTTTAGCTTGACCGCAACCCGGAAAATTTCTTTATGCAAAGAGCTTAAGCAGGCTTCCACGATATTCTCCTCCGTGATGACCGTAAAATTCATCCTTGCCGCCTTAAGCTACTTAATCCTGCTCGTATTGATAAACGTCGTTCCCAAATTCAAAAGCGACTGGCTCCTTTATTTATTCAGTTTCGGGGCGGTAATAGGAAACACCCTTTTCCCTGTCTGGCTTTTCCAGGGGACCGAGAAAATGAAATTTATAACGATTATCAACATAATCGGCGGGCTAATTTACGCGATTTCCGTTTTTATCTTCGTAAGGGCGCCGGATGATTACATACTGGTCCCTCTTTTGAATTCCTTATTTTTCATAGTCACCGGAATTTTTGGCCTCTACATAGCCTTTAAGGAGTTTGACCTGGAGTTCGTATTTCAAAGCTACCACGACATAAAACAGGAACTAAGGACGGGCTGGGGAATATTTATTTCAGTGGTAGCGATAAATACTTATACCGCGACGCGTATTTTTGCCGTCGGGCTGCTTACCAACAATACAATCACCGGATTTTATTCGATCGCTGAAAAGATCGCCGGAGTCGTCCAGACGTTCCCGTTGACCGCGCTTTCGCAAGCGCTTTTTCCCCGGATAAGCTGGATTTTTGCCAAGAGCAAAAGAAGGGCCTTAAATTTAATGCATAAGGTCCAGCGTTCTACGACCTTAATTTACCTGGCGGCTGTCCCGGTAATCTTCTTTGCCTCGCCGTTTATCGTAAGGCTTGCCTGCGGCTCGGACTTTCCCGAGGCCGTCATAAGCTTAAGGATGCTGCTTTTATCCGTATTTTTTATCAGCGCCAACGCATTTAAAATCCAGTTTTTGCTTGTCTGCGGCAGGCCGGACATATACTCAAGAATACATATTTTAGCCGCCATTTTCGGCCTCCCGCTGATATTTGTTTTTATTTATAATTTTTCATACCTGGGGGCCGCGGCAGCGGCGATAGCAATAGAAGCGGTTATTTTTATTTCCACGTCGCAAATCCTCTACGCCCTGGCGAATAACCAAAACAGGAAGCGTTAAAAAAAACAGGGGCGGAATTCTATTCCGCCCCTGTTTTTTCACCTTCCCTTTTTAAAAGGTCATATTATTTAACTGTTGGTAAGAATCCACCAGGTATTTAAGCGAACCGGCTCCCAGAGCAAACAACAGGCAGGATAAAATGATAATTACCGCGGTAAGGATAATTTTCTTTCTTCCGGAAAAATCCGGATTAGACCAAATTAACGGCAAAACAAACGGCCCCACCAGCAAAAACCCGGCTATTAAGGACGCTGTCTTAAAATACCATTTACCTTTCGGCTTAGCTTCCATTCTCTTTTAGAATTTCATCCTTATCTTCCAATAATCCGTATACTCGTCTTCCGAGACCTTGCCGTCTTTATCGGCATCAAGCCGGTCAAAATATTCTTGGAATTGCGAAACGGATTCGTCCTTGCTTACTTTCCGGTCATTGTTTCGATCGGCCTTATCAAGGACTTTCGATTTATCCCGGCTCAATTCATCTTTGTCAATAAAGCCATTTCTATCCTTATCCAGCCCGTTAAACTTCTTTTCCTGATACGCCTGCATTTCCTGCGGCGTTATAAAACCGTTCTTATCCGCGTCGATTTCCTGAAACCCTGATTTTATTTCCTGCATACGCATATCCGCGCCTGCGGCAAAAGCGCAAACAGGGGCAAATATCATAGCCCAACAAAAAACCGCCGGTATTATTTTCATATCGTCACCCTTTCCTTTAACCACGCCTCTTTAGGGCCATAGCAATCTACGCGGTAATTTTATTTCCGACGCATAAAATTTCTTTGATGCTGCCATCGTTACTGATTATTGCTTTATTCGTCCATAAAATACGCACTTTTTCCCCGTTACTGCGCGTATTTTCATTCTCGTTTACGGAATGGCTTTCGGGATTTTTCACAATGTCATCGATCATGCCAGCTAAGTCCTGCCCGGATAAATCCTTCTCGGAAACTATAGAACCGACTACGCTTCTTCCAAGTATTTCTTTTTCGTAAAACCCGAAGAACCTTTGCGCGTAAGGATTAAGAAAGGTAATCCTGCCTTTGGTATCCATAAGCATAATAATGCTATTGGCGTTATTTACGATTTCTTTGTATCTTTGGCAGGCGGTTAACCCGGCCTCCAGATCCGAAATGCGATTTTTGAGCAAAACTATTTCGGGATTTTCCATTTTTATTTCCAGCGCTTTAAGGCGGCAGCGGATTTTTCTCCTAAAAGGCTTCCTATCGCTTAAGCGGCCGGATCAAGCCCCGCCGCAAAAATAATTATGGTGCCGGAGAGAGGATTTAAACCTCCGACCAAGCGGGTATGAGCCGCGTGCTCTATCAGGCTGAGCTACTCCGGCGTATATTGAAATCAGGTTTTGACATCAGTTATATTAGCAATAAAGTCAAGTTAACTCAAGAAATAATAATTATTCCGTAAACCTCCCGCAAGGCAAGCAACCGGCTTTATTTCTTTTTATATGCCTCTAAGTATGAATCGCAGTATATGTTCTTGTTTAAAATCAACTCGGCGGTAATCAAGGCGTCCATAAGCCCTTTATCGTTTGGGTCCAATATAGCCGAATCCAGGCCATAGGCGATAGCCATAACCAGAAACTCGCGGTTAATCAGGCCGCGGGAATTGGCCCCCTGCGATACGTTGCTTAAGCCCAAAGTCGTCTTAGGAGACGGCTCGGAGATAACCTTAAAATCCCGGATCGACTCTAAAATACCCTTTAACTGCGCTTGGGCCACATTAACCGGCAATAGTATCGGGTCAAGATAAAGGTTGTCCACCGGAAAATCTTTGTCAAGGCAAGAAGCCACAATCGCGGCCGCTAATTCCAGCCTTTGGTCCTTATTTTGCGGGACACCCTTTTTATTAATAGTGATCCCGATAAGCAGCGAACCGTATTCTTTGGCCAAAGGAATGATCGTATCCAGCTTTTCAGCGTCCGCCGTAACGGAATTAATGATAGTTTTGTTCCTGGCCGCTTTTAACCCGGCTTCAATAACTTGCGGGTTGCTTGAATCAAGGCATAGCGGCTTATCCGTAACCTCCTGCACGCTTTCCACCAGCCAAGCCATATCAATAAGCGGCAGCTTGGAAGCCGGGCCGCAATTAATATCCAGGGCATCCGCGCCGTTTTTAATCTGCTCCCAGGCGCATTTTTGGATTCCCGGCTTATCGCGCTCTTTAATCGCCCTGGCGACATTGGCATACATTCCGTTAATCAGTTCACCGATAATAAACAAGTTAACTCCCCTAGGTTTCGGATAGCAAAAGGAGCTATCCTTCAAACAACTTATCTATGTATTTACTTACTTTCTCTACCGCCTTAGGATGCCGCATAATCAACAAATCCGCTCCTGCCTGGATTAAAGCGGTTGCCGTAAGCGTTTCCCAGATGACCCCCTGGTCGGCTAAACCCTCCGCCTTAGTTTCCTTGGCCCTCCATGACTCCTGCCCCACAAAGCAAATAAACGGGCAAGCCAGGGTTTTATCCCCGGCAAGCGCTGCCAGCCGGGCGCGCTCCATAATAGAATACGCGTATTCCAGGCCGTAGCCCAAAGCCCCGATAGTCGGGTTCATAACAATGCGCTCCAAAGCCAGCCCCATATCCGAAATCAATATGTTCAATTGCTTGGCGATATTGATATCTATGGGGCTTTCGGCGATAACATTGTGCCCGTCGGCCAAAACGCTGGCGACAATAGTTCTATAATTATCCTGGACCGCTGAACCTATCAAACAACGCTCCCCCCTGGCTGCTTCGGAAACCGCAGGAAGAAGCAGGTTGTCTTTAGCGTCATCCCCGCAACCTAAAATTATCAAAGGCACTCCGAATTTCTCCAGGAGCCCTTTTATAAAGCAAGCCTCTTCTTCGGGGGTTTTATCGCCGAAATCCGGATGAGCGCCTGATAATCTTACGCATAAGGCCGGGGCCTTAAAATCCCGGACACACATCTGCGCCCATTCCAAAGGGTCATTAAGCGCTTTAGCGTAAGGCTTAGCGGCTTCAGCTGGCCAATCATTAGGCGCAATATCGGCTATTTCAAAGGCAATCCGGGGCTTATTTGGGATAGCGCCTTCATTGAATAAGCAAGGCAATGACCTCTCCCCGCCGATTATTATCGAATGATCCCGCGTTCCGCCTTCCTGGCTGGTTGCGCCAATCGCCGCCGCCGAAACCTCTCCTGTCCATTTTTCCGTCACTAGTTGCAAAGCCATATTTTTTCTCCTAATTTGCCTAAAGCGTTCAAGGTTAGGTTATCATCGCCTAAATTCATTAAGGAAGCGCCCTGCCTGCTTAAATTGTCGATTTCCGGGTCAATCGGTAAAAACCCCAAACATTCCAGGCGCAAGCCCTCCAATATATCCGGGCGGATATTGCCGCTGGAACGATTAACGATCAAGAATTCTTTAGCGGCTTTGATATTTAATTCTTTCGTAAGCCCGGATATTCTTTTAGCCGACCTTAAGCCCGCGGCAGAAGGATCCGTAACAACTAGCATTACATCTACCTGGCGGCTGGTGCGGCGGCTTAAATGCTCTAAACCGGCCTCATTGTCAATAATCACAAAGTCGTAGCCTTTGACTAATTTATCCATAACATTGCGTAAAGCATTATTCAGATAACAATAACAACCCGGGCCTTCGGGTTTACCCATAGCCAAAAGGTCAAAACCGCCCGCTTCAATAATTGCCGAATGGGCGCGGTATTCGATAAAGGCGTCTTTTCCCATATTTACCGGGACGATCCCAGGGTTTATGCCTATATCATCAAGTATGCGCCCCAAATCCTCCTTTACCTCGACTCCCAAGGATTCGCCAAGATTACTGTTGGCATCGGCGTCAACAGCCAGGATCGAGCCGAGTTTCTTTTCCTTGATCAGGCGCACCAGAAGGCCGGCAATCGTGGTTTTACCTACGCCTCCTTTTCCCGCCATTGCTATTATTTGGCCCATATTATTTTGGCGCATAGCGCAGGCGATTAAAGAAAAGACGGGCACAGAATCAACCTTGCGCGGTATTTATTTATTCAAAAACCTTTCTAAGTCAGTATGCGGAAAAAACAAAGCCGCCATATATTCATCCATATAGGAAGAATCGACGGACAATTCAAAATAGGTAATCTTGGCGGCAATCTCTTCGGCTGTTTTTGCCGCCTCTGCCGATAAAAGCATCTGCCGGGCCCCGGCAAGAGCGCTGTTACCGACAAAAATAAACCTTTTTCTTTCCAGTTCCGGCAGAAGCCCTATCTTTATGGCGCTTTCAATATTAAGAGAAGTGCCGAATCCTCCGGCTATGAAAACCCTCTCTATCTCCTTAAATCCTAAATCCATATGTTTTACCAAAACGGATGCGGCGGAATAAATAGCCGCTTTCGCCCGCTTTAAGTTTTCTATATCCGCTTCATTAATAACTATGTCCCCCGGGATACCCGAATCTTCTTTAAAAACCAGGACAAATTCCTTGCCCGAAGCGGAGTCGCGCACTCGCTTATGATTATCCAGCTTAATTTTCCCGCTCTTATCCATAACCCCGGACTCAAGCATCGCGGCGATCAAATCGATATAGCCGGAACCGCATATGCCGCGGGCAGGTGCCCCTGCGATAGTCGAAAAACTAACCGAAAAATCCTTGGGATCGATTTTAACTTTCTGGATAGCCCCGCTTGAGGAGCGCATCCCGCAGCATACCCCGCTTCCTTCGAATGCCGGGCCGGCTGAAGCGGCGCAGGCAACCAGGAAATCCTTGTTTCCAAGGCAGATTTCCCCGTTGGTCCCGATATCGATTAAAAGGCTTAACTGTTTTTCCTTATATAATCCGCTGGATAAAACCCCGGAGGTGGTATCTCCTCCCACATAGCCGGATACCCCGGGAACGCAAGATAACAGCCCGCGCGGATTAATAATTATCCCCGCCTCCGAAGACCTCAACACCGGGAGGAAATTCGCCGTCGGGACATAGGGCTCTTTCCTTATGTAGGTAGGGTCCAGCCGGAGCAATAAATGTATCATCGTGGTATTTCCGGCGCAGACAACAGAAGTAACGTCGTTTAAATCCAGATTATGCCCGGCAATCAATTCTTTAATCATCTGGTTCATTGTTTCGGTTACCGCTTCATGCAGCCTTTCCATTCCTTCTTCCCGGCGCGAATAAATGATGCGCGTGATTACGTCCGAACCAAAACTTGCCTGTTTATTGTAAGCCGCTTTTGTCCCCAAGACTTCCTTAGAATTCAAATCCACCAGTTGCCCGGAAATCGTAGTAGTGCCGATATCAAAACAAACGCCAAAATTCTTACCGGAGGTATTACCCGGTTCAACCAGGACAACCTCCAGGGTATCGTTTCTTTTCCCCAGGGTAACGGTCACCTTCCAGCCGGAATCCCGCAATAATTCGCCCAGCTGCCGGATATTGCTTAAACCTGTTTGCACAACCGGCAGGCCCTGCGCCTTACGGATACCCCGGAAAAGGCGTTCCAGGTCGCTAGTAGTATCATTTAAATCCGGGACGGGTAATTCAAGGTATAATTTTGTGGATAAAGGCGAGTGCTTAAAGGCCTTATCGTTTACGGCATTCTTTCCCTGCTCCAGGTCTTCGGGGCCGGAATAAATGCCTTTGGCCGCTAAGGCCGGCTCTATCCTGGATTCTAAAGGAATTTCCACCTCCAGATCGCTATGGACCGTAGTAATGCAAGCTAAGTGTATCTGGCGCTTTCTCTCTTCGGCGCTTATTATGCCGGTCGGATGGCTTAGGCAATCGCCTTTTTTCACTATAACCTTGCACCTGCCGCAAACCCCGTCTCCCGCGCAATCCGACTTTATGAACACCCCGCAGGAAACCGCAGCAGCCAAAATAGTGGTATCCCTGGCAACTTCCACGGTTTTGTTATCGGGCAAAAAAGTAACCTTAAATTTATTCATATCGGAGGTTTTTAAGGAATACGGGCAAACCCGCCGCTTCTTTAGGGCCGACGATAACCTCAAAGCCGGAGACATCTTGCAATTCCCCGCTCATTACCGCCACATAACCCGGGATAACCAGGCGCCTATGCGAAACCGCGTCTTTAACCCCGAATTTTCCGATTGACTCGGTAATTTTATGGGGAGTAAATTTTTCGGCTGCCCAAGCGGTCAATACCGACATCCCCTCGGTATCTACGCTGATAATGTAAGAAGGTATTTTACTGGCCTCAACTTCACCCAGGACAGTGTAATACGAAAGGGAGAAATTCGTAGTAATCAATACCGGCGATTTATCGCTGACCTGGCCTACCGGATAAAGCTTAGGCTCAATTTGCAGCGGCTTTTGCGGGTCGGTATAAATGTTTTGCCGTAATGTTAAAAGCGATAAGGCTGCCCAGGTTTCGATGCTTTTAACCAGGACAATACCGGCGTATTTCGATATATAAGTGGCCGCCTCCTGTATTTCTTCGTAAGGATCGCTGTTATCGATAACGACTATAGACGGATACCCGAGGGAGCGGTTGGATTTCTTTAGGGCAAGCCTGCGGCTTTGCGTCAAATCCCAGATTTTCCCGGATACCGGCTTATTGCCGGTCTCTATAACTAAATCCCCGGCCCCCCGTTTGGCCAATTCAACGGTCAATGCGCTTAACTCCTCCAGGCCTTTGGCCTGCGCGGCCAACGGCACTTTATATTCTCCGGCTAACTGCGCAAAGGCAGCAAGATTTTCTTCGGTAGCGTGATAGATCAAAGGCCTCCTGCCTTTCAAATGCTCCAAAGCCCCTTTCAGGCCTTGCGCGTCATCACTCATTAAGACTAAACCCAAAGAGGTGGCGGCGGACACAAGCTTTACCGCGGCAATAAACCTCTCGGAGGAAGCATTTTGGCGAATAGCGATTAAATTGGCCTTAAGCTCCTGGCCGATCCTTTCAAATTTCAAATTATTGATCTTATCAACCCGGGATTGAATCTCCGCGTCGGAAATATTGTCCGGGATGATAAAGCCCACTCCGGCAGGGCGGTAAAATTTCTCCTCGTGCCTGAACATAACGCTTTCGTTGCCAATCTCAAGGCGCGCTTCCCCGGAACCGATAGTAATCAATTTTATCGGCGGCTGAGACTGGGCCTCCAATTTCTCCCTGACTTCAGAAGTCAGATAAGGGCATTTATCTATGCCGACCGCCTTCTTGGCCAATTGCATGGCAAACGCAAGGCAGGTAGCGAAACCGCATTCGCGGCAATTTGTTTTCGGCAACAGCTTGTAAATATCTAAGCCCGATAAAGCCATAGTTGCATACCCCCGTTTGCTGTAGCCGGAAGCCTCTAAACCCCGGCTAGATTCATTTTAATTCAAGTATTTTCCGGAAATCAGACCTTAATAGCCACTTAGCGAACCTTTCCGACTCGCTGTGCCCTTTTAGGGCAGATAATTTTACCCTTAATTGCTCATTCAGGGTAATGACAACTTCTTTACCGCTTTTTAAATTCTTGATTATTATTTTAATATCTTTGCCCGGGCGCTTTTGAATGTTCCCTTTGCCGTAAGTAGCCCCGGTAGATAATTGCAAACCGTCAATAAGGCAGGATTTCGGCCTTTTGTCAGCACCGTAAACCAAAACTTTTAAGCCAAAATGTTTATTGGCTCCGGCCTTTCTTAATGCCAGGTTTCCGGCAAGCATCCCTAAAACCAAATAAGGGCCCAAATGCCCGTGAAACTTTACAGCTTCCTTTAAATTTATCTTTTCTTGCATTTTTCTATTAGCCATATATTTGATTATTTACCAAGCTGGCAAAATACCCGGCGCCAAATCCATTATCGATATTGACCGTAGCTATCCCCGGAGAACAGCTGTTTAGCATAGCTAATAACGCCGATAACCCTCGAAAGCTAGAGCCGTATCCGCAACTGGTCGGAACGGCAATAACCGGGGCCCTTACCAAGCCACTCACTAAGCTGGCTAGCGCGCCTTCCATCCCGGCTACCACGATAATTACCTTAGCTTTCCTTAAAAGCGGTTCGTGGCGCATAACCCGGTGCACTCCGGCTACGCCGACATCATAAAGCCGTTCTACCTTGTTGCCCATTATTTCAAGGGTCACCACTGCCTCCTCGGCTACCGGAAGGTCGGCTGTGCCCGCCGATATGACTAAAACCAGGCCTTTTTTGCAAAGAGCGGTTTTTTTAGCTGCCAGGAAAGCGGTTTTTGCCAAAGCATTATATTTTAAACCGGGGATCTCCTTCTTAAGGTAATCGTAAACCTGCCTCTCTAAACGGGTAAGCAAAAGGTCCTGTTTGTTTTTTATCAACTGGCGGGAAATGCTTTTGAGATGTTCCCGTGTTTTGCCCGGGCAATAGATTACTTCAGCAAACCCACGGCGTTTTTTCCTGTTAATGTCCACCTTGGCAAAACCTAAATCACAAAAACCGGATCTCGAAGGCATTATTTTAATAATTTAACCCCGCAGGATTATCAAAAGCAATAAAACCATAAGGGTGATCGCCAATATATAAAAATCATTGAAATAAAAAAAATCGCTTAGGTTATCGAAAAAAAGGCTTTTCTTGGGGCCGGAATCTGTTTTAACGCTTAACGGCCGATAGGACCTCTGGTAGCTTAAAACCTGCTCTTTCTTAAACCTTATGTAAACTCCCCCGACCTTATACGCCGGGATCACGCCTGTTTCAGCCAGGCCCATAACCTCTTTTTCCGAAACACGCAGCAACACCGAAACTTCTCTGACCGTTAAAAGTTTATCTTCCGCCATAGGTTAATTCCTATTTATCTATTTTTCCCGACGCCACCCAGGAATCAATCGCCTTTCTTTCGAACTTCCAGTCGTTGCCTTCTTTATAGCCCGGGACTTTGCCGGAACTGGCCCATTCCATAACAGAATTAAGGTCCACTTCCAGGTACCTTGATAACTCCTCGGCATTCAAAAAGTCATGCAGCATATAGCAGCGGCCTTCTAAAATAGCCCCTTCGGCAATATTTAACTTCGCCGGAAAAATATTCCCCTCTACAATTGCCGTAGGTAAAATGGTCAACCTTTCTTTTGCCGTAATTCTTCCCTTGGCCCTGCCTCCGATAATAATATTATCTCCGATTATATCCGCGTTAACCACGGCGGCCGGGCCAACGGTCAAATTCCCCTTAGTCTCCAGTGTCCCTTCGAATTTTCCATTAATGCGCAAATTCACCGCGTCCTTAAAACTTAAAGTCCCCTGCATGGAGGCATCAACATCCAAAACCTTTTCTTCCAGTTTCTTTTTAAAAGCCATATTTCACCTCCTGTAATCTGTGTAATCCGCCTAGTTTTTACGCTTTTCCCTGTTTTCGCTAAAAACCAGCAACTCGATATGCCTTAACAAAAAAAGGACTACCAGGGCCAAAACCGTGGCGTAAATGGCAGCGTTTAAGAAACCGCATCCGCAGGCAAGGCCGATTCCGGCGATCACCCAAAGGCTGGCTGCCGTAGTTAAGCCCCTTACCCCTTCTTGTTCGCGGATAATGGTCCCTGCGCCCAGGAAACCGATACCGGTAATTACTCCGGCGGCAATCCTCGCCGGGTCAAGCTTGGTTATTTCTTTATATATATCAAAAACATGGATAGATGTCAACATTATAAGACAGGATCCTAAAGCAACCAGTATATGAGTGCGTAGCCCTGCGGTCCTACCGTGAGACTGCCTCTCGAACCCGATTAAACCGCTTAAAATAACAGTCAATACCAACCGTAAGATTATCTGGTTATCCGTGAGCATGCTTGCCTCCCTTAACTTAATCCTATGGCCATACCTAAATCCGACCGGTATCCTTTTTTAAACAACTGATACCCCAACCCCGCGACCATCGCGGCATTATCCATGCAGAGCGTAATTTGAGGGAAATAACAATCCAGGCCTGCTCCTTGGCCAGCTTGATAGAATTTCTCTCTCAAACGCCTGTTCGCCACAACCCCGCCTCCGATAACCAGCCTGTTTGTTTTCTTAATTTTACAGGCTAACAAAGACTTTTTAATAAGGGCGTCTATGACCGTTTCCTGGAAGGAAGCGGCGATATCCCTGATTGGAGATGCCCGGTTATCCCGGGAATAATATAAAACCGCGGTTTTTATCCCGCTAAAGCTGAAATCCAACTCATTTTTTGTCCCCGAGCATTTAAATTTTATTTTCCCGGGATCGCCTGTTTCCGCTATTTTCTCGATCGCCGGGCCGCCGGGATATCCCAGCCCCAGGATCTTAGCCGCTTTATCAAAGGCCTCTCCGCAGGCATCATCCTGGGTTTGGCCAAGCAATTCAATCTTATCAAAATCCCGGACATAATATAAATTCGTATGCCCGCCGGAAACGACTAAAGCCGTAAAAGGCAATTTTATCTTTTTCCCGGAAAGAAAACTAGCGTAAAAATGGCTATGCACATGGTTGACTCCCAACAGCGGCTTCTCCAGGCACAGGCTCAAGGATTTAGCGAATGATACTCCTACCAATAATGAGCCGATAAGCCCCGGGCCGTTAGTTACGCTGATTAAATCAATATCCTTTAAGCGTATCTTTGATTTCTTTACGGCGCTCTCCGTAATGCCGGTAATTGTTTCCATCTGCATACGGGAAGCTATCTCGGGGACAACCCCCCCGTATTTCTTATGGAATTCAAGGCTTGAGGCAACGGAATTAGCTAAGATTTTCCTGCCATCTTCAACTACTGCCGCCGAGGTCTCATCGCAGGATGTCTCTATGCCTAAAACTATCATCGCCGGGCTCCTATGCCTGGTGAGCCTGCGGCGTTTCGGATGCTTCCGTTATCAAGGATAAACTCCCCTGGCAAATCGAAAATCATTCTTTCAGCTCCGATAAAAACACGAATTCGTAACCTTCTTTGGCCAGCTTAGGCATAACCTCCTTCAGGACTTCCAAGGTAATCTGGCGGTCATGGCCTATCCCCACGGCGAATCCATGCGCTTTAGCCTTATTTTTCAATATAAGGATCTGTTTTTTAATATACCCCTTCTCTTCTATGTTGTCCAAGAATACATCCCGCCTGTATGAAACCAGTTTCAGCTTTCGCGCCAGTTCCCGGCAAACGGTTTTGGATGTGACAAAACTGTCTAAAAAGAAGAGGTGCCGTTTTTTCAGTTCACCGAAGATTACCGCCATAGTCTTTGCGTCGCAAGTCGCTTTTGAACCCATATGGTTGGATACCCCTTTAGCATAAACAACATTGGCTAAATCCCGGTCCAGGATCCTCAAGATATCATCCTTATCCATATAAACCATAATTGTATTCTTCTCCAGGCCGTTTGCCACCTCCGGCTCCATAGGAAGATGCAGGATAATTTCGCGCCCCCGGGAATGCAGCCGCCTGGAAACCTCCCCGGTGTGGGTTGCTTCCGGCAAAACCGCGGCAGTAAACGGATAGCTTAACCCGTCGCTAAGCTGTAAATCATTCAGGTTATAGCCCCAATCATCCAAAACAATGGCAATTTTGCCCTTAATGGCCTTCGGGCGCGCCTTCATGGCTTTCCTGGGCTTGGGCGTAAATACGGAAACCACAGCCATCGCCAAAATCAAAATCAAGATTAGGCCTATAATTCTCTTCATTGTTTTGTTTTTAATAAATTTACCGCGGCCATTACCGCGGGGTCTGACTTGTAATCCGGCGCTTTCTTGCCTTTATCAGGCTCCTGGCCCAACCCGGGCCCTTCGATAATTTCTTTTTCCTCATCATCAGCCGGATTGCCTATAAGGACATCCGGAGATACCCCTTTGCCGTCGATCCCCTTTCCCAGGGGAGTAAAATATTTACTGGTAGTCAGCCTTAGGGCTGAACCGTCGCTTAAAGGGATAACCGTCTGAATCGAACCCTTGCCAAATGACTTTTCCCCCAATATTAACGCCCGCTTGTAATCTTGCAAGGCCGCGGCAATAATTTCGCTTCCGGAAGCAGATCCCGCGTTAATTAAAATTGCCAGAGGCAGCTTAAGGAGCGGATGCTTATCTTCTGACTTAAACTCAAGGTTTTGATTTTGCTTCCGGCCTTTAGAGGAAACAATTAATTTTCCTTCGGGTATGAATTTTCCGGTTATCTCCAGGGCGCTCTCCATCAAACCGCCCGGGTTATTGCGTAAATCCAGTATCAACGCTTTTATCCCAAGCCCGGACAATTTTTCAATGGCAACATTGAAATCCTTAGGAGTAGACTCCCGGAATTCTACAATCTGGATATAGCCGATCCCGTCTTCTAATATTTTTGCTTGCTTTATATCGTTGATTTTAATAATCGCGCGCGTAATCTTAAATTCCAGAAGCTTTTTCCCGGGCCCCCTTGATACGGTAAGGCTGACTGCTTCTTTCGGATTACCGCGCAGTTTTCTCATTGCCTCATCCAAGCCAATGCCGCTAGTTGAAACAGCGTTGATCTTAACAATTTTATCCCCGGGCTTAAGCCCTGCTTTCCAGGCAGGAGTGCCTTCTAGGGGGCTAATTATGACGAGCCCTCCGTTTCTAACGGAAATTTCAATTCCCAGGCCGCCAAATTTTCCTTCGGTATCTTCTTTTAATTCATTATAAGCCTGCGGATCCATAAACTGGCTATGCGGGTCTAAAGATGAAACCATCCCTTTTAGCGCGCCATAGATCTCGTCTTTTGGCTTTACTTCATCAACATACTCGGAATCCACTATCGCCAGGACATCCGAAAAGATCTCAACTTGCCGGTATAGATCGTCCCGTTTATTGCGCTCAAAAGAAATTGCCAATGATGCCGAGCCGAAAAGTAAAATTACCAGGGCTGACGAAAAAATCAGTTTATTGCGCACTTTCCAGCCTTTTCTTTATCAGCTCTTGCAAGGCCTTAGGGTTTGCCTTGCCGGAGCTTTTACGCATTGCCTGGCCTACCAGGAACATAACCGCGTTAGCCTTGCCGGCTTTAAAGTCGGAAACCGACTTGGGGTTTTCTTTGATTGCTTCTTCAATGACGCTATTTAGGCTGGCTGAATCGGAAACCTGGGCCAGGTTTTTTTCTTCGATTATTTCCCGGGCCGCTTGCCCGGTCTTATGCATTTCTTCCAAAACAGCTTTTCCGGCAAGATGAGAAATAACCTGTTCCTTTTCAACTAATTCAATCAGCCCGATAAGGTTAGCGGGCGAAATCTTCAGTTCATGGGCCTGGCAATTATGCCCGGATGCCAAAGCAGCCAGGGGCCCGATTATCCAATTGGCTACCGGTTTCTTATTTGTATCCGGGTATTTCTTCATCGCCTCTTCGCTAAATTCACTAACAGCCCTGGAACTAGCCAGGGCCTTAGCGTCATATCCGGATAAACCGTATTCTTCAATGAAACGGCGCGTTTTTGCTTTTGGCAATTCGGGTAGGCTTTTACCGATTTCCGCGATTTTATCCTCTTTGATCACAAAAGGAGGTAAATCCGGCTCCGGAAAATAACGGTAATCCTTGGCCCCCTCTTTAGTGCGCATCGAAACTGTTTCCTGGGCCTTAGCATCCCAAAGCCGCGTTTCCTGCGTAAGCTGCTTGCCGGAATCCAGTATTTGCCCCTGGCGGCTGATTTCATAACTTAAAGCGTCTTTAACCCCCTTGAATGAATTCATATTCTTTAATTCTGTTTTTACCCCGAGAGTTTTTTCTCCTGCCGGCCTTAATGAGATATTGGCATCGCAACGCAGCGAACCTTTCTCCATATCGCAATCCGAAACATCAAGGTATTGAATAGTGCTTTTCAGGCTGGATAAATACTCGTAGGCTTCTTCCGGAGAATTCATATCCGGCTCGCTTACAATCTCTAAAAGCGGGACGCCCGCGCGGTTAAAATCTAAGAAGCTACAATTATCCTGATGGATAAGCTTCCCCGCGTCTTCTTCCATATGCACGCGCGTTATGCCGATACGCTTGACCAGGCCATTTAGTTCGATATCAAGATAACCGCAAGAAGACAAAGGAAGATCGTATTGCGAAATTTGATAATTCTTGGGCAGGTCAGGATAGAAATAATTCTTACGGTCAAATTTAGTATACTCCCGCACCTGGCAGCTTAAGGAAAGAGCGACTCTTATAGCATACTCCAGGGCAAGCTGATTGTAAACCGGCAAAGAACCGGGAAGGCCTAAGCAAACAGGGCAGGTTTGCGAATTTGGCTCTTTTCCAAAATCCGTAGGGCATCCGCAGAAAGCCTTGGTTTTTGTATTTAAATGCAAATGGACTTCCAGGCCTATGACTGGTTCATATTTCATAATTTTGGTTTTATTTTGCGCCATCCGGTATTCTGCTCGTAAGCATGGGCTAAGCGCAAAAGCGTCCCTTCATCAAAATGTTTACCTAAAATTTGCAAGCCCACCGGAAAGCCTTTTTTAGTAAAGCCGCAAGGGACGGATATCGCCGGGACCCCTGCCAAATTAGCCGATATGGTATAAATATCCGAAAGGTACATTTTAAGCGGCTCAAGCGCCTTCTCCCCGATTCTAAATGCGGTAGTTGGGGCGGTAGGGGTAAGGATGCAATCAAAACCCTTAAATACATCATCAAAATCCTGTTTAATAAGCGTGCGCACCTTAAGCGCCCGTAAATAATAAGCGTCGTAATAACCGTGCGAAAGGGCAAAAGTCCCCAGGATTATCCTGCGCTTTGCCTCATCGCCAAACCCAAACCGGCGCGTCTTTTTATACATATCGATTACATTCCGGGATTCGGCCCTTAGGCCATACTGCACGCCGTCAAAACGGGCGAGGTTTGAGCTGGCTTCAGCCGTAGCCAGGATATAATAAACCGGGACCGCGTATTCGGTGTGAGGAAGCGACACTTCTTTAAATTGCGCGCCTAAAGTTTTTAATTTATTTACGGCCTCCTCGATTATCGATTTCACTTCAGGGTCCAATCCTTCCACGAAATATTCCTTCGGGACCCCAATTTTAACCCCCTTAATATCGCCTGTTAATCCTTTTGTGTAATCCGGGGCCGGGATATTGACAGATGTCGGGTCATGCGGGTCGTAGCCTGAAATTATATTCATCAGGAGCGCTGCATCCCGGGCATCCTTGGCCAACGGGCCAATTTGATCCAGGCTGGAAGCGAAAGCAACCAAACCGAAACGCGAAACCCTGCCATAAGTCGGTTTCAACCCGACCACTCCGCAAAAAGACGCCGGCTGCCTGATTGAACCGCCTGTATCTGAACCCAGGGCCCAAATGGCCTCATCTGCGGCCACTGCCGCCGCAGAGCCGCCGGAAGAGCCTCCCGGGACATATTCCAAACCCCAGGGATTATGCGTCGGGCCATAACAGGAATTTTCCGTGGATGAACCAAAAGCAAACTCATCCATATTGCATTTTAACCCCAGGAAACTATTGCCGGATGCGATTATTTTGTTAATTACAGTAGCGCTATATGGAGGGTTAAAACCATCCAGGATCTTTGAGCAGCATTCAGTGTTATAACCTTCGGTGCAGATGTTGTCTTTTACGGAGACAGGGACGCCGTTAAAGCTCCCCGGGCCTTGGGCCTCAAGGGCAGCCGGGGCCATCCTGACATAAGCCTTAACTTTGGGGTCTACTTCTTCTATCCGCTTCTTTAAATCTGAAAAGACCTGTCCGGAAGTTATTTCCTTATTCTTTAATTTTTCAATAAGTTCGTGAGCGGTTAATTTATAAAGTTCCATTTTATTCAATTATCCGGGGGACCACAAAAAAGCTGCCCTCTTTTCCGGGGGCATTCTTTAGCGCCTTTTCCACCGGCAGGCAGGCCCGAGGCTCATCTTTTCTTAATACATTGTTTAACGCAAGGATATGGCTCGTAGGCGCAATATTATCGGTATTTATAGAGCTTAATTTATCAATAAAGGCTAAAATATGCTCTAATTGCCCGGATAATTTATCCGACTCTTGCGCATCCAGCTCAAGGCGCGCCAGATGCGCCGCAGCTTCCACTGTTTTTTTGTCGATACTCATAGCGCTCCTTATAGTTATAGGCAAATATAGTAACATTCCCCGGCCCAAAAGTCAAACACATTCATATAAAAGACGAAAAAATGGGGACGTTTCTACTTTTCTAGCTTTAGCCGCGGGAAAAGTAGAAACGTCCCCCTTTTTCCTTTGACAAAAGGCTTAAATCAGGTAGAATACCCTGTTATGAAGGCGCAAAATAAGGTACCCAAATATTATTTGAATGAAACCGGAGAGTTTGTTATAGAAAACTATAACTACTCCAAGCCCTTCTCCAATTTCTTCCCCGGGATAGCCGGTAGATATGGAATCCCGATGTGGACTTTTTATGTCAACCGGGGCCAGGCCATTTCAAGTTTCGGGGTTAAAGATAAAGACCATCCCATATTGGAATTCCTCCCGGCAAATAAGGCCTGGCAGCTTGTAAGCACCCAGGGATTCCGCACTTTTATCAAGATAACATCCCGGAATAAAACCGTTTTTTATGAGCCTTTTCATAACGGCTTCAGCAATCTCGGCTATAATTTAACCAATAAAATGCTGATTAATCCCGCGGGGCTGGCCCTTGAAGAAACAAACCTTTCCTTAGGCCTCAGGGTAAAAGTTGGATACTTCAACATCCCTTGCGATAATTACGCGGGGCTGGCCAGGATCTTAAGGATTGAAAATACCGGCAGCAAAGATAAATCCATTGAATTGATTGACGGGCTGCCTCAAATAGCCTCGTTTGGAACGAATAATTTCTTCCTTAAGAAAATGTCCCGGACAATCGAAGCCTGGATAGGCGTTGAAAACATCAAAAACAAAGCCCCCTTCTACCGGCTTAAGGTTGACCCGGTTGACCGCCCGGAAGTCATCCATATCAATGAAGGAAATTTCTACCTTGGCTTTTCCCTGGAGGGGGAAAAAGCAAAATTGGCCCCCCCGATAGTTGACCCTGAGAATGTTTTCGGGGAAATCGTCGATTTTTCCTGCCCGGTCAACTTTATTAAAAACAAGCGCCTGAAAATCAGCGCGGAAGTAAACAGCAAGACCCCTTGCGCATTCTCTTTTGCCAGCCTTAAGCTGAAGAAAAAAGAGGAAAAAACTTTTTACTCGGTTATCGGTTATATGCGCAACCTTGAAACACTGAACGAATCTATCCCTAAAATCATTTCCTCCGGCTATCTTAAGGGCAAAAATGAGGAAAATACCCGGCTGATACGCAAGCTAGCCGATGATATTCATACCGCTTCCGGAAGTAAAAAGTTTGATCTGTATTGCCGGCAGACTTACCTGGATAACCTGATGCGCGGCGGCTATCCTTTTATCTTCTCCGGCCGGCAATCTAAAGCCCCGGATAGCGCCTCGCTGGATGCCCAAGAATCCGGCTCCGGCAAGACTACCTTCCACCTTTATTCCCGTAAACACGGCGATCCCGAAAGAGACTATAACAGGTTTCAGCTTGCGCCTACCTACTTTTCCCAGGGAAACGGCAATTACCGCGACTTAAACCAAAACCGCAGGAACGATATCTGGTTCAACCCTGAAATCAAAGAAGAAAACCTGGCCTCGCTTATTAATTTGATCCAGCTAGACGGATTTAACCCCCTGATAGTAAAAGGCTCCAGCTTCGCAATCAAAGACAAAGAAACCCTTAAGGCAAAACTAGAGGGAATTTGCCTTAAGAAGAATAAAGAAAGAATAATCTCATTCTTAAGCAAGCCCTTCTCTCCCGGCGAAGTAATCCACTTTATAGAGGATAACCAGATAAAGTTACGCATACCTTACGATGAATTACTGGATTTAATCATCGCCGGCTCTTTTAAAATAAGCGAAGCAGAGCACGGTGAGGGGTTTTGGACCGACCATTGGCATTACAACCTTGACCTGCTTTCAAGCTACCTGGAAGTTTATCCTGAAAAACTAAAACAAATTGTTTTCTGCGACAGGATTTTTACCTTCTTTGATAATTCCGAAGTTGTCAAGGCAAGAAACGAAAAATACCTGCTGTATAACGGCAAACCCCGGCAATTACATTCAGTCGCCTGCGATAACGCCAAAAAAGAAATGCTGCACAAACGCAAGGCCCCGGCGCACCTGGTGAGGATCATGCCGGGCCAAACCCAAATATATCAGACCTCCTTAATTAATAAACTTCTGTGCCTTTTCGGCAACAAATTCGCCTCGCTTGACCCGTTTGGAATCGGCGTAGAAATGGAAGCCGATAAGCCCAACTGGTTTGACTCTCTGAACGGCCTTCCCGCTTTGTTCGGTTCGTCTTTATGCGAAACATTCGAGTTGAAACGCCTGGCGCTTTTCATTAAAGATGCTATAAATCAAACGGGCATAGAAAAACTGGCGGTTACCGAAGAAATACTTAAACTGCTTACGGAGCTTAACCGCTTAACCCTTGATTATTTTGACAATAAGGCCGATGACTACGCCTGGTGGGACGAATCCCATTCCCTCAAAGAAGACTACCGCTCCTTGACAAAAATGGGGGTCGGCGGGATTGAATTGGATGTCCCGGCGCCTGAAATAACCGGCATTATCGATACCGCGCTTAAAAAGATAGACCTGGGCATCCTAAAAGCTAAAGACACAAGAGAAAATGTTTATTGCGGTTATTTTATAAATGAAGTTACCCGATACGAGAGCGCGGACAATCATTTTATAAAACCTACCGAGTTTAAACAGTCCGGCCTCCCGCTATTTCTAGAAGCCCAAGTGCACGCGCTCCGGCTGGCGGATAGCCAAAGCCATGCCCGGAAGATACATGAAGGGACAAGGAAATGCGAACTTTTTGATAAAAAACTTAAAATGTATAAAGTAACGGCGGCGTTAGCAGGCATGCCGGAAGAAATCGGCAGATGCCGCGTTTTTACTCCCGGATGGCTGGAGAACGAATCAATATGGATCCATATGGAGTATAAATACATTCTTGAGCTTTTAAAAGCCGGCTTGTATAAGGAATTTTACGAGGATTTCAAGAATTGCCTTATCCCCTTCCAGGAGCCTCAACGTTACGGAAGAAGCATACTGGAGAATTCTTCATTTTTGGTAAGCAGCGCGTTCCCGGACAAGAAGCTCCATGGAAACGGCTTTGTCGCGCGGCTTTCAGGCTCAACCGCCGAGTTCCTGGAGATTTGGCTAAAGATTAACGCCGGGATGAATCCCTTTTTTATCAAAGACGGAAAACTTGCGCTAAAGTTTGAGCCAAAACTTGCCGGTTGGCTATTCGATAAAAAAGGCGACTATACTTTTAATTTCTTAAGCAAGATCAAGGTAACCTACCACAACCCGAGGCGCAAAGATACCTTTGAATCCTCCCCTGGGCCAAACTCCGCCGGCAAGCAATGCCGGGCCCAAGGAAAAGGCCCGGCGAAAATTACGCAGATTATCCTTGGAGGCCAAGAAGGCCCCGTGGAAATAAACTCCCCCGTTATTAACTCTCCTTACGCCGAAAAAGTAAGGGCGCGTCAATTCGAAAAAATCGACATATACCTGGAATAAACAATTAGATTGCTTCCTGGCGGGTTGCTACAAGGTCGATTTTAAGGGTATGCATAAATATAAGCAAGAATAATTTACCGTTACTTACGGCGCAAAGGCTGCCCTTAATCTTACAAAAAAACTTTTCCCTGCGCTCCTGGGTGTTGTGCTCCTTAATAATGCGAATATGCGGAAGCGGTTTCTGGATATTGTGCCCATCTCCGGCTTCTTTAACCAGGCAAATGAAATGCCGGCGTATAGTGCTGCGCATACCCTGTTTTTCCGCAACTTCGGAACTGGCGATTATTTTTCGCCTGCGGTCGGTAGAAATCAAGTTTTTAAACAATAAATCCCGCATTCTTTTACCGGATTACGCTCCGGCCCCATAGCTCCCGCACAGTGAGATTAGCGGCCTAAAGAATAAACACGCCCTTTAAGAAAAGTATAAACACTTCCCGGTCCGCTTTCAATGCAATTACGGCTAAAAAAGAAAGCGGTTTCCGGCTTGACTGGTCATCGGATTGGCAGATGGAATGATTTTATGGCAAGGCTGGGTTATTTCTTGAAGCTTAAGCGGGGTTCTTTGCCATTAAGTATCCTCTTGATGTTGGACCTATGGCGGTATATGATAAATACGGCTAAAAGCGTAACTATCGAGGTTAAACTGATGGATTGTTTGAATAAAACCGTTAATACGGGAAAGCTCAAGGCCGCCAAAACAGAAGCCAGGGAAATAATCCTGCTGATAATAAATACGGCCAGCCAGATCAGAATAGCTACGCCCAAGATGGCCTTCAAACCGGCTATCTTAATTGAAAGCCCCAGTAAAACCCCTAAAGTCGTAGCCACCCCTTTGCCTCCCTTAAAACCCAGGAAAATGCTCCAGTTATGCCCGCAGATACAGCTTATGCCGGCAAGCATGCAAAATGTTTCCAGCGAAACACCGGCTCTTATGCCTATAGAGGCCGGTATGATTACTACCGGCAAGAACCCTTTTAATATATCTAAGGCCAATACGACTACTGCCCAGCCTTTGCCTAAAAGCCTGAAGGCGTTGGTGGCGCCCACATTGCCGGAGCCGAATTTACGGATATCAACTCCCTTTATAACCCTTCCGAAAATATAAGCAGTGGGAATCGAGCCAAAAATATAACTAATGATTATTCCGAGAACCGTCCAAGCCATAGAGTAGGATAAACCCCCTGTTTACGTAAAGAGCCCCGGATATCACCGTAAAGGCCACTGCCAACCACCAGAAAAAGGGAGAATATTTTAGCTGCAGCAAAACGGAGACGACCGCCAGCACTTGAGCGATAGTGGATATTTTTCCCCAGTAAGTAGGTATGATATTGATATTCTGCTTTACGATATAAACGACAATCGCCCCCAGGATTATAATTACATCGCGGCTGATTACGATAAGGATCACCCAAAGCGGGAACCTGGGAGACAGATACGTGTTGGCATAGAGGCAGATAAAAGCGCTCATAAGCAGCAATTTATCCCCCAAAGGATCCAGTATAAGCCCGGCTTTTGACTGCTGTTTTGATTTTCTGGCCATATAACCGTCAGCCGCATCCGAAAGCGCTGCCAGCATAAAAATACCTAACGCTATAAACCTTAGGTAGTTTCTTTGAGGGCAGTAATACGCCAAGGAGGCGATAAAAAACGGCACGCTTAAAATCCTGAAGGTGGAAATCTTATTGGCGATGTTCATTTAGCGCCTTCTCTCATTTTAACACCCTTATCCGTTGGGGAGGCCAGTATATAACCATAGCCTGGCCTAAAATATTGTCTTTAGGCACAAATCCCCAGTAACGGCTGTCTTTGGATGAACCCGAGTTATCGCCCAAAACAAAATAACTATCCGCGGGCACGACTATCCTCTGGCCCTCTTGCCCGAAATCTCCCCTATTGTAATAATACCGCTGGTTAAAAACCGGTTCAGCCAAGGGCTTATCGTTAACATAAACCGTCCCGCTTTTAATCTCAATGGCATCTCCCGGCAAGCCAACCATCCTCTTGATGAAATCCTTCTTATCGTCCTGCGGGTAAATGAATACTACCACGTCCCCCCTTCGTATTTCTCTTACCGCCGGAAGCCGGTATTTGGTAAACGGGACTTTCGCCCCGTAAATGAATTTATTAACTAAAATTAAATCGCCCTCTAAAAGAGTCGGGTGCATAGAACCGGTCGGTATTTTAAACGCCTGGACAATAAACGGACGGATAACGCAAAATGCCAAAAACGCCGCAAAAATAGCCGCTTCCAACCACTCCCTTAATACTGATTTCTTCTTAGTCGTCATATCCTCAACACCTCCAAGAATGCTTCCTGCGGAATTTCAACTCTTCCGAATTGCTTAAGGCGCTTCTTGCCTTTTTTCTGTTCTTCCCAAAGCTTGCGCTTTCGCGTAATATCTCCGCCGTAACATTTAGCGGTAACGTGTTTACCGACCGAACGCACTTTTTCCGACGCCAAAATCTGGCTGCCTATAGCGGCCTGAATCGAAACTTCAAAGAGTTGGCGCGGGATCAGTTCTTTAAGTTTTGCAACAAGGGCGTGCGCCCGGGAATACGCCTTATCCTTAGACATCAGGGATGAAAAGGCGTCGCAGGCATTACCGTTCAAAAGGATATCTAATTTTACGAGCTTGGTTACAAGGTAATCCTTGAATTCGTAATCCAATGAGCCGTAACCTTTAGTCAGCGATTTTATCCGGTCGTAAAAATCTACTATAATCTCCGAAAGCGGTATGTTAAAAACAAGCTTTACCCTGTCTTCGCTCAAATATTCATTAGACTGGAAAACTCCCCGCCGGGATTTGGTAAAATCGCAAACCGCTTCTATCGAATCCACGGGGATTATCATCAATAATCCGGCATAAGGCTCCTGCGCCTCCCGGATATCCTGCTGGGGGGGTAATTTTGCCGGCGTATCTACTTCCAATATCTCTCCGTTTGCCAGGATTACCCTATAAACTACATTGGGCACCGTAAGTATTAAATTCAAGCCGTATTCCCTTTCCAGCCGTTCCTGGACTATCTCCATGTGCAATAACCCTAAGAATCCGCAGCGAAAGCCCGATCCGAAAGATTGCGAATTCTCCGGCTCAAAAACAAACGACGCATCCGATAATTTTAATTTATCCATGGCATCGCGTAAATCCGGAAAATCCCCCGGATTCACCGGGTATATGCCGCAAAATACGAGAGGTTTTGGCGAGCGGTAACCGGGCAGGCTCTTTACGCAGGGGTTCTTGACGTCGGTTATCGTATCTCCGATAATTATCTGCCTCGGCTGGCGTATGTTAGCGGTAAAATAGCCGACTTCCCCGCAGGTCAAAGAATCAACCGCCGAATATTTCAGGTTTTTGAATACGCCTAATTCTTCTATCTTGTAAACTTCGCCGGAATGCATCATCTTCAACTGGGTGGAGCCAGTAATGCAGCCGTCGACAATCCTGACAAAAACCACCACGCCCTTATAAGGGTCAAAGCGGCAGTCAAACACAAGGGCTTTCAAGGGATGGCTGTCTTGCCCGCTGGGAGCCGGTATCAACCGGATTATCCTTTCTAAGACATCCTTAACGCCGGTGCCAACCTTTGCCGAAACCGGGATTATATCCTCCTCCTTAAAACCCAGGACGCTGACGATCTGCCTCTTTACCTTGGGGATATCGATAGAAACCAAATCAATTTTATTCAAAACAGGTATAATTTCAAGGTTATTCTCCAGGGCAATATAATAGTTGGCTACTGTTTGGGCCTCAATCCCCTGGCCGGCGTCAATTACCAGGACCGCGCCTTCACAGGCAGCCAGAGACTTGGATACTTCATAGGTAAAATCTACGTGGCCCGGGGTATCGATTAAATTCAACACATACTCTTTTCCGTCAGAAGAAGCATACGACAACCTCACCATGGATGCCTTAATCGTGATCCCGCGCTCACGCTCCAGTTCCATATCGTCAAGAAGCTGGGTGCCCTTATGCCTTTTATCGACCGCGCCGGTTATTTCCAGGATACGGTCGGCGAGAGTTGACTTCCCATGGTCTATGTGGGCAATAATACTAAAATTGCGGATAAGAGATTTGTCCATAATTAATGCGGTTTCCCATGACGAATGAATTCCTAAACGCCGGTTCCAAATTCAAGATTGATGGCACACCCCGGGTCATGCTCTATAGCGGGATTTAGCGATAGGTCATTCTTGACGGACTTCTTTTAATAACCTGCCCACTACTTCTTCTATGCTCAAATGCGTCGTATCCACGTAAATAGCGTCATCGGCTTTTTTAAGCGGGGCGATTTTACGGTTAGAATCGATATTGTCGCGGTTGGACAGGTCCCCGGAGACGTCTTCCAATGAAACATTTTGCCCAAGGCCTACGGACTCTTTATGCCTGCGGCTTACCCGTTCTTTAAAATCCGCATCCACGTAAAATTTCTTTTCGGCATCCGGGAAAACCACGGTCCCGATATCCCGGCCATCCAAAACGGAATCCCCCCGGCTGCCGAGCGCTCTCTGCAGCCCTACCATAATTTCGCGCACCCGCCCGATCTTGGCGACATCCGAAACAAACCTGGTTACCGACGGCTGGCGGATATCGCTGGAAACATCGCGGCCGTCCAAAAACACCCTTAAGGCGCCGTCAGGATCATTAACCAGGCTAATACTGGTATTTAAAGCCAGCTCGATAATCCCGGCGCTATCGCCTATATCCAAGCCCGACTCCAAAGCTTTTAAGGTGAGCGCCCGGTACATAGCTCCCGTATCGATATAAAGAAATTTAATTTTTTTGGCGAGCAGTTTAGCAACAGTGCTTTTGCCTGCGCCCGCGGGGCCATCTATAGCGATAATCATCCGAGAATGTTTCTTTTTTCCTGGGCCTGCTTCAAGATACCCGCAAGCCTGCCTTTGTCATTTTTGGCTATAGCGTATTTTATTTCCTTTAAATTTAATTCGAATAACCTTAAGGCCTTAAGCAACTCGGTTTTATTCGTCAGGAATATCCCCTGCCAAAGCCCGGGGTCCGAAGCGGCAATCCGGGTAGTATCCCTAAGGCCGCTGGAAGCAAATTTCAAATAATTAAGCGGAACGCTTTTTATCAGGGAAAATGCGGCTAGATGAGCAAGATGGCTGGTAAAAGACAAAACCTTATCGTGCTTTTCCGGAGACAGGCAAACGACCCTGGCTCCTAACTTAACCCAGAGCGCCTTTATTTTTGCCAGGGCCCCGGGCATAGTTTTTTTATCCGGCGTCAGGACGCATAAAGAACCCTTAAAGATACCCGGCCCTGCGTTTAGGATCCCGCGTTTTTCCGATCCGGCCAAAGGATGGCTTCCGACATAATTCGGGAAAATCGCGCTTAAATGCCTTGCGATCTGCGCTTTAGTGCTTCCGACGTCAGTAACCAGGCAATTTCTTCCCGCGGCCTTACGGATCCGCTCTTTCAGGCTGATCAGCGTATCCACGGGGACAGCCAGGATCAAAAGGTCAGAACCTTTAATAATATCAAAAGATACCGAACCCCGGTCGATCGCCTTCATTTTCAACGCTAAATCGAGGCTCTTTTTATGCCGGCTTACCCCGACTACCTGCCCCGCCAGCTTATTTTTCTTTATTAATAACCCCAGCGATCCGCCGATTAAACCGGTCCCGATAATCGCAACCTTATTAAACAGGCGCATTATATTTCTCTTCCTATTGTTTTAGCCAAATTTCTCAGCTCCCCCATCAAACCCGCGAAATTTGACGGTATCAAGGATTGGGTCCCATCCGACATAGCGTCTTCCGGAGAAGTATGCACTTCGATAATCAAGCCATCGGCGCCAACCGCGATCCCGGCTTTGGAGAGCGGGCCAACCAAGCCCCATTTCCCGGCCGCATGCGAAGGGTCAACCACTATAGGCAAATGCGAAAGCTGCTTAACTACCGGGATTGCGCTTATGTCCAGGGTATTCCGGGTAGAATCCTCAAAAGTCCTTATTCCCCGCTCGCAGAGCACCACGTTAAAATTCCCGCCGGATAAGATGTATTCGGCAGACATAAGCATTTCTTTTACAGTCGAGGACAACCCCCTTTTCAATAGAACCGGCTTTTTTGTCATCCCGACTTCTTTCAAAAGATTAAAATTCTGCATATTGCGGGCGCCGATCTGCAGCATATCCACATAACGCGTCATTAATTCCACATCCCGGGTATCCATAACCTCGCTTACGGTAACCATGCCCATTTCATCGCCCACCTGCTTCAGGATCTTTAACCCCTCTTCCCCCAGGCCCTGAAAACTGTAAGGAGAAGTGCGCGGCTTGAAAGCCCCGCCGCGCAAAACAAGCGCGCCGGCCTTTTTTACTTCAGCGGCGATCTTGCGCAATATATCGATATTTTCTATGGCGCAAGGCCCGGCCATAACCGCCAATTTCTTTCCGCCGATTTTAACCCCTTTTCCCAAATCTATTACCGAATCAACCGATTTAAATTCGCGCGAAACAAGCTTATACGGCGCTAAAACCGGTATGACCCTCTCCACGCCGGCAAAGACCTCTAATGGCGTCACGCGCAAAACATCTTCCGGCCCGATAACGCCAATAATAGTGCGCTCCGTGCCTTTTGACACATGCGGGATCAATCCCAGTTTTTTTACCTTTTCGATTATGTGGTTAACCTGGGCATCAGTAGCCTCGGGCCTTAAAACTATAATCATTTATGCTCTCCTTGCTTTAGGGTTATCGGTTACGCTGCCGGTTTAGCCGCGGGAATTTTGCCTAAGCCCGCAACCCGCAAAGCCTTTAAGCCTTGCGCAAGATTTTCTTTAAAACCTTGATAAACCTTTCGTTTTCCTTCTTTGTCCCTATGGTTACCCGGATAAAATTATTCAATCCATACTGTTTCATGTCGCGCACAATGACCCCGAATTTTAACATTTTGTTGAATAACTCTACCCCATCCTGGGCAATATCGACAAGTATGAAATTCGCGACAGTCGGCACATAAGCCAAACCCAGCTTCTTTAGGTTATCGTAAAGGTAATCTTTCCCCTCCAGGATTACTTTACGCGTTTTACGCAAGAATTCCCTGTCATCAAGAGCTGCCGAGGCGCCGGCAAGCGCCAAAGAATTAATATTAAAGGGCTGCCTTACCCTCTCCATAGCCCCGGCCAATTCCGCATTAAGCACGGCGTAACCTATGCGCAAACCGGCTAGGCCATAGGATTTGGAAAATGTTTTTAATATAATGGTATTTTTGCCGTTAAACTTAGCCGGCATAGAGGGAAAATCATTCACATCGATAAAAGCGTCATAAGCCTCATCCATAACCAATAAGGTATTTTGCGGCAAACCGGAGATAAAATCACGGAGCTCATACTTAGTTACATAAGTGCCCGTGGGGTTATTGGGGTTGGCGATAAAAACCAGCTTGGTCTTCTTATCGATTCTTTTGCGCATCGATTCGAGGTCGTATTTAAAATAGCGCAAAGGCACCTTGATTAATTTACGCCCATACACAGAAGCGCTAACCTCATACTCCAGGAAGGTGGTGTCGGAGGTAACGATATTTTCATCGTCTTCAACGAAGGTCTTAATGATAATATCGATTAACTCATCCGAGCCGTTACCCAAAACCAGGTTAGTTGCATTAACGTTCAAAACCTTGGCAAGCTTTCTTTTTAAATAAAACCCCTGGGAATCCGGATAACGATTTACCCCAAAACTAGCTTTACGGATAGCCTCAACCGCTTTAGGCGAAGCCCCCAGCGGGTTTTCATTGGAAGCCATCTTTATCACTTCCTTTAAACCCAATTGCCTCTTTACCTCTTCGATGGGCTTACCCGCCTTATACGGCAGCACGTTTAATATGTTTCTTCTTACGAATTGCATTTTATTTATCCTTGCGCCAATAGCGCTTTAAGCCTTTCCGGATTGGATTTGATACCGGGGCTTATTCTCCGGTCGGATACGAACCTAACACCTTCAGGAATTTACATTTATTCTCCAGCTCCCGGAGCGCTTTCTGGACCCGGGGCTCCTGCTGGTGGCCTTGCAGGTCCACAAAGAAATAATAATCCCAGGCCCGCTTCTTGGATGGGCGGGATTCAATCTTAGTCAGGTTTATGCCGCATTTCTTAAATGGCATCAGCATATCCTGAAGCGCCCCTACTTTGTCCTTGATAGAAAACAGGATAGAAGTTTTATCGCGCCCGGTCTTACCCGCTTGAGCCTTGCCAACAACGAAAAAACGCGTTATATTATGCGGCGAATCTTCTATGTCCCGGGCAACTACCTTCAATTTATAAACCTTACCCGCCAATAATGACGCTATGCAAGCGCTGTTTTTCTCTTTTGCGGAAATTTGCGCAGCGCGCGTAGTGCTAGAAACCTCAATTTGTTCGGCATGAGGCAGATTCTCCTGAAGCCAGATTCGGCATTGGCCTAAAACCTGCGGGTTGGAATATACCCGCCTGATCCTGTCTTTAGGGCAATTAGCCAAAAGATTGTGCGCCACGTCCAGGATTATCTGCGAGCAAATCTTTAAATCGGAATCAACCAGCATATCCAGGGTATGCGTAACCGCTCCTTCAATGGAATTTTCTACCGGCACGACCCCGTAATCAGCAACATCCCTTTCCACATCCGCGAAAACATCAGAAATTCCGGCGCAGGCTACATAGCTTACCTGCGAACCAAATCTTTTTAGGGCGGCCAAATTGCTAAAAGAGGCTTCCGGCCCCATATACGCTATCTTCAGGTTTTTTTCTAACGCTAAAGAAGAAGACATTATCTCGCGATAAATAGCCTCTAGCGCTTTGGCGGTTAAAGGCCCCCGGCTCAAGAAAGTTATCTTGTTTAAAACCTCCCTTTCTCTCTCCGGGGCGTAAATACTCTTCCCGCTCTTATTCTTTTCTCTGGCCACATCCAGGGTAACTGCGGCGCGCTTATTCAAAAGCCCGATTATCTCTTTATCTAAATTATCTATTTTACTGCGCAGTGCTTTGAGGCTCATTCATTACCTCCGCTTTATTCTCCTCTTCCAATTCAATATCGGTAAGGTTGCTTTTTTTGGCCATCGCGGGAAAATCATCGATTTCAGGCAAATCATCCAAAGATTTCAATCCGAAATACTCCAAGAAGATCCGGGTAGTCCCGTAAACGCAAGGCCTCCCCGGGGCCTTTTTCCTGCCGGCGACCCTAATCAGGCCCTTAGCCAAGAGGCTCTTCATCACCCCGTCAATGTTGACATTCCTTAATAATTCAATCTCCGATTTCGTTAAAGGCTGCTTATACGCGACAATAGCCAGAGTCTCCAAGGCGGGCTTGGACAATCTTTCGATATGCCTGTTTTTGAAAAGTTTTCTCAAAAAGGGGGCGAATTCCGATGCGGTAATCATCTGAAACCCGCCGGCTATCTCGGCCAGGCGGATGCCCCGGCAAGATTGCTCATACTCCGTTTTCAATTCATCGAGCAGCTTACGGATTTCATCGTTACCGGCGTTATCCAAAACAAGCCGTATCTGCTCCAAGGCCAAAGGCTTTTCGCTGGCCAATAAAAGCGCTTCAATCACCGATTTCCTGGTATCTGCCATTTTACAGGTCCGCGGCTAAACAAGCCGCGCCATTCACAAAATCCCGCCCATATCAATGCCTGCGGGGGATTAATCCGGAGAAATTTATTTTGCCTTCCTCTGCTTATATACTAAATTCAATAGCTCTTCGGTCGTATCCGTATCGGGGGCCGATTCAATAGACTTTTTTATCATATTCATTGCTTCGGATTTCTTATATTCCAGCTGCATAAGCACTGCCAGGGCCTCCTCAATAATGCCCCCGGGCTTAGTGAATCCGGCTTTAACCGCACGGTCCTGGATAAGGCCGAATCTGCCGACTTTATTCTGCAGCTTGGCAATTACCTCTTTAGCCCTTTGCTCGCCTATACCGGGGAGCGACCTCAAAAAAGCCAGGTCCCCTTCGTCAATTGCCCGGGCAATCTCGGATATTGGCTTATTAAGGGCCTTCAAAGCCGCGCGCGGCCCGATCCCCGAAACAGTAATGAAAATTTCAAAGAAATCTTTTTCAATATCATTTATAAATCCGATTAAAAACGGGACGCTTTTAGACTGGTCAACCTGCAAATAATGAAAAGTCCGCAGGCTTATCAGCTGGTCCGCTCCCGAGAAATCGCCTATCCTCTGCATTACCGTGGCCGGGACAAAAACTTGATAGGCAAGGCCATTCAAATCCAGCACTAAATAATTGTTCCCTTTATCGATAATTTTGCCGGTAATCCTCGAAATCATCTTTAAATAGCCCTAACCTTATGCGCTTATCAGCCCGTAACGATTGGCCTTGCTTATATAACTATGGGCTATAGCCAACCCCAAAGCATCGGTAACATCGCTATATTTAGGTATCTCCTTCAAGCCAAGTAAGCCGGCTACCATCCTCTGCATTTGAGTTTTTGGGGCCAGGCCTTTGCCTACTACCGCTTTTTTTACCCGCGTAGCCGCGTATTCTACCAGGGGTATATCTTTTGTCGCCGCAGCCAGGCATATTACTCCGCGCGCCTGCCCTAAGATATACGACGTCACCGGGTGCCGGTAATGCGCGTATATTTTCTCCAAAACCAGGACATCCGGAGAACTGTCACAAATTAATTTAATCATTGCCCGGTATATCTTATCCAGGCGGGTAGTTACTAAATCTTTAGCGCAAGTAGAAATTATTCCGGCTTCTATCAAGGCCAATTTATTGCCTTCGACCTTGATTAACCCGTAACCCGTAACAGCCAAAGCAGGATCAACCCCCAGTATCTTCATCCTGTCAGAAATCCCCTTAGAGAACCCGTCAAAGTTTTATCCCTAACGGGATCCATCGACTATTCCTGCGCCAACTGATCCATCAACTCATCAGGTATGTCGAAATTAGCGTAAACCTGCTGCACGTCATCATGCTCTTCAAGAGTGTCAATCAATGAAAGCAGCTGCTTGGCGTCGTTACCGGCCAGTTTAATGCTTGAAGAAGGCACCATGGTAACTTCGGCGTCTTGGGGCTTGATCCCTTTTGCCTCTATGGCCTGCCTTACCTTCTCGAAATTCTGAGGAGCGCAGAATATTTCAAAATTCTTTTCATCTGATTTCATATCTTCGGCGCCGGCATCCAGGACTATGTTCATCAATTCATCTTCTTTGGCCTGGCCCTTATCAATCAGGAAATAACCCTTCATCGTAAACATCCAGCTGACCGAGCCCGCCCCGGCAAAGCTGCCGCCTTTTTTTGACATAATATTGCGTATTTCGGCGCTGGCGCGGTTCTTATTATCGGTAAGGACCTCGATCATCATCGCTACTCCTCCCGGCCCATACGCTTCATACATGCATGTCTCATAAACAACCCCGGGCAATTCCCCTGTTCCCCGCTTAATCGCCATTTTCACGTTATCAGAAGGCATATTCGCTTCTTTCGCCTTTTGCATAACAGCCCTTAACCGGGGGTTTGTATCCGGGTTTCCGCCGCCTTCGCGGGCAATAATCGTAAGCTCCTTGATTATCTTGGTATAAGTCGCCCCTTTCTTGGCGTCTGCCACCATTTTCTTTCCCTTATTCGTCTTCCATTTAGAATGACCGGACATTTGTTTCCTCCTTTAACGATACTTAGCCGGTAGCCGGTTATAATTCCGGCTACTGGCTATAAGGCCATAAGCTACCGGCCTCTGATTATTCCAACATTTAAATGGGCAGGCGAAATAAGCCGGGTTCTGTCTTGGTGCGATTTCTTCGCGCCGATTAGTGATCATTCCTCTCGACCTTAACGTTGCCGTCAAAGCTCAAGCAGCTTAATACCCGAGATTTAATAACGCGCCGGACAAACGCGTTCTGCCAAATTAATGACAGATCATCTCCTATTCGCCTTGCTCCGCGCAGAGATTGCCTCGTTTCACTCCCCGCTGATCCCGCTGATTAAAAACTGAATCGCGCCGGTAAACCAACGCTACCAGCAAAACAAAATCAGCGGCACCAACGATCCTCGTCTCTGTGGCTCTCATCGCCTTAGGCTTACGTCTTCAGGCAATGACCCCCTGCCGCGGCTTTCTCAAGCCAACGCCAAGGGATAATCCTCTTCGGTAAGTTTACCGAAGGGTAGGGGTTAGCCTACTACGCTGTCCTCCGGAGCCCGGACTTTCCTCCCGCCATTTATTCAATAACGGGCGACCACATTCCGCCTGCCCTGTAAAAAATCCCCGACAGCCCATATACGGGGCCTGGCCCTTATTTTAAAGAACTTTTCTTAATTCGTTCTTAATCGCCTGAGTTGCCAGCCGATCTGCGGCTTGATTCTCCTGCCGCGGGATATCTTTTATAGAAACCTCTTTAAATCCGGCCAATAGATTTAAGGCCTGGTTATAAAGGCCGATTATATTCTCATGTTTAACCTTGTAAACTTTGTTCATCTGGCGAGCCAAAAGCTGGCTATCCGTACTGATTTTCAGTATCTGCGCTTTTAAGAGCAAGGCCTCTTGAAGCGCGTATATCAAAGCCGTATACTCGGCGATGTTATTGGTCGCCTGCCCTATGTAAACAGAGATATTCTTTAAAGTTTCCCCTTGGCGCAGGATAACCACGCCGATTCCGCTTGGCCCGGGTTACCTTTGGATGCGCCATCAATATAAATCTCAAGTTCCCTCATATCAGTAAAAAACCTTCGTAACCACCGTTATGATTGCTTCTAGCAGGGCTCCTCTATATACAGGATCCTGTTGCACATCTCGCAGGTAATTATATGGTCATACATTTTTATCAAGTTTATGACTTGGGGAGGGACAAACATGTTGCAACCTCCGCAAGAATTCCCCTTGACCGTAACAATGGCCAAACCGTCGCGATTGGACAATATCCTTTCGTATTGGATTAAAACCTTAGGCTCGACTTCCTGCAAAGCCTGTTTTCTCTGCGCCTGCAGGCAACTAAGGCGCTCGTCGATCTCCCTGACCCTTTCGTCTATCTTCTTCTTCCCGCCTAAGAATACTGACTCTTCTTCTTTCAGCCTGTCTTTTTCCTTCTCGGCTTCTTTCCTGACATTATCGGCAGCATCAAAGAGCTCCAAGACCTTATCTTCAATCACGGAAGCGTCGGCCTTAGCATCTTGGATCTGCTGCAGCATAGTTTGATACTCTTTATTTGTTTTAAGCCCGTAGAGCTGCCCCTGCAGCTTCTTGATTGCCTCATCTTTTGAAGCCAGCTCCAGTTCCTTATCTTTTCTCTGTTTCTGAAGATCCAGGGATTTCTTATCCAGCTCGGCCAACTTCGCCTTTTTCTCTTCAAAAGAAGTTTCTAACGCCATTACTTCCCGCGGCTTAAGGGATTTTTCCGATTGCAAAGCGTATATTTGAGTATCTACCGCCTGCAATTTAATCAAGTTTGTCAATTGCGACTTGAGGCTAGTTTCCGGCAATTTTTTCTCCTTCCGCTATATTAGTTGGCGCCCTAAACTCATCCGCAGCCGGCCCTTATAAAGAGCCTGCGGCAGAAATTATACCCGGCCTTGTTTGAGAAATGGGCATTAGAGGACTTGAACCTCTGGCCTCCACAATGTGAATGTGGCGCTCTAACCAGCTGAGCTAAATGCCCGGTATTTGTCCCTGCCGGGGGTATTTCTTTTCGTGATTCCGCTTGAGGCGGCTATAAAACCCTGGCCAATAAATAATATTTAATGTGGGCCCAGAAGGATTCGGACCTCCGACCAAGAGATTATGAGTCTCCTGCTCTACCGCTGAGCTATAGGCCCCGTAAAACGGTTCGTTTGCCCATTAGCCGCTCATCCCCCCGACAATTCGCCAAAATAAGTCATCCGGGAATCAGGCTTTAACAACTTAACATAGTATGATACTATTATCTGGGGTTTTTGGCAACTATTTTCTCGCTAAAAGGCTGATTCCTGATTATTGCCATCTGCGGTAGCCGCAAGCAAGCCAAAGGCTGGGAAACCGTCAGGATTTATAGCGGGCTTTGCCGGAAGAAAACAATTTGAGAAGCCTTGCGTTAAGGGCTAATCCGATAATTAATACTCTCTTTGATGAGCAAGAGTCATATCCAGAAAAGTCCTTAACCTTCTTGAACGCGTGGGGTGCCGAAGCTTCTTTAACGCCTTGGCCTCGATCTGCCGCACCCTTTCACGGGTAACCCGGAAAACATTGCCCACCTCTTCCAAGGTGCGGTTTGAACCGTCTTGAATGCCAAAACGCAAAACGAGGATCTTCTTCTCCCTGTCGGTAAGCGTGCTTAAAGCGGAATTCATCTCATCTTTTAACATTGAACGGACAGTTTCGTTTGCCGGAGAAACTGCCTTTTTATCCTGGATAAAATCTCCAAAATGCGTATCCCCCTCGTCGCCAATCGGCATTTGCAGGGAGATCGGTTCCTGGGCAATCTTTAATATCGTTTTTACCTTCTCCTGCGGCAGGCGCATTTTATGGGCGATCTCTTCGGGTAAAGGCTCGCGGCCGTTCTCCTGGACAAAAACGCGGGAATAACGGATAATTTTATTGATTGTCTCGGTCATATGCACGGGTATCCTTATGGTGCGCGCCTGGTCGGCAATAGAACGGGTAATTGCCTGCCTTATCCACCAGGTAGCGTAAGTTGAAAATTTATAGCCCCTTTTATATTCGAACTTTTCTACGGCGCGCATAAGCCCGATATTGCCTTCCTGGATCAAATCCAGAAACGATAAACCCCTGTTGGTGTATTTCTTGGCTATGCTTACCACCAGCCTTAAATTCGCCTCGACTAACTTTTTCTTGCAACGGTTAAACCTGACGTTCATAGATTTAACCAGCTTCATCTGCTCTTTAATCTTATTTACCGGTTCTCCCAATTCTTTCAGTATAATTTTCTTCCTTGCCAGCTCGCGCGCGGATTTACGGATATGCTCAAACTCTTTTAAAAGCCGATTAAGCTTACGCACCGCCGCCTCCACCACCGAAGTCACGAAATTAAACTCCAAAAGCAGCTCAACCGCAACGGCATCGCTACGGGTAGTTTTAAGCTTTTTAAGGATCCTTTTTATTTTGGAAGCGACATTTATCTTTTTTGCCTTAATATCCTCTTTGACCACTTCTTCCAGGTTAAGCTTGCCCTCGACAATTTCATTAGCCACCAGGATCGTTTCGTTGCGCACAAGCTTAGAACTTAAAGAGGCCCGCTTAAATTTATCTTCGGCCTCTTCAATCTTTTTCGCCAATTCAATTTCATGCTCCCGGGAGAGCAAAGAAATAGAACCCATCTGCTTAAGGTACATTTTTACCGGGTCATCCAAAGGAAGGAATTTCTCTTCCGATTTTAGCTGTTCGGTTAAAGATTCCTCTCTTATCAAAGAACCTTCTTTATCTGCGGCCTTATCTTCTTCGCGCTCAACTACCTGTATATCTTCATTCCCCAGCAACTCAAACAAATGATCCATATCGTCGGAGGAAGAAAGGTCTTCGGGGAGCAGCTCATTTACTTCATCGTAAGTAAGAAAACCTTTTTGCTTGCCTAATGCTATAATTTTTTCCAGGTCTTTAGCCGGGTACGCTTTCTTTCTCATCTTCTTTTCCTACTTTCTCTTTTTGATTAACAAGTGAAATTCTTCCGTAAGGCTCAAGAGGCGTTCGGTATCCCCCGAATTTTGCGCGAGTTTTATCTGTTCATGCAGCCTGTGCCTTTCCAGCCTCGAGCTTTCGCTCTTCATGCGCCGGATACAATCCTCAAGCACCTTTTCTTTATGGCTCTCCGAGTCGGCGGCCGGAGGCAAAAACACGGATTCGCAAACTAATTCCGAAATGCCGTCCCCCAGATGGTTCATTAAAACCTGCGGCCCTACTTTCTTACCCTGCTTGGCCAGATCAAACATAATAGAAACTATGCTGGATATCCGCTCATCCTGAAAATCCGAGGGATTCAGCCTGCTTCTTATCCGCTCGATAAGGCTGTTTTCTTCCAGCATCAGCGACATAAGCAATTTCTCCGTCGGGTTAACGTTACGGGTGATTTTCCTTGAAGCCGGCTCAATCCGGCCCAAAGAGGCTTTAGGCGATTTTATTTTCTTAGCTTCTTCAAGCAAGTCTTCTTCCCTAAGGTTTAGCTCCTGGGCCAGTTTCTTTATGTGTCCCGATTTCATTATCGCGTTCTTGAATTTAGCAATAGTTTCAAGCATTAAACTGGAAACCTTGGCTACGCCCTCTATCTCTTTTATGCTATGGCGGCTTTTTAAGACCCCGAGCTTATAATCCAATATTCCTTGCGCAGAAACAATCTTTTCTTGCAGGGCCGCTATCCCGTATTTACGCACAAACAAATCCGGATCCAGGTCTTTTGGCAAAGAACAAATCCTTACGTTCATCTCTTCTTCGATAAATATATCGAGGCTGCGCAACGTGGCCAATTCCCCGGCAGTATCCGCGTCATAAATCATAACTACGTTATGGGTATATCTTTTCAGCAGCCTTACCTGTTCGACGGTAAGGGCGGTCCCTAATGAAGCTACGATACAATTCAGCCCCTCCTGGTAAGGGATCAAAAAATCGAAGTATCCTTCCACTATTACCACAAAATCATTTTCCCTTATAGCATCCTTGGCCAGGTTAAACCCGTATAAATTCTTGCCCTTGGAATAAACGGGAGTTTCCGGAGAATTAAGGTATTTAGGCAGGCTGTTATCCAAAACCCTTCCCCCAAAACCTAAAACGCGATCCTTAGCGTCAAAAATAGGAAATAGTACGCGGTTCCTAAACCTGTCATAATAGCCTCCGCCTTCCTTGCTTATAATAAGGCCGGCCTTCTCCATCAGGTCCAAGCTTATTGATTTGGAACGCAGGTAATTAATCAAACCGTCCCATTTAACGGGAGCAAAACCGATTTTTAACCCAATGCAGGTCTCCCGTTTTATCCGGCGCTTGATTAAATAGTCGGCTGCCCCGGAACCCTCTTTAGAATTCAGGTTATTGGCGTAGAAGTTTGCGGCTAATTCGTTGATTTTATATAACCGGCTGGATAATCCCTGGGTTTTGTCCTCGCGAAGCTCTTTCTTCTCCAGGATAACCCCCGCCTTTTTCGCCAGGAATTCCACTGCTTCCGGGAAATCCATGCGTTCATGGCGCATCAGAAACTTAAAAGCGTTTCCGGACTCTCCGCAGCCAAAACAATGATATATCTGGCGTTCGGGCGAAACCATAAAAGAAGGGGTTTTCTCGTGATGAAACGGGCAGCAAGCCTTAAAGTTACGGCCAACCCGTTTAAGAGGGATACAGGAGCTGATAACTTCAACGATATCAACCCGGCTCAAAACTTCATCCAATATATTTTCAGGGATCATGCCCGGCATATCACCTTCTCACCCTCTTAAATCCCGAACAACCTATAACTTCCAGCCTTTCTTCCTTTTCAATCCTATCCAACAAAAGATTCAGGCCCAAAACGTCGCTTGAGATGTGCCCGGCGATCACGACGCTTAAAGACGCCTCTTTGGCTTTTTTAAGATGCTCCTCGCTTAAATGCATTGAAATAAGCGTCCTTACCCCGGCCTTATAAAGCTGGGCGAATGCTTCTTTGGGCCCTTCGGTCCCGCCGGTCATTTCAAAGAAGATCTTGCCTGCGGGCCGGTTAGGCGATCCCAGGATTATCCGCGGGCCGCATTCGTTCATTTCCGCCTGGCGGTATTCCGGGACCTCAAGCAAAATCCTTACTATGTCCTTGACGGCCCTGGGTTTCCTGGACCGCATTAATTTCTCAAGAAAACGGTACACCTGGTTATCCGCCGGCGTATGCATGCACATATACGGCATATTCAAAAGGCGCGCGGCATCAACCGAACGCGAATGATTCTGGGGAAGGATCCTGCGGGCTACTTCGTTCATCCTTTCATCTAAAAGCTTTTTGGCGACAACTCCGCAAACGCCGGCCTGCGTCAACAAATCTACCTGCAGGCGCATGACTTCATGCAAAAGCGCGTATGCCTTTCCCTCGGGATGATGAGAAATCACTAAATCCAGGCCTTCTTTCTGGCGGATCCTGTCAGCCAAAAGCAATTCGCCGACCTCCATATCCACCCCGATAAGGATTTTCCTTACTTGCGTATCGGGATCGCCGTAAAGCAAGGCGGAATCCGGGTATGATTTTACCGCCGCTTTATCGGCCCTCGGGTCGCACTTTAAGCCATTCTCCACAACTAGCTCATAAAAACGGGACAATTTCATCCGCCACCTTCTTTCATATTTGCGATTTGCGCCTATACCTTCATTCCCGGCTTAATTAACATTCTCCCCAGGCAATCCGGCGGCAATAGCTTACAGGCAGGGCTCCAAATACCACCTGCCGGCTACTCCCTCTACCTCTTTAGCAGGCAGCTACATAACCGCCTTAAATATCCTTAAGGCAAGAATGCTTAACCCTTCCAGAACTCCTCGTTTACCGAATTTATATTATCGTTGAATCTTTCGAAGGTTATGAACTTAGAGGTTACTTTATTCCATAGCCACGTATAGGTGCCCGGGCAAATTACAAATAAGCGTTTAGCGCAATAAGACGCCCTTACGCTATTCTTAAAATAATTTACGCTCGAAATAAACATCGAGAAAATAATCAAGCTGGCCAAAAAAGACGCCCTAGCCAGGCCTAAAACCAGGCTGCCCCATTTATTTAAGGTAGATACGGCCTCCATCTTTAAGAGGCTGCCGAATATGCCGCGCAATAACGCAAATATAACGTAGCTGCCTATAGCGATGAGCACAAAAACGATGAAATCCAGAAATTCCAGGGGGAGCTTATTGCTCAAAGAAAGCAAATCGGCTATATAATCCGAAACAATAATGTAATAATGCGAAGAAAGGTAAATCGCCGCCAGCGTGCCGATAAACTTGAATAACTCGATAGGGAAGCCATTCTTAACAGCGGTAAGGCAAATCCTTATTGCCAAAAGCAACACTCCGATATCCACCCAATTAATTTGCTTTAAAATATTTAATAACATAGGGTTAGGCCTTTCTTGCTGGTTTAGGGCTTAAGGTTTAAAGGGGCTAAATCGGTAAAGTATAACATATAAATATACCCCTTGTCAAGAAAGCGCTTTCTTTGGTTGAATTTTGGGATAAAAAGAGTTTTTCTCTTACTTAGGCTTTAGGGAATGGCTAAAAAAAGGCATAGTTTTGGCCAGGCCTTCTTCAAGGGAAACTTTAGGATCCCATTTTAAAAGCGCCCTAGCCCTATGGATATCCGGCCGGCGCTGGCGGGGGTCATCCTGCGGCAAAGGCCTGAAGACAATCTTGCTTTTGGAATCGGCCAGCTTCAGCACGATTTTTGCCAATTGCATAACGCTAAATTCACGGGGATTGCCTAAATTAACCGGCTCATGGATAGGTTTAAGCATCAGGCGGCACAATCCTTCAGTCAAATCATCTATATAACAGAAGCTGCGCGTCTGAATCCCCTTGCCGTAAACAGTCAGGGGCTTGCCGGCTAAAGCCTGATTGATGAAATTGGGGACAACGCGGCCGTCATCCGCCCGCATTCCCGGGCCGTAAGTGTTAAATATCCTGGCGATGCGGGTATCCAGCTTATGGACGCGGCGATAGGCCATAGTCAGGGCTTCGGAAAAACGCTTGGATTCATCATAGCAGCCGCGTTCTCCGACGCTATTTACGTTACCCCAGTAACTCTCTTTTTGCGGATGGATTAAGGGGTCGCCATAGACCTCGGAAGTGGAAAAAAGCATAAAAACAGCTTTATTCTTTTTTGCCAAACCTAAAGCGTTATGCGTCCCCCAAGAGCCGACCTTAAGCGTTTCTACCGGAAAACGCAAATAATCCTCGGGAGAAGCCAGGGATGCGCAATGCAAAACGTAACCTACCTTCTCCTTGATATTAAACGCCCGGGAAACATCCTGCTTCTTAAAAACAAACTTCTTGTCATTCAATAATGGGCTTATATTCTTCAAACTGCCGGTAATAAGGTTATCGGCGCAAATGACCCGGTGCCCCGATTTAATCAGCTTAGAACAAAGATGCGACCCGATAAACCCGGCTCCGCCTGTTATAAAAACCGTTGCCTTCATAGCCTCACCAATTTGTCATCAATCGTATCCCTGTATACACAGCGGGTGTCAAAAATAAGCTTTGAGGCGCTAAATATCGTTTTATAGTCAACATTAGAATGGTCCGTAGCCACGACTAGGCAATCAAACCTAGCCAGAGCGCTTTTAGTTATTGGAATCGACCTCAAGTGAACCTGGTCAATATTCAAATAGGGTATTAGAGGGTCGGAATACGTTACCCTTACACCCCTCTTCTTCAGTTCCTTGATTATATCTATGCTGGGGGACTTGCGTAAGTCTTTAACGTCTTTTTTGTAGGTTACCCCTGACACAAGGATAGAAGAACCTTTTAACTTCAGGCCCCTTTTTAAAAGTTCCTCTTCGATTCTTAAGGCTACATATTCAGGCATATAATTTACTATACCGGAGGCCAAGCGGATAAAACGGGAATTAAACCCGAAGCTTTTAGCCTTCCAATACAAGTATAGGGGGTCTTTCGGTATGCAATGGCCACCCACTCCGGGGCCCGGGTAAAAGGGCATGAATCCAAAAGGCTTGGTAGAAGCCGCCCGGATAATTTCCCAGATATCGATTTTCATCTTGTGGCACATCATCGCCAATTCGTCTATCAGCCCGATATTAACCAGACGAAAAGTATTTTCAAGCAACTTGACGGTTTCAGCCGCCCGAGGGCTAGAAACAGGGACAACCTTATCGATGATAATCCTATAAAGAGAAAGAGCCATGCGGGTTGCCTTCGCATTTAATCCGCCGACTACTTTAGGAATCTTGTTTACGGGAAAATCCTTGTTTCCCGGGTCAATTCTTTCGGGTGAAAAACAAAGATAAAAGTCTTTCCCGTGCTCCAGGTTTTGGCTTTTAAATATCGGAAGTATCACCTCTTCGGTCGTGCCCGGATAAGTCGTGCTCTCCAGAATGACCAAGGCCCCTTTCTTTATGTTCCTGGCGACAGAACCGAGCGAATCCTTTATATAAGATATATCCGGAAGATATTTTCTTTTTAAAGGAGTGGGGACGCAAACCAATACCGCGCTGCATTCTTTTAAAACAGAAAAATCGGAAGTAGCGCTGAATGTTTTCTTCTCTAAGACGCCCCTTAATTGCCGGGTTGCGACATCCGTAATATAGGATTCCTTGCGCCTTATATGAGCGAGACGGCCCTGGTCTATCTCAACTCCGGCTACCAGGACCCCCTTTTTGGCAAATTCAATAGCTAAGGGGAACCCGACATAGCCCAGGCCCACAACGGCAATTTTCAATTTCTTATTATTAATCATTCTTTCTTCCTGCCTACTCCGACATAACAAAACCCGGACTTTTCCAGGCCCTTAGGCTCAAGGAGATTGCGCCCGTCGATAATTAAGGGCCGCTTAAGCATCTTTTTTACCCTGCGGAAATCCAACTTCCTGAATTCATCCCACTCGGTAGCGATCAAAAGGCAATCAGAGCCGCGGCAGGCTGAATAGGCATCGGCGCAAAAAGTAGTTTTCTTTAACTCCCGCTTTGCTTTCTTCATCGCCTTTGGGTCATAGGCCCTGATCTTAGCCCCTTCTTTCTGCAGCGCCTTGATTAATTCTATGGCCGAAGAATTCCGGATATCATCGGTATCGGATTTAAAAGCCAGGCCCAAAACGCAGATTGTCTTATTTTTGATTATCCACAATGAATCTCTTATCTTCTTAAGCATAAAACCCATTTGCCCTTCGTTTATTTTCTTAACGGACTTAAGTAAATTGAAATCGTAACCGATCTTGTCGGAAATATGCACAAAGGCATCCAGGTCTTTAGGAAAGCACGACCCGCCGTAACCGATACCCGCCTTTAAGAAGCTTGGGCCTATCCGTTTATCCAACCCCATTCCCTTAGCCACTTCTTCCACATCGGCGCCTACCCGGTCGCAAACACAGGCTACGGCGTTGATGAATGAAATCTTGGTGGCCAAAAAAGCGTTGGAGGCATGCTTTATTAACTCTGCCGACTTGATATTGGTAACCACAAGGGGCGCTTTGAAGGGTTTATATAATCTCGCCAACAGGCCTCTGGCCTTTTCAGATTCAACCCCGATAACGATGCGATCGGGATTCATGAAATCATTGACGGCCTGGCCTTCTCTTAGAAATTCGGGGTTTGAAGCTACGTCGAATTCTGCCTTGTTTTTAATATAGGTGGCGATAGTATGTTTCACCCAATTCCCGGTCTCAACCGGCACCGTGGATTTCTCGACAATAAGTTTATAGCCATTCATATTCTTGGCAATATTGCGGGCCACCTTTTCAATCCCGGTCAGGTCGGCTTCGCCATTCTCAAGCGGCGGCGTACCCACGGTAATAAAAATTATTTCCGAGCTCCTGACAGCGTCCTTTATCTTTGAGCTGAAATACAACCTCTTATCCCGGACATTCCGCCCTATCAACTCTTTTAAACCGGGTTCATATATCGGCATCGATCCTTTTTTCAGGCTTTTAATCTTGGCCTTATCGTTATCCACGCAAATAACCTTATTGCCTGCCTCGGCCAGGCAAGCTCCGCTAACTAACCCCACATAACCCGAACCAATTATAGAAATATTCATCAGCACCCTTTTTCTTAGATAGCGGCCGCAGTATCATCCGGCACCCGATACAGCCGGCCTAAAACCGCCTATCGCGCCTTTTAAAGGCTAATATGTATTAAAACCGCAAAAAACCAATTTACTGTGAACCGGACTTAGGCCTGTTATAGCTCTGGTTAAATCCAAACTCATTCTCAGGAAACGCCTTTAACCTAAAAAGCAAATAAACCGTGGAGCCGTTATTTTTACTTGTGTCCCATGTCAACTCCATATCCCAACAATGCAGGTTCCTGGTAATGGTAATCTGCTGTTCCAGCGAACATTGCCCGACGTTTGTATTGGGATAAACCGAAGTGTCGAGATAACCCTTCAAATTATACCGCTCATATATGGAAAATTTCCATTTTGGGTTGAACCGCCATTTAAAGCTGGCGGTTATCTGGTTTTGGCCTTTTCTGGCGTAACGCTGGCCCAATCCAAATGAACGATCCTTGTCGAAATCAAAATAAATATCGTAATTGGCAAGCGAGAAATGGTTATAATTCTCGTAATCCGCGTCGCTGGGGACCCCCGAATGCTTATAAGTAGCGTCGGCTTCAATCCTAAGCCAGGAATAAGGAAGCAGCTTGAGCTTAAAAAGGACATCCGAAAAAGAAGCGCCTTTTTTATATTTATTGGCAACGTCAGTTTCGTTAACGGCGATATTATTCTGATAGATAATATTAGTCCCGTAAACAACCTGGGGGCTAAACGCATACCGGCTAGAGATTTTAAAATCTACCAAGTCCAGGCTTTTTTCAATACCATCTTTATCTTTACGCTTTGTCTGTAATTTGTTCGATAATTCCAGGATGGCGGCATTACTGGAAGTAATCGAATCGGTGCTATCAATCTGGTATAGTTTATTGCTGGAGATAGTCGGCTCCGGATTATAAGAATACCCTATAGAGGGGGTAATTATATGCCTTAAGCCGTTTAAATCCAGGCCAAGAAAGTCGGATTTGGTATCAAATAACCGGTAAAACTTGGTGCTTAAGTCGGCGCCCGCGTAAAATATCGTCCTGGCCGGAACGCTGTCTCCGGTAGCGCCTTTATCATAAATCGTTTCCTGTAGCTTTACAAACGGGGTAAACCAGAAGAAAGCGACCTTAGAGGGAAGCGAGATCTTTCCCGCGGAATCAAACCTGGACATTTTAATGGTATTAGCCGAAGTAGGGACGGTATCCGGATTCTTGTTAAAAGTAGTAAAAGTGGACCCGTTCTCCACGTAGAAAGGGGTTTCGCCGAATTGCAAACTGGGAAGCGTATATTTTATCTCCGGTAATTTTTCCAGCTGATCATACCAATGATTGACGCGTTTCTGCACCAGCATATCAATGCTTGAATAAGAGAAACTGTGATGGAACAAACCGTAGGTTAACGGCTCGGAATCCTTTTCAAATTCCCGGTAGAAATAATCCTGCAGGAAATCGCTATTCGGGTCAACATGCTTCCTTTTTTCATCCCCGATTTTATAAAACTGGGCGATAAAATTAGTCTGGCTATCGATATCCCATTTATGGCGCAAGCGTATAAGATAACGCTGATAGTCGCCGCTTATATTGACACCGGGAGAAGCAGGGTAGTTTTTTGAGCTTTCAGCGGTATAATAAAATTTCATGTCCCCGTCGCCTACCGCTGTTTTAGCGTAGTTTAACCCCAAACCCTCTGCCCAACCCAATTTATTACGGTAATCCAGATAGGCCCTTGCATAAACGTTATTGGCCAGGTTATACTCCCATACGCTCAATAAATAAGGCCCCCAGTCCTTACGTTTACCCGGCAGGACACTGACATGCATAACCGGTTTATCAAACATCTGGTTAAAGCGGGCCAGATACATTAAGGGAAAGGAACTCAAATAAAGATAGTCGTCTTTAGTCTGGATCAATTCATTAGGTATGACGTTTATCCGCTTGGAACTTATGCGGTAGTGCGGCCGGTCAAAGCTGCAGGTAGTAGCATAGCCATAATAGGCCACGAATTCTTTTTCGCTTTCTCTCTCCACTCTTTTGGCTTTGCCAAAAAACGGATTTGCCCGGAATTGCGCGTCAACTAAAGTCCCGGTTTTATCCTGAAAATTATAAATCAGCTTCTCCCCTTCGACTATGCCCTTGCTGTCCTGGAGCCTGGCATGCCCGGAGGCTATCCCTACTTTTGTTTGCATATTTACGGTAAGTTTCTGACAGGTAAGTTTCGTATCCCCTGAAATTATCTCCACCTCTCCCGAAGCGGTAACTTCCTGCGAATCAGCGGAATATTCAACAGTATCCCCGTTAATGGTCATTGGTTGGGACTTTGAGCCTGCCTTAAGGAGGTTTTCGGCAAAGAGGCAGGGGAGCGCGCAAAAGAATACCGTAACAGAAATAAGAAAAGGTAGCTTCTTCAGCATTTATTTTGGTATCTTTCTGTAATCTTCCAGAAATCTCTGGATGCCGATATCCGTCAGGGGATGCTTAAGAAGCTGCTCAATCACTCCGAAAGGGACAGTGGCGATGTCCGCGCCTATAAGCGCCGCATCCAATACATGGAGGGGATTGCGCACCGAGGCAACGATTATCTCGGACTTAAAAGCGTAATTTCTATAAATTGCCTTAATGTTGCGGATTAATTCCATGCCTTCCTGGCTTAGGTCATCCAGCCTGCCGATAAAAGGCGATACGAAATCTGCCCCGGCTTTAGCCACCAATAAGGCCTGGTTCGCCGAGAAACATAAAGTCGCATTTGTCCTTATTCCTTCTTTTGACAAAATCTTTACCGCTTTCAGGCCATCCTTGGTCAGCGGCACCTTGACCACAATATTATCGCCGATTTTCCTTAAGAGGCGGGCTTCTTTAAGCATCCCTTCGGCTTCCAGGCTTATTACCTCCGCGCTCACCGGTCCGGCGGCTATAGCGCAAATCTCTTGCAATAATTCATTTGCGGGCCTATTCTCTTTAGCGATCAATGAAGGATTAGTCGTTACCCCGTCAATGACTCCCAGGCTTACCGCTTCTTTTATCTCCTGGATATTGGCAGTATCGATGAAAATTTTCATTTATTCCCTCCGCGCTTAAGCGTTTTTGCCAGCTATCGGTTACGCTGCCCGTGTTTTATAAACCCTCTTTAACCATTATCGCGGCGCCGATTATACCCGCTTCGCTTCCCAATTTCGCCTTCAACACCTTTACCCGCCTGGCCTGCACGCTCATGGCTTGAGCTTGGAGCGCGCTGTTTATATTATCGAACAAAACCTTTCCTGCTTCAGCCACTCCTCCGCCAATCACTATCGCGTCCAAATTCAACAAATTAACTACCCCTGCCAAAGCAAAACCTAAATGGCCGCCTATTTTACGCCAAACGTCCACCGCAATTTTATTATGCTTGGCAGCCAAACCGCTTAATTCTTCAAGCGTTATATTGCGTTTAAAAGACTTCCTGGCTTCAAAAGCGATCCTGCGGTTTCCCACGTAAGCCTCCAGGCAGCCTGAAGCCCCGCAATTACAGGAAACGCCTTTTTCATTGATCGGCACATGCCCTACTTCACCGGCAACATTATTAAAACCCCTATAAAGTTTTCCATTAATGATCAGCCCGCCGCCGATACCGGTACCCAGGGTCATACACAAAACATTATTAAAACCGCGCGCTGCGCCAAGCCTATGCTCCGCGATAGTCATAAGCTTGGCGTCATTATCCAAAATAACGGGCAGGGCGAGTTTTTTTATTAAAATACCCCTTAGTTTTACTTCTTTCCATCCCGGAATATTGGGGAAAAAATGAACCACGCCGTTGTCGGCATCGGTTGGGCCGGGCAGGCCCAAACCTACCCCTAAAACCTCCGCCTTGCTTAAATTGTTATACTTTATAAATCTGTTTACGGAATGGACAATACCGGAGATAAGCTGGCCTTTCTCCATAAAAGTGCGGGTACTTAACATTTCCCTATCTTTTATATGGTAATTTAAGTCCAAAAGGGCGACTTTCAGGTTAGTCCCCCCTAAGTCGATTCCGATAATAAATTTCTTATTCATATAAACCAGTATTTTATATTAAAATCCCGGATTTTACAAGCCATTTACGATAAATATTTTACTCTGTTCCTGCCGGCTGCTTTTGCCTGATACAAGGCCTTGTCCGCTCCTTCTATGGCTGCTTCCAGGGTTATCCCGTCATCAGGAAAAGTAGCTATGCCTATACTTACGGTAACCTTCAATTCTTCGTCATAAACCTTGATGTTCTTTGACTCTACCGCTACCCGCAAACGTTCTGCCGCAAAACGAGCCTCCTGCTTACCCGTCTCAACCAAGATCACGGAAAACTCCTCTCCTCCGTACCTGCCCACAAAATCAATTTGGCGGATAGCTTCTTTGATGGCTCCGGCCACTTCCCTTAGTATGGCATCGCCAACCAAATGGCCGTATTTATCGTTAAAATCCTTGAATTTATCGATGTCAATCATAAGGCAAGAAAAATTATATTTAAATTTCCCGGAACGCCGCAATTCTTCTGCAAACCTCTCTAAAAAATGCCTCCGGCTAAACAAACGCGTCAAGCTGTCGGTAATGGATAACTCCTGCATTTTTTTATATAAAAGCGCTCTTTTAAAGCCGACCAGAAACTGTTGGGCAAGAATCTGGAATTTCTCCGCATCATTGCCGGATATGCCCCGGATGGCCAGATACCCGGCAATATCCTTTTGTATAATTAAGGGCAGGATAGTAAAAGCGCCGTAAATAGATAAATCCGTTTCTTTTGCCAACAAGCGGCAATCCTGCGCGCCGAGGTAATCGCTTACGGATTCTTTGAAAACAGCAAATACTTTCTCCTGATCCAAAGGGCCGCAAATATTTTTCGTCAAGTTATAAAGCGCGATTGTTTCATCAGTCGCATCCTTCAGGCGACTGTTTTCTTCCATCATCCTCAACTTTTCTTTATTCAACCCGACGCATTCAAATTCAAGGTCTCTAAGCCTGCCGGATTTCTTTTGTTTCCTTATTCTAAATATCCTCGCTATGAAAAATGCGCTGAATATTGTAGAAAGCGCTAAAATCGCTATATATGGCATACGCGGTTTCTCCCCTTTTCTTTTGCCTTATATAAAGCCTTATCCGAAGCGCGGATTAATTCGTCTTCTTCCGTAACATCGGCAGGAAAATTCGCCACCCCAATAGAGACGCTAACATGGCTCACCGTGCGCCTTAAGATTATCTTTTCTTCTCCTATCCGTTCCCGCAATGCTTCGGCAACGTCGCATGCGCCATGTTTATCCATACCGCTTAAACCAACGCAAAACTCCTCCCCTCCAAAACGGCTAATTATAGCGTTAAACTTGCTCAAAGACTCCCGGATAATCCGGCTGATTTCTTTTAAAACTATGTCCCCTGCGGCATGCCCGAATTTGTCATTATAGTTTTTGAAAAAGTCGATATCCAGCATAAGCACCGAAAATGGCATAGCCTGCCGGAGGCACCTTTTAAATTCTTCTTTCAGGCGTTCGGAGAAATACCCTTTTGTGTAAAGCAAGGTCAATGAGTCATGTATGGCCAGGTCCTGGGTCTTCCGAAAGAGTTCACTGCTTTCCAGGGCAAGCTTGCCCAAATCAGAAATGGAAACCAAAAACCTTAAGTCGTCCTGGGTAAAGAAACCCGCTTGTTTATTATCCAGCCTTATTATCCCCAGGAATTTATTCTCGACTATGAAGGGGGCAGATATTAGCGAAGAAAAATCCCGTGGATCCTGAAGCTTGAGTTTTTCCAGGTCAAACCGGAAATCATTCTTAATGTCCTCGATCAAAAGAGGGCTGGCATGCTTTAAGACCCAAAGATCAAGGATACTGCCCTCTTTTGATTTTATAATAAGGCCCGGTTCCTCTTTTTTGGCCTTAAAAAGGGAAAGTTTTTGCGTTTGAGGATCTACGAGGTATAAAAGGCATACGCATTTTCTATTGCCAATCAAGGAAAAGACCCCGCTGGCTATGATATCGGCCACTTTGCCTAAATCCAAGCTTTGGTTTATTTTCTCCAGGAACCCCCTAAGGCTGTTATAACGGTTATGTTTTTCATTCAAGGCGATATTAATCTCCTGGATCTTGCAATATTCAATGCTCAAAAGATTCAGTTTCTCCCGCAAGCCCTGGATAAGGGAATCAAGAGAGTAAATCCTTGCCGAATACCTCTTGAAAATAGCTGCGCCAACGGCAATATTAATGAGGTAGAATAAAAAAAGAATTGCTAAGCCAAGGAAACCCAGGCGGCTAACTGAATAAAACGGAAGGAGAAAATAAATAAACAGGAGGAAAATGACATAACCGGTTATCTTTAAGGCTGGATGTTTCCCTAAAGTATTTTTTGGCATACAAGCCCCCGGCCCAGGAACTAAGGCTATCTTGGTTTTCAAAGGCGTAATCCGCCCTGCGCTTTGTTGAAAAGGCTGGATTTTACAACGGGACGGTTTTTCCCCTTACACTATCGTTTCTTCGCTATCTTTATCAAAGAAATGGACCTTGCTCATATCAAAAACAAGATCCATTTCCTGGTTGATCTTTGGCCGGTCATGCGCGCCAACCCGGGCAATAAAAGTATGCTTTCCGGTATTCAAATAAAGATAGACTTCCGAGCCCATCGGTTCGTAGACTTCGCAATTGACCCTTACGATATTCTCCGGAGGGGCTTCCGAAACAAAAAGCTTATCGTAGATATCTTCCGAGCGGATGCCGAATATCACCTCCCGGTCAACATAAGAATTCATCTTCTGGCGCATATCATCGACAAGCTTTACCCTGACCTTGCCTTCATTGAAATACAACCGGCCGTCTTTCTTGATGATCCTGCCGTTCATAAAATTCATTGGCGGAGAACCAATAAAACCGGCAACGAATTTATTCTTAGGATGGTCGTAAACAGTGATCGGGTCGGCAACCTGGTTCAAAACCCCATCCTTCATTACCGCTATGCGGTCCCCCATGGTCATAGCTTCTATCTGGTCATGTGTGACGTAAATTATGGTCGTTTGAAGCCTGATATGCAGCTTATGGATCTCGGTGCGCATCTGAACGCGCATCTTAGCGTCAAGGTTACTTAAAGGCTCATCGAATAAAAATACCAAAGGTTTTCTGACAATGGCCCTGCCTACCGCTACGCGCTGCCGTTCTCCGCCGGAAAGCTCCTTAGGCCTGCGGTGCAATAACCTTTTTATGCCTAAAATATCCGCGGCTTCATTTACGCGCTGCATAATTTCCGGCCGGGGGATTTTCCTTAACCGTAAACCAAAAGACATATTCTCAAAAACAGTCATATGCGGATAAAGCGCGTAATTCTGGAAAACCATAGCGATGTCCCTGTCTTTTGCCGGGACATCATTGACCTTTTTGTTCCCGATATAAATATCCCCCGAGCTTATTTCTTCAAGACCGGCAACCATCCTTAAGGTCGTTGATTTCCCGCATCCGGAAGGCCCGACCAAGACCATAAACTCCTTGTTCTCGATGCCCATATTAACGTTATCCACAGCTTTAACGTTTCCCCCAAAAACTTTGCAAACATTCCTTAAGCTTACTTGTGCCATATATCTCCTATTCTTAAATTATTCTTTGGGCTGATGCCCGCCAAGCGATAGCCGAGGCTTCAACCTATAACCGCCAGGCATTGCCCGGGAAGCGTTATCCTCTTTGGTATAATTATATTAAATTTAACTTAAATAATCAAGTAAATGGCTTAAAGTAGGTTTCAGGTTCTTTCTTGGCACAATCATATCAATAAGCCCGTGCTCAAGCAGGAATTCGGAACGCTGGAAACCGGCCGGAAGCTTTTGCCTTATCGTCTGCTCAATTACCCTGGGCCCGGCAAAACCGATTAACGCGTGGGGCTCGGCTATAATAATATCCCCAACCCCGGCAAAAGAAGCCATGACCCCTCCCATAGTAGGATTGGTAAGCACGGATATATACGGCAATTTTAACTTACGGTGATACTTCAAGGCCGCGCAAGTCTTGGCCATCTGCATAAGGCTAAGCATCCCTTCATACATCCTGGCCCCTCCGCCTGAACCGGAGACGATGATAACCGGAAGCTTATCTTTGGTTGCGCTTTCAATAGCCCGGGTAATCTTTTCGCCAACTACCGAACCCATCGATCCCATAATGAAACGCGAATCCGTAACAATGGCAATGACTCTCTTTCCATCAATTAAGCCTTCCCCTGAAATGACCGCGTCTTTTAATCCGGTAGCAAGCTGATCCTGCGCCAGTTTTTCTTTATAGGTCTTTGGCCCTTTAAAATCCAGGGGATCGGCGGAAAGCATGTCTTTATCATACTCCTGAAAGGTATCCTTATCTAAGAGCGCGCTGATCCGTTCATAAGCGCTTAAGGAAAAATGATACCCGCATTTAGGGCACACCCTCTGGTTCTCTTCGATAGCCTTATTGTAAAGGGTTTCCGAGCACTCTTCGCATTTGGTCCAAAGCCCTTCAGGCATCTGTTTCTTTTTAACCCTGACAATCGTATATTTTGGTTTACCGAAAAGCGACATAAATTTACCTCAACAGTTAACAACGCATAATTGCCGGCCGGCCTTATCGATGTAAAGCTTATAACCGCCTATTCTCTATGCCCTGGCTTTAAACTACCCGCGCTAAGCCCCTTCCATCAGTCATGCTTATTAATTACCAAGCCCGATAATACCTTCGGATAGAAATAAGTCGACTTCGCCGGCATCTTGTTGCCATCCAGGGCCACGGCAATAATTTGCTCCATTTTCACGGGGTTTAAGAAAAAAGAAATGCTTAAAGGCTCCTGGTCTTGCGCCTCGATAAAATCATCGCTATAAGCGCTATATTTAAGGTTGTTCTTACCCGCCGAATCATAACCCAATATGTCTTTAAGGATTATATGATTAAGAATAGCGACATCCAGCGAACGGTACTCCTTGGGCTTATCGCCAAGCGCCTTATCCAGGATTTTAATATTTTTCAGGCGTAAAAGCCAGTATTTCTTGTCCTTATACATGCCGAAGAGATGCTCTGAACGGCCCCCTTTTTCCATAAGGAAGAAAAGCCGGGACTTCTCCTTAATTTCCTCAACATCGAAATATTCCTTTAACTCCGCAAGGAAACCTCCCATATCTAAAGGTTCTTCCAGTTTCAACAAACGATGGATAGGCAATATCGATAGCCCGCGGCAATCGGTATTCGTAAAATAAGCTAAGGTGTAATTAAGGCTCGAGTCCTTCGAGAGGCTCCCCTTCTTCATTTTGGCCTCATCCCTGTAAGCGCAGGAAACTTCGTAACGGTGATGGCCGTCGGCGATAAAGGCGTCTTCCTCCTGCATCCCCTGTTGGATCAATGACAAAATTTCGCTTGAATCGATCTTCCAGATTTTATGCAAGGTATCCTCTTTGTCTTTGGCCTCCATAAACACGGGCGTATTCTTGATATGCCGGGAATAAACCCGCTGGATTACGCGTTTATTGTCCCTTGAAACAATAAAGATCGGGCTCAAATTAGCCTGAACGCTCCGAAGGACATTAAGCCTGTCTTCCTTTGCCTCTATCCGCGTATGTTCATGCCCGAACACGCCTGAATTCTTTTCTTCTAAGCCTAAAAGCGCGATAAAGCCCAAACGGGTCTTTTTCTCCCCTTTGAGATTATACTGCTGGCTGTAAAAATATATGGCCGGCTTTTCATCCTGGATAAGGACCTTCTCCTTTAGCCAGCTGTTAAATAAAACCCCCGCCCTCTTGTATTTGTCCTCCCCGGGTATGTCCTTGCCGAATAAGATATGAATAAAATTATGGGGATTAAGATTATAGTAATAATCCTGCTCAAGCGGGGAAATTACGTCATAAGGAGGACAAGTCAGCTCGGATAGATCCTTGACTTTGTCCTTATTGTAATAGACCGCCTTCAACGGCTTGATTTTTATCATATATGTTAATGGGCGTGTGGGCAACTGCCGCAATTTCCTTTAGGAGTGTCGCAGGAAGGAACTTTGGATTTAGGGCTTTTGCCTTCTGGCTTACGGTAATCAGTGGCGTAAAACCCGGGGCCTTTAAAAATTACGCCCGAGCCTCCTCCGATAAGCCGGCTTATTTTCTTATGGCACTTGGGGCATTTATCAAGGGGCTTATCAGTCATTTTCTGGAATATATCAAAAACCTTGTTACAGTTTTTACATTCATATTCATAAGTCGGCATTATTTTCTCCTTTAACTTCGATTTTTACCTCAATTTATCTCCGGAAATCCGGGCGAATTCTTCCATCAGCCTGCGTTGCTCTGAAGTCAAGCGTTTGGGGATCTCTACCTTTACCCGGACCAGTTCATCCCCCGCGGCCCTTCCGCGTAAATCCGGCATTCCTTTTCCCCGGAGCCGGAAAATAGTTTCGCCTTGAGTGCCCGCGGGTATTTTCATATCTACATTTCCGCTTAATGTGGGGACGATAATATCCCCGCCCAGCATGGCTTTAATCAAGCTTACGGTCACCTCGGTCATAATATCATTATCGTGCCTCTGGAAAAGCGCATCCGGCAGGACTTCAATAATAACATACAAATCTCCTTTTGAAACCGCCCCGGCCTCTCCTTCTCCGCGGACCCTCAAATTAGAACCGGTATCGACTCCCGCGGGTATCTTAACTTTAATCTTACGCGTGACTTTTAGCCTGCCCTGCCCCTGGCAGTCAGAGCATGGAGACTGCACTATTGAGCCTTCTCCTGCGCAGCGGGAACAAGTCTGGGCCAATTGAAAATACCCTTTTGAAACTACGGTCCTGCCCGACCCCCTGCATTGAGGGCAAGTAATTTTCCTTGTTCCCGGTTTTGCGCCCGTCCCGGAACAAACAGGGCAATTTTCATAGCGCGGGACAGTGATTGTTTTCTCGATTCCGCAAGCCGCCTCCCTTAAACTTATACTGACAGATATTTGCAGGTCTCTTCCCCTGCGCCGGGCGGACCCGGAACCCTGGCGGGAAGAACCCCTGCCTCCAAAGAAATCATAGCCCAGGTCGCTGAATATCTCATCAAAAACACTTCCGCCAAGCCCATAATCCCCTAAATCCTGGAAGACGCTACTGAAATCAGCCCCCTTGAATATGTCCTCCTGGGCGTATTTCTGGTCTATCCCGGAATGCCCATACTGGTCGTAGAGGGCGCGCTTATTGGCGTCAGAAAGAACGGCGTAAGCTTCGGAAATATCTTTGAACTTTTCCTCCGCTTCTTTTTTTTGCTCGTGGGGAACGCGGTCAGGATGGAATTTTAACGCAAGCTCCCGGTATACCTTTTTGATTTCATCAAGGCTTGCATTCTTATGCACGCCCAATACTTCATAATAATCCCTTTTAACGCTCACTATACGATAGAATAAGCTGCGGTTAACGGCTAATAGGAAAAGAACCCCTTTCTAGGCGCTACCGGCTATTTTCCTCCGTTTTCTTCCTTAAAGTCCGCGTCAATGATATCTTCTTTTTTTTCCTGCCCCGGGGCCTCGCCCGTTGCCGGGCCGTCTTGCGGATTCTCTGCTTTGGCCTGGGTATTCTGCTGTTTCGCCGCAGCCTGCTTATAAACCTCTTCCGCAAGCTTATGGGAAGCGCGGCTTAGCTCTTCCATTAACTTCTTGATTCTTTCCATATTTTTGTCTTTAATAGCGGCCTTCAAATCATTGGCCTTGGCCTCAATATCGGCCCGCTCCGCCTGGCTTACTTTATCGCCGTAATCCTTAAGCGATTTTTCGGTGGTATAAACCAGGTTATCCGCCTGGTTAATAATCTCCACCTCTTCTTTCTTTTTGAGGTCTTCAGCGGCAAACTTCTCTGCGTCCTTGACCATCTTATCGATTTCTTCCTTAGATAACTTCTTCGGCGCGCTTATCTTGATGGACTGCTCCTTACCGGTGCCCAGGTCTTTTGCAGAGACATGCACTATCCCGTTAGCATCGATATCAAAGGCTACTTCGATTTGCGGGATCCCGCGGGGGGCAGCCGGAATTCCTACCAGATCAAACCTGCCCAATTCCACGTTTCCGTCAGCCATTGGGCGCTCACCCTGCAACACGCGGATAGTTACCGCGGTCTGGCTATCGGCTGCCGTAGAAAAAACCTGGCTTTTCCGGGTGGGGATAGTGGTATTTCTTTCGATAAGCTTGGTGCTTACCCCTCCTAATGTTTCAATCCCCAGCGATAAAGGAGTTACATCCAAAAGCAAAACATCCTTCATGTCTCCTTTAATGATCGCCGCCTGGATTGCCGCGCCCAAAGCCACGCACTCCATCGAATCAACTCCGCGTTCGATTTTTTTCCCGACATAATCTTCCACAAATTTCTGCACTATAGGCATACGGGTCGGCCCGCCAACCATAATGATCCTGTCTATGTCTTTAGCTGTAAGTTTCGCATCAGCTATTGCCTGTTCTATCGGGTGCTTGCATCGTTCGATTATAGGCAAAATAAGATCTTCGAGCTTAGCGCGGGTAATGGACATAGTCAAATGCTTGGGGCCGGCAGCATCCGCAGTAATAAAAGGAAGGTTTATATCCGTGCTTACCGTTGAAGATAGCTCGATCTTGGCTTTTTCAGCCGCTTCGCGCACCCTCTGAACCGCCATTTTGTCATTCATAAGGTCAATTCCGGTTTCGCGTTTAAATTGCCCGGCTATATATTCAAGCAAGGTCTTATCCATATCCGTCCCGCCCAATTGCGTATCTCCGGAGGTAGATTTTACTTCAAAAACCCCTTGGGCCATTTCCATAATAGTAACGTCTAATGTCCCGCCGCCTAAATCAAAAACCATAATCCGCTGCTCCTTACCCGCTTTTTCGAGGCCGTAAGCAAGGCAGGCTGCCGTAGGTTCGTTAATTATGCGTAAGACCTTCAAACCCGCTATTTCTCCGGCATCCTTTGTAGCCTGGCGCTGGTTATCGTCAAAATATGCGGGGCAGGTAATAACTACTTCTTCAACTTTGTCGCCTAAATAGGCCTCCGCGTCTTGTTTGATTTTCTGCAAAATAAACGCTGAAATCTGCTGCGGAGAGTATTCCTGGCCAAAAACCTTAAACTTAAAATCTGTCCCCATCTTACGTTTAGCGGCCTGAATAGTCCCTTCGGCATTTATTGCCGCCTGGCGCCTTGCCGGTTCGCCAACCAAGCGCTGCTTGTCCTTAGTAAAAGCAACATAGGAAGGAAACGCCTTTCCCGAAGCAACTCCCGCTCCTTCGGCTGAAGGGATTATAACAGGACGGCCGCCTTCCATAACCGCTGCCGCCGAATTTGATGTTCCCAAATCAATACCAATAACCTTTGCCATATAAACCTCCTTTTAAAACCCCCTAAGGATGCCCTATTGAGCGGACCCTCGCTGCGGACAATCCAGATCAGTATTCTCTTTCTTAGAAACTTTAACTTTTGCGGTGCGGATGACCCGCTCATTCAATAAGTACCCTTTTTGCAATTCTTCGACTACCGTATTCTCCGGCAAATCTTTATTTTCGACCTGCAACAAGGCTTCGTGGTAAGCGGGGTCAAACATCTTTCCTTCTGCCTCGATAGGCTTAAGCCCATATTCCTTAAGCATCTCATAAAGGTGGGCCAGGATCATCTCCACCCCTTTAAGAAATACGGACAGGTCTTCTTTGTGCGTTTCCGCAAGGTTTACGCTGCGCCCCAAATCATCCAACACATTTAAAAGCTCCAGAATAATACCTTCATTGGCAAATTTTACAAAATCCTGTTTTTCCCGCTCAATACGCTTACGGATATTCTCAAAATCAGCCTGCAAGCGCAAGCATTTGTCCGAAAATTCCTGCGCCATTTCCGCTTTTTCCTTCAAGCTCAAATACTCGGTTTCCTTTAATAGTATGCTTTTTTCTTCCTTATTATTTTGCTTATGCCCGTTCATTAATCAAAATTCTCCAGAGTTTCGCTTAATACACCCGAGATATATTCCAAAGTCGGTATAATCCGCCGGTATTCCATGCGCACCGGGCCCAAGACTGCCAGCCTGCCCTGGGGTTTATTCTTACGGCAATAACTAGAAACAACCAAAGAGCAATTTTCCATTTCGGGGCAGTTCAGTTCACTACCGATGTAAACCCTTGCCCCATCCGGCAGTTCACGGTTGATAACTTCTAACAGGCGCCGCTTATCTTCAACCGCCTTAATCAACATCCGCATTTTATCGGCATCTTTGAATTCCGGCTGCTCCAGTATCCGGTTCAGCCCCTTATAAAACATCTTGTCCTGCCACTCTAGAAGCGAAACAATGCCGGTATAATGCGTTGTCTGCTCAATCAACCTGGAAGTCTCTTCCAAAACATCTTCCATGCACTTAACTTCTTTTTCGTATTCCCAAAGGATCCTTTCCTTCTCCTCATCTATAAGCTGCATCTGCAGCAAAAGCGAATCAACGTAATAACGGTAACCCTTTTCAGTAGGGACCCTTCCGCCTGAAGTATAAAGATGCGTCAAGTATCCTTCGTCTTCCAACTCGCTAAATATATTCCTTATGGTAGCTGAACTTAAATCAAAATGCTCGGCTAACTCTTCGGAAGCAATAGGGCAAGCTTCCAGGATATACTTGTTAATAGTAGTAGATAGAACCGCTCTTTTCCTGGCTTGACGCTCAACATTCTTTACCATAGAAACACCTTTTCTCGTATTAGCACTCTCACCTTAAGAATGCTAAAGTGAAATTCTAACACAATTTTCTAGTTTGTCAATCTAAAATTAAGCCTTGCGCAAAAAAAGGGGACGTTTCTACTTTTCCAGGACCTAAAGCCGGAAAAGCAGAAACGTCCCCGTTTTTTGCTAGAAACGTCCCCGTTTTTACCGCCCCGCCGAAGGCGGGGCTGGCAACAGTTAACTTTGATACTTTAACGTCCTTCGTTCTTACGCTTGGAATAACATTCCTTGCAGTATATCGGACGGTCTTCCCTGGGCTTAAAAGGGACTTCGCACTCCTTTTTACATTCCGAACAAGTTGCTTTGTGCATTTCCCTTGGCCCACCACCAAATCCACCACCACTTTGATACGCCACATTGCCTCCTTTTTTGCTACGCCTGAAAGGTGACAATCACCTTTCTCATTTTACCTGTAATTACCAAAACTAAGGGGAATGGAAAAATCTAAACCCCGTAAATGCGCGATAACCGCCTGAAGTTCATCTTTTTTAGATGAGCTCACCTTTACCTTCTCACCTTCTATTTGAGCTTGCGCTTTTAAACCCAAGCCTTTTATAATCCCTACCAGGTCTTTTGCCTTTTCCTTTTCAATACCCATACAGACTTGGACGGACTGCCGCAAATAGCCTTCGAAAGCCTTTTCAACCTCGTTAAATTTAAGGGATTTAAGGGAAACCCCTCTTTTGGCTAGCCGCGTTCGCAGCATATCAGTAAGCGCCTGCAGCTTAAAATCATTGTCCGCAACCAGGGTAATTTTCTCCTCCTTGCGGTCAAAAACAATAGAAGCCTTGCTATCTTTAAAATCGTAGCGCTGGGCCAGTTCCTTAGAGGCTTGATTTACCGCGTTATCCACTTCCTGCAGGTCAACTTCAGAAACAATATCAAATGAGAAATTCGCCATACTTACTCCTTAATCTTATACCGCAACCAAATCGTAATCAAGGCTGCCTAAACCGATTTCCTGGGCATATTCAAGCTGCTTCATCCCATTAGAATCCGGATGCGTCGCTTTAAAAATATCCTTTTCGCAAGCCTTATTAACCAAATCAAAACTCGCTTTATCGATACTTACGGGATCCCGCGAAGCAAGTATCCCGACATCAGGGGCAATCCTGGGGTTTTCTGCGCCCCAACAGTCGCATTCCTTATTGATTTTAACCGCAAAGTTAATGAAGGCCGCCTTGGCCTTCTTGCCTCTAAGCACAGCCCAACAATACTCCGCAATTTTATCTTGCGTTTTTTCGCCTGCTGCAAAATCTATGAACATCGCCATAGTAGAGCAAGCAGCCATACAACTTGCGCAACCAATACATTTTGCTTTATCTATTACGGACTTTTTATTTTCAATGCGGATTGCCCCTGCCGGGCAAACCTTCCGGCACTCTGCGCAACCAATGCATTTATTCGAATAGACAACCGGCGAAACATCGCAATGCTGGGCGAGCTTTCCTTCTCTGGTAGCGCAACCCATTCCAATGTTCTTAACCGCGCCGCCGAAACCGGTCAATATATGCCCTTTAAAATGGCTTAAAGCGACAATTGCATCCGCCTCGATAAAAACACGGGCAACCTTAGCGGCTTTAATGAATTTCTGGCCAATCGCTACTTCGACGCTAGCTTGCGCATCATGGTCATCAGGAATTATTACATCTACGCCGGTAATTTCTTTGACAAAACCATGCTCCTTTGCAAGCGCCAAATGCTCTCCGGCCTCAAGGCGCCTTCCCCGGTAAAGGGTGTTTGCGTCCGATAGAAAAACTTCCGCCCCCCTATCAAGGATTTCACGGCAAATAACCCCCGCATGTTCAGGCCTTACAAAACCGGTATTTCCTTCTTCGCCAAAATGCATTTTTAGCGCCGTTTTATCCTTCTTTTGGATAAAATCGAAAAGCCTGCTTTTCTTTAGCAGATTTTTGGTCTTTACGTTTATATCCTGGATATTATCCGCAGAATCTACGGGGGTAAAATACACTTTACTCTTCATAATCTTAAATCCTTTTGCGCCATGGATACGGCGAACCGGTTATCCCCGTGCGCCAGGCAGCGCGCCTGTTTTTTAGCGCGATCAACGCGATTAAATAAGAAATTCCGCCCAAACACAAAGAAATTACAAAATACCCGGTTATCACCGGGAGGGCAACTTTCAAGACAGGCATAGTGAATAAATCCTTCCCAGCCGGGTTCTTTGCGATAAAGGCCCATTCGCTTCTAAGGCCTTGCCAGCTAACCCTAAATATAACAGAACCGATTTTGATTGCCAAGAGAAAAGTTACCAGGCTAAGCCAAGTGTTGGTAAGGATGCTGCCGATAAGGGCGCTGGCACGGTTAACCTTAAAAAGTACCGCCAAAAACAAAGCTGCCAGAGGACCGGCCCCCGGTAAAATCCCGGTAAATACCCCTATGCCGAAACCCAGGGCCACTTTTTGCTCGGTATCGTTAATATTAAAAAGCTTCTGGTATAAAAGGCCTTTTACCTTTGACAGCTTGCCAAGAAAATCCGCCTTATTCATCTTTAAGCACTGATTTTATGTTTACTCCCGCAAACCTTTCCAAACCGAATGACTCCTGAACCCAGCCGTTATACAAGCCGTATTTTTCCATGGCCCTTTGCGCCTCTTTATATTCGCCAAACTTTAACCTGCGGTTTATCCCTTTGAATTCCGCCGCTTTATGATACGGCAAATACTGGCTCATCAAGCTTACGTAAGTTTCGCAAGAAATCTCTTTAGAAATGAATTCCATGATTTCCTCTGTCCCGCTAACCCCGCCTGGCAAAACAAGGTGCCTTATGATTATGCCGCGTTCAATTATTCCGGATCCATCCATTTTGGCTATCCCCGCCTGGCAAAACATTTCTTTTACGGATTCCCGGTTGTTTTCCGGATAATCCGGCGCGCCGGAAAACTCAATCGCCTGCCTTGCTCCGGCATAGCGCATATCCGGTAAATAGATATCGATAATCCCCCTCAATAATTTTATTATCCCGGCTGATTCGTATCCGCCGGTATTATAAACTAACGGGATATCCAGGCCGGCGCTAATAGCGATCCTTAACGCCTTAAGGATTTGCGGCAGGAGATGTGTCGGCGTAACTAAATTAATATTGTGGCAGCCCATGCCTTGCAACTCCAGCATAAATCCGGCTAACTCTTCAAAGCTGACTTCCCTGCCGGAGCCATTTTGGCTGAATTCATAGTTCTGGCAATATACGCAACCCATATTGCAATTCGAGAAAAATATTGTGCCTGAACCGCGCGAGCCTGAAATAGCCGGCTCCTCTCCGTGATGCGCCATATAGCTGTACACCTTAGGCTTTAAGCCTGAACCGCAAAAACCTTTTTCGCCGTTTAGCCGGTTTACCTTGCATTTCCGGGGGCAGATCGCGCAAGACTCTAAAGAACCAAAAAGCCTTCCGGCCACCTCATCAAGCAAGCCGTTTTGAAATGACTCTAAATAAACCGGCTTATTCTTTCCGGGCCTGCTCTGCATATAATTTCCTGATCTGGTTAAACATCGCGATATACTCTTTACTCCGGAAATCAGGATAAGTCCACTTCCAATCCTGAAAACTTTTATCCTGATAAAACAAAGTTATCTCGGCGAATATCCCTTTATTCAAATATATGCGGTGGACATAATCCTTGGTCGAAGCCAAAACAAGCTTAGCCAAATCAAGGTAACCCGGATCAATATTAACCAAGCGCTTTGACTCTCTTGTCAGCTTCTTTTCAATCTTATTAGTGAGGATTTTTATGCCGGAAATTTGCTGCGGCTTGATGAACTTGGAAAAACTTACGAATACCCTTGAAAGGCCCTCGCCAAATTCTTCCCGGTAATATCCGGTCACGGTAAAAGGCATTGGCCCGCTTTCAAAGTCAATCCTTCCGAAATGCCTGGTTAGATCAAGTTTTGCCTTCTCAAAGAATGCCTTTTCGCCAAAAATAAAACCGATAATAAGCTTAACGGGTTTATCGGGGGCTATTTTCCCCATCTCTTACTTTAAAGAGGCTGCTGCGGATACGCCCTGCGGCAAAAATTGGTTTATGTACGCGTTTATAATCTTACGCTGGGAATCATTGATCCGGTTAAAAAAGATAGCTATATTAAAACCGCTGTTATCCTTATCTTCGGTCCTGACGATTACGCCCTCGCAGTCAATCGTGCGTTTTGCCTTATTATCCGCTTTTTTAATCGGAAGGGTCAATTTAATCGCTACTCTAGTAAACGGAGGTATGTATTTCTTTATCCGGCAATACGCGCCCACACAACTGATATTCTGGGTAGTCGTTGAAAAATCATACCCGTTAGCCGCTACCTTAAAAGGAAGCTTCTGCTTAAGCCTGGGGTGCTTTCTTTTCTCGATTCCGGAGCTCATTTGTTACCTTCGCCTTTAGCCTTCTGGATAAAATTAGACCAGCATTTTTTAGTGCAATAGTATTTTCCGTCGCGATAATAACGCCTTATTTTCTTAATCGGTTTATTACAGCTTAAACAATTCGTCTGCTTCTCTTCTTTCGGCTTAGCTTCGGCCTGAGCCGGCGCCTTAGTCTCTTCGGTTGCCATCTTCTCTGTTTTTCCTTTCCCTAAAACCTGCTTTTTTGCATGTTGATATAATCTTCCAGGTAATTCTTTTCCAACGGATCCATCTCCAAGAATTCCACCCCCAAGCTATTACGGTAAGCGTGCGGCAAAGCCTGGCACCAGGCCACTCTCCCGATTGGATGCAAGACCCTGGAAAGAACGTCAATCTCCAGCATTAACGGCGTTTGCGGGGGGATATAGCTGCTTGCGTTAAAACTCACCCCCGTGGAACTTATATTATTGGAGACAACGTTAACGAATTCCGATACGCCACCCCTTATGTGGTAGCGCATTTCGGCGCGCAGCCCTATCCTTTGAGCCCGTCTTCTAGCTTCTGCATTCACCGGCAAACTGACTCTCCCATAAGAAGAAGATGCGGCTTAATTCCATTTACAAAATATAGCACAATTTCCAAAGCCTGTCAATCACGCTCTTTGAAATGAAAACCGGAGGCGAAAATGGGGACGTTGGCGAAAATGGGGACGTTTCTACTTTTCCGGCCTTAGCTTCTAGAAAAGTAGAAACGTCCCCATTTTCGCGTCCCCATTTTCGAAACATCCGCATTTTCATAACTTTACAACCGGATAGTTTTTGTTATAATAGAGTTTGGAGAAAGAATACCCGGAGAAAATAGGCATGCATATATCGCATAAAACTCAAGGTGGAGCTGACGGAGAAAAAACCCGGGGCGCAGGAGCGGCCGGCACAAAAACCAACCCCTTATTGGTCTATATCTTCGTAGTCTGCGCGGGGTTAGCCCTGGGCAATTACGCGTATAACTACTATGGCCCCCGGGAAGAATCGCTTTCGCGCGAGACTGAGATTGTCCTGACGCAAACAACACCGCAAATTCACCCGGCCCCTGCCAAAAAGACCATCCCTCCTGCTCCAATAGCAAAGAGTGCCTTCGCCGATAAGGAAGAATTCGTCTTAAACGGCGTGTTTTTTGAACAAGGCAAAAGCTACGCCTTAATCAACAATAAGATTGTCGTTACGGGGGACATGATCGAAGGCGCTAAGGTCAAAAGGATCGGGATAGACGCAGCGGAAATCGAATTTAAAGGCAAAACTATTAAGCTCTTGAGCCCTTCCTAACTACCTATTTTATCCTGCTTCTTATAGCAGCTTCTATAACTTCCCAAGGGACATTTTCTATAATCTTAACCCTGCCTAATCCCGCGGATAAAACCAGCCTGTTCTTTGCCCCGATGAATTTTTTATCCCGGTAAAATACTTTAATGATCCGGCTAAGCGTAACCCTGTTTATCCGGGTGGGTAACCCCGCCTTCCGGATAACATCCTCCACCCTGGAGTTCAGGGCGTTATTTATAAGCCCCAATTTACGGCTTATCTCCAAAGCTACCAGCATCCCCAAAGCCACTGCTTCGCCATGCGTATATTTATTAAAACCCGACGCGGCTTCAATGGCATGGCCGGCGCTATGGCCAAAATTCAAGGCTGTGCGCAACCCTTTTTCTTCTCTCTCGTCTCGTTGCACGATATCCGCCTTTATCCTGCTTGAATCCCCGACTACGCGTTGGAGCGCTTCTCTTTTAGTTTTTAGAACGTCTTTATAATTCCTTTCCAGATAGGCAAAGAGCGCGATATCTTTAATTATCCCGTACTTTATCGCCTCCGCCAAGCCGGAGCGTAACTGCCTTACGGGAAGAGTCTTGAGTAAGCCTATATCGCTAAGGACAACGCGGGGCTGATAAATTGCCCCGATTAAATTCTTCCCCTCTTCCAGATCCACCGCGGACTTTCCGCCAATCGCGGAATCTACCTGGGCCAATAAAGTAGTGGGTATTTGCACATAAGGGATGCCGCGTTTATAGATAGAAGCGACCAATCCGCTTAAGTCCCCGACTACGCCTCCGCCTAAAGCAATAACAAAGGTGCGCCTTTTAAGGTCAAACCTTGCCAAATCATTTATTACGGAAGATAATACAGCGATAGACTTGCTCTTCTCCGTATCCGGGATGACCTTGACCCTGAAATCTAACCCGCTTTTCTTTAATTCCTTATCCAGGCGGCTAAAACACATCTTCCTGACCAAAGGGTTAGTGATTATGTAAGCGCTATTGCCCAAGCCCAACTTCTTGGCATATTTACCTAGAAGGCAAAGCGCGCCAGAGCCTATAACTATATCATAAGAACGGCTACGCAGTTTTACTCTTATAACGCGCATTTAAACTCCTAAAAACCTTAAGATTAATTCTACCAATGGCCAGATAAACCAGTTTAAAGCCCCCATCCAGATAAGCGCCAATAATATAATGAAAGAATACGGTTCTATGGAAGCGTAGCCGGAAGCCAACGGTTCCGGAAGCAAACCCGCCAATACCCGGGAACCATCCAGAGGCGGGATCGGAATAAGGTTAAAAACACCCAGGACTACGTTAATAGCGATTAAGTTAATAACCAAAGAAACCGCTACTAAGGGTAAAGGGATAATCTTTATTGCTATAGCAAGTATAACGGCAAAAACAAGATTTACCGCCGGGCCGCTTGCCCCAATAAGGACCATGTCCCTTTTAGGGTTCTTTAGCGCCCAGTAGTTAACAGGGACCGGCTTGGCGGCGCCAAAAACAAACCTTCCGGAGGAACTAATAAAAAGAAATAAGGGCAAAATAACTGTCCAGAATGCATCTATGTGGGCCCGAGGATTAAGGGTGAGCCTTCCGGAATATTTAGCGGTAGGGTCCCCCAATTTAAAAGCAACCCATCCGTGCGCGAATTCATGGACGGTCATAGCAATGACTAAAAGGCAGAACGATACCCCAAAAGCCATAAATAACCCCAAAACGCCGCTCAATTCATGACCTCGATTATTTTTACTTCTACCAGAGGGGTTTTTACTTCGGGAGAGCCGATTATCTTGCCGATAACCTTTACTTTCTCGTAGTTAAGGGCATCCAGGCTTGCGCGGTTACCCTTCAACAAGAACACCTTATTATCCGGACTGACCAGTTTATGAGTAGCCTTGCGCAAGAATACTACGCCATAAGGCATAACCGTTCCCGTGAAGATAGACAGCTTATCCGGATTATCGGAAACGCCTGTTTGGCTTTGAGACATTTGAGTTTCCTGCGGCGGCTTGTCTACGACAACGGCCTTATTAACAAACTTTTTGTAGACCCAGCCAAAGCTATTTTGGATAGGTTCGATTTTATACCAATCCCCGGCCTCTGAAATTACGTTTACGACCTCCCCCTTATCCGCTATGCCGACAATAAGAGCGCTCTCGTCAGGTTTCAGGCGGACATTGACGCGATCAGCCAAAAGCTTCGCGCTTAAACACCGCGGGGCTGCCGGCTCCGCCTGGATCATGTTTTCAGGCTCAGTCGATTTTATGCACTTGGCGAGGCCTTTCTTGATATACACAACTACCTCCTTAGGGAGCCTTACCTTATACCAATCATACATCTCCAAAACAACCTCAACCCGTTCCCCTTTATCTAATACGGATATCACAGCCGAATTGGTAGTCGCGTCAACCCGCAGGTTAATATCCCGGGCGTTAATTTCACCCGTAAACTGCGCCTGTTCCCCGGCGCAAGCCGCTCCGCAAAATAAAACCAAAATAAGCGGCACAAAAAGAACAGCCTTTAAAGAATATCTTAAACGCATCGGTTATTTCTTTTCCGGGGCCTTACCCGCTTGTTTGGCAGCAGGTTCCTTGCCGGCTGTTGCCGCTCCTTCTGCGCCTGGAGAAGCCTCCGCCGTCTTTTCTGCTTTCTCTTTTTTGATCTTAATCCTTATAGCCTTTATCTTCGGAAGGCCATAAACCCTATCCCCCTCTTTCCATTGGCCCTTATCAAGCATGGACCGGATACGTTCTGTCCGCTTTAATACCGATCTTTGTTTCTTATCCTTATCTGATACCGCTAATGACGGGTGTATCGACATTTTTACAACCTCCTTATCTGACAGTTTCCATAACGCTTGTTCAACCCGGGGATTAAACCCAGCGCGGTTTCTTTATCCGGGAAATTTCCTGCGCACAAAACAAAGTAACCGTTTTTTTGAAACAACATGGCGCTGAACCCCCGTTTCTTGATGAACTCGGCCTCCTTTAAAGCATTCTCCTTGGCCTTAAAACTAGCTACCTGGATGGTAAAAGACCCTCGTTGCTGCATAACCGGGGCCTCTATCTGCCTGGTTATCTTGCCTTTTCCTGTTATTTCCTGAGCAGAGGCAGGAAAAACGGCCTGCGCCCTCATTACCGCCGGGGGCCTGGCCTGGTTATCCGACGCAATAGCCTTGCCCTTCTCTACCCCCAAAGAAAAAGCTACAATCCCGGTAATTAGAAACCCCAGGATGACAAGTATTGTTTTTTCATAATTCCAGATACGCTCCAGAAAATGCCTTTTTCCGCTGGAGCTGAAATCCTGGGCATCATTCACCTGGGAAAATAATTCCAACTGGGAGTTTTCTTGCTTTTCCACGGATTAATTTATCCCCTATCTTTTGCGCATTCGCCGCTTATCCCCAGGATCCCGGGGATAAAGCCAGCCCCGCATCAACCCGTAACAACGCGCTTAAGAATTCAGGCCGGGCTAGTCGCGGGTAATTTCTGTTTAAGGTAAATCCTAGTATTGATCTTTTTAATTATCTTCAAGAATGCGTCCACTACCCGGGGATCAAACTGGGAACCGCTTTTCTTCTTAATCTCCTTTATCGCGGAATTAATATCTTTCCTCTCGCGGTAAGGCCGCCCGTAAACCATTGCCTCAAAAGCATCTGCCACCGCCATAATCCTGGCGCCTTCGGGAATCTGCCCTTTCTTGAGCCTGGAAGGATACCCGGTGCCGTCATATTTCTCATGATGATGCATGATAATCGGGATTACGGGCTTTAGCACCTGTAACGGCCGCAATATCTGGGCGCCCTTGACAGGATGTTTTTTAATGATATTGAATTCTTCGGCCGTAAGTTTTGTGGTTTTGGTAAGTATCTCCGGGGGGATATCGACCTTGCCGGCATCATGCAGGAGGCTTGCGTATTTTAAACTTTGGATTTGCTTCTCATCCAAATGCATCTGATGGCCTATAGCAGTAACCAAACGGCTAAAATAAGGCGAATGCGTGTATTCCTGAGGCACGCGGGTATCTAACAGGGTAACCAGCGATTTTATGCTGCCAAAAACTATTTTTTGCTGCTCTTCATAAAGCTGCAGGTTCCTTATCCCGATTATTGCCTGTTCGATAAGGGTCATTAACGTTTCCCGGTCGGGGCTCTCAAAAGAATGCGCTTTTTTCTTTCGCCTTAAGATAACAATACCAATCAAGTCCTCGGAAATCAAGGGAGCGGCCATAAGGCCTCCCTGGATCATAACGGAATTGGTCCGGATTATCTTCTTCTCCGCGCGATTGACGATTTTTGACTTTTGGTCGGTGCAAAATTTGTTCTTACCGTTAATAAAACATTTTAAAACAGAGTATTTCTTTGTAGCGTCCAGCATGGTAATCTGGCAGTAATCGGCATTTAATATCTGGCTGATAAGCCGGCATAGCCGCGGTATCAGATCGGCCAATTCGTAAGTAGAATTAACCAGCCTGTAAATACTATGAATTGCGGAAATCAGGTTTTTATACCTTTTCGTAGGGGTCAAATAGTTTTTTGTATTCATCTAACGCATACCTGTCAGTCATGCCGGCGATGTAGTCGCAAACTGCCCGCCTTACGCCGTCCCGGTTGACCCGGGCCTGGATTTTCTCAGGAAGTTGTTTTGGGTTAGCTATATAAACCTTGAATAATTCCTGTATGAAGCGCTTGGCCTTTATGCTCATACGCACCACGCGGTAGTGGCTGTAAAGCTTATCCATAAGGAAAGCGCGCAGGGGCTTTCTTAATTTTATCATATCCTGGCTAAAAGTAACAATTTTTTTCTTTATTTTCTTGGCATCTTTATAAGTCTTAAGCCCGGCCCTCCTTATATTTATTTCGGTTTCCCGGATTAAATCCGTAACCTGAAGGTCAATTAAAGACCTGATAATAAGGTATCTTTTCTTTTCCGGTGAAATCCCCGCGTATTTAGCAGTTATGCGTTTCTTGAGATTGTTCCAGATAAAAAGCGGCTCTAGATCGTTTTCTTTGATTAACCCCGACGCCAAACCATCGTCAAGGTCATGATTATCATAGGCAATTTCATCGGCGATATCAACCACCTGCGTTTCTAATGTAGGCGACTCATCGGGAGCTAGGCCTTTTAGCCTCAAGCTTATGTCAAAAGCCGTCGAATGCTTAGCTATCCCCTCCCTTACTTCCCAAGTCAAATTAAGCCCGGGAAAATCCGGGTACTTTTCCTCAAGGTAATCCACCACCCGCAGGCCTTGCGTGTTATGGTTAAACCCGCCGCATTTAGACATTAACTCATTTAGGGCGTCTTCCCCGGAATGCCCGAACGCGGTATGCCCCAAATCATGGGCCAAAGAAATTGCCTCGGTTAAATCTATATTCAAATGCAGCGCGCTGGCAATAGTCCGGGCAATTTGGGCCACCTCTATAGTGTGGGTAAGCCTGGTCCTGTAATCATCGCCTTCATGGTTTACGAACACTTGAGTTTTGTACTCCAGCCTTCTAAAAGCCGCGGAATGCACAACTCTATCCCTGTCGCGCTGGTAAACCGACCTGTAGGGATGTTCTTCCTCGAAATAGGCCCTGCCCTTGCTTTCTTTGCTCTTCATCGCGTAGGGAGCCAAAACCATGCTTTCGACATCCTTAAACTTTTTTTGATGCATTCGACTCCTCAAGCCGCTTGCGGGCCTAGGCAGCCCTTAATTGCTTGCATAACTGCTCCAATGATTCGGAAATCACTTTTGTGCCAAAAACCGCCGGCATAAAATTAGTGTCGCCTGCCCAGCGCGGGACTATATGTATATGCAAATGCCCGGTAATTCCGGCTCCGGCGCTACGGGATAAATTTACTCCGATATTGAACCCCTGAGGTTTCAAGACTTTCTCCAGGAGCCCTTGTGCCTTCTTAACCGCCCGGAATAAACCAAGCGCCTCTGGCTCCGTCAACTGGTCCAACCGGCTCAGGTGCCGCAGGGGAGAAATCAACATATGCCCGTTGTTATATGGAAAAATATTGAGCATCGCGATTGCCTGCGAAGTTTTGAAAATCACATAACCATCTTCCTGTTTCCGGATGGATTTACAGAATACGCAGCCTTTTTGCTTTTTACCCCTTATATACCCCAGCCTCCACGGCGCCCAAATCTTATCCATATTGAATCTTACAGCCTGACAGGCCTTAACTGCTCCTAAGAACAGCGAAAAACTTAATTGCCGGCCGGCATTGATAATAATTAACGTAACCTAAACAAATATTTCTCCTGGCACCTAAACTTTAAGTATTTTTGAGCGTATCTTATCGTTAATCTCGATTATTCCGTAGGTATTGCATTCGGCGCAAGCTTTATCCGTGGCGCTTCCGGGATTAAAGAAAAGCGCCCCGGAGCGCTTTTCGTTAAAAGCCTGATGCGTATGCCCGAATACGATTATATCCGGCTTATCGTCTTTGAACTCCGAATCCAAAAGCTCAAAGATAGTATTCGGCGAGCCGCACCCGTGAAAAACTCCAATTTTAAAATTACCGGCCTTGAATATTTCTTTTTGCGGCAAAACTTTCCTCACTTCTTCGGGATCCATATTCCCGTAAACCGCCTTTAGGCATTTGGCAATAGATTTAAGCTCGTTAAGAAACCCCAAACTAACCATATCGCCGGCATGTATTAGCATATCCGCGCCCTTAATTTCTTCTACTAATTTCTCCGGCAAAGCAATGGCCTTAAACGGTATATGCGTATCAGAAATTACTACTATTTTCACTCTCGGCGCCTTTCTTTATTTCCGGGGCCCGATTCTTTATGGGCATTTAGCATAGAAACGCTTCTTTTCTAAGCGATAACTTTTGGCTTAGAATACAAATCAAGGATTTGATTCAACCTGTTAATATCCCAGGTCCAGATTTTTTCTTCCAGCGCCCTTAACCTTGTATTCAGGTCGATATCTTTAAGGGTTACGATTACTTTTCTCTGAAGCTTATGCCGGTATCTCCTGCACTCCCGGGAAAATTCAACTATATCCTCCTCGGTAAGCAAATCCTGCTTTACCGCAACAATCCAAAGGCTGTCGCTTGAACGGCCGATTAACCCGTTATTAAAAACCTGGCTGCGGAATTGCAAAGGTTTGATTTCCCGTAAATGGTTTAAACGGACTTTGCCTTTCTCCATTTGGATCATCTCGTCCTCGAAAGAGCCCAAAAGCTCATTCATTCTCTCCATAAGCGGCTTTTGCCCCTGGAGGATAAATTCCTGGATTATCTCTTCAATGCTATCGCGAAATTTAGCTTTCTGGTTTTTAGCATCAAAGGTAAGCGAATGGAGTTTCCCCTGATAAACGAATTTCATCCAGAAACTGAATACGCGGTCGTTAATCTGCAGGAAATCGCCGCTTCGGTTTATGGTATCGATCTCCAAAAGGCGGTTAATCCGAGAGATAACTTTGCTCTTTTGCATCCTTAAAAAATGGGAGATATCCTTGATCCTGTTCCTGCCGCTTGAGATCAGATACAGTATCGATATGTAGTCGTTACTGTGCGGATGGTCAAGAAAACCCTTGATATAACTGGAAAACCTTTGGTTTAAGATACCGGTAGAGTCAAAAAGCTCTTCCTCCAGTATCTCCGAGAGCGCCCGGCCTTCTTTTTTCAACAAAGCTCCGGCAATAACCTCAAGGTACATAGGATAACCGCCGCAAAAATAAATGATGAAGTTGATTAAGGGGGATGCCAGCTTAACCCCGGAGAGCTTGTTCTTTAGTAGCTCCGTGCTCATTCCTATATCAAACGGCTTGACCTCTACGACTTCAAAGTTACCGAAGAGCAAAGAAAGGTTTTTAGAAAGGATAAGTTTGGCCTTGAATTTCATGGAACTTACGATTATGTACATCGTGTTCTTGTTTGAAATAAGGGCTTTTGACCAATCGCGGTACAGATTGGGGAAACCTATACTCTCTAAGTTCTGGAACTCATCGAAGACCACCACGCAATACTTGCCGGTTTCAAAATGAATAAGCTCACAAAGTAAATTCAGTTCCGTAAATATGTTCTTTTTTTTCCTTTTGCTTAAATCATCCAGGATTGACCTTGCTTTTTCGATTGTCTGGGGGATATATTTTTCAGATTTGCTGATAAGGAAATCAAGGTCTTCTTTCAACGCCATTGCGCTGTTAAGAAGGAAATTATAGAGCAATACCCCTATAAACCTTCTTGAAAACGAAACTGCCGACTCCGGCCTTACGTCGAGATAAAGAGGGATAATCAGGTTGTCCTGGAACCTGTCGAGAAAATCAAAAATAATAGAGGTCTTACCTACCAATTCATCGCCTACCAAAGCAATATTCTGGCGGTAATCCTCTTTTAAACCATTTACCCGCTTGGTAAGTATATCCTCGTAATATTTACGGCCAAAGTATGTTTTTTTCATCAGGGCAAATAAAATAAGGGGTTTTTAGGGACGCTTCCCTTTCTGACTTCAAAATGCAAATAGGCGTTCCTCTGCCTGCCGCTAGAGCCGGCCCTGGCGATAAGCGCGCCTTTCTCCACACTATCTCCCGCTTTAACGAGAATTACCGAATTTCTCCCATAAACGGTAAATAGCCCGTCGCCATGTTCAATAATAACCATCTTTCCCAACCCGGTGAAATCTTCATCCGTAAAGACTACTCTCCCGCTCCTGGAAGCCAGGATATCCAAAGTCCGGGAAGGCTCTATATTTATGCCCTCATTCTGCATATTATCAATAGTTTGGCCAAAAGAACCGATAACCCTGCCGCGCAACGGCCAAATAAAATCATCATTATTGCCGTATTTAAGTGTTTGCGGCACAGGCTTTATCCTGTTAGGGATAAATATTTGCTGCCCGGTTTCTATTGCTGAGGCGTCGGTTATACGGTTTAGGCGAGCCAACTCATCCAGGTCAACTCCGTAGATTTTAGATATTTTCCAGAGTGTTTGGCCTTTTTCTACTCTATGATAAGTGCCTGACATCCCCGCAGGAGGCTTTACTAAGGAAGGTTTTACGTAAGGGAGAGTGCCGCAACCGGCTAAAAACAGCATGCAGAATAAAGCATAAAGCATACAAGCCGCTCTCCCCTTATTATTAAATATACGTTCTTTCATTTCTTCCCCTGCATACTAACCGCTACCTGCCGGCTGCTATTTTGGAGCGGGCGGAGGGAATTGAACCCTCCTATCCAGCTTGGGAAGCTGGTGTTCTACCGATGAACTACGCCCGCATGCCTGCTTTTTATCCTACGCTTGATTGCCTGCCCGCAGGCAATCATCCATCAATTTAATAGAGCAATATTTTCCGCACATTGTGCAAACATCTTTATTAAGGGGCTGCGATAGCTTACGGAATCTTGCGGCCTTTACCGGGTCAATGGAAAGCTTAATCTGTTTTTTCCAATCGCGCGCCTTTCTAGCCAAAGACATATCCCTATCCCAGCTAATCGCACGCTTATTATTCTTCACCAGGTCCCCTGCGTGGGCAGAAATCCTCGAGGCGATAATCCCCTCCTTGACATCATCAACTGAAGGATGCTTGAGGTGTTCGGCGGGAGTAACATAACACAGGAAATCCGCGCCAAAACTAGCTGCTAAAGCCCCTCCTATAGAAGCATTAATGTGGTCATAACCGCTGGCCACATCAGTCACTAACGGCCCCAACACATAAAATGGCGCGCCATGGCAAAACTTCTTCTCCAAGGCAATATTCTCTTGGATCTGATTTAAAGGCACATGCCCCGGGCCTTCGATCATGACCTGGACGTTGCGATCCTTGGCGCGCAGCGCCAATTCTCCGAGGGTTTTTAGCTCCGAAACCTGGGCCGCATCAGTCGCGTCAAGGATAGAACCCGGGCGCATGCCGTCGCCTAAGCTTAAAACCACATCATATTTATAGGCAACATCCAGGATCTTATCAAAATATTCATAAAAGGGGTTTTCCGATTTATTAAAGGCCATCCAATTGGCGATTATCGCCCCGCCTCTTGAAACAATGCCAAGTATCCTTTTATTTTTTTTGAGCGTAGCGATGTTTTTTTGGGTAACTCCCGAATGAATTGTAAAAAAATCCACGCCTTCTTTGGCCTGCGCCTCTAAAACACTAAGCATATCGGAAGGGGTAAATTTCAGGAAATTCTTGGATTTTCTCTGGGCGCAAACCGCAATCTCATATACCGGGACTGTGCCCAGGGGGATAGCCGAACGCTTGACTATTTCCCTGCGGATTTTCCTTAAGTCCCCGCCGACGCTTAAGTCCATTACGCTATCGGCGCCGTACCTTACGGAAATATCCAATTTTCGCAGCTCTTCCTTAAGACTAGACTTATCGGTAGAAGTCCCCAGGTTAGAATTTACCTTCGTGCGTAAACCAAAACCTACAGCGCAAGGCTTAGCTAATTTGCGGGAATTATTCTTCAAGATCACAACCCTGCCGTCTTTGATATACCGCAAAAGGCTACTTTGTTCAATCCCCTCTTCAAAGGCGATTTTACGCATTAACGGGGTAACGATATTTTTCTTAGCAAACTCGATTTGTGTCATTTATTAAAATTACCCATTTTCTCCCTAAAAAAACAAAACCTGCCTGGCCAAGGCTGCTTCATAAGAATGCCTTTATAGAAGATTCTTTAATTTATTAGCAAAATATTGCGCGGATTTAAAACAATCCCCGTTTTTTAAAATCGCCCGGCATAGCGCTATCCTGTTTATCCCGGATGAAGTTACCTTAGCCAGGTTAGCGCGATTAATATTGCCTATTGCAAAAACAGGGATTTTGATCCTCCGGCTTAGGCCTTTTAAGCCTTTTACCCCTATCGGCCGCCGGCTATCCCGCTTTGTCTGCGTTTTAAATACCGGCCCAATCCCTATATAATCGGCGCCTTCTTTTTGCGCCTTAAGGGCCTGGCCCAGACTATAACAGGATACCCCTATGAGCTTATCCCTGCCAAGCATACGCCTGGCGTCCTGAACCGGAATATCATTTTGGCCGATATGCAAGCCATCGCTCCCGGAAAGCCTGGCAATATCCGGATTGTCATTTACGATAAAAAGGGTATTGGTATTTCTAAGCCCTTTATTGAGAGTAACGGCTGATTCCAATACGGCTTGGGCAGATGAGTTTTTATCCCTTAGCTGGACCATATCTACGCCTGACTCCGCTAGCTTCTTTACGATGTTTAAAGCATCCCGGCTGAACGCGCTTTTATCAAAGATAAGATACAGGCGAGATTTTTTCAGCAGTCTTTTTCTCGATCTCATAAATTTTATACCGGATCCTCTTGAACTTAAGGGCAGAATTTACGTTAATAAGCTTGCTGAACTCCTCTAAAACGCGCGTTGACTCCTTAACCCGCTGGATATTGGCGAAAAAAACATCCTTAAGGCTTCCGCGCTTCAGTTCATTCCCCCGGAGCGATCTGCCTACATCAGCGCCCGGCATTCTTTCTTTAAGTAATAATATCCTGGGGGCCAAGCCTCTTGTTACGGAATCAATTTCGTGCCTCAATTTCTTCAACTCAAGCGTCAGGCCCCGGTTGTTCAATATAAAACGGGTAATTTCCTCGCAAACCCGCAAACCTTCTTTTAAACGGTTAATATTAGCGTCAATGACCCGGTTAGCCGTGCTTAGCTTATTTTGCTTTAACAATTTTCTTTATCAGCTTAGAAGTAGAAAGCCCTTCTACTAATCCTATAGTCAAAACTTTTCCGCCGTAGGAAGCGACAAAATCGCTTCCGGCTATTTTGCTCTTCTGCCAATCCGCCCCTTTTACCAAAACATCCGGCCGAATTTGAGTAATCACCGATAGGGGCGTCGTTTCTTTAAACAAAACCAGGTAATCAACGCTCTCCAAGGCGGACAGTAATTTGAGCCGGTAACCCTGGCCGACAATCGGCCTGTTTTTTCCCTTGATTTTTCGTATGGAAGAGTCGCTATTTACCGCTACGACCAAGACATCCCCCTTATTCCTGGCGTCATGGAGATACTTGGCGTGGCCATAATGAAGAATATCAAAACAGCCATTGGTAAAAACGATTTTTCTCCCCTGCCGCTTTAGCCTGGCAATTTCCCCTTTAAGTTCACGAAGGGTTTTAATCTTTTTAGTTAAGCAAGGCTTTCTTCGATCAATTCGCATAAAATGTGCCCGATAGTAATATGGGCTTCCTGAATCCGGGCGGTAACGCTGGAAGCGACTACCAGGGAGACATCCGCCAATTTTACCAATTCCCCTCCGTCGCCCCCGGTTAAAGCAATTGTCTTCAGCCCCATTTTCCTGGCCTGCTTAAATCCCAACGCCACATTTTTCGCCTTTCCGCTGGTAGATATGCCTAAAGCTACATCGAATTTTCCGGCCAAGGCCTCCAGCTGACGGGCAAAAACCACCTCATAGCCAAAATCATTGGCTAAAGCGGTGATTATCGAAGTATTGGTAGTTAAGGCTAAAGAAGCGTACGCGGGCCGGTCTTTTTTAAACCTGCCGACTAATTCCGCGGCTATGTGCTGAGCGTCGCTGGCTGAACCGCCATTGCCAAACACCACCAGTTTTCCGCCTTTCTTAATGGACTCGATTATAATTTCGGAAATCTGTAGCAGCCGGCTAATATCGTTCTTCAGCAGTTCCTCTTTTACCTGGATACTTTCTAAAATAATCTCCTTAATTCTTTCTCTCATTTGCCTGCCTCATAATCTTTAGCCAAAGAAAACCTTGGCTATATCATATAGTTCCATATCTACCGTCTTTAAGGCCTTGACCGCATCCGACAGGGGGACATCGACTATCTTGCTGCCTTGCAGCGCGACCATCCTGCCGAATCTTTTGCTCTTAATCAACTCTACTGCTTTTACCCCGAACCTTGTCCCCAATACCCTGTCAAAAGCTGTCGGAGAGCCTCCCCTTTGTATATGCCCGAGCACGCTCACTCGCGTTTCATAACCTGTCCTTTTTTCTATCTCGCTGGCCAGGGCTTCACCAATACCGCCTAAGCGGACATGGCCGAACGAATCAAGCTTTTGCTCTTGAGTAACCAGGCCTTTGTCTCCAAATTGCGCGCCTTCAGCCACGACAACTATGCTGAAGGTCTTTCCTCTCTCGTGCCTTTTCTTGATTATTCCGCAGACTTCCTCGATATTAATGGGCACTTCGGGGATCAACACTACATCCGCGCCGCCGGCAATACCTGCTTCTACGGCAATCCAACCCGCATGCCTGCCCATTACTTCGGCCACAATAATCCGATGATGGCTTTCCGCGGTAGTATGTAAACGGTCGATGCACTCGGTCGCGACGTTTAAGGCCGTATCAAAACCAAAAGTATAATCTGTCGCCGAAAGGTCATTATCTATCGTTTTGGGCACACCGACAATATTGGCTATGCCGTCCTTAGTTAATTTTGAAGCAACGCCCAGGGTATCCTCTCCCCCTACCGCCACTAAAGCATACAACCCCATATTTTTAAAGCTTTCTTTTACTTTCCTCAATTCTTCTTCCTTCTTATAAGGATTAGTCCGGGATGTCCCTAGAATAGTCCCTCCCTTGGGCAATATTCCCGATACCGCTCCCAAATTTAAAACCATAGCATCATTCTCAACCAAACCCTTCCATCCGTTCTTTATCCCGATTACTTCGTAACCTTCTAAAAACGATTTTCTGACTACTGCCCGGATAACCGGGTTTAGGCCCGGGCAATCACCGCCGCCTGTGAGTATTCCGACTCTCTCCATTAAACTACCTCCTCGTATATTAAAACCCTTTTACCCGATGCTGGACGGGAATTCCTTCCCTAGCCCCAGGACCACTTTAAAATTTGGTAAAATTGCTTAATTACCTTCCGTAGCCGCTAAATGGCGCGGCAGGTTCATCTTTATCAGCCGTTTTCTTCTTCCTATCTTCCGCAGCCGCTATCTTGGCAATGTGTATCTTTACGTTAATCTGCTCTTCAACCCCTAAGACTTCCTGAATTTTTGATTTTGTGATATCCTGTAAGCGCGAGGTCAATTCCGGTATGTTCGCTTCCCTTTTCAAAACCACTCTCAAATCTACGCTGATACCGTTCTTGCCGGCAATCACATCCGGCTTTAATTCTTTTATTTCGGGGATAACCCCGGTCAGCCTGCGAATCAGGTCTTCAACCGCCGATAAAGCAATGGTCACTTCCCCGGAAGCGGTATCAAAGGCAATGGTTTTTTCGCGCTGAATCCGGCCCAGGATCAGGCGGGCAAAAGAAAAACTCACCAGGATCAACAAAAGCCCCGAGAAACCGACGGCAACGCGGGAGTTCATGTTGCTCTGGGCATAGTTAAGAAGCCTGTTTATGCTTTCCGGCTGAAACATATTAAGGGCAAAGCCAATCAAGGCAATCCCGGCTAAAATAATCACCACCGCATAGAATAATATCCCCAGAACCGTAAATATCCTCATTTTAAAAACCCCCTTTCGCAGGCCACTTACCCTGCCTGCTTTGCCTAAGCAAGTAGAATGCTTTCTTCCTTAAACATATCCTGGACAAAATGCGTAGAGATGTCTCCTTTTAGAAAAAGAGGGTTCTCCATAAGCTTAAGGTGAAATGGAATCGTAGTCTTAATTGGCGAAATATGGAATTCCGTCAATGCCCGGCGCATAATCTTAATTGCCTCCTGGCGGTCCTTGCCATGAACGATTAACTTGGCGATAAGAGAATCATAATAGGAAGGGACCTCGTAACCGGCATAGATATGCGTATCTACGCGGACATTCGGCCCTCCCGGCAACACAAGGGCTTCGATCTTTCCCGGCGAAGGCATAAAATTATTATCCGGGTCTTCGGCATTAATCCTGCACTCAATTGCCGCTCCCTTAATATGAATATCCTCCTGCTTAGCTTTAAGTTTTTCACCGCAGCTTAGGCGTATCTGCTCTTTAATCAAGTCGATTCCCGTAACCATCTCGGTAACCGGATGCTCAACCTGGATACGGGTGTTCATCTCCATAAAATAAAATTTATTCGTTTTCTCGTCTAAAAGAAATTCGATTGTGCCGCAACTTACGTAGTTGATGGATTTCATCCCCTTAAGGACAAATTCCCCGAGCTGCTTGCGCATTTTACTATCCACCGCCGGCGAAGGCGACTCCTCCAGTAGCTTCTGGTGGCGCCTCTGAATGCTGCAATCCCGCTCTCCCAGTTGTAAAACATGGCTAAAACGGTCGGCTATGATCTGGACCTCGATATGGCGGGGTTTTTCAATATATTTCTCGATATAAACATTGGAATTCCCGAAATTTGCTTCTGCTTCCGACTGCGCGGTCATAAGGCTTGAGACCAAAGTCAAATCATTGTGGCAAATGCGCATGCCTTTTCCGCCGCCGCCGGCAGCCGCTTTTATGATTACCGGATAACCTATTGATTTAGCTATCTTGAGGGCTTCTTCTTTTTTCTTGATAGCCGATACGCTTCCCGGGACAATAGGCAGGCCCGCTTTATGCATAGTAGTCCGGGCAGCCATCTTATCTCCCATAAGCCGGATGTTTTCCGGAGTGGGGCCGATGAAGGTAATCTTGCAAGATTCGCAAATTTCGGCGAAATGCGGGTTTTCCGCTAAAAATCCGTAGCCGGGGTGGATTGCTTCTACGTCGGTAATTTCTGCGGCGCTGATAATCGCGGGGATATTTAAATAACTGCTAGATGAAGCTGCCTGGCCGATACAGATGGCTTCGTCAGCCAGGCGCACGTGCAATGAATTCCGGTCGACCTGCGAATATACGGCGACAGTGCGGATACCCAATTCACGGCAAGCGCGGATTATTCTTAAGGCAATTTCTCCTCTATTGGCAATAAGTATTTTGGAAAACATTTGGCGGTAACTTAATTTCCGGTTTTCAATCCGTAATGGCGAATGCGCCGCAAAACCCCAAGAAACAATTTCGGGGAGCACAAGATTGCTTAAGCATCCGGCAGCGGGATTTGGCGATCAATCGTTTTATGCCGGTTCGATCAGGAATATAGCCTGGCCGAATTCCAAAGGCTCGGCATTATCAATAAGGATTTCTAATATTTTACCCCTTATTTCCGCCTTGATTTCATTCATCAACTTCATCGCTTCGATTATACAAATGACCTGCCCGGGTTCAATATTCTGGCCCACTTCCACAAACGGGCTGGCTTCGGGGCTGGGGGCACGGTAAAATGTCCCTACCATAGGAGACCTCACTTCGATAGTCTTGGCCAACGCTTCTTTGGCCGGCTCAGCCGCCTGCTTTGCTCCCGCATTCACCGCAGCCTGCCTCTCCACTACGATTGGCCCGTTAAAGCCTTCCGCGCCGATTTGTGTTTTCTTAAGCCGGATGCGCATGCCATCTTTTTCGACCTCCAGCTCAAGCAGGTCATTCTCGTTCATAAGATTAACCATTTCTTTGATTTCTTTAACATTCATTGCGGTCTCCTGTCTTAACAGCAGATAAATTGCTTCCGGCCCGGCTAATAAATTCGTATAAAGCAGGGGATAATTTTGTCTTTTTTGCCTAGGCCTTCTATTATTACGGCCTTAATTAACCCGCTCTACATACTGGCCGCTGCGGGTATCCACCTTAATCCGGTCGCCCACATCGATAAACAAAGGCACCTGGATTGCCGCCCCCGTTTCTATCTCCGCCGGCTTAGTCCCGCTTTTTGCGGTATCGCCTTTTATGCCGGGTTCGGTGCCGACTATCTCCACTTCAATGAAATTCGGAAGATTTACCATCAAAACGTCATCCTTATAAAAATACCCCATCACCTCTATATTATCTTTAAGAAACCTCTTATTATCGCCTATTGCCTCTTGGCCTACGGCAATCTCTTCGAAATTATCCTGGTCCATAAAATGGTACAGCTGGCCGGAATTATATTGATACTGCAGTTTTCTCTCTTCCACAAAAGCTTGTTCGATTTTTTCGTCGCCGCGAAAGGTCTTTTCCTGGATATTTGCGTTCTTCATATTCCTTAATTTCGCCCGCACAAAAGCCGCTCCCTTGCCGGGTTTAACATGCTGGGCGTCAACCACAACATACACAATATCGTCAACTAGTATAGTTACCCCTGATTTGATTTCATTTATTGATAGAGCCACTAAGCACCTCGCATCCTTGCTTGGTTACTAATACCATATCTTCGATCCTTATGCCGAACTTACCCGGCAGATATACCGCAGGTTCCACCGTAAAAACCATTCCCGGGATTAAAATTCCGTTATTTCCGGCTGACACTAGAGGAGCTTCATGGATTTCCAGGCCAATCCCATGGCCTAAACTATGGCCGAAATATTTTGCGTAACCTTTGCCGGATATATAGTTACGGGCCAAAGCATCTATCCGGGCTATCTCCATTCCCGGCTTGATTTTTTCAATTGCCTTGCTTTGCGCCTTAAGCACAAGACTGTAAATCGAGCGAGTAAGCCCATTTATTTTATCTAAAAAGAAAACCCTTGTCAAGTCGGATTTATACCCGGAATAGTCCACTCCGATATCAATTAGTACCGGCTCATCCTTTTGAGCCCTTCTCTGGCCCGGCTTATGGTGGGCAAAGGCAGAGTCAGGCCCGGAGGCAACAATAATATCAAAAGCAGCCCCGCTAGCCCCGTTATAACGGATAAAACGCTCCAACTCCCCGGCTATTTCAATCTCTTTCAATCCCGGCTTAATGAAGCCCTTAATGAAATCCAGCCCCAACCCTGTAATCCTGGCGGCCTCCCGGATCTTTGCGATTTCATCGGGACCTTTAAGTTGCCTAAGGTTCTCGATTAAGTTGTGCGTAGGGACAAAATACGCTTTGGGCTTAAGAAGTTCTTTGATTCTTTTATATTCGGCGTAAGGCATATGCCTCTGCTCAAAACCAATCCTCCCCAAGCCCAGTTTAAGGCAGGTATCAGCGATAAGCGAAAAAGCGGATCCGTTTATTTTCTTAAGTCCGGCTACCGCTTTAAGTTTAAGACGCACTTCTTCGGCATACCTGAAATCAGTAAAATAGATGTTTTCTTTATTGGAAACCAAAAGATAGGCGTCAGATGAAACGAACTCGCTAAGGTATGAAATGTTGGCGGGAGAAGAAACAATAAAACCGTCCAGGTTCTCCTGTTTTAAACGGTTCAAGAAATTCTTTATGCGCGGCCTCATGCCTTAGCCACCGGTAACTGCACCTTTTCCCGCAAAGATGCTTCTGCCAGGCAAGTCCGGTACTGCTGGCGGTTAAATAACCGGCCGGAAACGACAGGCCCGAAAGCGCCTTGAGTATAGACTCGCGGCAAACCGAAAGATAAGAGCCGAAACAACAATCGTTGGTTATGCATCAAGCAAATCAAGTATGGCCTCAAGGCCTAAAACATAACTTTTAGGGCCAAACCCCATAATTGTGCCCTTGGCTACCGGGCTGATAAGAGATTTATGCCTGAATTCTTCCCGGGAATAAATATTAGTTAAATGCACTTCTATGGTTAATACTCCTGCGGCGGCTATCGCGTCCCTGATGGCAACGCTGGTATGGGTGTAGGCGGCCGGATTAATTAAAATGGCGTCGAATTTGTTTTTAGCGCTGCCGATAAGATCTACGATACGCCCTTCGTGATTTGACTGTTTGATGGTAAGGGAGGCTTTTCTTTTCACGGCGATTTTCTTCAGCTCAGCATTTATTCCATCCAAAGTAACCTTTCCGTAAACCTTGGGTTCTCTTTGCCCCAATAGGTTCAGGTTCGGCCCGTGGATAACCAGTATCTTGTTCATAATCCTAATCCTTTTTTTGTTTGCCCAACCCTTAGGCAAGCTCGGAGTTTAGGCTAAGCGGCGCAATAACACCCGGCTTAAAGCAGCGGGGTCATTCGCCTTCGCCTGCGTCAATAAGCATTACCGGAGATCCGCCTTTTACGGGATATTTCTTGCCGCACTCTTTGCAAATGATCTTCTTACCTTTTAGCTCAACATCCCCCCGGCATGCCGGGCAGGCCAGGATATCGACTAATTCCTTGTCAATCATCAGGTAGCTCCGTTACGCCCCAGGCTACAGGCGCAAGTAAAGGGAAAAGGCCCTCCGCCGTATCTGCCCTTACCTTCTTATATATTCTAACTTTCTACTGCTTTACCTGCTGCTTCGAAAGGTATGCTCTCCTTAATTCATAAAGCAGGTTTTCCAATAGGGACTGCTCTTCTTTATCCAAATTGCTTTTGGTTTTCTCCTGAAGCATGCCAAGCGTATCGATAATGAATTTTGCCTGCGGCAGATCTTCTTCGGATTTTTGAGTTACGGGGTTAGGAACTTGCCCCAGGAAAATCGTGGCCTGTAAAGACAAAGTGCTGATAAAAAACTTAAAATCCGGTACCGGAGGGATAAAACCGTCTTTTTTTTCGTCCATATTATTTTATGAGTATGCCGGCATAGCCTACTACTTCGTTTTTGTCGCCGGTTACATCTGCGCTGGTTTGATACCTTACCAACTCGGCGGTTTTTGCCCCCAGGCATTTAGCTGCGCTTAACATAACTATTACGGGGCTAATTCCGCACATGGATATATTATATCGATTGGCTTGCCCGGCCAGATCATCCGGATCAAGATTTAATATTGCTCCTATCGCCTTCTTATCTTTGGCTTCGGCTGACTTCAGGGGTTCGTAATGGGTCATATCCGAACTAGCCACAAACAATGCCTTATCTTTCAGGTTATTTCTTTCGATAACCCCGGCAATATCTTCCCCTACCCTCTTAAGGACGGCCAAATCATCCGACATAAACGCAATTGGAACAATTTCAAAATCTTTCCTAAAGAACTGTAAAATCGGCAGTTCGACTTCCAAAGAATGCTCCCGGGCATGCGCTAATGGATCATCCTGCAAATACGCGCTTGCCTCCAGGAGATCAGCCGCCAATTTTGTATCGATATTGAGCCGGCCTAACGGCGTATCCCAGGCCCCTTTAGCCGCTAGGCTGAAATTTGCCCCGCAGCCGGTATGGTTGGGGCCAAGCAGTATTACCTTTTCTTTTATATTAATTCTGGAAACAGTTTCTACCGCTACCCTGCCGGAATAAATATAACCGGCATGGGGAAGCATGCAGCCAAAAACATCAATTTTAGGTTCTTGCGGCCCGCTGAAACCGCTGATAATTTCATTAATATCCCGGGCCGAAGCAGGATAAAATTGCCCCTGATACGCAGCTTGACGTATATTAAAGGATGCCATCAAATATATTTTCCAGCAACGCCTTGCTTTTCTTCAAGTCCTTAGCCGTGGCTGGCTGGTGCGCTTCGATTACCTTGAGCGTCTCTTTTTTCAGATATGGCTTAAGTTCTAAAAAATCAAGCTCTCCGCGCGAGGGCGCCTGATGATCGCAGCAACCGGATACGTTATGGATATGCGCCCCCAGCATTAGCCGGCTATACGAATCCAGGTATTCCCCGGCTCCGGCAAAACCCAGGTTCTCCATAACCCTGGCATGGCCGGTATCATGCCAATAAAAAATCCGGGAAGACTTGAATTCGTCAAAGATAACGCCCAGTTCCTCAAAACTGGGCACTTCGCGGTAATAGAACCTGTTTTCTATGCCTAAATTAATGCCTTTATCTCCGGCATACTTATTCAATTCTTCCAGGCTCCTTACGGCTTGGCTAAAAAACGGCTGGGCAATCATGGACCTGTCCCGGATAAATTCTTCTTTTATCGACTGAAATTCTTCCGTATCCTTAAGCCCGCGCTGGTAAAGCCCGATAAGCTCTCTGGTGCGGTCCTGCATCTGCACCCTGCCGCAGTGCAAGACTACGGCGCTCGCCCCCAAAAAACCGGCCGTATCTATTGTCCGCTTAGAGTATTTTACCGCGTTCCTTCTTTCTTCTTCGTCGAGAGAAGTTAAAGCGTAACAATCCGGCAAAGCATCTATCCGCCGGAAGCTTTCCGGGATAGGGCAAAAATTATGCACGCTTCTGGCCTTAAATCCGCTATCCTTAAGAGCTTGGGCAATTTCGGAAACCATTGAAGCGGTTAAATTAAAACTCAGCTCCAAATCCGTAAACCCCAGCTTCTTTATCTCAAAAAGCATATCCTTTGCTTTAACATAGCCGGATGCGTTCCAAGAGGTAGAAAGGATAAGAGGCATTGTTATCTTCTCTCTTTTGCCTTCTTTCTCTTACGTTCACTGGGCTTTTCGTAATGCTTACGGTCCCTGACTTCCCTCAGGATGCCTTCCTGCTCAATTTTCTTCTTGAAACGGCGTAAAGCCGACTCAAAAGACTCATCTTTTTTAACTTCGACTTCGGACAATATAATCATCTCCTTTCTCATTAAATATTTGCCTTAATATACCATTATTTAGATAAGGTGTCAACAGGCTGGAGGAAGTATTGCTAAATTATTTTTCTTATTGAAGCAGAATTATCAAACTGCTGATTTTGAGCATAAATATAACCAGGCAGGCGTCAAAAAACCCCAGTAGAGGCAAAAAGAATATTCCTGTTAAAATACCGGAGAGCCAGCCGCCGATAAGGTCGCTGGCATAAAGAACCCCCGAAACGCTTCCTAGCCCGGATTTATCTTCCATATACAGCTTCCCGGCTAAAGGGAATTCCGCGCCCATAAACAGGCCCAAAATAAATAATAAACCGTAAAGGGCCAAAGCGGGACAGCCAGAGAAAATGTTAAAACCTGATACGGTAAATCCCAAAACCAATGAAAATACCGTTAACAAGGCTTCAAAGACAATTAATAATACCCGGCTGTTCTTAGTCTTAATCGCCCCGGAAACCAAAAGAAAGCTTCCCGCGGCAATTCCCGCCATAAAGAATGCGGTCAGTATGCTTATTTTTTGGTAAAGATAGCCGTAGAAAACCTGATAGGCAAAGATTAAAAGCAAATTAGCCGACATCCCAAAGAATCCCGTAGTAAATATCGCATAGGCAACCGGCAGCTTGCGGCTGCCCGTTCGCCTGGAAATATTGCTTATGGCTATGGTCATAAGCAATATCAGAAAAAAGAAAACCTTAATACCCAGGTAATTCAAATAAGCAAATAACTTGCTGCATCCGGGGGAAAACTTTTTATTGGCTATTTTCAAGGCCTCATAAACCGCTACCGGGCGCAAATCGCGGTTAATTTCCTTTGTTGCGGAACGCATTTGGGCGCCGAACCAATCCATCCGGCTTTTGCTCAAGCGATACTCCAGATAATCCGGAATGAGCAAGCTTGTGGCAATATTATCCCGCGCTATGCGCTTAGACAAAAGCTTTGAATTTACAGACATAATCGAAGCGGAATCTGAAGCCATAAATATATTGTAATCTCCGGGAATTACCCGCACGAATTTATATACGGATTGCAAACTGTTTAGTATGCAACTATTCAGGTCTTTAGATTCCTGGCTCAAATAGGTTAAAGAACCACCGGTCCATAAAGCAAGCAAACCGCCGGGTGAAAGCCTGGACTTGGCTAAAGCGAAAAATTCCTCCGTAAAAAACCGGTTACAGGATAAATCCGCCTGGTTGGATAAACCGATTAAAACCACATCGTATAAATCGCTATTTTCCCTGAGGAATATCCTGGGATCGGTGTTTATTACATTTACCCTCTTATCCCCGAGCTCCTCTTGGCTTAATGACGAGGGATACTCCTTGAGCATCTCTATAATCAAAGGGTCAATCTCAACATAATCAATTTTTTTAACGGGATATTTCAAGGCTTCTTTAATTATTCCGCCAATGCCGCTACCTGCTATCAGGACCCTATCCAAAGCAGGCTGGAATAATAAAGGAAGGTTCCCGAAATCCTCCACGAACTGCTTATCCGGAAACGGCGCAGTGATTAGAGGAAACCCGTTATAGAAAAACGTTGTCTGTCCGAGTTTCCTAACCACGGCAATATTGGCGTAACTGGAATTACGGTAATCCAAAACCCGCTGGCCGGAAAATTGTTTCTGGATAGATGCCTTTTGCAGATAATTTGACCAGGGAGAAAAAAAGATACCGCATAAGATTGCCAAGATTACCAGCAGAAGATACTTTACCTTTTGAAATCGTAAAGAGAAAAAATGCGGGCCTATATTCCCGGCATCCGGCTCAAGGAACATAATGCCGGTAGCCTTCTTAACGGGGATTAGAACAACGCAAAACCCCAGGTTTAAGAATGTAATGCTTAAAGCAATTTGGAATGAATTCCAAAGCGGAATCAATAAATAGGCTAAAACCAGTCCTCCGGCAATTGTCCCGATTGTTTCCCAGGCATAAACATTACCCAGGGCACGGCCTGCGTTTTCTCCGGACGGATCATATACCTTGCACCCGCAGCTAAAAAGCGCTCCATGCAGGAATGCTGCCGGAAGGATTATAATAAATGAGGAAATGAATACCACGGGCAGGGAAACCGCTTCCGCAAAAGGTATGCCAACGGCTCCTTTAAAAATTCGCGAAAAATAAATAACAAAAGGTAAAACTAACGCAAATAGGATATTCAGGGCAATAAATACGTTTAATTTATTTTTTACCCTGTCTATGGCCCTGCCGATAATGAATACTCCGGCAGCCTCTAAGGCCACCCAATTAGCCAAAATAATCCCTATGGTCAATTCATTCCCGTAGAAATTAACCAGGAGTTCGCGCAAGACTACAATCTGGGCTACTACGCCGCTGGAACCAATAACAAAAATTGTGGATAGAATCGCCATATTTAGTAAAGAAAATGGGGACGTTTCTACTTTTCTTTAGCCTAGTTCCGGAAAAGTAGAAACGTCCCCATTATCTAACGTCCCCATCTTTGAAACGTCACATTTTACGCGGCTATATTATAGCCCTTTTTTAATGATATACTCGCACAGATCAACCACCCTGTTGGAATAACCCCATTCATTGTCATACCAGGAAAGCACTTTGACAAAATCATCCTGTAAGACTTTAGTACTTAAGGAATCGACAATAGAGCTTAAAGCGCAGTGATTGAAATCAACCGAAACTACCGGATCCGCCGTTACCCCGAGGATGCCTTTCATACTGCCGGCAGACGCTTCATTCATTGCCGCGTTAATATCTTCAGAGGTGACTTTCTTGCCCAGAAGGCAGGTCAAGTCCACAACCGAAACATTCGGAACAGGGACACGCATCGAAAAACCATCCAGCTTGCCTTTTAATTCCGGTATAACCAAAGATAAGGCTTTGGCTGCGCCGGTAGAGGTCGGAATCATCGATAAAGCGGCTGCGCGGGCGCGGCGCAAGTCAGAATGCGCCATATCCTGGACTCTTTGGTCATTGGTATAAGCATGAATTGTAGTCATAAGCCCCTTGGTAATTCCCCACTTGTCGTTCAACACTTTAGCTATCGGAGCCAGGCAATTAGTGGTGCAGGAGGCATTAGATAATACATTATGGCTCTTCGGGTCATATTTATCCTCATTAACACCCATAACTATGGTTATATCCTCTCCTTGAGCCGGAGCCGAAATTATAACCTTCTTAGCGCCTCCCTTGGTAATATGATTCTCCGCGCCCTTGACCTCTTTGCCCTTTTTGTTTACGCCGTCTTTCTTAATGGTAAATAAACCTGTGGATTCAATTACGATATCGACTCCCAAATCTTTCCAGGGCAATTCCGCAGGGTCTTTTTTGCTTAAAACCTTGATCTGTTTGCCGTTGACCGAAATTACGTCGGCGCCTTCGGTTTTTACCTCACCGCGAAACCTGCCGTGCACCGAATCATATTTCAATAATAAGGCGTTTGATTTAGCGTCAGTCAAATCATTTACGGCGACTAATTCCAGATCCTTGGAATTCTTTTCAAGGATTGCCCGGGCGACAAGCCGGCCTATCCTTCCAAAACCATTGATACCAACTTTTACTGCCATTGTGTTTTCCTCCTTATTGATTATATGCTGCGGATTCAAATATCAGATGCGATATTATTAACCCTTAGGCTGCCTTTAGGTATTTTGCGGCTAATTCCGGAGAGGTCAAATCAAGGTAAAAACCCGTGCCCCATTCAAAACCCGCCACTTGCATAAGCTTAGGCATAAACTCGATATGCCAATGATAATATTCTACTTCTTTGTCGCCATTAATCGGAGCGGAATGAATAATATAATTATAGGAAAGGTTTACGAACACCTTTTTAATCTTGGCTATTGTTTCTTTAAGGATAGCCGCCAAAGCCGATATTTCTTCAGCCGGCATAAAACAAAAGGCACCGCTATGCTTCTTAGGCATTATCCAAATCTCAAACGGAAAACGGGAAACAAAAGGGCAAAAAGATACGAAATATTTATTCTCCAGGATTAACCTGCTCTTCTCCTGTTCTTCCTGCCTGATAATATCGCAAAATATACAACGCTCGCGATAATCGTAATAACTCTTGGCCCCGTGGATCTCTTCAAGGGCATTCTTAGGGACCATAGGAAGAGCTACAATCTGAGTGTGCGGATGCTCTAAGGAAGCTCCGGCGGCAGAACCAAAATTCCTGAAAAACATAAGGTACTTAAAACGCTTGTCCTTTGCCAAATCTATTGCCCGCCGGCAACACATCTTTAAGTAATTCTCCGCTTCAAGCGGCAATAAATCGCATATATCCTTGGCATGATACGGCGTCTCAATCAATACTTCATGGGCGCCGACTCCGCTGGACATATCATACATGCCTTGCGGCCTTCTGTTTAACTGGCCCTCAACCTGAAGGGCGGGAAATTTATTGGGGACTACGCGCACCTGCCAACCCGCGGTATTCGGGGCAGTCCCCGGTTCGCGGATAGCGTCTATTTCCGGCGGGGTCATCGCCTCGCTGCCATAGCAAAAAGGGCAAGTCCCTCCTTTTTGGATGTATTGCTCGTATTGAAAATCCTGGGGGGCGCTTGGATGTTCGGTATCCACAATCACCCATCTGCCTACTATCGGATCTCTTCTTAATTCGGCCATTTTAGACTTCGATTCCCCTTAAAAAAGCGGCGGCATCTTCCGGCGGTAAAGGGCAAATGTAAAAACCCGTTCCCCATTCAAACCCGGCTACGCGGGTAAGCCGCGGCATGATTTCAATATGCCAATGATAGTCCTGATCCACCGTTTTCCAATAACCTGCCTTTTGCCGGCGAAAAGGAGCCGTGTGAATAACGTAATTATACGAAGGGTCATTCAACCCTTTTTTAAGCTTTGAAAGGACGATCTTCATAACTTTCCCCAAATACTTCATAGATTCGGGGTCTTGAGAGGTAAAATCAGCGCAGTGTTTTTTAGGCAATATCCAGGTCTCGAATGGAAAGCGCGCCGCAAACGGGGTAATTGCGATAAAACCGTCCAAATCAAGGACAAGCCGCTCTTTCTGTTCAGATTCCTGCCGGATTAAATCGCAGAATATGCATCTTTCGTGATAATCGAAATATTGCTTGGAGCCGGCAAGCTCTTCCTTTACCCTCTTGGGATTTACCGGAGTAGCAATAAGCTGCGAACGGGAGTGCTTCAAAGAACCGCCTCCGGCGCTTTTGCCGTAATTCTTAAAAACTAAAACGTATTTAAAACGCTTGTCTTTCTCTAAATCCGTTATCCTGTCCGAATAACATTTTAAAACCTTGGTTATCTGCTCATCGCTCAAATCGCTCATATTAGCGACATGCCGGTCAGTTTCAACGATAACCTCGTGGGCCCCTATCCCGTTCATCATATCGTACAGGCCGTTTCCCCTCCTGCCCAGTTCACCCTCGATCCTTAAAAACGGGGAAATGCTCGGGATAACCCTTAATTCCCATCCGGGGCCATTCCTTTGGGTATTAGGCTGCCTTATGGCGTAAATTTCCGGAGGGGTTTGGGATTCCGCACCGCTGCAAAAAGGACAGGGCTCTTCTGCGGAAGGCTCTTCCTGCTTTCCGCTGAACTGGTCCGGCCGCCTAGCCCGTTCGGTAGCGATGATTACCCACCTGCCTATAATCGGATCTTTTCTTAGCTCTGGCATAGTGATAAATTATAACAGAAGTTAAAAAAGTTGCAACTATTTTTTAAATATTTTTCACGCAAAGCTCATCTATATCGAAAAAACGCGTAGAGATAAACAAAAAAAGCCGGGAGAATAAAGATTGCCACGCCTCCAAAAAAACGCAACCGGGCATAACTCCAATATTCATTTACCGGGACAAGCGCATGCGGGCCTTTCCAGGCGTTATCCTTGGAGGGAAAATTAAGCAAAACGTACAATATGAGGGTAGCACAGAATAACGTAAAATAGATATTGTAAAAGCTTGCGAAATTAACCTCAAGCGGGCTGAAAATCGCTTTCATTATAAGCGTTTTCTCCGGAACAAATAGATCCGGGTTAAATTTCCCCAATACGCCGCAGCTAAATAACTGCTGGTCAACGTTCATCGGGAAAATGCTGACAACATATCCCACAAACGCGATCATCATTATGAAATCAAGCAGTAATAAACTTTTGATCCTTTTATTCATAAATAAGTTAATCGCGAGAAATGGCGTTAAGAAAGTAAGCCATTGAGGGCCCCAAAAGATCAAGGCGAATAACAGGCATAATACCGCCAGGCAAACATACAAAGACGCCTGATAGAACGCAAATTTATCTTTTGATAAGTCGGTATAAAAGCATACCCCGCAGATAACAAACCAGAGGCAGGGGAATAAGTATATGCTTACACCCTGGAATACGCTTAAGTGCGCCTGGAAAATCCTGGGGCCGGCGCCTATAAAGCCGATTACCCCGGATACAAATTCCGGGGAACCCAGGTAAAATAATGTTTCCAGCGCTGCGGGCAAAAGCGATAAAAACAAATAACCGGCCAATTTAAAAGGCCTCTTTTCAATAAGCAATAATAACGGCAAGAATATAAAAAAAGGAAAATACTTAAAAGTGGCGGCTATTGCGAAAAATAGCGTAAAAAGGATTAATCTCTTTTGAAGGAGATAATACAGGCCGGCCAATGTAAAAAAGACGGTAAAGATATCGATTTGGCCGAATATGAACTGCCCGAAGAAAAGAATCGGCGATGAAAACCAGATGATTGTCAGCAGTCTTGAGTCTTTCTTGCTTAGCCCTATGCTCCGGCCGATCTTATACATAAGGAAACCCGCGGCAGCCAGAAAAAGCGTGGTTAAAAGTTTATACCAGAATATTAAGTAACCTGCGTCCAGGCTGGCGGCTATCCCCAACAACTTTACCGGGATATTCCAGATAGCAAATAGGATGTAAGATGAAGGAAGGTAGTTATTCCCGAGTTCAAGGGCGCTGTTAACTGCATAGAAATCTTTGATATGCCCGTTCAGGTAGGTAAAAGAGCTTACGGCCGGAGAAAGTAAATCCGGGTGGTTAAAAGAAAAATAGCATACGATTAAAATGAACGCATAAAATAAGAAGTCTAGGTAACCGGGCCTGGCCGAAGGGTCCATAATGCCTCCAGTATTGGTTAAAATTACTCTTACTTAAGCTCTTCTCCCGGCTTAATTCTGTGCCCGGCAATAAAATCTGCGGCAGGCATGCGCCTGGCGCCTTCAAGCTGTAACTCTTTAATCAGTAAAGAGCCTTCTCCGGCCGCAACCTCCAGGCTCTGTTTATCCGCCTTAAGCACAGTTCCCGGTTTATTGTCCGCGCCACCCCGAGCTAGCGGATCTTGCAGATGATGGCCCCGGGGGATAATTTCCGCTTTATAAATCTTAAGCAGTTTACCCTTATAATAAGTAAAGGCGCCCGGCCACGGCAGGCATCCTCTTACCTTATTATAGATCTCATCTGCGCTCCTGCCCCAATCAATATAACCAGTGGCTTTCTTCAATTTAGGAGCGCTTATCACCTGTTTTTCGTCCTGAAGAATCAGCTTAAAAGATTTTTTTTCTATTTCTTTAAGCACATCCACCAATAATTTTGCTCCAAGTCTCCTTAATTTATCTTCCAAGGTTTCCGAATCGTCGGTTTCAGAAATGGGCATTTCTTTTTGCATTAACAGGGGCCCGGAATCCATCTTCCGGGTTACCTTAATCACGGTTATCCCGGTGTTTTTTTCGCCGTTAATAACCGCCCAATTGATTGGCGCCGCGCCCCTATACTTGGGCAATAGCGAAGCGTGAATGTTTATCGGGAATATCTTCGCAAGGAGCAGGGCCTCCTGCGATAAAATCTGGCCGTAAGCGACAATGACAAAAACATCCGCGGACAAATTCCTCAAATACCCTATTGAATCGCTGGAATTTATGCTCACCGGCTGAAAAACCCTTAACCCCGCCTTATTTGCCAAGGACTTAACATCGGTAAAACCTAAATGCAAGTGCCGGCCCTTCTTCTTATCGGGCTGGGTCACAACGCAGCAAACCTCATAACGGCTCTTTATCAAAGCCTCCAAAGAAGGAACGGCGAAACGAGAACTACCAAAAAAGACTATCTTCATAATATACAGCCTGCTTCCTATAACGGATCAACGTCTACGGTCACTATTATACCTGAATGCCGGAAATCTTTTAAATTATTTTTTAGAAAACTGCCCGCTGCAATGACCTTGCTTGAACGCATCAAAACCTGCCAATAGAAGTTACCCCGCAACTTAGCCGGGCTATACGGATTAACCGAAAGGATTTCAATGCTTTTGTCCTTGCCTGCCTCTTTGAGCTTGTTAAATAACAGAGCGGCGGCGGCCTTGACCTTCTCCTGAAGCTTGCCGCGCAGTTTCACGATAATCATATGCTTATAGGGAGGAAAATCCAATTGCCTTCTTTGCTTTAATTCTTCTTCGTAGAATAAATTCGTATTTTTTCTAAGCAACGCCTGGAAACAATGGTGCGCAGGGGTTGCTGACTGGATGAATAACTTTTTGCTGGTAAGCCTAAGGAGCCCCGACAATAAACCAAAGACCTTCTCCGTGGCCCGAAAATCAACCCGGTTCAAGGCGTTATCTATCCCCAAGACTCCGATAAGATCAAAATCGAGGTTAGGCTGTTTAATTACGCTGCTGGTAGCTATGAAGATATCCGCGCCTTCTAAGTTTGTGTTTGCCTCATCGATTATTTTAAGGCGCGCCAGCGGGAACCTTCTGGCAAGCTCGCTCTCTACCTTTTCGGTGCCGCTGCCTGAAAATTTAATATATCCGGAATTGCATTCCGGGCATATTTTAGGGGCCTGAATTTTATAATTGCAATAATGGCAACTCAATAAATCGCCCTTAAAGTGGTAAACCAAATTTATACTGCAACGCGGGCATTTAAGTATCTTCCCGCAGGACTGACAAACGCAGGATGTAGCAAAACCTTTGCGGTTAAGAAAAAGGAGTGCTTTGCCTTTTTCATTCAAAACGGCATAAATCGCCTCTTCCAGTAAACCGGAGAAAACTGCCTTTCCTTCCCTTTTAGAAAATGGCAGGCGCCGCATATCGATAACCTTAATTTCCGGAAAAACCTTTTTCCTGGGAAGAATTGTATACTCGGCCTTCTTTTTCTCGCATAAATAGAAACTTTCCAAGGACGGCGAACTGCTTCCTAAAATAAGTTTAGCCCGGTTAAGCTTAACCCGCAAAAAAGCGGCTTTGCGCGCATGGTAATGCGGGGCCTGCTCTTGCTTATACACGGAATCCTCTTCCTCATCGATAATCACTAGCCCCAAATCATTTAATGGCGCGAAAATCGCCGAACGGGTCCCAATGACAAGCTTTGTATCTGAATAGCCCGCCCTTAACCATTCTTGCGTCTCTCTGGGTTGTTGACGGTATAAAATTTGGGCCTCAATCCCCAGGCGCTCCCTGAAGATACCCGCGGCCTTAATCACTTCGGGGATATCCGGCAATAAAACTATTGCCGATAATTGCTTCTCCAGGCCTTCTTTAATCCTGGAGGCATAGATATCCCAGCGTGCCTCTCCATCCAAATCATGGATTAACTCCACAAGAGGAAACTCGGAAAAATGTGGCGTTTCCGGAAAAAGGGGGACGTTTCTACTTTTTCCAGCGCTAGGCCTGGAAAAAGTAGAAACGTCCCCCTTTTCCGCGTCCGTTTTTTTGCCTTTTCTCAAGCCTTCCGGGATAGCTGTTTCAATAGCTTGCCCCCAGGAACAATAATAATACTCCGCAAGCTCCCTGGTAAGCAAAAGCATGCTTTCGGATAATACCGGGCGGCTGTCGATTAGCTCTGAAACCGGCTTTAAGTTCCTTACCTCGCTCTTTTTGGCGAAACCTACCACATAACCGACTAAGCGCCTTCTCCCAAAACTTACCCAAACCCTCTGGCCAAGCGCAATCTTGGCAACTAAATCAGGGGGGACAATATAATCAAACGGCCCATTAACCGGCAGGCCAATCGCAATCTTAGCGTATAACACCGGAAATCTCCTGGCAAGCATAAGGTTTCTTAATCTGCCGTACTGCCTCTTTGGCTTTCTTGAGCTTTTCAGGATGATCCTTAAAATCCAGGATCAGATCCCGTATCTCATAAATACCCCTAGGGGCCAAACCTATTCCGGCCTTGGCCAAAGCTTCAACATTGCCTTCTTCCTGCCCCGGTATCGCCGAAATAAATACCGGCACTAATTCCATATCGATAATCTCGGCTATGGTGGAGCCCCCGGGCTTAGTCAGGATGACATCGGAAACCGCCATCAATTCTTCGGGATTATCCACGAATCCGAAAACTTTTGTATTCGGAAGGTTTATTTCATTCATTCTTTCGTAAAGTTTCTTGTTAGAGGCGCAAACAACCAACACCTGGAGGTCCCGGCATAGCAACCCGCTGATTTCTTCCAGCGGCCCTGTCCCGAATGAGCCCGTCATAAGCAAAACCGTGAATTTATCCGCGGCTATCCCGATTTTAGCCGCAAGGCTTACGCGATCGAATTTTTTTAAGAATTTCATATCCGCCGGTAACCCGGATACTTTTATCTTCTTCTCGGAAACCCCTTCTTTAAGGAGTTTGCCCTTGGTAAATTCCGATGCCGCCATGTATAAATCAGTCCCTTCCCAGATCCAAAAAGGATGCACGCCGAAATCAGTAATTATAGTCATAACAAAGGAACTTATTCTCCCTTTGTTCTTCAAATAAACGGCTATCCCCGAAGGCAGAAAATGCGTAGAGATAACATAATCAGGGTTTTCCCGGACTAAAAAATTGCTGAATTGGCGGGCGCTAACCCGGTCGGCCAAAGAGGATACCAGCCGGCTCAAGGGCCTAAGCGCTTTGGTTTCAGTCAACCAGAACGCAAAGCTCCAGAGCCAAACCGCATGCCTTATCAGAAAGGCGTAACCTTTAGTATAATCAAACCTTAATACGGAATTTGCCTTATCCAATATATCAATTATTCTAATTTCAAGCTCCGGGCGGCGCTCTTTGAGATAATTATACACCGCCTCGGCTACACGGCGGTGCCCTGCTCCTGCGGAAGCATAGATTATAAATACTTTCATTTTTTTGTTGAGGGCTGATTTTGCACAAGATAGCTGGCGGCGGCATTTAAATCTCTGAAGACAAAATCCGGCCTGGCTTCCCAGTGCTTTTGGTTTGAAAGTTTTTCTTTTCCTGAAAGGACAAGGATTGATTTGCAGCCGGCGTTATTAGCGGCAATTACGTCACGGATGGTATCGCCTATAAAAAATGAATCCTTAAGGCAGAATTTAAATTCTTTTGCCGCATTTCTCAATAACCCGGGGTTTGGCTTCCGGCAAAGGCAGTTAGCGTCTTTACGATGGGTACAATAATAAACCTTATCGATTTTCCCTTTAGCCTTCTCTATTGCCGTAAGCATCTTTCGGGTTATAGCTTCAAGGGCGCGCTTGGAGTATATGCCCCTGCCAACGCCAGCCTGGTTAGAAGCAACAAAAACCTTGAATCCGTTTTTACTTAACTTGGCAATAGCTCTTTTTACCCCCGGTAGAAAATAAAACTTCTTAACCGAAGTAACGTATAATTTATCCCCCGGATACCTGTTAATTACCCCGTCCCTGTCTAAAAATACAACTTTCACAAATCACCCCGGTAGGCTAAAGGTTAGGTTACGGGTTTTCTCTTCTCCATGGCCAATTCGCGGTATTTCAAATAACTGATAAACTGGTAGAGCCCGGCATTAAAAGCAACCACAAAACCGATAAAGCCATCCTTATAGCCTTTTCTCCCGAAATAGGCGCGCATGAACCTGTCGTATGTCCGCCATAAAAACCTGCCCAGGCGCATCGGCTTATCCTGTTTGCGCCATTTATAGGCTTCCCAAGTCGTCTGTTTATTTAATTTAGCCCAGAAATCTTCCAGATTTTTGTAGGAATAGTGCAGCATATCTGAGTGCAAATGCCCGCAAGCGCCGTCAAGGAATGCCCGCGGGTGGACTTCCGCTTCCTCATAGCGAAATTTATCCTTACGGAACAGCTTTAGCTGGGGGCTAGGATACCAGCCTCCATGCCTTACCCAATACTCACCGATGTAATTCTTGCGCTTGATGGTAAAACCGGATTCCCCGGGCTCATTTGCCAGGGTCTTCCCGATCTCCTCTTTTAACTCCGGGGTAATCCTTTCGTCGGCATCCAGGCTTAATACCCACGAATTAGCTGCCTGGGCATAAGCCCAATTCCTATGCCTGCCCTCTATCTCCATTTTGCGCCGAAAGATCCTGTTTGTGTATTTTTTAACTATCTCTGCGGTATTATCCTGGCTCTCATCGTCCACGACAATAATTTCATCCGCCCACTTAACCGATTCGAGGCACTCGGCGATACGGGATTCTTCATTCTTGGTTAAAATGACCACAGAGAGCTTAGCCATGCATATGCTCCTTATCCTGGGGGATGCTTTCCGACTTAATCTAAAAACGCTCCCGTATAGCGGGAACTTTTGCCTCCAGCCCGATAACCATCCTTAAGCTGCTGGATAATATAACATTTTTCTTCTTGGGATAAATCCGGGTAAATAGGCAAAGTCAAAATCTGGCGCGAGGCTTTTTCTGATTCAGGAAAATCGCCTTTTTTATACCCTAAATACCTGAAACACTTCTGTAAATGTAGCGGCAACGGATAAAAAACCCGCGAATCAATACCCTTCTTGCGCAAATATTCCAACAACCCCCTGCTTGATCCCCGCACCCGCAAAACATATTGATGATAGATATGCGTTGTATAATCCGGGACAAACGGCGTCTTAAGAGGCAAACCCGACAATTCCCGGTTATAGAATTCGGCGATCTCCGCCCTTTTTCTATTCCAGGCATCCAGATACCTTAACTTGACATCCAATACAGCCGCCTGAATCGAATCAAGGCGGTTATTCCGGCCCAGAAACAAATGGAGATAACTGCTCCTGTTCCCCTGGTTGCGTAAAATCCTTAACTTTTCAGCTAATCCCTTATTATTGGTAAGGATCATCCCCGCGTCCCCAAAGGCGCCCAGGTTCTTTCCGGGGTAGAAGCTTACCGCCCCGCAATCACCCAGTGTCCCGGATTTTTTGGCCTTTAACTGCCTGCCGGAAGGGCCAAGAGGCAGGTATTCGGCTCCGAAACTTTGCGCCGCGTCTTCAATAACTTTTAACCCGTATCTACGCGCAAGCTTCAGGACTCCATCCATATCCGCGCATTGGCCATAAAGATGCACCGGGATAATCGCCTTTACCTTGGCCTTATTTCTCCGGGAAAGGATACTTCCTATGTTCTCAACTGAAATATTATAAGTATCTTTATCGATATCGGCAAAAACCGGGACTGCCCCCACAGCAGCCACGGCCCCTGCGGTAGCGTAATAAGTAAATGCCGGGCAAACCACTCCTTCTCCGGCCTTAATACCCAAGGCTAGCAGGCAAAGGCTTAACGCATCGGTTCCGTTAGATACGCCCACCGCGTATTTAACCTTGCAGTATTGCGCGGCGCGCTTTTCAAAGCTCTCCACATAACCCCCAAGGATAAAACTGGCATGGTCAATTACCTCTTTTATCGCCGAATCCAACTCTTTGCGGATTGGCGCTATTTGTTTCTTTAAATCCAAAGCCGGTATTTTCATATCCTCTCTTTATTATGGGCAACTGCCGTTTTCTGCCCTTAGGGGGAGCGGCAGAAATAGCCGCATTAGTTATTTTTAATCATCATCCGCGCGGCCGTAAGCACATCTTCAACGCTTACCGAGCGCAAACACTCTTTATCTTTAGCGCAAACCGCCAGGCTAAAATTCCTGTAACATGGCCGGCACTCCATATCCCATTTTAATACCGCATGCCTCCTCTTATCCGGATACGGGCCGTAAACAACTTCGCTCACCGGGCCAAATATAGAAACAGTCTTTACGCCCAAAGCAGAGGCTATATGCATCGGGCCACCGTCATTGGATATCAAAAGGTCCAGGTTCTTGATTACCGCCGGAAGCCACTTTAGCTTAAGCTTACCGGTTAAATTTATAGGCTCATAGGCCATAGCATTAACAATGATTTCGGAAATCGGCTGTTCGGTTTCATCTCCCAGAATTACGATTTTTGCCTTAAATTCGGCGGCGAGCTTATCTGCCACCTGCGCAAATCTTAATGCCGGCCAATGCTTATAACCGGCGTTCACCCCCCAGCTTCCCCCTGCTCCGGCAGCAATCCCCACAACCAAATCGCCTTTTTCAATCCCTCTGGCGGCCAGCATATCTTGCGCATGTTCCTGCGCAGACCCGGGAACCGCCAACTCCAGGGATTTATCTTGCGCTTCTATATTTAAAAATCGCAATAGATCCAGGTAATAGTCAACTACGTGCTTATCGCTATAGGAAGTTAACCCTATCCTCTCCGTAAGGAACCTGCCTCTATTCTTATAATTAAAACCTATCCTCCGGCGTATCCCTAGGATTTTCGCAAATAAACTATAGCGGTAGTCCAGGGAAAAGTCAAAACAAATGTTAAAGTTGCCCTTTTTAATCTGCCATCCGAGTTTTAAAGTTTCCCAAAGCCCGCGCAAAAAAGATTTCCGGTATATTTTCTTGATATCTCCCCGGCTCAAATCAAAAAGCGTATTTATCTTAGCGCTTGAGCCCAATAATGGGCGCACCCTGCGATTACACCAATACCCGACAAAACAATCCAGGTATTTTTCCCTTAAGGCCCGGATTACCGGGGTAGTGAATAAAACATCCCCGATGCCAAAAGGATTTATTATCAAGAACCGCTTAGGATTTTGGCCTGCATTCTCTTTTAAAATCATCTTCAAATCTTTCTATATCGTCTTCGCCAAGATAGTTTCCGGTCTGCACTTCCACAATCCTAAGCGGCCGGCTTGAAACATTCTCCAGGCGGTGTTTTTTGCCCTTGGGTATATAAATACTCTGGTTGCCGCGCACCAAAGAAACATCCCTACCCCGGGTTACCCTGGCTATGCCTGAAACAACCACCCAATGCTCGGCGCGGTTATTATGCAACTGCAGGCTTAAGCGTTTACGCGGGGATATTTCGATAATCTTTATCTTGAAGCCGCCAGCCTCCCGCAGCACCGTAAATGAACCCCAGGGCCTGCGCTCGGTCAAATGCACCTGATGCTCCTTGCGCTTAAGCGCCTTCAATTTAGCGACCAACTGCTTTACCTCCTGGGTCCTATTCCTAGCGCAGACCAGCAAGGCATCAGGGGTATCGGCGATAACCATATTATTGACACCGATGGTAGAGATCAACCGGTTACCCCGGGAGAAGACGCAGGTTCCCCGGCTATCCAGATTCAACGTATCGATGTTAGCTACGTTCCCTTTTTTATCTTTGGGGAATACCTCCGATAAGGCATCCCAACTGCCCAAATCCGTCCAGTAGAAATTAGCGGGAATCAGGACAATGCGCCGGGAATGCTCCATGATCCCGTAATCAACCGAAATGGGCTTAATCTTCGGCCATATCCTTTTAACCTCTTTAACCGATTTAATCGAGCCTAACTGCCTGGACAATTCCGGCAGGTATTTGCGCATCTCTTCCAGGAAGACGCTTGCCTTCCAGATAAACATACCGCTATTCCAGTAAAACCGGCCATCCTTAAAATATTTCCTGGCATTATCTAAAGAAGGCTTCTCAAGGAATTTCTCTACCTTGCAAAGCGATCGCCTGGAATCTACTTTTATATACCCATATCCGGTGGATGCGGCAGTCGGCTTAATCCCTAGCGTAACCAAAAAATTACCTTCGGCGCTTAAAACCGCTTTCTTTAGCACCTGCTTAAAATTCTCAACATTCTTAATATAGTGATCGGAAGGCAAAACTATTAAGACCGCATCTTCATCGAGGCGGCTGATTATTCTGGCACAAAGCCCGATAGCCGGCGCGGTATTCTTGCCTAGCGGCTCTAAAATTATATTTTTATCCGGGATGCTGAATTTGGCGACCTGCGCCTTAACTTCATAAAAATAAATATCATTCGTAATGATAAAGGTGCGCGCCGGCTCTACAACGCCCTTTAAGCGCTGGATAGTTGACTGCAAAAGGCTTTTGCGCCCTAACAGGCGGATAAACTGCTTTGGTTCAAGCTCGCGCGAAAACGGCCAAAACCTGCTTCCCACTCCCCCGGCTAAAATCACCGCGTAATTCACTGCAAGACACTCCTTATCCTATCTGACAACTCATCAACCGTTATCTCCCAAAGACTGCTTTTTTCTATCACGCTATGGCCTTGGCCCCAGGGCCCCCAGCGCCGGGCAGTTTTTCCCGGTAAATCATTCCTAAAAAGCGCCACGACCGGCGTCCCCACTGCCGCGGCCAGATGCATCGGGCCGCTGTCGCAGGAAACAAGCAATTTGCTTTGTTTAAGGATTTGCGCCAGTTCAACAAGGGAAGTCTTGTTAATCAAATTAATCACATTCTCTCCCAAATTATCAAACTCCTTACTTTCCTCCGACGCTCCGACTACTACCGCCTTTAGCTTAAGCTCCCGCGCAATACGCTGCGCCAGGCCCCTGAACCTCTCAATTGGCCACTGTTTCAGGCTATCGCTGGTAAAAGGGTGCACCGCAATTGCCCCGGCATATTGGGCCTTATCATTTTGGGGCAGTTTACCCAAACAAACCGCCTTATCAGCGGTTGTTGCGCCAATCAAGGCAACCAAATCCAAATTATACTCTACTTCATGCTTAAGGCCCAAGCATTTATTATCCGGCATCTTATGGGTCAATAAAATCCCCCATTTCCTGTTATAACCAATCCGCCGGGGGATCCCTGCCCGAAAAACAGCCCAGTGGGCCTCTTGCGTAGGATTTAAAACAACGCAAACATCAAATTTCTGTTTTCTTAAATTTCCCCTGAAACCATCATCCCAAACCGCTATTTCATCGGCGCATTCAATACATTCGGCCAGTTCTTTAACCCCAGGGCTTACGGCTAAAGTAAGATTTCCTCCGGGATACGACTCTTTTAATGCCCGAAAAGCCGGGATATTAAGCAAGAATTCTCCGAATCTGTCATCGCGTATGGCTAAAATGTTCTTAATCATTCCGAATTTCACAAAAACCGCTTCTTTGCCTGCGGCTGCCGTAAGGCAAAACCCGCTTACCCGCAGCCAGGCGGGCTTTTCTCTAACAAGAAAGGCCCCAAAAACAAACAATCAATCTTTGCGGACTTAAAGCACCTATAGGCATCTTCGGGAGTCAAAACCATAGGCTCCCGGCCGGCATTAAACGACGTATTTATTATAACAGGACAACCCGTTTTTTTATAGAATTCATTTAGTAAATCATAAAACAAGGGATTATCTTCTTTTTTAATGGTTTGCAGGCGGCTGGAGCCGTCCGCATGCACTACCGCAGGAATCTCATTCTTTTTGTTGGCTCTGGCCTTTGCGGTAAACAGCATATACGGGCTCTCCCTGTCAAAATCAAAATATTCACCCGACTTTTCCCATAATACGCTGGGGGCAAACGGCCGGAAAGGCTCCCGCATCTTTACCTCAAGATTCAGTTTCTTAGGCATGCTCAAATCGCGGCTATCTCCGAGTATTGAACGGTCCCCTAAGGCGCGCGGGCCAAACTCGGCTTTTCCCTGAAACCAGCCGACGATCTTTCCCCGCGCGATTAAATCCGAGCCGGCTACGGCTATCTCTGAGTCAGCTAATCTTCTATAGGAAGCGCCCGCCTTTTTTAGAAAGCTTTCGATATAAGCATCGCTGTATGCCGGGCCAAGCAAGCTACCTTGCATCATATCGTTTAGGCGCCCGGCGTCACGCCCGTTATTTTCATACCAAACGGATAACGCCGCCCCGACTGCGCGGCCGGCATTATCGCTTGCCGGCTGGATCCAGATATTCTTAAACAAACCTTGCCTGATTATATCGGAATTAATCAGGCAATTTAAAGCCAGGTCTCCTGCCAAACAAAGGTTATCGCTCTTAGTTTCCTTATGCAGGCCTTGAGTAATCTGCAAAACTTCTTGGCTAGCGGCTTCCTGCAATGAAGCGGCTACATCCATATGGTATTGGGTTATGCCTCCGGGCCCGCGCGACCAAGCCAAAAAAGAGGAAAAACCCTTTCGCCGCTCCGATAAATAAAAAGGGGATTTTTCTTTATACTTTAAGATAATATCCTTATATTTCGGCTTTCCGTAAGCTGCCAGGCCCATTACCTTAAATTCATCCCCGTAGTTATTAAAACCCAGGTAACGGCTAACCGCCGAATATAACAAGCCTAAAGAAAATTTATAATTTGCCTTATCGAGCTTATGGATCCGGTTTCCTATGCCATGGCCAAAGAGAGGCCTTGCGCCTGCCGCATTAACCAGGATTGCCGATTCATTAAAAGGAGACGGGTAAAAAGCGCCAGAAAGAAAAGAATCCCGGGGCGGGAAGAATTTTGTTTTTGCGCCAAAGGTTAAACCAAAATTACAGCTGGCCATTAGCTTACCGGCAATATTATCAAGGCTGCAGGCTATATAATCCAGGCCATTTAGGTTGACGCCGCCATAATTAAGGCACCAATCAATAGCCTGACGGGGAAAACGGGAATCGTATTTCCTCCGGCTGAAACGCTCTTCTCGAACTGCCGCTACGATTTCGCCATCCCGAAGCAGGCAGGCGGCGCTATTGTAACAAAAACAAGATATTCCTAGAATATTCACTTTTCCGGTAAATTAGGAAGAGGGGCTGTTTTTCTTCCCGGCGCAGACAGAAAAACAGCCCCTCTTCCTGTTTAATGTTAACCATCCGTAAGCGCAGATAACCGCAATAAACGGCATCATTGGGACCCTAAACCTCTCGCTTGCCAGTAAGCTCACCCCTCCTATGGAAGCGGCAATGAAATAAGCTATATTTAAAATAATAAACTGGTAATAAATATTGCGGCCGCATCTCAGACAACCGATAACCAAACCAGCCAACCAAAAAACCATCCAGGGATAAGCTAGGGCGTTCCCGGCTACGGACAGAGTTTTCGATTTGAAGTACTTAAAAGGGCCGGGCCGGGCCATAAGATTAAGGAACGAACGCGCCGTAACCTTGGCATAATAAGAAACCGGGGCCATTGACTTGGCTTGCGCGTCTTTATCCCTGGAATAACTTTTATATAAGCCAAAATATTTATACCCTGATTCAACTACGTTGCAAAAATATTTTTGTCCGAAAAGCTTATAATTCCTCTCCTGCCAGAGGCCCAGAAAGCTATAGATAATGACCAAAAAGGCCAGCGAATGGATTACTGCCTTCTTTATACCCTTGCGGGTGCCCGCATAAATAATAAAAACAGCAACTACCCATCCCAGATAATAGCTGATCGGGCGCACATAGGTAGCCGCGGCCAATAACAGCGCAGCAAGCACGATTTTACCAATTTTCCTGTTTTTCAGGTAACTAATAAAACTCAACAAGAATAAGGCCATTACGAACATGAACAAAACCTCTGACAGGATTTGCAACGAAAAAATTGAAACCGAAGGCTCGTAAATAAATATCGCCGAGCTTAAAAACGCTATCCGCGGTTCAATTTGTAAAGCAACCCGGTAAATAACCCAGGCCGCTAATATCGCCAGCAAGATTTGAACGCATATTACTCCGTTAACCGAAAGCTTAAGCCCACCCATCAAGAATGCGAGAAAAAACGGATACCCGGGAGTCCGATAATACTCATAAACCGGCAAACCATCCTCGCCGGCCTTAGCAAAGGCCATCCTAGACGATAAACATTGAGCGGTTTCCAGATAATCGCGGGAATCGTTTTGAAAGCGGCTTTCCGGGGCATGCTGAAGGATAAAAGCAAACAAGAAAAACTTGATTAATATAGCGACTGCTATGATTAAGAAATGATTCCTCCTATTTTTCATGGCTTACGCTTAATCTGCCTAAAGCCAGTGAAACTCCTATTAAATACCAAAAGACCATGCTCACGCGGGCATAATAGAGGCTGGTTTCGGTAAGCCCGTTAACCAAGAAACCGATAATACAGGCAACTAAACTTATTGCGGCTGCTTTCAGGTATGGATCATCCAGCTTGCGGAAAGAGCGCATCGCTTGCTTGAAAACAACGAATAAAAACCACAAAAACGAAAATAGCCCCAATAGCCCCGTTTCTCCCGCCATCTGGAGGTATATATTATGCGAGTATATCGTATCCGGGGTATGGGCATATTTCTCGGCAGACTCTGTTTTATACTTTCCGTAATTCCTGGAGAAGGTATTTATGCCTACACCCAGAAACGGATGATGCTTAATCATATTCACGGTGTTGCTATAGATACTGATCCTGTCCTGGTTGCACATAAATACAAGCGGATTATAATTTATTTCTTTTGCCCATTGTTTTATGTGCTTAGGCATTACAAAGGGAAAAATTATAATGATAGCTACCAGGGCAAAGGTCAAGAATTTCTTCTTTCCGGATACAGATAGGAATAAAATAGAAGCATAAATAGCCAACCCTGCCCCGCGCGAAAGAGTTAAATATACCCCGGAAATAGCCAGGAGGCTAGTTAAAAACATCAGCGCCCTTTTGCCGCCCTTAAAATAAAATATTGTCAGCCCGATGGCCAGCGGGGCAAGCGCCGTCATATATACGCCGAAAACATTAGGATTGGGAAAAGACGCCGTGGGCCGGGCTAAATCTATAATGCAGGATTGCAGGGCGTTACCATGGACAAAATCATACCCCGAGAAAATCTGCCAAATCGCATCGATAGCCATCAAAGAAATACCGCAACAAATCGAGAAAACAATTCTTCCTATATGTTCCTTATCCCGAATCTCCTGGCAGCATACCGCGAAAATTAAGAAATACTTAAGCAATTTTATGATCCCGTTAAAACTTGCGCTAAAACTCACGGAGTTTACGAAAGAAAACAAGGAGATAACGAACAGGAAAATAAAAGGCACTAATACCGCCTTATCAACGCCTAAGGGTTTCTTTTCAATAATCTTCTTGATTACGAAAAATGCCGAGAATAAACCGATAAACGTATTGGCAACTCCGGGAGCGATAGCTACGGAAAACGGCATAATGACAATTGACCAATAAATAACAAAATCGCACACTTTTAAGGTTTTCTCTTTCATAGCCCCCCCCTGATTGACCCTTTCTACTTTATAAACCTGAATTTAGCCATATAAAATACCGCCCAAAGAGCGTCCTTAAAACGGATTTTCTTCCCTTCACTATAAGCTCGCGGGTGATAAGAAACATGCTCTTCCTTTATTTTAAGTTTTTTCTTCAAAGCCTTGCAAATTATCTCCGCATCCACCTCAAATCCCGTAGCGCGAAGGCTTAACGACTCAAATGTAACCCTCCGGGCAAGCTTATAACAGGTAGCGTAGTCATTAAGCTTGGAGCCAAAAAGAAAATTCATTGTATAAGTCAAAAACCTGTTCCCCAGCCTATGCATCAGGAGCCCGCGATAACCCTTAAGAAACCGCGCCCCCAGGACCATATCCGCATTATTACGCTTTATCGAATCAAATAGCGTTAAATAATCATTCGGGTCGTATTCCAAATCAGCATCCTGGATTATGGCAAACTCTCCTTTTGCGTTAGCTAAACCGGTCAAAAAAGCCGCGCCCTTGCCCCGGTTGGAAATATGGTGTATAACTTTTAAGTTATCGCAGCGGATATCCCCCAGTATCTTATCTGCCCCGTCGGTAGATCCGTCATCGACAATAATGATCTCCTTATCGATATTAACGGAATTAATCTTGGAAAGTATCTGCCTAACGGTCTTTGCTTCATTATAAATAGGCACAATTATCGAAAGCAGCGGCATAGCTAACCTCGTATCTTTCTTTTTATCGCCCACAAATACCACCGGGAATAATTCGGGGCCAAATTGAGCATCCTAAAACTGGATTTGCCTTTCTCCCTCTCCCGCCATATAGTAGGCACTTCCGTGACCTTAAACCCCAAAAAATACGCCTTAAGCGGTAATTCCATGGAAATTTCAAACCCCCTCGACTCTATCTCCAGGCTATCTACGACTTTTTTTCTATACATTTTGAAGGCATTAGCTATATCGTGGGTAGGTATGCCCACCAGATAATGCAGCGACCAGCCGGCAAATGCCGAGAAAAGGCCTTTTAAACGCGAACCCCCGAGCCTCAAGCCGCCTTTTATATAACGGGCCCCGCAAACGACATCAAACCCTTCTAGGATCTTTTCAAGCATAAGCGGTATCGTCTCCAAATCATCGCAGAGGTCCCCCATTACCGGCACGACCACCTCGGTTTTCGCGCTCGCCAATCCGGTTTTAACCGCATTGGCGAAGCTAGGTGCAAACTTATTCTCAACCAAAATAACATTATTGAATTTCTCCGCAAGGCTAGCGACAATATCCGCGGTCCTGTCTGTAGAATGGTCATTTACCACAATCAAATCAAAGGGAAACCGTATTTTTTCTTCCACTCGCTCAATTACCTGGCCGATGTTTTCTTCTTCGTTATGCGCGGGGATAATTATAGAAAGCTTCACTTGGCCACCTTATATATATGTATCGTCTTGTTTGAAAATACCGGATTAAACTTATCCGGATGGGCAATTGCCCAGGCATCTTCAACCGGGAATATCGTGTCTTTTGTCTGCTGCAGCGAATAGACAAAAAGATAATCGGTATTGGCCTGTAACAAATTGCTCAACCAAACATCGTAATCGGCATTTCCCCGGTAATTATTACCCTGGTTTATGGCCTTAGAAAGGCTTTCAAACCCGGGGCAATACTCATACTTGCTGCCGCTAAAATAATGTAATTTCGCAGGTTGGGTTTTGTTTACGGAAACGTAGTATACGTTATTCTTCAGGCCGCTTCCGTATAATGGGAACGGCACAGCCCTGCCCGTATAAGCGATGTTATTTCCCACGCTGTTTATATTTAACCAATCCCAGGCTTTTGCGGCATCCGGCCAGAAACCGGAATACCTTGCCATCTTATAATAACGGGGGAACTCGTTTGCCGAATAGAACCCCTTTGCCCAAAAAAGCAAGCTGGTAGCTAAGGCAATAATCATAGCCCAAAAGACCCTGTTTCTCCTAAACCAACTGATTTTACCGGAATTAATTAGAATCAAGAAAAGCGCCGCCGAAAGGATAATAGCAGAAACCAATTCCTGGCGCTTAGCTAATGAAGGGACAGAAGACAAAACGCAAACAATAACCAAAACGCTTATCAGCCATCTTTTGGCTTTCAGCAACTCCAGCAGATAAAAACCGAGGATCACCCCCAAGCCCATCATCGCGTACAAATACCTTACATTGGCTAAAGGCACGATATACCTGTACACAATATAGATAAAAATAGGCAGTAACAGAAAATAAGAAAAGTTAAAATCAAGCTTCCTTTTATTTTTAATAAACGTTACCGGTAAAGCCAGGAAAATCCCGGGTAAAATCAAGAATAACGCCTGCGCTCCCAAGCCCTCGTGGAAGAGCATTTTTCCGAGGGAGTAATCCGAACCGGTAAAATGCGATGCATAAACAGACTTATCCAGGACGCCCTTAAATATGTGCAAATTAAATAATTTAAAATCCAGCGGATATACCGGGTTAGCCGTCTGGATAAAATTCCTTAGATAGCTGAAACCGCCGAAAACTAAAATACAAAACATGAATACCAGGCCAAAACGGATTTTCTTATCGCTCTTAGCCAACCCCGCCAAAAACGGGATAATCAACAAAATACTAAACGGTAAAGCCGTGGTTTTGGTCCCTATCAGCAGGCCCAGGCTTAAACTATAGATAAAAACGTTACGCTGGCTAAATTCTTTCCGCAGGATAAGTAAATAATTCACGCACGCCAAAAACAAAGCAGCCACCATTATATCCACATAGGCTATTTGCAGCTGTTTAAAAAAGTTAGGGATAAGGGCAAATAATAGCGCGCCAAAGAATGAATTCTTTTTATTTAAGCCTATTTTCCGGGAAATCCCATAAACAGAAATTACCGCGATGATAAAAAACGGCAACTGCCCTAAATCCGCCAAGAATACGGAACTAAACGGCATTATTAACCAAAGATAAAATAAGCTTCCGTTAATAGGGTAATAAGTCGGGCTAGGATCATCGAATACCGTAATCGGGGTATTAAGATTGCCGTGCTTAAGCCATTCTACGGGGAAAGTGAAATGGTAATTAAGCGAATCCCAGCCGAATGGCGGATTCAAGAGATTAACCACGATTTTTACCGCGGCAAAGGAAACGGCGATGGAGAAAACAAGGCTAAGGAGTTTATTACTTAACAGCTTCTCGAAATACAAACTAAAGTTCAACGGCTGCCTGGCCCCCTGCCTGTTTTTGGCCAACAAATATGCGGCGAGGAAAAAAGCTACGGCCAGTAAGATAACATTTTTCAGGCACAAGACGGTTGATACCCCCAGGAGAAGCTCGATAAATACAATCTGGGCAAGATAAACCGCAAACAAGGCTATAATAGAATCAACGGCGCCTTTGATCTCTAAAAACCTGCAGGCCATAAGAAATGCGCCGGATAAGACAAGCATATTTAACAATAAGAAAATAAGCATAAGATTAATACCGGTTGCGCAACATATTAATAAACCTTGTCAGTTTCTTCCGGGTTTTCCGGAAAGACCTCTTAAGGGGATTTATATCCTCCCGGATTTCTTGCAAGGCGTAATCCCAAAAATATTTGGATTTAAACGGCAGTCTTATCCCGCTATTATTTATCTTTTTGCGCCAAGAGTTCAAAACCCCCATATTATGCTCTTTAGTATAATAATAAACGGAGTCGGATTTAATCCATAATCTTTCGTCAAATTTATGATTTTTAACCATTTCCGCGTAAACTCTGGTTCCCGGCAGGATATAAAGCATGCTTGCACCCGGGCCATGAGTTGATTTTATGTTTTTATTTAGATAGTCCGCGGACTCATTAATTGTTTCCTGGGTTTCCCCGGGGACGCCTACGCAAAAGAACCCTCCGGTAGACATCCTGTCGGAATATTTAGCGCAAAGATCAAAGGCGTTCTTTACGTCTTCCCTGGTGATCTTCTTGTCTATGCTCTGCAGTATCTTGCTAGACAAGCTCTCCACCCCCCAGGTTATATGCCTGCAGCCGGATTCGACCAACTCTGCGATCATTTCATCGTTAACCGGCTTAACGCGGCAAGAGATAGCGTACTCTATTTTCTTATCTTTTAGCACCCGCGCTAACCTGATAGTCCGCTCAATACCCAGATTAAAAGTATCGTCATGAAAAAAAACCCTATTTGCGCCCAAACTTTTTACATAATCGACTTCCTGGCCTACTCTCTCCGGGGAATTCATCCGTATATTCTGGCCCCAAAAAGACGATGTCGAGCAGAAAGAGCAATTAACCGGGCAACCCCTGGATGTAATAAGATAAGCAAACCCGCTATTTTTTATCATTGCGGAGGCGTAAGAATAATCCGGCATAGCCAAATCGTCTAAATTACTCACCTTCTGGCTCACGGCATTGGCTTTAAAGCTTTTCTCCGTATCTTTATAGACTAGGCCACTTATATGCCTGTAATCCCCGCCGGCTTCCAGAAGAGCGCATAATTTATAAAACGGCTCCTCTCCTTCCGATTGGATAATGAAATCAATGCTGTCAAAAAAATGTCCAAAAACCTGATCGCGCATTGTTGAGGGATGCACTCCCCCCAAAACGACCTTGATATCCTTATTTACCTTCTTGGCCATTTTGATTATTTTATAGGCCCCCCAACGGTTAAAAGAATTAAAAGAAATTCCGAGACAGTCGGGCCGGGTAAGCTTTAGCGCGTTAAAGAAAGACTTCAGGCTGCTGTTAAACCCTTTGCCGTTATAATCATACACCTGCACCCGGTGTTTTCGTTTTAATGCAGCGGATAAATAGGCCAGCCCAAGCGGATAGCCCTTAAGGTTCAATTCCTGGGACGGCGGATATACCAAAGCGATTTTCATTTAAGAAATGGCCTCCTGTTTCCTGCAGACAGCAAGAAAATCCAGGCAATTATCCAGATTTATCCTGGACCAAAAGAAATACCCGCACCCTGCTTTTGCAAAAAATATCTTAACCGGATTGATTTTCTCCGGCAAGAAATTAAACAAGCCGATTTTCTTCAGCCTGCGGAAGGCCTTTAAGGCCAAGCCCCTGTTTAAACCGAAGATCTCTACATTCTTAAAATGCCCCTGGAGCAAGCCTCTAAACTCGTCAAAAAGGTACTCTTTGACATGGAACCTATTGGAGGGCTCTTTCCTGCCGGGAGAAGCATCTTTCATATTACAGGTAGAACAGATAAATACGCCATCGTCATTCAACAGGCTCAAGGCGTCATTTAAGAACTTGCCCGTATCCCGGATATGTTCTATATTCTGGAATGAACATATTACATCGAATTTCTTATGCAGGCTGCTAAGGTCTTTGATATCTAAAGCCAGGAATTGCAGGTTAACCTTATTATACTTACCTTGCGCATAAATGATGATATCTTTATCGTAATCGAGCCCCCAAACCGCTTTGGCGTATTCGGCCAAGAAATTCGAGCCATAGCCTTCTCCGCAGCCTGCGTCTAAAACGCTCTTATCCTTGACAAAATCCCTGGCAAATTTATAGGCGCAAAAATGGCGGGCGACCATTAAAGGCGTTTCTTGCTCCAAAAGTATCCGTTCTCCGGTATTGACAATTTCCCCCATCGGCCTTACGTTAACCCCCGCTTAAAGAAACCCGGTATATATGGACCATAGAATTGCTATACAATAATTTGAAATTTCCGGGGCTTGCTTTAGCCCATTCGTCCTCAATAGGGAACGCCTCCGGGTCTGGCGACTCCCTATTATCCAAGTACGGCTGCGCAACAAATAAATACTCAATTTTATCTTTCTTCAGGTTTTTACCCCAACAAGAACCATCCTTGAGCCTCCTGAAGGAACCGTCAAATTTATTATAGGGAGCAACCTCTTTTTCATTAACCGAAACATATTTTACGTGGTTTTTCAGCCCCGAGCCAAAAAGAGGGTAAAACTCCTGCCGCCCGGTATAAGCGACCCTCGCCCCGGGATCAGTCAATTCATTAAGTTTCTGCCATCCCCTGGCTATATCCGCCTGCCAGGCTTCTTTTTTGCTAAAAGTCAAAGGATAGCGCTCAAACTCCACTTTATTATATAAAACGTTAAGGTAACCTAACGAGAATAGCCCTAAAATCAAAAAAACCGCTAAAGCCTTATTGAAAACCCGGCCTCTATAAAAAGAGACCAGCTGCTTTTTGAACAAAAGCATAGTAGCGAATAAGACAGCCGCTAGCGCAACAGAAACAATAAGTTCCCCCCGGTGCGCCAATTCAGAAGCCGATGCCAGGATACAAACAAAGGCAATGAAGTAGAAATACCTTTCTTTGCGCTCGATCAAGTTTATGAAAATTACGGCGCATACCAATCCTATGCTTAAAAACGGGAATAAATACCTCACTACATAGATATTAACAAAAATGACATGCAATGCAATTATTAAAAAAGGCGTAATAAGAAATAACAGGTACCCACCCAGCGGCTTGGCTTTTTTCCTTATTTGATTGTAGAAAATAAACGGAATGAGGATGCCCGGTAAAATCAACCCCAAAAACTGCACGCCCAAGCCTTCTTTAAACAAAATCCTCGCCAAATTAAACTGGTCCCCGGAAGCAATCGAAGCCTTGTAGGAAGCGCTATCCAGTAACCCCTTAAAAACAGTTACTCCGAAGATTTTCAAGTCTACCGGGAAAAACGGGTTACCCGTAAATATAAAATTTCTTATATAAGCGAACCCGCCGAATAAGAATACCATAGAAATTATGCTGCCGGACATAAGGGTAATCTTAACCGCCCCAAATTTAAGGGCTCTGGAAGACCTGTAAAATACATATAATAAGAACGGGAGCGCGGCTATAAACCAAACAATATTTATGACTTTAGTCCCCAGGAAGATCCCCGCGGAAATACCGAATAATACCGCGCGCTTCATGCCAGGTTCTTCCTTGAACAACAGAATAGCGTATACCATTAACAGGAACATGACCGCGCAAATTAGGTCTATTTGCGAAGCCGTTCTAAGCTGCTTAAAGATATTCGGGATCAAGGCCCACAAGAAACCGGACAAAAGAGCCATCTCCTTCTTTACTCCAAATTTCCTCAAAATCATATATACGGTTATTATGCCGATAATGTAAAAGGGGAACTCTCCTAAATCTGCTAGAAAGGCATTCCGCAAAGGGAGCATAAGCCAGGCAAAGAATAGCTGCGCATTGATGGGGTAAAAAGAAGTAGCGCTGGTTTCCAGCGCATTAGGAATTGCCATAGGCATGGATCCGAATATGCAGATTGGATTGGCTAAATTGCCGTTTCTTATCCAGGTAGCCGGAAAGGCAAGATGGTATTGCAGGCTGTCCGGGCTTATGGGAGGATTAATTAGATTAATAAACGACTTTACCAGGAAAAATGACCCAAAAACCGCCAAAGCCAATAGAACCAGGTTATTGCCGATAAAAGGCCCGATATCAACTTTAACCGGAAATGATAAAGGTTTCCGGCGGTAAGCTAATGCCGTTAACCCAAGGATAAAGATATTTGCCAGGAAGATATACGGGAAATAGAACAGCCCCAGGCTGCCCAGAATCAACTCAACCAGGATTATCTGGGAAAAAAACAAGATAAACGCCACAAGGACAAAATCGCCCGCCCCCTTGGCCTTAAAGAGATTCTTGGCAAGAATTACGGAATTTAAGATTACCGCCAAATTTATTAAAATCAACATTAACATATTTGCCTAACCAAATATTTTGACCCGGAAGATAGCTAATAAAGCCGGGGCCATATCAAGCGCCCTGATGGTTTTACCTTCCTTGTGCGTCCTGGGCTTATACCAGACATTAATTTCCCCTATTTTATAACTTTTCTTGCAAAACTTGCTTACCAATTCGAATATAAAAGACTGGCCGCTAGAACTACAATCCAATCCCTTTAAAATACCTGTTTTGATCAAATGCGTCCCGATGACATCGGTAAAATTCTTGCGGAATAATACATTTATCAAAAATGTCGCGATGATCGTCCCCAGCCAATACGGCCTTTGCTTGATTAAACGCAGCCGGGAGACATCTTTCTTATCCAAAAGCCTTGAGCCGAAAACTACATCCAGGTTCTCGCTCTCGGCTTTTTGCAACATACCGCAAACATCGGCCATTTTATATTCCAGGTCGGCTCCGGGAGCGTAGAAATAATCTCCCCGGGCAAGCTGGATGCCCTGGCGGCCGGAATATCCGGCCCCCATATTCCTGGCGTTAAATATTATTTTTATGCCGCTATCGGCATTTATCGACTCCAATATCTGCCTTGTGCCGTCTGTCGAACAATTATCTATGACAATTATCTCTTTATCGGCCTTAACGGCTTTGGCCTCCTCGATTGCCTTAAGGATGGTCGCTTTCTCATTAAAACAGCTTATAAGTATGGTCAGCTTCATTTTGCCTTTTTAAGAAAAGCATCCCAGGACTTTCCTATATAATCAAGCATGGGGCCGGTAAGCCCGGGGTAGACCCCTATCCAAAAAAGGTTGTTCATTACCAAATCCGTATTCCTTAAATTTCCCGCCACCCTGTATTTTATGTTTTTATAGGCCGGTTGCTTCAATAAGTTACCCCCGAAGAGCATTCTCGTGGCTATCTTCCTGCCTTCCAAATAACTAACAATATCCGCCCTATTAAACGGTGCCGTATCTTTTAGAAGGATCGAAAAACCAAACCAGCTGGGATCGGAATGTTCCTGCGCCTGCGGCAGGATAAAATGATCGCCGTGTTCCTTAAGCATACCGTATAGAAACTTAAAATTGCGTTTCCTGGCTTCAATAAATCCGGGCAATTTCTCTAACTGCGCGCAGCCGACAGCCGCCTGCATATCGGTAACTCTTAAATTATAGCCTATATGGGAATAAACATATTTGTGGTCATAGCCGTAAGGCAACGGGCCGAATTTCCGGCTGAATCTTTTCTTACAAGTATTGTCCTGGCCCGGCTCGCACCAGCAATCCCTTCCCCAGTCCCGCAAAGACATTACAATCCTTTTAAATAGCGGGTTGTTTGTTAAAACCGCCCCTCCTTCTCCCATAGTTATATGGTGAGGAGGATAGAAGCTGCAAGTGGAAATATCCCCGAATGTCCCGGTATAGCTACCCCTATATTTGGACCCAAGGCTATCGCAATTATCCTCAACCCAGTACAAATTATGCTTTTTAACTATTTTCCTGACTATATCTATGTTTACCGGGTTACCCAGGGTATGGGCGGTAAAGATCGCCCTTGTTTGCCTGGTGATAGCCTTTTCGATCTTCTCTGCCTGAATATTATAGTTGCCCAGCTCTACATCAATAAATACGGGCACAAGGTTATTCTGCAGTATCGGGTTCAGGGTGGTAGGAAAACCGCAGGCAGTGGTGATTACTTCGTCACCCGGCTTTAACCGCTTTTCTTTTAACAACGGTGAAGTTAACGCGGTTAAGGCCAAAAGGTTAGCGGATGAGCCGGAATTAGCCAATAAACAATATTTAACGCCCAGAAAGCCTGAGAGCTTCCCTTCAAATTCCCGGGCGTAGTTTCCGGCAGTAAGCCAAAAATCAAGCGATGCATCAACTAGATTTATCAGCTCTTTGGAATCATAGATCCTGCCGCCGTAATTAATTGCCCCTTTGCCGGGGACAAATTCTTTTCTTCCCGCTTGGGCCTTATACAATTCCTTGATTAATTTAAATATTTTCCCTTTGATCTTGTTTTTCATTTAATCAATAAAATCATTCTTTGTAAACACCTCGGCATAAGGGACCGGCAGAGGCTTGCCGTAGATCTTCTTAGTTTCATACTCGCTGATAAATTCCCTGTCTTCGGCTATCAGGCAGGTATCCAGATGCTTGCCGAAAAACCTGATCTTTAAGCCCCTTTCGATAATATCCTTTAACGGTTCCTCAAAAAAATTCCCTAACGAAACGTGGATATAAGGGCAAGGCATCAGGTCCCCGTATTTAGTGATAGAAACCATTCTTTTGACCGCTATGCAGCCTAAATCAAGGCCGTAGGAAGGAGTCAAATGCGTAAAAACATTATATTGCCCCTCCAGCCCCCTCAAATAATCCATATCGCTTTTTGTAACCAAGACATCGAAGTTAGCTTCCCACTCTCCGACAGGCTTAGCGTAAGTCACGAATACCGCTACGCCTTTTTTCTTGGCAAATTCCAAGAACTCAATAAATTCCTCCGACCTGATTCTCTGCTTCGTAACTACGGTAGCTAATATAATATTTAATCCCGCATCCAAAGAAGCGTCAATTGCCTTAAGGGCCCTCTGGTGAGAGCCGGGTTTGCGCCGGAACGCATCATGTTCGGCAGCCGAGAGGCTATCCAGGCTAAGCTGGATTTTATCCAGGCCGATATTTTTTAAATGCCTGGCTCTGGCGGCATCCAAAAACCAGCCATTGGTATCCGAAGTAATATAGAACTTCTGCGGGTCAATCGCTTTAACGATAGCGTCGAAATCCGGGAAAACCAGCGGCTCCCCTCCGGTTACGACGATATGCGCCAGGCCCATTTCATCGGCTTGCCGGGAAAGTTCCTTTACGTCGCTAATTGTAAAAAACCTGCTTTTGTTTTTCCCCCGTAAGCGGGTTATATCACAATGCTGGCAGGCGAAATTACAGGCGTAATCATACTGGAACTGAAGTATGGCGATACTTTCCCCGTTCTTTACTTTTTCGTCATACTTCATGATTTTCTCATAGACATAAGGTTTTTGCCTTTTGAGTTGTTCCCGTTTCGCAATTTCGCTTGCCTTTATTCTGTGTTGAGCGGCCATACTATCCTCTTTCTAGTTGAACCCGACTAATTGGCAAATGTCGATTATTTCCGTTACCCCCGGATGGTTTTCCTTGACCTGGCAGGATATTTGCCCGCCATGCGAGGGGACGGCAATTACCACAACCGGAATATTCTCTGCGCCTAAGATATCCGGGGCATAAATTATTTTACCGAAAAAATCCGTTTTTCTCTTGCTCTCGGAGATATCGATAGGAAAAACATTGGGATCGGCGAGTATTCTTGAATGCTTAAAGAGGTCCATAACCGAAAGGGTCATCCCCCAGATAGCGACCTTGCCGTATTTCCTCAATAATGCGGATATATTCCTGTCCAGGTTTGCCCTAAGCTGGGGAGGGTTAGGGATCTCGTATTTCTGCCCGCAATGGCTGCAATAAATATAATCGATAGAGAATAGCTTTATGTTTTCCCAGATATTTCTTTGCGAACACTTAGCGCAGGTCCCGGATATCGTTTCTCTGCCCATCAAGGGGTCAAGGCCTAAGAGCTCTACCGAGCCCAAGGCATCCATCAGGCCCAAGGATTCCGATATTTGGCGCACGATATAGGCGAATTCCTTATCATCCATCAGGGAAATATTCACCTGCGGGCAGCCATCCTTAAGGTATTGGATCCGGTCTTTGATAATGCCTTTCTGGCAGGCATATTGATAAATATAAGAGCCCGGAAACGGCTTAACCAGGGTAAGATGCACCGCGTACTCCCTATGCTTCTTCCACCAATTCAGGGTATTCTGGGCAGTTTCAAGCGTTTCGGCGATATCTCCGAAAATAAAACAACCGTAGCTGGCGATTCCGGATTCATATACCATTTTCAGGACCTTTTCAATCTGCTCAATAGTGATACCCTTGCGCATACTCTTAAGGATCCGGTTATCCGCGCTCTCTATGCCGAAAAACATCACTTCCAGCCCGCTTTCCTTAAGGAGCCCGAGAAGTTCCGGCTTGACCTTGTCGATCCTGAAATCAGCATACCAGGAAATACTATATTTCTTTATGCGGCCGCAAAATTCCTTGGCGCTGGCTAAATCCGGGGCAAATACCTCATCGGCCATGGAAACATATTCTATCCTATAACGGGAAACCAAATAATCCAGTTCGGCAAAAAAATCATCCAGTGAGCGACGGCGGAATTTCTTACCGATCGTATGGCAGCAAAAAGTGCAATTAAAAGGGCAGGAACGGCTCCCTAACATGCAAATCACCCGTTTTTTATTTATCCCGGCGAACCCGGCTGATGGAGTTTCAAGATATTGCTCAACATCAAACCCTTCGTAATCCGGCCAGGGGATGCTGCTGATATCCTCGATGTCCTTACGGGAGTTTGTCTTCTTATACCCTTGGCCTTCTTTATAGATAAGCCCGTCAACCTTGGAGAAATCCCCTTTGGCTTCCAGGCAAGAAGCCAATTCGCACATAGTCGCTTCTCCCTCGCCGATTACGCCAAAATCGGCAAATTCCAGCGCTTCTATGGCGGTTTCCGGGTCGGAAGAAATAATCCCGCCTCCGACAATAGTAACAATCCGGCTATCGGCCTTTTTCGCCGACTCTATAACGCTTTTAACCAAGTGGTATTGAGGAGAAAGCCCTCCGGTAGCAACTACGTCTATACCGTGCTCCTTGACCGCCTTTTGGATAATTTCGAAAACCTCCCCCTGGCGGTGGTTAAGGTTCAACGTGAAAACACGAAACCCCGCCTTTTTCATGCTCGAAGAGACGTAGGCCACTCCCAGAGGGAAAACATACCCGTCGCCGATACTCTGCACAAGCCGGGGCATTACGAGCAAAAAGTTAAGCTTAACCCCGTTATTTTTCATATGAACCTCCGGTACATCCGGTGGACAGAAATTAAATCTTTGGGGCATTTTTCATGCCAGGCCCATTGCCCCTGTTTCGGACAACCTCCGGCATACATAAGCCCCTTTGCAGGCAGGCTGGCCAATGAACACTCGTATAGAAACGAAATAGCGTGGGCCCGGTTTCTTAATGCCGGGATCACGACTTCCCGGATTAGTAAAGGGGTAGCGCTGCATCTGACCTTGGCCCCTAATTCCGCGGCAGCAACAGCTTTAATCCTCCGCGCTATCGGTTCCTTATACCTGACTATGCCTCCCGGGATATGCCAACCGGCGGGGAAATAACCGTCGTCTCTCCAGGTCAATAGCGTCTGTTTTCGTTTATTCTTGATCAACAGGTCCACGTTAACCAAAGGCGTGATCCTGCTCATAAAAAGGAAAACTTCTTCCGGCAGGCCCTTTGCCGGGTCCTTAATGCGGGCCTCTAACTCCTTAACTATTCCCTTGATTTTCAATTTCGGCCTCGTTTTTGAGTTTTTCGCTTATAGCTTATAACCGGGGTCAGTGAGCCTGCAGATATCGATTATATCCGCAACATTTTTATGGCTTGATTCAATTTGCGATTTGATCTGCGTAAAATATACCGGAACCGGAATGACCACTACCCTGATATCCTCGGCGTCTATAATTTCAGGAGGGTGAATCTTCTTCCCGAACAAATCCATCTTCCGTTTTGTTTCCGAGATATCAACCGGATATATGTTTTTGTCCTTTAGGGCTACGGAATTCTTGAACAAATCAACGGTATGGTAATTTATCCCCCACACCGCCACCTTACCGTATTTATTCAATAAACCCGTTATATTCTTTTCTATATTCAGCCGGAGGCTTTCGATAAACGGGACGTTGTATTTCTGGCCGCAGCCCTTACAAGAAAGAAAATTCATGGTAAAAAGTTTTATATTCTCCCAATCATTCTCCTGCTTGCAAAGCGTGCATAGGCCATTTATGCCGATCCTGCCGGTTTTATAATCGATACCTTTAAGGCTTGCCGAGGCAAGCGGCTTGGTCAGGCTCACCGGGGCATCCATAAAATGCTTGATTAATCCGGAGAGTTCCTGGTCCGTAAGCTTAGAGACATTTATCTGCGGGCATCCTTCCTTTAAAAACCGGGCCCTATCCTTGATAATCTTATTCTGGCAGGCGTATTTATAAAGATATGAACCCGGATATACCGTAATCAGGTTCAAGGTGATCCTGTATTCGGAATGCCGGCGCCACCAGTCAAGGGTATTAGCGGCGGTTTCCGGGGTCTCGGCGATATCGCCGAATATAAATGCCCCTTCAAAGGATATCCCGGAATCATAAACAAGCTTGAGCGTCCGCTCGATCTGCTCCACCGTAGTCCCCTTACGCATGCTTTTCAACACGCGGTTATCCGCGCTCTCCAGGCCAAACGACATAACCTCGCACCTGCCATCTTTAAGGATATTCAATAACTCCGGGGTTATGTCGTCTACCCTGAATTGCGCCCACCATCTAATATCGTACTTCTTAATTCTTTCGCAGAATTCCCTTACCCTTTTAATGTTGCGGGCAAAAAGCTCGTCAGCCAAACATACGAATTCGATATTATATTTGGAAACCATATAATCAAGTTCTTCAAAAAAACTATCCAATGACCTCTGGCGGTATTTCCTGCCGGTAGTGTGGAAACAAAACGTGCAATTATACGGGCAGGAACGGCTGGCGAGCATAAAAACGGTATTTTGTTTGTTTAACCCGCTTATGCCCGGGGGCGCGGAGGATAAATATTTCTCAATCTCAAAGCCCTGATAATCCGGGAGGGGCATGGAATCGATATTCTCTATCTCCCGACGGGGCATTGTCGTCTTGAAAGCGTTGCCCTTCCTGTAAATTATTCCGTCAACCTTACCGGGTTCTTCGCCAGACTCAAGCGCCCGGCATAATTCATTTATAGTAACCTCTCCTTCTCCGATAACCCCGTAATCCGCGTATTCCAAGGCCTCCATGGCCGGCCCGGGATCACCGGAGATTATTCCCCCTCCGACAATAGTAATGACCTGTCCCTTGGCGCGCTTAGCTGCTTCAATTACCATTTTGACCGTATTGTATTGGAACGACAAGCCTCCCGTAGCCACGACATCTATTTTATGCTCCTGGATGGCATCCCTGATTAACCGGTCAATCTCTCCCTGCCGGTGGTTCAGATTAACCGCCCAAACGTTATAGCCTGCCTTTTTCATGCTCGATGATATATAGGCGATGCCCAGCGGAAACGAATAACCGTCTCCGATATTCTGGACCAAGCGCGGCATCACCAAAAGATAATTCAGCTTCTTTCTCATTTTTGTTTGATATCGTACTCTAAGGGCTTAGGCGTTTGAACAGCAGGAGTTATTTCGGATGCCGTAAACGGCCTGCCATTGCAATAATCGCATGCCCCAAGGTATTGCTTCTGCGTTAAAAAGGCCCTGATCCTGTTTTTCGCTTCTAGCGTATCTTTTCCTTCTCCCGAATACCGAAAAATATCCACAGAATCATCTTCCTGCGCGGGAACCGCCCGGAGCCTGTCGCAATTGGCGGAAAACGGGCACCTGTACAATTTAGCGTCAGACAAAGTAAAAGTATTCTTGGCGCAACAGTTTCTAAATAATTCTTTCTGCTCTTTTTCGGTGCGATGGTGCTCTATAATCTTAGCGCAATCAGTCCATCCCTGGGCCTTCTGCACGTAATAAGCTATCCTGTTTTGTTTCAAGGCGCTTGCCAGGCTATCTAAGTTTCTCGATAACTTGCCGTAATCGGTAATAATAAAAAGCACCTTTTCGCTCTTTAAAGGCTCCATCTGGCCCGCAGCGGGGACGATTGTGCCATTGGTATAAACAACCACTTTTTTGGCCTTAGGCTCATCAACCAGCCTCTTGACGATTAAATGAAAATCCTTATTCATAAACGGCTCTCCGCCGATCACCCGGAATTCGTTAATCTCATCGATAATATCACAAAACCTGCCGATAGACAGCATTAATTCATTGATACCGCAATCAACGGGCTTGCCGTAATACTGCATAAGGTTGGAACAATTAACGCACTTCAGGGAACAACGCTCCGTAACAATAATGTCCAGGCTCCTTAAAAACAGCTTATCCGGGTCTAAATAACTCTCCTGGCATAGGATGCAAGTAGCTACCGCGTATTCGACAAAATCCAAAGGGGCGCTGAATTTATGCCGATGTGCGTCAAAACCCCTCAATAACGGGCTAGCTGGGTACCACTTGGATAGCCCTAAATCCCGCAATTGGCTAATCACGTCCTGGATATCGGCAGCAGATATCAAGAACAAGGCATCTTTATATCGCGCTTTTAAATCCCGGGTATGGACCACTTTTGTATCGCATAGGCGGAATTTAACCTTATTGATATTATTGTCGCAAAAAGAGGCGATCTTGATTCCCGCCTCAAGGCAGGCATAATAGAGCGCCTCCCCGGCAACCCCGGCGCCGAATATTATTACCGGCGCCCCCGCTGCCTTAATGCGCTCAATAATTTCTTCTCCCGATAAAGCCTTCATAAAATTCATTTAATAACGCCTGCCTTTTTGTACCTTTTTCCGGCCTTATACCTAGAAACCAAAACGATCAACCATACAAGCTTAAACCTCATTAAAAAAGGAAGGACCCTGCTATCGCCGCTTGAAGGGGCATAATAACCCAGGTTTTTCTTAAGTTCCGGGTCGTTAATTAATTCGCGGATAAACCCGGTAATCTTGTGCCTGTTTGCGTTATTAATCTGCCCGCAGGCGCGGACTAATTGAATTATAGTCAAGCAAACAAACGCATGCCCGGTTTCCCTGATTACGTCCGCCCCGGAATTGGCCCGCCTAAGGAATTCGCCTATATTATAAAGGGCCTGCCTATACCCGCATAAAGCCATAGGCTTGTCCGATACCGCCATGGTCGCCGACAGATAATTATTGTGGAGCAAATGGTTGTATACGGGCTCTTTCAAGAACAATACTTTTTCCGCGTAGTTTAAGTAATCAAAATTAAAGGCCACATCTTCAAATGTATGCAAATCGGTGTTAAAAAACACATGGTTATTCTTTAGGGTAGAAGATTTAAATAACCTTCCCAGGAATAGGCAAATAACGTGAATCTGTTCGGCTTTTTTAAATACTGCCTGGCGTAATCGGCTATTTCCTGCCTTACTAATAGCTTGGTCTCTAAAAAACAGCCTTTATACCCGGGGCCTAAAATACCGTCTTTAACGCTGCGGGCATCCCCGATGATTACGTCCGCGTTTGTCCTTCTGTAATTATCAATCAATACGCTTAACGCGTTATTTTCGATAAAATCATCGGAATCAACAAAAAATATGAAATCTCCGACCGCATTCTCAATTCCGATATTTCTGGCTTGCGCCGGCCCGTTATTTTTACTATGTATCAGCTTGACCCTTTTATCCCTGCGCGCATAGCACTCGCATAATTCCGCGCTCTTATCGGTTGAGCCGTCATTTACAAGCACAACTTCGATATTCCTATACTCCTGGCCGATAACGCTATCCAGGCAACGGCAAAGGAATTGCTCGCTGTTATACACAGGGACTATAACGCTTACCAAATCTTCAGGCATCTTCTAACCTAAAATCCCTCAATACGCAAACCCGCATCCTTCTGCCGAACTTCTTGAGGATGATCCGGGCAACTTCATCCGAATAGCTGGCAGCCATCACAATAATCGCGCCTACGGGGTCTTCCTTAAGCGCGCTCGGAGGAACTATCCGGATGTGCGTAGCCGGAGTGAACTTACCTTGCTTAAAAGTGGCTGAATCGACGACATATTTTATCTTTCCGGATAAACCGGCCAAGGAAATAACTGCCAGGGCTTGATGCCCGGCGCCCCAGATAGCTACCCCCTGATCCTTAAAACGAAGGATGTATGCCTCGATTTCAGCCTTAAGCTTTGCCTGGAATTCATAAAAATGCGCTATATCCAACGCGACTTTCTTCTTAACGACCGCGGAAATTATATAATCATTCCAAATCTCTTTACATTGCATGACTTCAAATCCGTTCAGCTCCAAGGCGGTTTTTAAAGTTTGCCTGGTAAAATAAAAAAGGTGGTCGCTTATGAATTCGGAAAAAAGATTGTTGCGTAAGATCATATCAAAATTCGGGACTTCGACCAGCCCAACCGAATGTTCAACCAGATTATTATAGATACCTCTAAGCGCCCCGTTTAAATCCGGCAGATGTTCAAGAAAACTTAAGATAAAGAACGCCTCAAACGGCCCCTCTTTTAAGGCGCAATCGCCTCTATCAACAAAACCCTTTGAAACTCTAAGCCCGCTATTGACGCAGTCCTTTCGCGCTTCTTCGGAATACTCCAAGCCATAGGCATCTACGCCTAATTTTCCCAAGATAGAAAGGTACTCCCCTCTCCCGCAGCCTATCTCAATAATCTTCTTGCCTTTAAGGGCATATTTCTTGATTAAACCGGCGAATTGATTTCTCCGGAACTGTTTCATTTCTTCGGAAAAACCAACCGCCCGGATTACTTCTTTATAATAAGGGACAGGGGCGCTATTTAACTGCGCCAACCCGCATCCGGAGCACTGGCAAACCTCCAGGCTAACCCCTTTGTCGCTTCCGATTGAGGAAGAATCGGGCAAAAACTGGGCAGACTTAGGCATATTCTCATAACGCAACAGAGGGTTGGGGAAAAATTCATTGCCGCATAGCCTGCAGTTATTGATTACCATATAAACGGCCTCCTCAGCTCATGACCGGCTGATTTCTCCTGCGCCAGGATTAATTATCCTTCCATTTCTTTTGGATACTGTATGTCGGATGCAGCTTAAAGTTTTGCCTGACTTCTTCCAATTTGTCTCCCCGGAGGCCATCCAAGGAATAGCTGCCCAAACCGGCCTCCTGAAGATAATAAAGATACCCGATATCTTCCGGCTCAATCCCCAACAGCCTGGCGCCGATACCGTCTGCTTTAAGGGGATCGGTAGAACTCACGGCAGCCTCCAAATTTACAGGGAAACCGTCCACCGGGCCGTTACCGTCCATACAGCAAAATCCATCCAGCACCACAAGGTCCGGCCAGGTAAATTTTGCCAATTCGGCAATATTATGATGGATGACTTTTGTCGCCTTGAGATAAGCGATTGATTTTTTGAAAATAAAATTGGCTAAATCCGGAGATTTTCGCCGTAACCAGGAAATCCAGGATGTCGGCAAATAGGTAAATACCGTTTTCGCGTTGGGGGCGCTGGGTGTGCGCAACCCGTGCAACATGGATTTGTCCTCCTGTTTAATCAAACCCGCCATATTCTTTATCCCAAAGGTGGCAATCGCATAGTTATGCGTCTTCGGCACGGCAACCGACACCCGGAAATCAAAGTCCAGAAAACGGCTTATAACTTTTATTTTCTCATGCCCGGCGATAGACATAATCTGTATCTCGGAGAAATCCTTGAAATCTTCGATGAATTCGCACTTCACATTCTTGTATTTCTTGCATAAATCTAAATAACCGAATTTCCTGAAAACTTCCCGGGTAGTTGTTTTTTCGTAAAAAGCGCTTCCGCTGCCCTCCAGTATCGTAAACTCGCTTTGGCGCAGTTGAGGAAAATTATCCAGCAGGAAATCTAAAACCGCCTCCACGGATCTTGCGTCAGTATTCGCAAACCTGTTTTTAGTGGCGGTCAAATTAGGCTTTAGAAGGATATTTTTCTTGCCCTTTATGCCATCTAAATCCGGCCTGATAAGATCCAAAGACCGCTTGATATTATCGTAACTATTCTTCCCCTTTACTAACGATACCTTCTTAATGTTCCCGGGCACGCCGCTGGCCTCTTGAGTCATCTCTTATCTTTAAAAATTAAAGCGTTCTGATCATACCAATGGTACAGCTCTTTTACGGAATCATCCATCGGGCTGAATTTAAAACCGTTCAATTCCTTCAAAAGCAGCGCGTTATCCCCGCTATATTCCCTGGCCAACCCATCGGACTCAACCATTATATCCAGTTTCTTATTCGATGTTTTAACGATCATTTCGCCTATAGATTTAAAATCAATTACTTCCCCCGAGCAAACATTATATATTTTCTCTTTCGGCTTATGGGCAATAAACCATCTGACGATTTTTACCAGGTCTTTGATGTAAATAAAATCAAAAAACCTGTTTTGATTAATGATTACGGGTAATCCCAAAACGGCTTGCGAGCAGGCATTAGGGATAAAGCGGGTCCGCCAGTCATCGTATTTTCCGAATACGCCAAAAAGCCTGAGATTGTATATATTGCCGGCTACCTGCGCGTATTTAGTCATCACGTATTTTGAGAAGCCATACTGGTCCCGGGGGATATGCCGGTCAAAATACGCCTCTTTCATCCTAGGCGCCCAATTTTCCCTGGAAAACTCCGCGCCCGAACCAAAGTAGATCATCTTCCCGAAGGAATCTGCGCACCTGGCGATGTTAAAAAACATCCTTAAATTATATTCCAGGACTTTTGCCGGGTCTTTCGTGGAATACCTTGGCGCGGCGTCATAGGTAGCAGCGTGAATTACCGCATCGAAACTTCCGGACTTGATATAGTCAAAGACTCTCTCGGCATCCAAAAGGTCAAGCTCTTTGCTATTGCGCGAGATGACTTCGTAATCAGCCTCCAGGCCTTCAAAGAGGTTCCTGGCGATAAAGCCGCTGCCACCGGTTATCAGTATCTTCATTTTGCCCCTAAAGGCCTTATAATCATATTGGCCCTAAATTCTTTCCTCTCCAAAAACGGCCAAAGGTCTTCCATGGGTTTAGAAACCATCCGGCCATCCGGCTTAGCCTCCGACGACACTTTAGGTTGAGTCAGCAAATCCGGATTGACCATGACCTCGCATACCGCAGGCCCGTCATAATCAAGAACCTCTTTAATCTTACTGCCGATTCCATCCTGATTCTTCAATCTAAAGGTTTTTATCCCGTAGGCGCCTGCTATTTTTACCGTATCCGGCAAAGTCAAGCCAGAAGAAGGATCGCAGCCAGTCAGGCGCCCGTTAAAGAACTTTTGATGAGTGGCCCTGATGGAAGCGTAAGCATTATTATTTAAAACGAATACTTTAACCGGCAGCTGGTGCCTTTTTAATAATTCTAATTCCTGAATATTATGCTGTAACCCTCCGTCTCCCACCAGGCAAATAGTCCGCTTCTTGCCGCTGGCAAAACAAGCCCCAATACTAGCCGGAAGGCCAAACCCCATCGAGCCTAACCCCGGAGAATTAAATATTCTCTGCCCCTGCTTAACCTTAAACGCCTGCATGGTTATCTCGCTGCAGCTGCCGGAGCTGCCCGGGACAATCACGTCATCTTTAGCCAGGGCATCAGACAAAGCGTCAACCAACACATAAGTATTAACGTATTTCTTTTCTGGTTTAAATTCGGCTAAGGTAACCGGGTATTTCTTATTCCAGGCCCGGCACCTGTTCAGCCACTTTCCGGTATCTAATCTTATACGGCTGGCCTTAGCTAAAAATGCGGTTAAGAACATCGCGGCGTCCATATTGAATTTCATATCGATTTTAACGGGTATTTTGCCTATTTCATGCTCATCGATATCGACAATTATTTTCTTGGCTTTCCTGGCAAAATTATCATAGTTATAGGCGGCTTGCGCCACATCCAACCTTGCCCCGATGCAAATTATCAAATCCGCATTTTGCTGCGCGAAATTTGCCCCTCTTTGCCCTATAGAACCCGGCCTGCCGGCATATAAACGGTGGTCTTGGCCTAAGACATCCAGAAACCTCCAAGTGGTTAATACCGGGATTTTTGCCAGCTTTATCAATTTCCGGAATTGGCTAATTCCCCCGGCCAGCCTAATGCCGTTACCGGCTAAGATAACCGGCCTATGAGATTGATTAATTAATTTTATTAGCCGGTTAATCTTATTATCCAGGCCCTTTTCCCGGTTAACCGGTTTCGGCTTGATGAATTTTCTTAATTTACCTTCATCGATAATCGCCCCCTGGACATCCAACGGTATATCCAGCCAAACCGGGCCCATCCTCGCTTCTTTGGCCAAATAAACAGCCTTATCCAAATGGTATCTTATGTCTTTAGGGTCCATAACGGTAACCGCATATTTGGTAACCGGTTTAACCAAGGTAACGATATCTATCTCCTGCGGGCCTATTTGACGGACCCCCTTGCCAGCCATTAAATCCGCCCTCTTGACTTGGCCCGAAATAATCAAAACAGGGCTAGATTCGATCCAGGAAGCGCACACTCCGGTAATCGCGTTGGTACCTCCGGGCCCGGTAGTAACTAAAGCTACGCCGAGATTCCCGGTATATTGGCTATAAGCGTCGGCGGCAATCGCGCAAGCCTGCTCATGCAAATTAACGATAAACTTTAATTTCTTGTTTTGGCCCAAGGAATCCACCAGGTGCATACAGCCGCCCCCGGGGAGCATAAAAACATTCTTCACGCCTAAATCGGCGATATACTGCATTACATAATCGGACAATTTAACCATAGCGTTATTTACCCGGATAACTTTACCGTTTTGCTTTCGGCAACAAAAGAACCGGCTCTTCCTCAATGATTTTATTTATTTGCGCCAAAGCCGCTTTAATCGATAAACCGCTTTTGTTCCAGGGTTTGGCTACCAATATCCCTTTTAGCCCTAATTCTTTGGCCTGGAGGATATTTTCTTCGCTGTCTTCAACTAAAACATCGACATTGTTTAACCATTCCAGGTAACCGGCTTTACTATGGCCGTAATCCGGGGCTTCTTCGTTTAACCTGGGGGAAGGGACAAAGTTAAAGCTCCTTATCCACTTACCGAAATTCCTCATAACCCAATCCGCGGATATATGAGCGGCTTTTAACGGAACGCAGGTAAGGGCGATATGCCTTGCCTTTTCTCCAAAATTCTCAAACCACGCCAATACTTCCGGATCAGGGCTTAACCGGTGGTAGGCCCCCGAGAGCCTAAAAATATCCAAAGACAACCGGTATTCTTCCTTGGTGCTCTTGATTATATATTCCGGGGTATTTTGGGTTATCTGCTCGAAACAGACCCTGCAATCAGGATGCTCCGGCAGCCATTTATCAACCAGCCAGCAACGCATCAAATCATTTAATATATCATCGACATCCCAAGCAATGGTTATCATTAATCAAATAGCCTATTTTATCGCCTTATGCAGCCAATCCGACCGGAAGGTCAACCGGGTCTTTCTGTCCGGATTAACCGTTATTTTCTTATCTTCATAAAAAGAATCATCTTGGTAATGAGTAGTCGATACCTCTTCAAAGATAACTCCTTCTTGAGAAGAGAAATTATGCCTGGCTTTTCTTTCTACCGTCAGCATATCCCCGGACTTAAGAAATTTGTTCTCGCTGGCTACAGTAACATCCATACTCCCGTATAAGACCTGAAAAGTCTCCTCTTTCTTAACATGGAGGTGGAAAGGGTGTTTCTGCCCGGGCAACAGGATGATGAGCTTTTTGCAGTATTCACGGTTGATGCAATTCAAAATAGCGGCGCCCCACTGTTTATACCTGTCTATCCCGTAATGGTGCGACAGCTCCAAATCGATCTTCTCGGGCAAAGCTATGTGGCTCTTTAAGATTACCTCTTTTAATTCTTGGATAATTTTCAGGACCTTTTCGCGTAAATTCCTGGTCTTTAGGTCCTTGAAATTCAGGGCCGCGTTAACCTTTAAATCCTTATTCAGGGTATATTCTATGTATTTGGAGATATCATTAGCTACAAGCTGGCCTTCCTTACAGGCTATGGCGTAGAAAATATTGTTTTTGCTTAATTTTTCCCCTTTTTTGAGGCTTACCTTAGCAAAAACCCCTCTTTTTAAGCCCCTTAAGTCATTTTTTTCTTTTTCGGTTATTTGATAACGGCCGTCTTCGGCTCCCGCCATTTGATAGGCATCCCTGGCGGCCTGAAGCCATTTGTCGATCTGCCCGGGAGTAGAAGAATAAGCGTTCATCGGGTGCTTTTTCGACTCAATAGCAACATGCCTTTCAAAAACCCTCGCTCCTTTGGCAATAGCCATTTTTATGGAATCCGTATTATCCGGTTCTTCATGGGTAGAAAAACCAACCGCGATCCCGTTATAGCGCTCGCTTAATAAATCAATCTGGTTTAACTGAAGATTGGCCTTCTTGGTCGGATACTCGCCTACGCAATGCATAAGGCAAAGATGCTTATCCCTGTGCTCGAAAAACGCGACAACCTGATCAATTTCTTCTAATGTAGCGCTTGTCGTAGAAGCGATTACCGATAACCCGGTTTGGGCTATACTTTCCAACAACGGCCAGTCGGTAAAAGAGCAGCTCCCGATTTTTATTACGCTAAAATTATGCTTTTCGATTAAATCCACGGATTTCTCATCAAAGGGCGTGCAAATTGGAAGAAAGCCGGCGCCGCAGATCTCATCCTTAAGCGCCTTAAGGTCCTTTTCGCTTAAACGCGTTTCTTCAAACCGCTTCACGTACTTAATATCCGCCCGGCCCTTAAAATCCGGGTGGATAAAAGTCCCCAGGTCCCTGTATTGGAGCTTGAAACCGAATTGAAAATCATATCCTTTACAGATTCTGCCTATCTGCCTTATGATAGCGATTCCGTGCTTTAAATCGCCTGCGTGGTTATTAGCCATCTCGAATATAAACAACTTATTGAAATCAACCGCTTTACCCATAAACACCCCTTCTTAAAATAACTTTATAGCTCCAGGCAAAAACCGTCTCTTGCCGCTATGGCGCCCTTAAAAATCTTCCGGGCTGACTTTTCAGCTAATCTTATGTCGCTTTCCTTGAGGTAATCCCCGGCGTCAAAATGGGCTAAAACCAATTTCTTTGCCTTTGCGGCCCTGGCTGCCATAGCTGCCTGTTCAGGGTTTAAATGCGGCCACCCCGTGTCAATTGTTCCGGGAGGCAAAGATGATTCCGCTATTAAAAGGTCTGCGTTTTTTGACAAAGCCTGCATCTGTTTGCATGGGCCGGTATCCGTGCAAAAAGCCAATGTTTTGCCATTGACGGATAAACGGTAGCCGTAACAAAGAGACGTGTGCAAAAGCCTGGCGTATTTGATGTCAAAAGGGAATTTTTTGTCCCGGGTAATATCCTCGACGCGAACTTTCAATTTGAGCTTATGAATAGGTTTGGAATACGGGGTGTTGATTACCAAATTAAACATCTTGCGCGTCCCTTTCGGCCCAAAGATATTGATCCCCTGGGGAAAAACCAGCTTATTCAAAGTATGCAGCCCGATAATATGGTCTAGATGAAAATGGCTTAAGAAAAGATAGACCGGCTTCCTGCCTTTTATATAATTATCAATCTTGGAGAAACCCGAACCGGCGTCAAATACGATGTACTCTCTTGGGGTATCCACCAAAACACAGAGCGTATTGCCCAGACGCCCGTCATACCAACCCATAGTCCCCAGGAATATAACTCGCATAAGATTAAACAGCGTTAATCGAAATTAATCCGCTCTCTCTCGATAACCAAAGGCCTCTTTTTAACCTGGGTATAGATAGCGCCGACATATTCGCCCAGCACTCCGATAAAGACTAACTGCACGGAAAAGAAAAAGAAGACGCCAACGATAAGAGGGGCAATACCCAATTGGAAATTATCCCAGAATATAAGCTTATAGATTAAATACGCTAAGCCAATCAAAAAGAAAATAAGGGAAAATACCATCCCGATAAAAACCGCCAGCCTTAAGGGCACCTTGGAATTATTCACAATGCCTAACATCGCCATATCAAACAAAGTATAAAAATTGTTTTTGGTAACTCCCTCTTTTCGCCTTGGCTGCACATATTCTATAATCGCTATTTCCGAGCTTATCTCGGGTATTAATCCCCTGAGGTAGGGATAGGGGTCTTCGATTTCCCGCAAAGCTTCAATAATCGTTTTGTCATATAACCCAAACCCCGTAAAATTCTCTATCTGCTTGTTTTCCGAAAGGGCATTCAATAATTTATAGAACAGCTTCCTAGCCGCAAACATAAAAGGATTTTCCTTGGCCCCGGTTTTTACCCCGATAACTATTTTATTGCCTTCTTCCCATTTCCGGATAAAGTCTTTTATTAAAAACGGCGGATCCTGCAAATCCGCCACCAGGTTAATGACGGCATTTCCTCCGGCCTGCAGCATCGCGTAGGCCCCTGTCCTTACCTGCCCGAAGTTCCGGGCGTTAATTATCACTTTTACGTTATTATCGGCCCTGGCAATATCCCTTAATATATCCACGGTTCTATCTTGCGAGAAATTATCGATAAAAATATGCTCATAACTATAACCGGGCAAGGAATTGAATACTGCCTTTACCTGCGAATATAGCTCTAAAATATTCGCTTCTTCGTTGTAACAGGCTGTTATCACGCTTATCTTCTTCATCTTAACCCAGGAAATACCCCCTATACGCCTCTAATGTTTCTCTCATGCCGCTTTTCAAATCGAATAACGCCTTCCACCCAAGTATGCGCCTGGCTTTGCCGGAGGCCAAATATTGGCTTTTAATTTCATAGCGCACGCGGTTTAAAACATTATAACCCGGTTTCTCGCCGGCCATATCAAAAATAATTTTTACCAACTCTAAGACCGTAACCGGATTCTCGGCGCTAAAATTAAAGGTTTCTCCCCCCAGATCCAGCGCCCTCATCTTCTGCGCTAAAAGGATATAGCCATTTACGATATCTTTTACAAACACGTAATCCCGGATAAACTTGCCATCGCTGCGGATTAAAAGTTTTTTACCGGTAAATACGCATTTCATGGTATCCGGCACAATGCGCGAAAAATTAAAATCACCCGGCCCATAGATATTCCCGCACCTGGTAACGGCTACCGGCAGATTATAAGTATGCGCGTAAGCGCAGGCTATCAAATCCGCGCAACTCTTGGAAACATCATAAGGATGATTGCCATGTAGAGGCGCTCTTTCCGTATAAGGCAGCTTTTTATGGGCGCCGTAAGCCTTATCGCTGGAAGCGACAATAACGGCCTCAATACTTTCCAGGTTCCGGCAGGCTTCCAGGACATTCCAAGTCCCCTTGATATTTGCAGAAAAAGCGCCTAGGGGGTCATTAAGGCAGTTTCCCACTATTGCTTCTGCCGCTAAATGAAAAACTACATTAACCCTGTTTTTCCGTATCAATTCATCTACCAGCTTATAGTTTGAAACACTCCCCTGAATGACAGATACCCTTTTGTAATCATTTGGCGTCAGAACCGTATCCCTTCTTTTAGTCCGGATATCCAACCCGAATAACCTGGCCCCGGAAGGAACCAGCGCCTTGGTCAGGTTAGAGCCCAGGAAGCCTTCAAATCCGGTTATTAAAACATTTTTTTCCGACCAGAATCTATTATCCATTACCCAATTCTAATCCTTCCATTTCTTCCAGGGGGCTTTACCGCTATTCCAAAGCGCTTCCAACTCACCCCTGTCCCTTAGCGTGTCCATGCACTTCCAAAAGCCGTTATGTTTGAACCCGGCTAACTGCTTATCAATTGCCATACTCTTTAAAGAATCGAATTCCCATACAGAATTATCTCCGCCGATATAATTAAATACCTCCGGCTCCAGCACAAAGAATCCGCCGTTAATCCACGAACCGTCGCCTTTGGGCTTCTCAAGAAAAGAACTTACTGTCCCCGTATCCTTCATATTCAAAGCCCCGAACCTTCCGGCAAGCTGCACAGCGGTGACTGTCGCATATTTACCGCCACGCTTATGGAAGTTAAGCAGCCCTTTTATATCCACATCGCTCACCCCGTCTCCATAGGTCATCATAAACGCCTTATTGCCCACATATTTCCGGACACGCTTCAGGCGGCCTCCGGTCATCGTATCGAATCCGGTATCAACCAGGGTAATCCTCCACGGCTCGGAAGTAGTTGTATGGACCTGCACATCGTTTTTCCTTAAATTAATAGTGACATCGCTCATATGCATAAAATAATGGGAAAAATACTCCTTGATTATGTAACCTTTATAGCCAAGGCAAATGATAAAATCATTAAATCCGAAATGAGAATACATCTTCATGATATGCCAAATGATGGGCTTGCCTCCGATCTCCACCATCGGCTTGGGGATATTCGTTGTCTCCTCGCTGATCCTGGTTCCTCTACCGCCGGCTAAAATTACTATCTTCATATTTGTCTCCTATATTTTCTCTAGCTCTTTCCAGGAACCTAACTTGGCTATTACGCCCACCCATAGCCAAAAAACTACCGCCAACGGCAAAGAATAAAGGCTTACCTCAAAGAAGCTATGGGCCAAGAACCCGATTATACCGCATATGCCTCCCAATAAAACAGGGTCTCTTGTCAGGACAAACTTTTTTATCCCCGCGCGCAAAACCGAATATATAAAACCTAAAAAAGCGATCAAACTGAATACGCCGCTCTCGGCCAATATTTGCAAAAAACAATTATGCGCGTAAGAAATGAACTTACCCGGCAGATACACCGAAAAATGAGCCATAAAAGTCCCGAGGCCTTTTCCTAAAACAGGATTTTCCTTAAACATAGTAATAGCCGCCTGCCAGTATTTAAAGCGGTCCGAGTCTCCGCCGGATTGAAAGACGGAAAAGAGGACCTGCCGGAATATGGGAATGAACAAAAGAATTCCGATGATAAGGGCTATGGAATAAACAATAGCCGGCTTCCGGGAAATAAAAACCATAGTTATCAATGCCGTCAACACGCCAATCCAGGCGCCGCGGGAATATGTATAAAAAATACAAAAGGCCAGAATTGCCACTAAGGATAACACCAGATAATAAGACCTTAAGGTAAGCCTGCGCGGCGCCTTGAGGAAAGCTACGCACAGCGAAATCGGAATGATTAAATAGGCTCCCAGCCCATTGCAATGGTTAAAACTTGAAGTAATAGCCTTAATCCCGCCTTTCATAATTGAAATATCCCTGCCCCGCAAGAACTCTATACCCCAGAATAATTGCGTTATTCCTGAAACTGCTACCAGGCCAGCCGAAAAAAGGAAAATGCAAACGAAGGTAACGAGATCTTTCCTTTTTTTAATTGAATCCTGGATTACCAGGAACAAAGCGCCATACTTACCCCATTTGAAGAATAAAGCAACAAGGCTCTTAGCGATATACTGCCCGCTGTTAACTAAAGATAATGCCATAAAGAAAAAGAACACGGCCAGGTAAAGGTTAGGCCTTGTCTTTAGCCATCGGAATTCCGGCTTAACGATATTCTTGCCGATAAAACCTAGCAGGGCCAGCCCCGCGAACGAATCAATAAAAGCGTGTGAAATCGGGATAAAGAATAAAACTCCTGCGATACCGAACTTAGCCGCTAAATCAAAAAATCCGTAAACCCTGTCTTTATCCAATTTAATACGCCCCTTTTCCTTTAAAAACCACCGGGATTGTCCAAAAAAGTATCTTTATATCCAAGCCTAACGACCAATTTTTTACATACCAGATATCCCAGCGCATCCACTGGCTAAACTTTAAATCCGACCTGCCCTTTATTTGCGCTAAACCCGTAATCCCCGGGCGGATATTCAACCGCGGTATGTGCTTATATTCTATATTGTTGCTCTCTTCAACCGGAAACGGGCGCGGCCCGACCAAGCTCATATCCCCCTTTAAAACATTTATTAACTGAGGCAACTCATCTAAGCTGTATTTACGCAAAAACCTGCCCGTTTTAGTCAAACGGGGATCGTTACGAATCTTGAAAATCGGGCCTTCCACCTCGGATTTACCCCTTAATGAATCTTTTTGGCTGTCGGCGCCCGTAATCATTGAACGGAACTTATAAAAATTAAAAATTACCCCTTTCCTGCCGCTGCGCTTTGAAACATAAAATACCGCCCCCCGGCTTTCTATTTTAATCAAACAAGCGATTAAAGCAAATAAAGGGGAAAATAATATCAAAATTGAACCGGAGATAAAAACATCCAGCAGCCTCTTAAGCGTGTTTCTTGCCCCGGATGCGCTTTCCTCAAAATAAGTCAGTAAAGGGATAACGCCGATATAATTTAACCTGACCTGGCTGTATGATAATCCAAAATGCTCGGCGACTACCCTGACCGTCTTGCCTAATTTCGCCCCCTTCTGGATTATTTCCCCGGAAATCCTGCGTTCGGAAGGGATAGTCAGGTAAATTTCATCGATAAAGTATTTCTTTACTACCCGTTCGATGTCGTTAATTTTCCCTAAAACCCTGACTCCCCCTCTTTCACCCGTCCTTACGTCATCCAGGAACCCGACTGTTTTCATTCCCAGGTGGGGGAACGACTTGGTCTCCTCCGCCAGGGCCAGCCCTACGGCGCCGGCGCCGATTATCAGGATATTGTAATTAGCGTACCCCTTGCGGATCAAATAACGGACATAGATACGCTTTAGGGTCCTCCAGGCCGAAAGGCTTAATAATAGCTCAAAACTTGATTCTACGAAAACCGCGCGAGAGAAAATATCCAGCTTAAGGATAAAGATGAACAACGCGGTTAAAATAGACGCAGACAAAACGCATCTGCCTACTTTCAGCCATTCCCCGGAAACGCTTAAGTAACGGTCAGTATAATAGAGATGGCTGTTATGCAATAAAAACACCAGCACAACTCCCCAAAAAAAGTAAACTGACAAATACAGCCGAATAGCTTCCGGATTAATCCTAGCCAGGCCGGAATTGAACTTAAATACCCCGTAAAAAGAAAAGGCGATAAGCGCAATATCTACAAAAAATAGGCAAAACGCACCCGCCTGTTTAATTTATGCATTAATATTATTTTATCACAATTTTACTTATTTAATAATGATTTTATTGGCTTTAGAGGCTAGTTCCACCAGGATATAATAAATGAAGGGCGGGTAATCTACTAAATATCTGCGCCACAGCCGTTTAGGCTCGGTAATCAATCTAAATAACCATTCAAAACCATTATTCCTTATCCAGCGCGGGGCTTGGGGCTTTGAACCGGATAAAAAATCAAATGCTGCCCCCACACCTATCATAACCGGCGCATTAATTATTGCCCTGTGTTCATACATCCATACGTCCTGCTTCGGAGAACCCAGCCCCACCCAGACTATATCGGGATTGCTGCTATTGATGCCTTCCGCTATTTTGTCATCTTCTTCCTTGTCAAGTTGCCGAAAAGGAGGGGAAAAACTCCCGCTGATAATTAAACCGGGGTATCTCTTCTGCAGGCTCTCTCTTAATTTACTTAAAACCCCCGGGCTGGAGCCGTAAAGATAATTCCTATAGCCATTCTTTACGGAGATGCCGCAAATTTCCTGCATTAATTCCGGCCCATAGACCCGGCTAATATTCCTATACCCCAGCAGCTTCCCGAGCCAAACCACCGGCATGCCGTCAGGCGTAGCTAAATCCGCACAATTTACGCTGGTCAGGACTTTTTCGCTCCTTTTGCACTCCATAATCGTGCTGACGGGGCAGACGCAAATATACTTCTTTTGCTTTTTCAGTATGGCCTCCTCCGCCATCCGGCAAGCATCATTCATATCTATCGCGGAAATCCCGACATTTAAAATATAAAACTTATTGGGCTGGCTTGCAGACATTTTTATTGCTTAAAATACCGCCTCCATCCTTAACCCTGGCGCTTTTTATAAATCCATAGCAGCACAAACGGGAATAAATAAACAAGCGTAGTCTTAATGAGAGTAGCCGACCGGAAAACGCCATACCTGTCATAAACGGCTTCGGGCAAATACCTTTTTAACCCGGGTAACGCTGATAACAGATAGGCCAAATAAACCGGCCCCGCCTTTAATATGGCAGCCAAATAGTCAACCGGTTTCGTTACTATTGTTTTATAAATTTCCATCTGGTAGGTATTACTGCCCCAAGAGGCCACGCCAAATCCTTGGTCTATTACCCTAAGCGTCAAATTAGTATTATTGCCTTCGAAGCTAAGCATAGATAATACGGGAAGGATCGCAATTATTATAGTCGCGTAATAAAAATACGGCTTCTTCTCCTTGAGCAAGGAAATTAAACTGGCCATAGGATAAACAATGATTGGGATAAACGAAAAGATTAAATACCTATACCCGTACCACCCGCCTTGCTGGCGGGAAGCCAAAATTATATAAAGGTTAGCCGCCGATGGGACCAATAATAATAGAAGATAAGCGCGTATCTTATCTTTTTTTATCCATGGCAAATAAAACAATCCCAAAAGCAAATATGGCGCAGTAAATACCAGCCCCCAATCCAACCCCCCTAGGCAATGGCCTAACCGTTTTATATAAAAACCCGGGCCATACAGGGTGAATAAAGTCATTTTTGTCTCCGCCATGCTTAAATAACCTTTATATTGATGAATATCGGGCAAGTTAAGGAAAATCGGGAAAATTTGGAACATAAAGACGAAGATGGCCATGGATAAATAAGAAATAACCGCCAGCGTTATGATCTTTTTTACGGAAATCCTTGGGTAGTAAAGCGAGAATAATATTGCCGGCCAGGCCAATGACATAAATATATTATTGTAACGGACTAGGGTAATAAAGCCCGCCAATATGCCTACCAGCACGGCCTCCCTTAAAACCTTGGGCTCCTTAACCGGAAAAATATACCCGCCCGCCTTATTTAAACGTAAGAGCAGAAACAAGAATAGGCTTTGCAGGAATATTTCGTAAATATGCGAGAATACCGGCCTTCTAAAGGCGAACAACGGGACGCCTTGCGACAATACGGCTAAAATAACGGTTAATGAAGCGACCTGCGGCTGAAAATAGAATACCAGGCCTTTATAAAGCAATAAACAAGCCAGCCATAAATAGAATACCGAGGCAAGCGTAAAACCAAACGCCGTCCAACTCTTAATTATATTGGCAGGTGTCCGCTTGGCAACTATATCCGAACCGCAAGCCCTGTCAATGATAGAAGCGGCAAAAACAAACGGAGACGCCAATAAAGAGGCGCCTATAGGATGCAAAGGAGTGCCCTGGCCAAACTCGAAATATTCTTTATCGTAAAAAGGGAAATTAAAATATGCCAGGGAGGTGGCGTGGGCCATATAGGAAAAATCGTCTCCGCGATACATCAATCCGGAATTCTGCAATTGATAAGGCCTTAACAACATAAACGCGCAAATAAATATGCTAACCGTAATTGCCTTCATAGGATTTGCTTAGGATTTGATTGCCCCGGCTTGAAATATTCGTATACTATTTTCAGCTTATTAAGCTGCTTCCGGCTAAATATTCTTTTCAATATAAATTTCCAGTCAAGATACATAAATACCAGGCTTAAATTAGATACGGCCCAATTCATAAGAAAACCCGCCCTTCTGTCCAAAACAACATACATACGCATAGCCGGGCCGGAAACCATAAATCTGGGAATAAAGCCTACCCTCCATTTATTGACGCTTCCGGCCATCATTAAAAGCAGGAAGTGGAAAAACTTGTGGCCTATCTTCTCCCTTCTTAGCGCCAGATAACCGATATTCGCATCGGCGTGCTTATCGCGCTTGCTTATATCTAAATTGAGTTTTAACGCCTTTTCATGGAGCCTTGTGCCGGGATAAAATGCCAAATTATTATTAAATATAAAGAACGGCTGCGGAAGCCGTTTTATAAACCGGATAGTATCTACCAAGTCTTGCCTTCCTTCAAAAGGGTTCATGCCGATAAAATCGTAATACTTTGATACGCCGGAGAATTTGTTTAGCGAAGCGGTGATTTCCAAAACCTTGGAGTTAGAAATCCTGCGCTCATAAATATTACGGTTGGTGTTTTCGCTTCCGCTCTGGATGCCCATGATTAAACCGCTCATGCCGGCTTCAATAAGCAGCTCTACCTTCTCCCGGCAATATGTCCAGGGAGAAATAAGTATAAGAAACGGCTTGTTGACTTCTTCTTTGTATCTTGCCGAGAACTCTTTAATCTCATCAAGCTCTTTGGCAAAAAAAGTATCATCTTCAAGCCAAAAACTGCGGATTTGCGGGTAACTCTCGGATGCCTTCTTTAAATGATTGATTAAATAATCTACCGAATAGTGCCTGACCAGCCTCCTCCATGGAAAATCCTGCTTAAGCTTATAATTCGAACAATAGCTGCAACTATGCGGGCATCCCCTGGAGCCTAAAATGACAAAATGATTCAGGTCGATATGCGAACAGCTCATCGGAATAATCCTGCCGGATTCAAGAATATATTGGCGGCTTAAATCATAATCCGGAAAGGGGTAATTATTCAAATCTTTGGACAGCGGTTGGGCCGGATTATTGAAAACTTTCCCATTCCAGTTTCCTATCAATCCGGGTATATCATAAAAGGCTTCTTTGTTCTTTATCCGACTAGCTAATTCAACGATAGCGTCCTCTCCCTCGCCGGAACAAATAAGCTCAAAGTTGCCCCTCAGGCTCTCCGGGTCCAAAGAAGCGTGGATCCCCCCGACTATTATCGGAGAACGCGTAGTTTCTTGGAGCTTATTCTTTACTTCAACGGCCCTGCTAACTCCATGGGTCATGCAAGAAATACAGATCAATCCGGCCCCGGAACAGATTTTGTTTAGATCCGCCCAATGTGTTCCCTTGAGGCTGTTTCCGGTGGTAGGCAAAAGCGCGGTTACCGTATCAAATCCAGACCCTATAAGGCATGCGGAAAGAGTCTTAACCCCCATACCGACCCTGCTCTCATCTGTGCTGATAAGCGCTATTTTCATCTTTTGGACTCTTTCTTAAGCCGGGGCAATGCGTTAAAAACCTGTTTTATCCCTCCCAGCCACCAATAGTTTCTTCTCTCGCAATAGCTCCTCAAATTATTGATAAAATTCGCCTTAAGAAAATTCTTTCCGCTCCATAGCAGCCCTGGAGACCCAAGAGATTCCACCCTGATCCAGGAAGCCGAAGAAATATGGCAGTTGCCGTAATTCTGGCAATCCCTGCTCAAATCCAATTCCCGGAAAGAGCCGTCGCAGATATTGCCGTAGGTCAAAGCATCATCGCGGTAAATATCGGTAGGGCAAAAAACCAAATCGCCATTTGGCCTGACGCAATTGCCTACGCTGCTGCAAGAAACCCGTTTTTTCCTTCCTGTTGAACCAAAGCCATTGATATCGGCATAGATAAACTCTCCCTTATAATAGCCTTCGAACTTATACAAAGAGACGCTATAGCCGCGCTTCCTGAATTTGTCCCTGAACTCTTTCGGCTCTCTCCTATCCGGCAAATCGACTATTGATACCGGGATAAAACGGCTAAGCATCCGGTGCTTATCCAGGATACCCATCTTTTCCGTAAATTTATCGAAATCGGCAAATTCAAAATGAAATGACGGTTGGACAATTACGCGGGAACCGCTTTCCCGGCAGCACTTAACAAGTTTATTTACGTCAAAACTTAAGTTTGTTATTATGACCTTAGACCTATACCCTTTTACTTTTGCGACAATATCAAAAAAATCCGGATGCAGGCTTGGCTCCCCTCCGGAAAAAACCAGCTTTTCATAGTATATTTTACCGGGAAATTTATTCAATCCGCTTATCCAGTCTTTTCCGCTTCTTATCCTCGAGCCTACAATTGCACGGGGAGACTGGCTCATATCATGCATTGGCCTGGTCATATCGTAACGTTGGTTACACCAGGAACAATTGAAGTTACAACTCCTGGTGAGCGAAACATCCAGGACCTTAAAGAAACCTTTATTATTTTTAGCGGGGCCAGCAACTGATTTCATCCGTAGAGACCCTCCTCTTCTGGGCGCTGGATACACGGCAGGCCTCCAGCGCAATCAAGGTATCGATAGAATCACCGATACCTGTCAGGGGCTGCTTTCTGTTTCTTACGCAATCACAGAAATGCGCTAACTCGTTATAGATAGAGTCTGCAACGAGTTGTCTTTTGCAGTGAAGATCCTGCCAGGAGCCGGACGGATACTTCTTGTATTTTATGCTGCTTGAAGACATATCCGTAAAGCAGGCTCCGCTGCTTCCTTCTATGATCATGTGCTCGTAACTGGATTTCACCCCGTTTATATATGAAGCGAAAAGCTCCCCCTGTACTCCTGACTTAAAATAAAGACGGCAACAAGCGGTGTCCTCGCCGGAATTCACGGGCAGCTTTTTATTGGTCAATTCAGCCCGGACATATTCCAGCGGGCCGAAGAAATAGAGCATTATATTAACCAAGTGTATTCCCGCGTTATGCAATACTCCTCCTCCGCTCTTGGAGGAATCCGATAGCCAGCGAGATTTAAGTATATAATCACCGATATCCTGATTATGAAAAGCAGTTACCCGCCTTAGCCGGCCCAGTGCCCCGCTATCAATGAGTTCTTTTACCTTTATTATCCTGTCCGTATATCTTTGGTTAAAACCGGCCATCAGGACCATTTTTGTTTTATTGACGAAATTCCGGAGGGCATAAGCATCCTTCAAATCATTAACCAACGGTTTCTCGCAAAAAACATCAATATTATTCTCCAGCGCGTCGATTATGCGCTGGAAATGCAGGTGATTGGGCAATGCTATAAGTACGCCTTTAATGCCGGAATTAAGCAAATCCGGATATGAATCAAAATGGCTATTTTCGTATCGCAACATCCTCCGGATAAGCGCCGTCTTTTCTTTTAGACGACTGTATAAACCGGAAACATAAACGGGGCAATTCCTGCTATTTAGTGCGGGCAGATAAGCACATTTAACAAAATTACCGCAACCGGCAAGGCCTACGGGAAGCTTGCCTTCGGGGCAATTGCGCCTAAAACGGGTTAGGTAATAAAAAACCTTTAATCTATACCCCGCCTTCTTTGCCAAAAGGCCTAAGGCAGGAATATCGCTTTTGGCCTTCATAATAGTTTACTACGGCAATTAAAGCGCCCGTTTTTATCTGTTTCTATGACCGCTATAACCATGCCCATTAGAATCCATATAAATATGCTTGTCGGAGGAGAATCTATAACATCAAAGAAAAAAGCCATAGTGTGCCAAAAAATGCAAGCGCCCAATGTGCTGATAAGAAAGTACCTGGCGAATACGGATCTGCATTTATTTACATACTTAATGCCTGAATATAAAACAAAAATGTTGATATAGAGGAATAACGCCAATCCCAGAATCCCCATTTTATAGAAAATAGTAATTAAGTAGTTGTGGACCGGGATGACCCCGGAATCTGCCCCGATTCTCTCCGGAGCAGGGGCATGGCCTCCCCATATTAAGTATTCGGGATACACGCCAAACCCTCTTCCCCATAAAGGGCTTTTCATGCCAAAAGCAATAGATTGCTCCCAGATATCCAGGCGCCATAATATGTTAAGGAAACCGCACCTTAGCGATTCAGGAACAACGCGGGGCGCAGGCCCGGCAACTCCTGCTTTGGCAGGAAGCCCCAAAGGCCCTTCCCCGGCGTTTCTTAGCTTTTGGGCCTTGGAACTACCGGCCAGATAAACCCGCTCGGAGAAAATTTTCCTGGGCGCCTCATTTACTGGGCCTGCACTTTCCGGAACAGCTACCCTTTTGGAAACTAACCTTCCGGTTATAAAATAACCGAAACTCTTTGCTTTTGATAAAATTAATTTCTGCTGGCTGATTTTCAAGATACCAAAATCCATAAGGCATAAAACGCTTAAGATTATGATAAAAAACGGCAGCAGCATAACCAGGTTCTTCAAGAGCTTCGTCTTCAGGAATAATATAAAAAATGCTAGGGCGGCCAAACAAGCCAGCCAGATAGACCGGTTGCCAAAAATAACCAGCATATATACATCCAGCGTAAGCAATATCTTTATAACCAGTTTTGTCCTTGTATCTTTAACGCTATTAAGCAAAGAAAGCAAAATACAGGCAATTACCCCGTAATGCAGGCCAAAATGAAAAACCTTTGTTTTACTGACCGCTTCTTTTAAGCCTTCCGTTGCAAAAACCTGGAGGAGGGACATCCTGCTTACCATAATTATGACGAAGTTGGCAAATAAAACAAACGGAACAAGTATTTTATCCCATTCGTTTTCGTTTGAGAAAATGATAAAACTTAACAGGAAAAAAAGCGTATACCCAAACAACGTAACGTCCCTTAAGGCAAACAGGTTCCCTTTCAAAAGCCCTAAAGCCATATAAAAACATCCGTAAAGAAAATAAATACCCCAGGCGATAAGCAGCCTCCCGTCAATGCTTCTTACCGCCTTGTAATTTATAAAAATAAAAGGCAGGCTCAAAATTAGGACTAGCTCCGTTACAAATAAGGGAAAGGCGGGAGTCCCGATGCAAAGGACGGAAAAAGCCCTGCCAAAGGATAAAACCCCGAACAAGAATAAGCAAAATACAACTATGATGAATTCATTATAGAAATTTAATATGGCCTTAAGCATATTGATTATTACCTCTTGAATGGCCGCCAAAATACTTATCCATCTTTGCCATTACTTCCCGGGCATCTATTCCTGCCAGGCATAGCGCTTCGGGGTAACTACAATAATCAAAACAAGGGCGGCAAGAGAAGGAATTATCGATAATAACGGTGCTGTTATCGCTATACGGCCCAAACTTTACGGGATTGGTAGGGCCAAATACACCAATGACCGGCACCTCCAAGGCGGCAGCAATATGCATAGGGCCGCCGTCGTTACAAACTAACAGGTTCAACCTTTTTATTACGGCTGCCAAATTGTCCAGGGAACACTTTAACTTCAAAAAATCCCCCTCTATCGGAATATCCTCCCCATAGCCTTGCGGCTCCACAAAAACTATAATTCTAGCCTTATATTTGTCTCTGGCATATTCGGCTACCCTGGCAAACTTTTTAATATCCCAACGCCTTGTTTTTATCCTGGCGCCGGGGTGGATACCCACAAGCAAGTTTTCCTTTGTAATGCCAAAGCCATTCAATAATTCTTCCGCCTGCTTCCGGCTCTTTTGCGTAACGCATAATTTAGGACGGGCTTCGGATATATCAAGTTTTAAATAATCCAGTATATTTAACCAGGCTTCAACCCTATGTTTATCGCGGTAATCAAGGCCCAACACATCCGTAAGAAAAATCCCTCCTCCGGACCAATCGTAGCCCAGGCGCCTTCTGGCGTTTATAAGGAAAGAAAGCAAATTATTCCTGGGGTCTCCCCGAGCGTCAATAATCAAATCATACCTGGCCTTCCTAAGCCTCATAATCAGCCTTATAATGCCAAGCCAATCCCAATTCCAAATCCTGTATTTGCCATGAAAACGCGTCCACGGAAAATCAAAACAGATAAATTCGCTAAAGAACCCTTGGCCTGCCAGGATGTTTCTTGCCAAAGGCTTGCACAACAAATCAAAACTGGCTTCCGGGAAACTTTTCCTTAGAGGACCGATGACCGAAGTCATCATGGCGAGGTCACCGATTCCCCAGATTTCTACAATTAAGGCTTTTTTTAATCCCGAAAGCCCGGCGGGCTTACGATTACGCCTGGAAAAGAACCTTTCTATAACTAAAAAAGGGGCAACCACCAGTTTTCTTTTTCTGTCTCTGGACAACATAAGTATTTTATTTATACCGGGCCTTAGAAAATAAATACCTTAAACGGATAAGGTATTTATACAAACCTATCTTTTTAAATAAGTTAAGGACTATGACATAAAGGAATACGGCGGTCTTAATGCAAAAAGCGGCCATAAAATCGATGGGACGCAGGTTAAAAAAGGATACGCGCAACTCCTCTTTATAGGCGCCAACAAAATTCCTGTTGCTAAATCCCTGGAGGTTATTTACGCTAATAAGCCTGTTCTTACCGATAATCTTGCCCCTGTATTTAGAATATGCCCTTTGCCACAAATCTATATCCGCCGCCCACTTATATTTTTCATTATAACCTCCCAGAAGCGCAAAGAGCTCTTTGTGGAAGAACATAGACTGGTGATAAGACGGCATAATATATAAATTCAGGAAAAACTTATTTACCCTCTTGAATCCGTCAGGATAGCTTATCAAAGTGTCCCCGCACAACAGCAGGTATCCCTTATTCATCTCTTCAGCGAAACCGGATACCGCTTCTCTACCGTAAAAACAGTCGCCCGCATTCATAAAATTAAGATACTGGCCTCTGGCGGCTTTCAGCCCCTTGTTCATCGCCTCGTATATGCCGTTATCTTTCTGGCTAAGGCAATAAGAAATATGCTCCTTGTATTTATTGATAACCTCAACCGTATTATCTTCGGAGCCTCCGTCAATTATTATATACTCCATATTCTTATAATCCTGCGAAATGACGCTTTTTATCGTCTCCTCAAGATAATTTCCCGCGTTAAGAACAACCGTTATAATACTTACCAGCGGACCATTCACTTTTAACCTTCTTGCTGTGTTAACTCCCATTATCCGCAGGATTCAGGCGCCGGCGGATTGCCATAATTTTAGCTGCCAGCGGGCCGGGGAGAATGCTCTTTAAATTCAGCTTAATAAATACCCAGAACGCCGAAAACAGCGTTTTAGCCAAGGCGGACCTTGCCTTTAGGTAGATGTTTGAGCCTTTTAGCGGCTCTATTTTATTTCCCAACAGGCTAAAGTATCTTATTAGCCCTCTTATCTTGACGCATTTGTCTTTTAAGTACAACTTTCTTAGAAAATCCCCCGCGCAAAGCTTTAGCAGAGAAACAAAATTCACCTCAAAATCATCTTTAAGGAGAGGATTGGCTAAAATAACGAGGCTTTCCGAAATAAGATTAAGCCCCGCATCCTTATACTCCTGGGCTTGGGCATTAGAACAACCCCAGGAAAGCTCATGAGAGCGATAAAAAACCAACGGCGCGTCCAGATAAGCGATATTCTCAAACATGCCGGAGCGCAGCAAAAGCAGGTATTCAGAATATAAAGCGATGGGGCCGCTAGCAAGCTTAGTGACCCCGCCCTGCTTTTTCAGTAAATCGCAACGGTATAGGCCGGTGCAACCCATTGTTTTTATTTTTCCCTTAAGGTATAACTTTAAAAACTCTTTCCCGCGATAAAGCCGCCTGTTTGCAGCGGTAAGGTCGCCGGTAAACCCCTTAAAACCAGACCCTATGCTTTTGTAAGCGGTAAATACGCACTCCGGAAAATTATAAAACTCCAAAGCTTCGTGGGCCAGTTTCAGGAAATTATGGTCGTAGAGATCATCGTCAAACTGCCATGTAAAATACCGCCCCCGGCTCAAAAAAAGCAAGGAATTCATATTCGCCGCTTCGCCAAGATTAGAAGCGTTATTTATAAACCTCACTCTCGGGTCGCTGATGCCTAAGGACCCTGCGGAAACCGGGGAGCCCGTAAAATCGTTTCCGACAATAACTTCGAAATCAGGAAATGTCTGGCTTAATACAGAAGCCAGGGTTTGCTTAAGGAGCTCCTTCCTGTTGTAAGTAGTAATGCCGATTGAAAATAGGGGGTTATTCAAGGGCAACCTTTATTTTTTAAATGCCGCGGAACATTTAATCAGGCCGATTGTTTCTTTAATTCCCGATTCAATATCGCCGTCAAACTTAAAACCCTTATCCGTAAAACGCCCGGAAGAAACTTTGTAGGAAAGCTGGTTCATTATCCGGGTATCGACAAATTCGACTTTTACCCCCGGCTCATAACGCGATATAATCCGGATAATATCGTCTACCGTCTTATTGACCGTAACGATATTGTATACAGAACGCTCATAAAACCGGTTTTTAACGACGAAACTTATTGCCCTGGAAGCATCGTCCAGGTCAAGGTAAGGCCGGTATTGATGCAGCGCCGTCCTCCAGACGCTGATTGGCTCCTTAAACACTGCCTGCCAGCAGAATTTATTTATAGCAGTGTGAAAACGCATGCCTATCGATGCACCAAAGATCGTCCCCAGCCTGCAGATTAGAAAACGCAGGCCATGGCTATCGCCCATTTTATTTAACAACAGCTCTGCCCTTAGTTTGGAGTCGGCATACGGGCTTTGCGGCTTCAAGTCCTTTAAGGGGCAATCTTCGTCAACCAGCTCATCCTGGCTCCCGTAAACACTGGTAGTAGAAGGAAAGACCAAAGCAGAGTTAGCGCTTAAACATGCTTTTGCGACCCTTTCGGTGCCGGAAAAGTTAACCAGCTCTACCTGCTCTTTATTTTCAAAACTCGCCGCCGCATTAGTTATTGCCGCCAGGTGTATAACAACTTCCGCCCCGGAGAAAATGGCTTCCAGGTCAGCCGTTAAAATATCCGCCTCGATAAAATTATACTTTACTTTCTCCGGCAGGTTAAATAAAGACGCGTAACGCTGGGTAAGGAAATTATCCACCATAACAATTTCCGCGCCAGGGAATAACGCAGGTATCCTGCGGATCAGGTGCGAACCAATATGCCCTAAAGCCCCGGTAATTACGATTTTCATAGTCCCTAAAGATACCGATTTAAACAGCTGTCAAAATAATCTTTTGTTTTCTTGAGCCCTTCGTCAATGCCGTATTTTGCCTCCCAAGATAGCATCTTTTTAACCTTCTTGTTGCTTATCACGGCGTCCCCGATCTCTATGGCTTCTCTTTCTTCCGGCCAACCGACAAATTTAATTTTTCCGCCTATGTTCCTGGCGATAGCTTCGGCAATCTGTAAAACCGTATATTGCCTGTCTCCGACGACGAAAAACACCTGGCCTTTGCTTTCAGGGTTGAGCGCCGCCAGGATCAAGGCCGCGACAGAATCATCGACAAAATTTACGTTTCTTAATTGGCTCCCGCTGCCAAAAACATTAATTTCTTTGCCTTGCAAGCCCAGGCCGATGAAATAATTCATAAACCCGAAATCCGGGCTTTTGATATTAGAACGGGGCCCGAAATTATTGGCCAGCCTCAAAACAGTAGTATCCAACGCATAGGCGTTGCCATATAACAAAACATATTTTTCCGAAACGCTTTTGTTCGCGGAGTAGATATCCAGCGGAAATTCAGGATGCATCTCGTCAATAACCTTGAATTCCATTTTGCCTATTTGGGTGCTCGTGCCTATATGCACGATTTTTGCTTCCGGCTCAAATTTCCTAACCGCTTCCAAAAGATTCAGGGTCCCTTTGCAATTTATGTCTATATCTATTAAAGGCTCTTTCATAGAATTAGGGTGTGACGTATAGGCAGCACAGTTAAAAACAATCTCCTTTTTCGCTAACGATAAAGACAAGGCCTGGAAATTACGGATATCATCATTAATCAACGCGACATCCTTCTTTATGTCCTCGATGTTATAAATATTGCCCCCCGACTTTTGGTCCAGGCAATCGTAGATAGTGACAGATGCGCCGAGCTGGAGGCATTTATGGGCCAGGTTGCTGCCTATAAAACCTAATCCCCCGGTAATAAGCACCTTTTTATTTTTCAGGCTCGTCTGTTTCTGGGGCATTTATCTTCCCTGTTTCATTGTCCGCATTTAAATAATAGCCTATTGTTAAATCTAGGCCTTGCGCTAAACAAACCTTAGGAAGCCAACCGGTTGCCTGCTTGAAATTAGTTGTATCTGCAACGAAATTACGGAATTCGATGCCAGACAATCCTTCCGGAGGGGCTATATGTTCAACATTCACGCCCCTGCCTGTTTTGGCCCTGGCCCTTTCAGCTACCAGGTTTACCATATCGGCTATCCGGAAACCCTTGCCGCTGCCGATAACAAAATGCCTGCCGTTGCATTTATCCATATTAGCGTAACCATTAATAAAGGCCGCAATTACGTCATCCACAAAAATATAATCCCTCAAATAGTTACCGTCACCGTAAATCGTTAATCCTTCGGAATTCAGGGCCTTGCGAACCATTAGATTAAGGATCCCCCGGTCAGAACTGCTATTTTTCGGGCCCGGGCCATAGACATTAGCCAAACGCAGAATAACGCCACTTAAAACCCCCTGTTTTATGTAATATTTTATGTAGTTTTCAGCCACTGATTTATGCAAATCATATATAGTAACAGGATTATCGGGAAATGATTCGTTTACCGGGATCTTTTCGGTAACCCCGGATATTGTCACGGTGCTGGAAAACAAAATACAGGGTTTGAAATTATGTTTCCGGCAAGCTTCTAAGAGATTAATTAAGGGAATTACATTCAGCTCTAAATCCGCCTTCGGATCGTTATTTGCGGAATAAACGCTCGTTTGCCCTGCCAGATAGAATATAATATCTACTCCTTCAAGAAGGCCGGCCCAGGCGTTATCAGCCCGGATATCTCTGGCGATATCTTTTATTATAGCTTTACCTGCAACCGGCGGAAAATTAACCCCCGGCCTGTCTAATCTTAAAATCGTGCAACTGCAATCCTTAATCGCATTTACAAGATTTGACGCTATATAACCTGCGCCTCCGGCGACAAGAATCACTTTATTATTAACAACCGAATTATTCATTCTAATTAAGCCCGGCTAACTTGCTTACATATTGCCCTAGCGCAAGAGAACTGGTCAATCCCGGAGATTCAATCCCGATCAGGTTTATAAATTTCTTAAATCCGGCTCCGGATTCTTCCCTAATATAAAAGTCTTTTATTCTATCTTCCGGACCTTGTATCTTTGGCCTTATCCCGGACATATCCGGGATAATCTTGTTCAAATCGATATTCCTTAACAGCTTGGAGGCGGATTTACAGAATTGCCCCTTTTTCCTTTCATCTACAGAAAAATCAGAGACATTTTCAGTATACTCCGCATCTGGCCCGAACTTCAGCTTTCCGCTCATATCAAATGTAGCATGGACGCCTAAACCGGTCAGTTCCTTATTAGGAATAGGATAAACCAAATGCCTAAGCTTATGCTCACCGCTATAATAAAAATAGTCGCCTTTGCAGGGAAACATCTTAGGCACCGGGATGCTTAATAATTTAGCTATATCGACAGAACAGAGACCTGCAGAATTTATTATAAACTCCGAGGAGAATAATGTGCCGTCTTGAAGCCTGAGGCGGTATCTGTTCTTTTCTGGCCGTATTGAAACTACTTGCGAGTTATAGGCCAAGATTGCCCCATTATCAACGGCCTCATCCGCTAACGATCGCATTAACCTATGGGAATCAATTATCCCGGTTTCACTCGATAGCAAAGCGGCGTGCACATTTATATCCGGCTCTCGCCGCAACGCCTGAGCCCTGGATAGCCTAACGACATTTTCTACCCCGTTTACCTGCGATTGAATAAATATCTTTTCCAACTCCGGCTCTTCATCTGCATCGGTAGCGATTATAAGCTTACCGCATTTTAAGAACGGGATGCTTTTATCCCTGCAATAATCATAAAGCATCCTCCTGCCCTTTAAACAAAGCTTATGCTTTAAGCTTGCGTTAAGATAATAAACGCCTGAATGGATGACTTCGCTGTTGCGGCTGCTTATGCCGCTTCCGAAAGTTTTATCTTTCTCCAGTAACAAAACTGAATTTCCTTTTCCCGCCTTCAGAGAAAGGGCCCTGGATATAGCCAAGCCAACGACTCCGGCCCCTATAATGGTATACTTAAAATCCATGCCTATTTAATCTCCGGGCCGGACAACCAATCGTATCCAATCCTTGCATCATCAAAAGCGATCCTGCCTTCATCTCTAGGGTCATAAACCTTAGAAGTAATATAAAATAAATTCGCCGGCCCGCAGATACATTTACAACCGTGCGCCACGCCTATAGGCACTCTTAATACCCCGGCAGGTTGGCCATCCCCCATAAAAACCTCCGTTATCCTCTTGAAAGTCGCAGAGGAGCTACGGTTGTCATAAAGAACGGCTTTTATCACCCCGGAGGCAACGTAGAGCCAATCGGTTTGCCTCTTATGAATATGCCATGCCTTTATCACGCCCGGATACATCAAAGAATGCGACCATTGCCCGAAACCTTCTTTAAAGAACCCGTCATTCTTCCTGATCAGCTCCCTGAAAAAACCGCGCTCATCGCAATGGGTAACCAGTTTCTTCAATATTACGCCTTTAATCATAACGCCCTCCCTTGAAGCTGTGTACAGCCGCAGCTACCTCCTCCAAATCGTATTTGGACATCTGCGGATAAATAGGCAATGACAAAACGCTCTTTGCGGCATTCTCCGTCTCTTTAAGGTCATCTTTGCCCCTGAGCCTGCCAAAATACGCTTTTTGCAGGTGTACGGGAACAGGATAATGGACCAGGGAGAAGATATTATTCTTCTTTAAGTATCCCTGGAGCCTATCTCTAAGGCGGCAACGGACCACAAAAAGATGGTAAACATGGCTTAGGTCTACCCGGTATTCCGGCAAAACCAACCACCCTTCTTTTTTAAGCTTCTTATTGTAGAGTCCGGATAAAGCTAAGCGTTTCTTATTCTCTGAATCCAGGTATTTGAGCTTTACCCTTAAGATCGCAGCCTGCAATTCATCCAGCCTTGAATTACCCCCGGGGACCAAGCTCTCGTATCTTTTTTCCCAGCCGTATTCCCTCAAGAGCGCGGCTTTCTCAGCCAGCTCAAGCCTGTCAGTCAGGATCATTCCGCCATCGCCAATTGCCCCCAGGTTTTTGGTAGGATAAAAACTAAAACAGGATAAATCGCCCCAAGAACCCGCCCTTCTTCCTTTATAAAAAGCGCCGTGCGCCTGCGCGCAGTCTTCAATAACCCTAAGTCCATAGCGCTTTGCTATCTTGATTATAGGAGACAAATCAGCGCAACAGCCATAAAGATGAACGACAATTACGGCTTTGGTGCGTTTCGTAACCATCTTTTCCAGCTTGGAAGGATCCAGGGTCATAGTAAAGGGGTCGATATCAACCAATACAGGCACTCCCCCTGCCAACTCAATAGCAGCTACGGTAGCAACAGCGGTATGCGAAACAGTTATCACCTCATCACCCCGCTTGATCCCGCAGGAGCAAAGCGCGATCCTTAAAGCATCCGTGCCGTTGCCAACGGAGACCGCATATTTAACGCCAATGTATCCGGCAAACTCCGTCTCAAACGCCTTGACCTGTTCACCTAATATATACCTGCCGCTGGCCAAAACAGAACCAACGGCAGAATCAATCTGCTTCCTATGCGCAAGATAACCGGCCAAAGGATCAGCACAAATAATCATATTAGTTTATCCCCACTTTTGGCACATAAACTATCCATTTTCCGCCCTGGCTGGCAAAATCCTCTTCCTTAGCCATTATCTCTTTAGCGTGATTCCATCCGAATAATAAAGCGTACTCCGGGTAAGATTTTACAAATTCTTCATAGGGTTTTATAGGGATATGCTTGCCGGGGCTGAATTTACCCTGTTTAATCGGAGTAGTATCGCAGATAAACTCAATCAAATCCGGGCCTATGCCGCAATAGTTAATGACAGTTGTACTTTTAGAAGTAGCGGCATAACCCACTACCCTCTTGCCCTCTCTTTTAATATCGTTTAATACAGAGATTAACTCTTTTTTTGACCTCTCGCAATTCCGGCGGAAGGCCTCAAAAGTTTCCGGCTCAGAAAGCCCCAGATCCCCTTCTTTCTTTAACTGCTCCTGTACGCTTTTACCCGGGCTATGCGTACCTTTATGCGCTATATAATAACGCATTGAACCTCCGTGCGTTTCCTGCGGCTTAACATCCGCCAGCTCCATCGAATGTTCATTAAAAAGATATTTAACAGAAGCCAGTGAAAAAAGAAAAACGTGCTCGTCGTATATCTGGTCATAAGAAGTCTTTTCCAGGACATCTGCCAGGTAAGGGTCTTCGAAGATGACGCGGCCTCCCGGCTTAAGCAAAAGCTTCATCCCTTCAACAACTGAATGCAGATAAGGGATATGACACATGCAATTTGCCGCCAGGATGACATCTGCCTGCCCATGCTCCTGGCAAACTTTACGCGCCAATTTTTCATCAAAAAACTCCGAAACAGTATTTATCCCTTTGGCCGAAGCAGCTTGAGCAACGTTTGCTGAAGGCTCAATGCCCAAATGACGGATATTCTTGGCGGAGAAATTCTGCAGCAGGATGCCGTCATTGCTGCCGATTTCCACCACAAAAGGATCCTTTGCCTTAATATATTTATCTAATACCTCATCCGCAAACTCTTTAAAATGTAAGGCCATCCTCTTAGAGGTCCCGGAAAAGAACGCGTAATTTTCATTAAACATCATCTCCTTTAACGGTTGCTCTAAGAGCTGGAACATCCCGCAATTTTGGCAAAATGCGGTTTTAAGCTCAAAGAAATACTCGTCTTTAAATTGTCCCGGGGAGAGGAATCCGTTAGCGATCGGCATTTTGCCGAATGACATAAATTCCTCAATGGATGCCCCGCAAATTAAACATTTTTTCATATTCAATAAACCTGCTTTCTCCCTGCCTTGAATGGCCATAAATAATATCAGATATATTTATTTACGATACCCAGAAGCTCTTTCATGCGCCGGCCATAAGTATGTTCTTTAAGCGTGCGTTTTTGCCCGGCTAAAGCGATAGCCGCCCGCTCTTCTTCATGGCTAAGATAGTATTTAATCAACTCCAGACACTCTTGCGGATTATTATAAACCGCAATTTCTTTGCCAACCTCAAACAAATCATTAATATTATCCTTGTTATCGGCAATCAATAAAGCCCCTGAACCGGTAGCTTCATACAAAGTCATGTTATTGGCAAAATTACCGGCAAAGTAAGCATGCTTGGTCAGGACGATTTTAGCGCTATAAAAGATGTTCAACCTCTCTAAGCCCCAGGCCTGGCCATGATAACTACCCAAGATTGCGGATTTCTTATCTAAGTTTTCAGTGCCAAAACCCCAAAAATCAACCCGGGTGCCTTTAGCTACTTTCTCAAGGAAATTATTACGCTCGTTATGGGCCTCTCCGTATCCTCCTATATGCACGACAAAAGGAGCGCCGGGAAGATGCCGCAAGCTACCTAAAACTTTATCATTAAAGCCCAGCCGGAAGTACTGGCTTCTTTTGCCCTCCCGGCGGAATAATTCCACATAATTCGGCAATGAGGAAAGCATTAAATCATACGGGCCAAAGTCCATCCCGGGAACCAAGGGGCTGGCGTGCTGGCCTATTATTAATTTTACATAAGGCCTGAGCAACTTAAGAAAGCCCTCATTTACTTCTTTTACCGTATGGATCAACAAAACATCGGGGCGGTATTTCTTGACCTGCCCGAAAAGGACTTTAAGCATCCAGGGGTCTGCCGCGGAAGCCTTAAGGCGATCCGGAGCAAACTGCTTAAGCGAACCATAAATATTCCTGCCCAAGCCTTTTTTAAGCAAATCTTTTACGCTGTTAAGAAGGCTCCTTCTGCCCCTAACCGGCAACCCGTTTTCCAGGGCCCAACGCATCTGCAACAGTTGATCATTAATAATTACTTCTTCGGCTTGGTGGCCAAGCTCCTTTAGGCCCGCAGAATAACCGTCTGCTATGCCTACGCATTCATTCATTAAAAGGCTTTGGCCGTCCCGGTAGCTTAGTTCTCCATAGCCGGGGAAACGGCTGTAAAAGTTTTTAAGAAACGACGGATACACGGCATCTACGATCAGAAAGCGCATTATTTTACCCCCGGACGGAATTTACCCTGGATAATACTATAAACCTTAAGAAAATCCCTGGATATTTCCGACCTTGCATTTAACAACTCGCCCAAAGAAAGGCTCTTGACCGAGCCCAGATTATTTTTATTTTTATGGCTTAAAACCTTCCCGATCAGGTAGTTTGCCATACGAATAAAACCCGGGATCTTGCTCAAGCATTTTTTAGCTGCCTTGATAAAAGGGTTCTCGTAAGGCAGGTCTTTATACCTAGTTTTGTAATCCCAATGCAAGCTGTTTAAGATAAACCTCCAGAATTCACGGTCGAATATCTCTTGCGCCTTTTGCTGGCTGATTCCATCGGCATCTTTCAAAGCGGCAGTAATTATCCTCTTGAGGTTTCCTGCCCCCTCAGACCAACCCGGATCCATAAGATAAGAATAAAAACTATAATTCGCCAGAGAATTATTCCGGTTAACCTGAAACACGGTAGAGAGGCAATCGATTTCTTTTACCTTCCCGCAAATAACGGACAATCCTACCGTAGTTATCTCGGTTCCGATATAACGCATATTCAACGAAGCCGGATGCTTATAAATATTACGCAAGGCCCCAATCCTATGGACTGAATATAAATTAGAAACCGGATGCCTCATATAGGCAGACCATCGATCGCATGCCCGGGGCGAACTTAAAGCAAGCTGATGGCAGTTATGGGCCTGGACTGCCTTGCCATAAACGCTATCCCCTTCCAACCTGAGCGCCACCCTTAAACCATGGGCCGAGCCGTAATCAGGGTTTTCCTGCAGAAAACTTGCGCACTTTTCTAAAGCCGAGGGGACAAGAAAATCATCATCCCCGCTCTCCACGGCATACGGGGTGACTACAAGTTCCAGGAGATCTTTAACGCAAATAGCGTCATTATAATAAGGCGGGTTACTGTAATATTTATAAATTATATTTAAATCGCTCCCTATCTCTTTAATAAAATCGGTTATAATCCGGGAATGCTCGCCATAACTGGAATCGCCTATACAGATATAGCCCTTAAAACCAACTGACCTATAATAATTCAATGCCCTGATCAGAAAGTCAGAACGGTTCATTGTGGGTATTATTATGCTTACTAGCTGACCCGCCATGACCTTTGCGCCTTTCTATACCTATCGGGAGTGCCGATATCAATAAACGAACCCGAATACTTGAAGCCAAATACTCCCTCGCCTAATATTGAAGGGAAAAAATCATACTCCAAGGAAAACCCCTTCTTAGCCGGCATTAAATCCAATATTTTCTTATTAAATATATATACTCCCGCATTTATGAAGCATCTACCGCTTCTTTTTATCTTTTCATCATAACTTACAATCCGCCGATTTCTATCCAGCTCCACCCGGCCGTATTGGCTTGCCTTATCCATTTTCTTTAATAAAACAGTAACTTGCGCATTCTTCTTATCGTGGTATCTCAACATCTTTAAGGGGTTAAATTTAGACAAAGAATCTCCGTTTAAAACAAAGAAATTACCGCTTTTTATAAGTTTTCCTGCTTTTTTTAACGCCCCCCCGGTCCCCAGGGGCTTAGCCTCTGTGGAAAAACAAATTTCTATACCTTTGGGTAAATTATCCCGGTAGTAATCCTTTATATAATTTGCTTTATAACCCAGCCCTAAAATAATACGCTTGAACCCAAACTTCGCAAAACAATCAATCAATAAATCAAGAAGCGGTCTTTTATTAATCAGCATCATCGATTTTGGTTTAGGCCCGGAAATACCTCTTAACCTTTTTCCCCTCCCTCCGCAAAGAATAAAAACATCGGTATCTATCATAATGGCAGGTATGTTTTAATAAAAATCTTGGGTAGAATACATAATAACCTGGCTTCCGAGCTTCTCAAAAGAAAAAGGCACATGAAGGATATTTTTCAGCTTTTCTTTTATCTTCGATTGCGCTTCTGGCTTGGCGAATAAAAGAATAAAACCCCCGCCTCCGGCACCCAGTAACTTGCCTCCAAGGGCCCCAGATTTACAAGCAGCCCCATAAATAGCGTCTATTTCAGGGGTAGAAATCATAGATGTCAGGCTGCGTTTGATCTTCCATGATTCATGCAATAGCTTTCCGAATTCTTCAATATCTCCGGAGTCGCCATTAAGTATCTCAACCGCCTCACTCACCATCCCCTTCATTTCATGGAGCTCTTTTTTTAATGCCGGAGTATTTTTAATTTGCTCTTCTGCGATATCTGAAGCATTACGATAAAACCCGGTAAAAAATAACATTAAATGGCCCTGTAATAGATCTGCTCTTTCTTTAGATATTGTAAGCGGATTAACGTAGAATTCATTATCCCCGCTAAAATCAATCTTGTTAAGGCCGCCAAAAGCAACCGCAACCTGATCCTGGGCGCCTATATTTTCCTTAATCAAGTTATGCTCCACATGGATCGCATCACGCGCCAATTGCCTTTTGGTAATCATTTTCCCTTTTAAGGCATTTAAGGCCTGTAAAAATCCTACTGTAAATGCCGAACTTGAACCGACCCCTGATCTTGCCGGAATGTCGCTGGTATGGACCATTTCAATTCCGGAACCGATATTCATAAACTTCAGGCATTCCCTAACCGAAGGATGTTCAATCTGGGAGATATCCTGCGTTTCTTCCCGCTTGACATATCTTATGCGATATTTATAGTTAAAAAAAGGCGGAAGATACCTGCAGCTGATATAACAATATTTATTTATAGTGGTGCTTAAAACCATCCCGCCATTTTCCTTATACCAGGAAGGGTAATCTGTCCCCCCGCCAAAGAATGAAATACGAAAGGGGGTTCTGACGATAACCATATGATAATCTCCTTAAGTCTTATAACGCCTAAGACAACTACGCTTTAATTAAAACTACAATTTCGGCATCTTGTCGAGATTATATGCCAAATCACTTCCCGCAGCCACTGAAGCGTATTTCCCCAGGCACATGCCAACAATCTCTTCAAAAGAAACTGCTTTTGAATTAATTTTCCGATATAGCCTGGGGATACCAAAATATATATGCCTGTTTTCAAACCTTAGCTCGCTTACTTTTTCAAAACCAATCTTTAGAAGCACCTTATCGTATTCAACTGTATGAGTTCCTGGCTTTAAAATCTCACTATCACGAATATAAAAGTATCCTCCTTTTTTGATAACTCTCGAGGCATTCGATAGAATCCAGAAAATACCTGAATAATTAAGTTCATTTAAAACAAAGGTAGCAGACAAGATATCCATTGACCCATCAAGCAACCAGGGGAATCTCCATGAAGGGATGTGTTTGATTCTGTAACCGTTCTTATTTATCTCTTGCATTATTTCCCCGGCAGGAAGCTGATAATTCTCACATTCTATAACGTCAAGATAAGCTCCGGGGACAGGAGAAAGAAACCTGAAATAGTGCCTCTGGACCGCATAGCTCATCGGGCTTGCTTCAAGCGCGTAAAAGAAAGAGTTAAGAAATTTTATACTAGCGATAGCAGCGCATCCCAGCCCCGGGCCGATATCAATATGATGCGGCTTACTTGGCAGGATTTCACAGAATTTCTTCAGAAAGAAATAATCCTGGCTTCTGGCTAAGGCCTGCGCCTCTATATGGCTATTCCAATCTTTCGTTAATTTCAGGAAAGGGAAAAAATGCCTGAAAGAACGCGTAATCTCAGAAATCATATAATTGCTGACTTTTTCATGGTTATGGATCATCAGTTCTCGCGGAGTTCTTTTTACGACATACCACATTGAGAAATAAAAGCCTATCGCATACAACCCTTCCAGATTAAGGATATTATTTTTATGCTCATTTTCTGCCCAAACAAACGGTGAGCCGATTCGCGTAGCTTTATCGCCGAATATCCATCCCTGCTCAATAAGGGCTTTCTCCATAGATTGTTTTATGTCTTTCACTTATTCCTCCATAATTAAAAACAAACACTTAAATCAATAATTAGAGGCATCTGATTGCGCTAAATGCCATGCTTTAAAGTTGTATAAACTGTGATAACCTGGATTAAGGACTCTTAATCCGAAAAAAGAACAATGATTGCTTTCTTTAAAACCCATGTCTTCCAACAGAATGCGTAATTTAGTCCCGGGGACAGCCCAGGTAGTAATCATTGTTGCCCCCATTTTCATTAATTCAAAAGAAGCGGCGAGAAAAAGCTTTTTAAGCTGGCCTTTGTTTTGGATATCGCATTCAAAATCTACAATATCTCCTGTTACTTGAACTTCCCCTCGCTCTTTAAATAATTTAATAATCGCATACTCTTTTGGCGAAATCAAAACTTTAAAATATTTATGCACCGTATTCTTTGCATATCGCCAACTCCGGTAACGCTCAGGCCGCTGAAAAGTTACTGCTTTTTTATCATGCAAGGCAACCGGGAATCTTGTCCCGGCGCTGATAGGCTCTAAATAAGATTCCGCATAAGCTTTGCTATGCGGCTTTGAAATCAGCTGGCTCAGCTTTCCGATAAACCTCATCCCCAATTTACTCTCGCAGGGGGCAACGGCCTGGCTATTTGCAAAAATGAATATAAAATCCAAACCCGGCATACATTCTAAAGCAAGCCTGCTCATTTCTGTAAAAATCCTTTTTCTGCGCTGGCGTTTGGAAACAACGATCCAACTGAGCTGGCCTCCGCATAAATTATCCGTTGTCTTGATCTTCTGTATACCCAATGTTCCGACAATAGAATTCTTGTTCTTGGCTACTATCAAAACAGATGGATTAATATTCTTGAAACATTGCCAGATAAAAAACGGCGCGTCCCTTTTGTATTCTCCATATACTTGTTTTTGCAGCGCTACAATTCCGCTGATATCATCTTTATTGGCCATCCTGATTGCTATATCATTCAACATTTTTTAAACAAAATGGCCCAGTTCATCCCGCTTAGACAATATCGGATTCTTAACCGGCCAGCGGATATTAAAGCCTGGATCATCCCATTTATAAGTGAATTGTCCAGACGGATTATAATAAGTTGTCTGCTTATAGTGAAAAACCGCCCTGTCGCTTAGCACAAGATGGGCATTCCCATATTTTGGCGGCACAAGGATCTGGGTATGGTTCTTATCCGAGAGGGTAAATGACTGCCACTTCCCGAAATCGGATGATTCTTTGTCGCAATTGGCTACAACAAAATAAAATTCGCCGTAAAGACAAGAAATTAATTTCCAGGTTTCATTATCCCCATGAATACCCCTAAGGACGTGTTTTGTGGAAATCGAAATATCATCCTGTATGAAATTAACATTAATTCCGGATTCTCTATAAAGACCGCTATTGTAAAGCTCAACGTAAGACCCCCGGAAATCTTCAAAAACAGTGGGCGGATGAATCATCAACACGCCCTTAAGATTTGTTTCTGCTACCTTCATCTGAACTCCTTATATTTAATTAATATTATCTTACGAATCTGAACGCGTTTTTTCTAAATACAACTCTTTCAAGTATGCCCTGGTTATACTATCATTACGGTTTTGGAATATACGTCTGGCTTCTGCTCCATCTATTAAAGGAATCAGGCTCGCCAGCTGATAATAAAAATCCTCCTTCTTGAAATCAAAATAATTGCTTGCGTAGGGATCGATCCTCGGGGTCATCTTGCGTTCTTTATACATGGATTCCAAATCGGTTTTCGGGAAAACAGTCATCGCGAAGATATTGGCTATATACGGCTTAGGAAGCTGCAGCATCAATTCAATGGTCTTATCGCGGTCTTCATCCGTTTCAAAATCGTTCTCGATTATGAAATCAAAGAGGCAGACAAGGTTATTGCTATTTAAGATCCCGGCGGCCTGCAAAACATCGTCTTTGTTAAAAGCCCGATGGAAAATATTCTTGTGCGTGTTTTCGCTCCCCGATTGGATGCCCATTTGCACTGTGCGCAACCCGGCCTTTTTTAACAACGGGATTTCCGTATTTATAATCGCAACCGGAGTCGCCCTGATTATAAAGGGCAGATTAATTAACCTCGCGTATTTCTCGCAGAATTCTCCGGTCCATTTCTTATCCGTGAGGAAATGGTCATCCATAAAATTAACAAAACCTATGCCGGGGATTGTCGCTAAAGCGTGCTTGATTTCAGCCAAAACATTATCTACGGAACGCCTGCGGTATAATCTTGCAGGACTGCCGTTATAAAGTTTATTAAGGAAAGAATTTATGCAGTAGGAACAATGATGCGGGCAGGACCTGGAGCTTAATAAAACATACCCATCGCCATTATGCCTGGAATACTTAACGTAATCCTGGCGGCTAAATAAATGCAGCCCGCAGGCGTCTAATACGTAGAAATTCTTAAAATCAAAGCGGGGAAACGGCAACAGGTTTAAGTCGCTGATTAACTGCGGCGGGTTAATCGTATCGGCCCCGCCTGCCTTTATCCCGATCCCCGGGATATGCGATATGCCGGACTTATTCCTTAATGCTTTGATTAGCTGGGTTAAGGATACCTCTGCTTCCCCCAGGCAGACAGAATCGGCATAATGCAAGCACTCTTGGGGCTTAGAGGTAGGGTGGATCCCCCCCCATACGATATGGGCGCCCGGTAAAGACCCGCGGATATGCGCTGTAATCTTGCGCGCGAAGTTAAAATCCCTTGTCGTCAAAGAAATACCGACTATCTTAAAGTTGTTCTTCTGCAAAAAAGCGCAAAATTCATCCTGGCTATATTCGGACTCCCGGGGAATAAAGATGAGGTTGGTAGATATTCCGGCATCAACAGCTGTCGCATAAAGCGAAAGGCAGCCGATATTGCGATGGCTGTTCGAAGCGATGGAAACCAATAAAAGCTCATTTCCCACGATTTACCCCTTCCAGCTCTTGCAAAATAACCTTCCTGATCCCTTCAACATCCAGCCCCAGCTCTTTCCTTATGTCTTCGAGCGTCCCATAATAACAACAGAATTTATCGGGAATCCCGAAATATTTTACTTTTGCCTCGGAAGAAGCGCTGATTGCTTCAAAAAGTCCGAAGGCATCATGAATGACCAAGATTTTTGTATTTGAGTAGCGCGCCAGGATTTCTATATCCAGCGGCTTAATAGTATGAAAATAGAGCAAATTTACGCTCAAATCCTTACAGGCTTCATAGACATTTTGCAGGATAGGCCCTGCGGTTGCGATTGTTAAAACTGCCGAATCCTTGTGAATAACAATATTGCCTTTGCCGAATTCCACAGTCAAATCAAGCTTATGCTCATCCGCCGGTATCCTAAAATACGACGGCTTAGCGTTGGCATACTGCGATTCGATAAGGATGCCCAGCTCTTTTTTATTCCCCGGCTGCATTACCTCCATTCCCGGAAGCATGCGCATTAATTCCAGATCGGTATAACAATGGTGCGTTGCGCCATCCCAGGCATAATCAAATGACCCTCCGCAAGAAGCAATATTGCCGCCAAAACCGTTATAACACATATCCAGCTTTACCTGCTCGTAACTTCTTTCGGTAATAAACGGGGCAATGGTATGCACAAACGGATGAAACCCCTGCGAGCTTAACCCCGCAGCCATCGAAATAAGGGTGTTCTCACAGATACCGGCATTATAAAATTGACCCGGGAAACGGGCAGAGAAATCCTTTAAAAGATAAACGCTGATATCCCCAAGCAATAACAGGAGCTTTTTATCCTTTTCAGCCAATTTAATAAGAGTTTCTTTAAAATGTTTTCTCATTAAATTTCTTTCAGTAAACAATCCAGTTCTTCTTTTGAGGGGCTGCGCCGGTGCCAGGCAAAGACGTTTTCAACCAGGGTCCTGCAACCCCGCCCCTTTACGGTATTGGCAATAATAACCTTTGGCCTGCCTTGCGGCGGCAAACTCATGGCTTCTTTAAGCGCTGAAACATCATGGCCGTTTAATTCGACAACTTCGCAATCAAAAGCCCTAAATTTATCTTGGGGCTTTGTAACCGGTAAACACCGCGACTGAGATTCGTTGTTATCAAATAAAATATAAAGATTGTCTAATTTCAGGCTTGCGGCAACCATTAAAGACTCCCATACCGTGCCTTCGTTAGACTCGCCGTCTCCGATCAGGACAAAAACCCTCCTCGGAGATTTGTTCATTTTAAACGCCAAGGCAATACCGGCAGCCACGCCGCTTCCGTGCCCAAGCGAGCCCGTGGACATCTCAACTCCGGGCACCCTAAGCCGGTCGGCATGGCAGCCAAATTTTGAGCTGAATGACCCGAAACTGTAAACATCCTTCAGCGGGAAATAGCCCAAACGGGCCAAAACGCAATAATGAGCCAGGGCTGCGTGGCCTTTACTTAAAATAAAAATATCGCGCTCGCTCCATTGCGGATCAGTTGGCTTATGCCTCATTACCGAATAAGCCGCATAAATCATTTCCACTACCGAGAAACAAGTTGGAATATGCCCATGCCCGCTGCGCTGCGATATCCGCAGGATATCCTCGCGTATATCTCTACAAAAAGAATCCATTCGTTAGTCTCCCAATAGCTTGCGCTTGAGTTTTATTGCCGTCATCTGCTCAATATGCGCTCTTGCTTTTGGCCCAAATTTATTTCCGATCATATTCAAATACCTGGGGTTCTTGAAATATGCGTCGAAGGCGTAGTCCCTAAATTCCAGTATCTGCCTGGCTGAGAGCTTTTCCGTAGGTAAAGGCATAAACTCATAGCCCTGGGAAGCATAACCTAGCCAGTTATCCGGCAAAGGAATTCTTTTTGCTAAAGCCTCCCTGTATAAATCCGACCCCGGGATCGCCATTGTGGCGAAAAAACTCGGGAAGGCCGGCATCATATCTATCGCCAGATTCAAAGTCTCCTGCATCGAATCATAGTCGTCACCGGGAAGGCCAAACATAAAATTCGCGCAGAAATCAATGCCGTTATCATGCGATTTTTTGATAACCCGCCTCACCACTTCCTCCCCATAGTTATCTTTACCGACGCCTGCCCGGAGGCGGCGATTGCCGGTCTCAATGCCGATTTTTAACCAATTGAACCCCGCTTTTTTCAGAACGCGTAAATTATCGATGCTCATCTTATCCAATACATCCACCCGCGCGAATGCATTTATATTCAGCGAATACCCCCGCTCAATAATGCCTTGGGCAATCGGCAGATAGTGCTTTGGGTTAAAGACAAAGAGCTCATCATGGATATTAATATGCTTAACGCCATAGTTTTTTACCAGGATACCGATCTGCTTCAGGACCCATTCAGGGTTCCAGTATCTGATTTTATGCTCGCCGTATGTCGCATGTATTGCACAAAAACTGCATTTAAAAGGGCAGCCCAGGCTTGTGAAAATAGAGGCAAATTTCTCCCTCTCGCTAAAATCCCTTAAGCACATCCAGCTGAATGCCCGATATTTATCCATTGGGAGCAAATCCCAGGCAACCTCATTCAATTCTTCGCTTAAATTCCGGATATTCCTGGGGGCTAAATTATGCTTAGCCACTCCCTCATCTTTCCACCATAAACCGGCTATATTATCAAAAGGATCTCCGGAGAGAAGGCCCTCCAGCGTGTAAAACCCTTCTCCTTGAGCGACAAAATCACAGGCCTCTTCTTGTAGCGTCCGTTGCGCAAGGGCCGAGGGGTGCCAGCCGGTAAGTATCAAATTCCGGCCCTTAATCTTCTCCTTAATCAGCCGGCATAAATGGCCAACGCCAACCATTATCGGGGTGCTGACATTAGCCTGCTGGCTATAACAAATGATTGCGATGTAGCGGGGGTTAACGGATTCGATCCTTCTGACCGTCTCATCAAAATCGATATTTTCGGCGTTGGCGTCCAAAACGCTTACCGAGAACCCCTTCTTTATTAAGTAACCGGCGGTAAGTGCCAGCCAAAATGGCGTATCGATAGCTGAAAATTCCTTGCTTAAATCCTGGTAGACCTTCTTTCTGGTCCCGCCGACATTAATCAAAATGATATCTTTACCTTCCATTATTTAATCCCATCCAAGTTGGAGAAAATAAATCTCGATAAAATTGCGATAGGAGAGCTCAAATATATTTCTCCGGTAATGATCTTATTTATAACTGCGCCTATTGAAAGCAGTTCTACGGAGATGATTTCTTTTTTATCAAAAGCCCTTCTCTTTAGAAATTCATCCATACCCAGTTCTATATAAAAAACGCTCAATAAGACCGGCATCCTCCCCGGCATTTCAGAGATCGCGGTTGCAGGCTTGAATCTTTCCAATGAATTGACGCATATCCCTGTTTCTTCGGAAAATTCCCGGCTTGCCGCTTCCGCGGGCGTCTCCTGCTCCAGCGAATCCCCAGCCGGCAATTCTAAAGGGGAATCATCCATAAGCGGCCTCCTTACCCTTACCATGACGATACTCTTCTTGTCCACGATAGGCAAGACCACAACTTGAGGCCGGTCATATTCAAATGTAAAGATCCCGCCGCGCTCCAATACCTTAAACCACTTGTTGCGGTATTGTTCTTTCACCGGGACCAGATCAGGGCATAATATTTTCGGTCTATCCGACGCATTATTAGGGAGCGCCTGCCTATTCATCATAATTTCTGGGACCTCCAATAATCCAGGAGGTCTTTCAGGGTCTTTTCAAATTTAATCTCAGGCGACCATCCGGTAACGCTGCAGAATTTATCAATACAAGGGACCTGCAGAGTAACATCGGAAGGACGCAGGCGCAAAGGATCCACTTCCACTTTTATATTCTTTTTAACCGAAAGCTTGATAAGCTTACCAAGCATCTCCTTGATTGTCATCGTTTCGTTCCCGCCGATATTATAAACCTCTCCCGGCTGGCCTTTTTTAACCAAAAGCCAATACGCCTTTACCGCGTCCCTTACGTCTAAGAACGTCCTTACGCTGTTTAAATTCCCCACCTTTATCACCGGAGGGCATAATCCTGCCTCAATAGAGGCAATTTGTTTTGCAAAACTCGAAGCTGCGAACACTTCTCCTCTGCGCGGACCGGTATGCGTGAACATCCGAGTGCGGATCGTTTTAATCTTCCAGGAAAGCCAATACTGCAAAGCAAGCATATCCTCGGCAACTTTACTTACCGCATAGGGGGAGGCCGGACGAAAAGCATTGGCCTCTTTAATCGGCACCTCATCTTCCTTAACCTGCCCATAGACTTCCGAAGAGCTGCAAATATGCACCAGGGGGTCATATCCTTCAGAAAACTTCAGGTCCTTTACCGCCTCTAACAGGTTGCAGGTGCCTATAACATTGGCATTAAGCGTGGCAATAGGGGCGACAAAACTAAAATCCACGTAAGACTGCGCCGCCAGATGGAAAATAATTCCAGGCTTATGCTTTGCCAATATCTGCCTCAAAGAAGAATAGTCGGTTAAATCCCCAAAACAAAGATTAACTTTCCCGAGAATACCTTTAATATTATCTTTGGGGGAACGCCAACGGTCTAAACCGTAAATTTCATGCTCAGGGTAATTATCAAGTAGATAATCCGCCAGGTGGCTGCCCACAAATCCGGTTATGCCGGTAATAAATATATTCATTGCTTTCCTCTTTCTTTTAATAAACTAGTTTTGCATTATCTCCTTAAATAAACCCTTTAGCCTCTCTTGATCCCCGTTAACCGATACGCAAGTATTACTGGCAAGAGCGGGGGCTGATAATCCGTCAAGGTCTCTTATGCTTACAACATTACTATAGGCCAACAAGAACTGCCGGAACCTTTCTTTGGCATCTTCGGGCATATCAAACATCTCGAAAAAAACATAGCTTTTGATTCCGTATAAATCCGCTGTTCTTGTGGAAGTAGAACAAATACCGTAAACGGCCCTGATTTCATTGTGCCTGCGGGAATAAATAGACTCGGAAGTCAGGTTCCCATCATAAATCTTAAAATCAGCCAAATCATAAGGAGGCAAATACCCTCCTACTGTATCCCCCGGGTGCATCTTAAACAAAAGATCTACGTCCTCTCCTTTATAAATCTCGGATATTTTCCTTAATAACTCGTTCATTTTAGCGGTCCAGTATTCCAAAGAGAACTTTTGCGGGAAATGCTCCACCCAGAATAACCCGTCATCAAAGAAAAATACCATTTTTCTAACGCTGGTCCTCTCTTTGTTTTCGGGAACCGGATATTTTACCTCTCTGAACCCGTCATTATCCTTCCATTTATTCGAAAAGACCAGGTGATACCGCGGTATCTTCTTTTCCGCGTAATACCTTCTTTCCCGCAGCATCCAACCGCCCACATTTACGCTGACTGCCGGAGCCCCAAGCAAACAATAAAAATTATTCAATAGCCAAAATAGCCAGTCATTGGTCTTGCAGGCGCTGATGCGCGGGCCCCACATGCCTAAGCGGCACAAAATCAAACCCTTATTTTTTCTTATCCTGTTAAGAAGCAGCCTGACCGCAAGCCCGTCTTCGCTCATCTCATAAGTAAAACAAAGCGCTTTGGTTTTGAATTTAAGCCGCTCTCCGGATTCCTTCAAGAAGCCAAACGCATTAGAGAGCCTTTTATATATTGCTTGCGGCCTCAATTCATGGGACCATCTGTTTGTAAAGACTGTTTCGCAATAAGGCAGCCTGGTTACCGAACTAAAGCAATCCAATATCATCTTGGACTCAACAGTAGAAAGATAGGGGTGTTCTACCAGCACAATATGCTGCTCTAAACCTGGAAAAACCCTTTTAAAAAACTTACGCATTTCATTGCTTAGCGCCAGGTCCGTTATATGCCCGCAAATATAATATATATGCTCTAGAGGCATTTTAGATGAAGATTACCCCCCCGGTAATTAACTTCCGCCGTAGACTAAACTGTTAAATTTATAATATAATTCTTCGATTTTCTCTTTTGACAATTGCGGCATCTTCATAATCGAAGTATAATTCATGGAAATATCGTCATGGTATTTGTCTTCTATAAAACCGTGCTTTACGGAAATGTCCCGCAACCCAGACCCATAATAAGGGGCAAAAATAGCCAGAGAAACGCTTTTTGCCTTAATTTTCTTGCAGAACTCGGCAGATTCCAGTATATCTTCTTCTTTCTCAAAAGGCACTCCCATCATAACGTTGGCTGTTGTCCGGATATCATATTTATGGCAATTTTCAAATGCTTTCAGGTAGGCCTGGTTTGATAAAGGCTTGTTTAACACTTCCTTGCGTATTCTCTCGCTTCCCGATTCAACGCCTATACCGATAGTAACGCAACCCGTTTCTTTTAACGCCCTGACCTTAGATTCGTTCAAGAGGGTATCGGCCCGGGTTTGAATAAAAAATGGCAAATCTATGTGTTTTTTGTATTCCGCGCAGAATTTCTTGAATCTGTCTTCGCCCATCATTACGAAATTTTCATCGTTAAAAAAGCATAATTCCAAAGAATACTTCTTCTTTTTATAGGATATTTCCTCCATAACATAATCCAGCGGCTTTTCTCTGTGGTATTTCCCTAGCGACTTGAAAATATCCTGATACACATGGTTGGCGCAATAGAAACACTGGAAAGGGCAACCCCGGGAAGTTTCAAAGAAACCGGTCCTCCAAACTTTCCCGACAAAAGGTTTTAATAAATGTTTTTCGCTGAATTTCCCCCAGTCCTGGAAAACGTTTGGCTCCCAGTCGTAATACCTGTTATAAGGGTTCTTCTCAATCAAGCCGCCATTTTTTATAATAAGGTTATTTATGCCCGAAAAACCTTTTTTTTCGTCTAACCTAGTTGCCAGCTCCAACATGGGGTATTCGCCTTCCCCGATACAAAGCAAATCTACATTTTTATCTTCAATAAAAAACTGCGGCGCGACTGTCGGAAACAAGCCTCCGGCCAAAATAGGGGCATCTGTTGCCTTCTTGACCGCCTTAAACAGTCCCCTGGCGCAGCTATAGTTGTTTTCAACCACAGAAAAGGCTACTAGATCAGGTTTAAAGCCTTGGATCTTCCTGGTAATCTCAACATTAATATCGGCTTTCTCGGCGCCTTCTCCCCAGTATTTCTCCATATCCACTTTTATGACTACGCCGGTTTTAATCCGGGCATTATGGTCCAGCCTCTCCGGCATCATAAAAGTAATATCAAAAATATCCAGTTCGTGGCCGGCTTTCTTAAGAATGCCTGCCAGGACGCTTATCCCCAGAGGGATGATAGGATAACCTTCTTTATTTGGATATACAAAAAGAATTTTACTCATTTTAATTACTCCGCGCTACCAACAGGTCCTTCCTCCGTCAATAACCAAGGAGCTTCCGGTCATATAAGAAGAGGCGTCGGAAAGAAGAAAAACAACGGCCGCTTGATACTCATCTAAATCAGCCATCCTAGCCATAGGAATAAGATTAGTGAGCTTTTCGACAAATTCCCCGGGCTGGTTATTATAAATTCCCCCCGCGCAAAGCGCGTTGACCCGGACGCCTTTAAACGCCCAGTAAGTTGCCGCATACCTGGTTAAACCTATTAAACCATGTTTTATAACCGAGTAGGTAACGGGTTTAACAGGTTGCTTTTCCTCGGGAAGCCCTTGCCTCCTATAAATCCTCTGATCGGGAGAAATAATCCCTAAATCTGAAGCGATATTCAATATTACACCCTTGCCATTTTCAGCCATGTGCTCCCCGAAAACCTGGCTGCAGGTAAATGCGCCTTTTAAGCCTACCAAAAGCTCCTTATCCCATACCTGGCCAGAAAAGTTTTCAAACCTCGTCCAGGCATTATCCAAAGAATCATTCATCTTTGGGTCCAAGGCCGCATTATTAATAAGACAATCTATCCTCCCAAATTGGTTAAGGATTTCCTTTTTTGCCTCCAGAACGCTTTCTCTGGAAGTAACATCCATGCGGATGCCTAAAGCCTTATTCTTGTATTTTTCGGACAAAGCAACCGACTCTTCCCGGGCAACATCCACATTAACATCGGAAATAACCGGAATACCTCCGGCCTCAATAACGGCAACGGCATGCTGGTAGCCAAACAGGCCTGCGCCTCCGGTTATAACTACAACCCTATCTTTAAGGATGAATTTATCTAAAACCATACGCACCTCTCTTTTTAAATAACCCGGCTTACCTTGCACTCCCTGCCGGTTTGGCTGGACTTCTTGGCTGCCTCCACAACGGCTACGGAAGCATATGCCGACTTAATGCTGTTCTTATCCGCCCTCTTGGCCTTCTTCAGGAAAAACCTTGCCTGGGAATAAAACATACCCTCATAATTAAATTTTCCGCCGGTTATTATTCTCTTTTTTTTGCCCGAGTAATCCTCGAACAACAACTTATTATCCAGGGAGCTCCATTCAAGATAGCCTTTTGTCCCGGAAATATAAAGGTCCCGGCGCGGGTGCTTTTGCATAAAAGATTGGTTCACTTGCACAGAGAAATCTTTATATTTCAAGATTGTATGGGCCGTATCTTCGACCTCAAGAGGAACCCCCGAATAATTACCGGCAACGCAGTAAACATAATCCGGTAAGCCAAAATACCAGCAAGCTAGGTCAATTTCATGTATCTCGGTCAATAAAACCCCTCCTCCCAGGTCTTTCCTGCAGGCGTAGAGGTTTTTGAAATCCTCATATTTATGCCACCCCGGAACGTATGAACAAACATTGAATTCGGCCGAAATAATCTTGCCCAGCCTGCCTTCAAGAAGCATCTCTTTAACCAGCCTCAGCTGCGGATTAAACCTCAATTGAAAAGAAACAAAGAAATATAAATTCTTGCTTAAAACCAGCCGGCTAAGGCTATTTGCCCCGGCTAGGCTGCAAGCAAGCGGCTTCTCGATAAATATATTTATGCCCCTCCCAGCTGCTTTAATTGCCGTATCAAAATGCAAAACAGTAGGGTTAGCAATCACTGCTAAATCCGGGTTATTATCCAAGCCTTCCCTCAAAGAACCGCATAATCTAAGCCCGTATTTATTCTCTAGGCTACAGCTATTATCGACCGAGAAATCCGGATTAAGCAAAGGGGTCTTTCCGGTTGAGCGAAAAGCCAAGAATTCAACATCGGCAGGAAGAAGATCTTTAAAAATCCGCAGATGCCTTTGCCCCGCTCCCCCTAAACCTATAAAGAGTATCTTCCGTATTCTTATCATTTTGAAGCCTCATTTAAGAAAAACTCTACCAATGTTTTATGATAGCGGGCGGTATTTAAAGGATCGCGCCCTCTTGTAGTCTCAAAGACATACGGGCCGGTATAATCAATCAACGCTAAAGACCGGAAGAGCTTTAGAAAATTTACTTTTCCCGTTCCAAGCAGGACATTATCCCCCGCCTGGTCCTTGTCTTTAATATGAATATGCCCTATCAACCCCTTAAGGATCTTTATATCCGAGTAGATATCTTCTTTAAGGACAACCCTGTTTCCGGAATCAAATACATATTTAATGTTGGAATGATTAAAAAACTTCGAAATCCTAAGGATTTCCCCTGCCCCAAGGTTTGTTTCAAGGCAAATAACGATCTTCTTGCTGGCTGAAGCATCGGCAATCCTTCTTAAAGGAATCAAGAACCTTCTGTAATTTAGAATATTTATCTGGCTCCTCTCAAATAGCGGGAGTATCAAAACTTTCATCCCCAGAAGAGCGGATCGGCCGATAAGCCTCATTGTCTGCTCTTCGGCATTAGGCTCGTTAACAAGAGAGTGGCTAATGATGAAATCATTGCAGACCGAATACGCCTGAAGATTATGCCGCAAGCACGCATCCTTTATCTTCTTGAGCCCGGGACTACTCCAAAGAGGATTCTTAGGGTTAAACCTCCTGTCGGCTATCATCTCAATAAAATTATACCCGAGTAAAGATGCGTCTCTAAATTCCTTCCGCCAATTATCCCGGGGGAAGCACTGTAAGCGGCCCCGGGGCGAAGGAGTCAAACGGCCCTGGACTATTCCAAAACTATGCTTTTTCATCATCCTTCTATTTCCTAACCCTGCTTAAAAAAGCCTGCCTCTTTTTCCATTGGCTATTACGAAACCAGTTGACCTTATAGAGATCCGGATTTCTTGCAAAGAGATCGTCAACCCGCCTACGGGAGGCGTTATTCCCTAATAAACGCTGGACTGTCCGAAGCAACCAGTAATCTTCTTCATAATCTAAGGTAAGCCGGGATTTGGGTTTTCCGGGGCATTCTTCCTCAAGCCTCTTAGCCCTTATCCCAGGAACTCTCTCAAGGAATACCCAGGCCATCTCCGTCTTTTTGGTTTTCTTAATTTCACACGCTAAGAAAACTATGCCCCTGGTTAACGAGAAACCCACGCTTGCAGCTCCCAGAGAAGAACTCTTGGTCGGGTAAACCAGATCATAACCCCTATTAAGCAGCGAGAAACTTTTTTTTACCAGAATGGGGTCAAAAAAAGGGTCGTCCGCGTCTATAGTATGGAATTTATCGAACCCTAAGCTATCGCAACAATCAAGCCAACGCCTTAGCTTATCCTCGGAGCTGCCCCTGAAGCACTCTACCCGCTCTCTCCGGGCTATCTGCGCAATAATATCATCGCCGGGTTCAGATGTTGTGCAGACAACCGCTTCCAATCCAAAAAACTTAACCCTGCGGATGACATGTTCCAAGACATTTCCATCGCCAAATGGCAAAAGGCATTTTGAGGGAAGCCTTGATGAAGCAGACCTTACAGTAATGAAAGCGGGAATTAATCCTTTTTTATTTTTCATAGGCTAACGTCCTGGCCAATCCTAGATAGAATTAAGGAAATGCGCCCTTAGCTTCTTGCTGATCGGCACTTCCTTTTCCAGGATCGAAATTACCCCGTCTCCAATGGCCTTGTCAATCTTCCTTACGGCGCCAACCAACATTCTTAGAGCCGGCGGCTCAAGAGAGGCCGCCTGATCCGAACCGTACATAGCCCGGTCTAATGTTATATGCCGTTCAAGCGAACTTATCCCAAAGGCCACAGCGGCATAAGAAATAGCCAGCCCTACTTCATGGCCGCTATATCCCACGTTACATTTATAGCGTTCTCTTAGCGTCTTAATACAGCTTAAATTAGCGTCTTCGTCATCCATAGGATAAACCGAAATACAATGCATCAATTCAAAAGGACAACCCTGTTTCCTGAATATGTCCACGGCGTGGTCGATATGTTCAAGGTTGCTCATGCCCGTAGAAATAAATGTATACTTTCTCTCCGCGGCCACCTCTTTCAGGAAAGCATCGTAGGTCAATAACGCCGAAGCAACTTTATTATATTTCAGGTTAAATTGCCTTAAGAACCTTAAGCTCCCTAGATCCCAAGCCGAAGCGAACCATTCGATGCCTAATTCTTTGCAATAACGGTCTATTTGCCGGTATTCCTCCAAGCTTAACTCCAGGCCTTCCTTTTGCGCCCTCTGAGTATTTCCCCAGGGGCTCTGGCGCGGGGAATCAAGGAGCTCTTTTGAATAAACAAGTTCTACCGAGCGCTTCTGGAACTTAACCGCGTCACACCCGGCGTCCTTTGCCACTTTAATCAATTCCCTGGCAATGCTTAGATCGCCATTATGATTTATCCCCAATTCCGCTATTATGAAAATCCGGTTATTTTGCTTATTAATATTCTCACTTGTCATCTTCTTTAGCCCTTTCTAAGTTTAATAAGTTTAATAAACCCCGGATGACCCCGTCGCCTCCGCGGACATTTATGATAACTCTAGCCATCCTCCTTATTTCTACGGAAGCATCCAGAGGGGCCATGGGGATACCGGCGATTTTCATCGCCTCAAAATCATTGATATCGTTACCGATATAAATAGTTTTCTTAATATCGAACTGCATCTTTCTGCAGTACATAATTAGTGCGGCTTTCTTATCGCTTATATTGTAGAGGCAAGGAATCTTGAGCTTTCTTGCCCGCGCCTGCACTACTTTATTGGGCTCGGTAGAGATAATAATCTGGGGGATACCTGACTTTTTAATTATGCTAACCGCTAGGCCATCGGACCTGTTCACCAGGACAGCCTCTCTTGCGTCTTCAAAGAAGAAGGCTTTATTGTCCGTCATTACTCCGTCAAAGTCATAAACAATTAAATCTATGCCTTGTTTTAATAGTTTGAGTTTTTTCATTTTATTCTGCTGGTATTCCATTGAACCGGCATCGCCAATATGCCGTTACGCTGCCCTCCCATTCCTGAAGAAGTAGCTGCAAATGTCCCGCTGTCATAAAGATGGAAGATAACGCCTTTTGCCGGAGAGTCATAAACCTCATGCTGGCCAGCCAATATCCAGGCCCGGACCTGGTATGAACCGGCGTTAAACATGTAACCGGGGAATTCCACATAAGCAAGATAACATCCAGGCTCACGCTTAATTATTTTGCCCAGGGCCAAATCAAGATCGGAACATTGGCATATATATACCCCGGTCAAGGTTTCTAAAACAAAATCTACGCTGGCCACTTCAGTATATTTACGCACGCTATATTCTATAGCAATTCTAAAAGGACGCATCCTATCTAGCTCTACAAAAGTGTCTCCTTTGTTATCGGTTACTTTGATGGAAGATATCTGGAGCTCCTTGCCGATTTCTTCTTTAAAGCTTATTCCCGATCTCTCTCCCAGTATTCCAGAACTTTTACCCTCCAGATAACGCTGGATAACAACGCCGGTTTCTCCGGTTGAGGCTAAACTGCCGTTTTCTAAAAGAATGGACTTCTGGCATAACTGCCCTATAGCACCCATGTTATGGCTGACAAACAGCACGGTCCTTCCCTCTTGAGTTGAAACCTCTTCCATCTTCCCCAGGCATTTCTTCTGGAATTGAGCATCGCCCACAGCCAAAACCTCGTCAACAACCAATATGTCCGGATCAAGATGCGCAGCTACCGCAAAAGCCAAACGCACATACATCCCCGAAGAATAACGCTTAACCGGAGTATCGAGGAATTTTTCCACTTCCGCAAATGCCACCATTGCATCGAATTTGTCCTTTATTTGCGCCCTAGGCATACCCAAGACAGCGCCGTTTAAGAATATATTCTCCCTGCCGGTTAATTCCGGATGAAAACCCGTCCCGACCTCAAGTAAACTGGCTATGCGCCCCCTGATAACCGCTCTGCCGGTGGTAGGTTCGGTAATTCTGCTCAAAAGCTTCAGCAGGGTTGACTTGCCGGCTCCATTCCTGCCGATTATTCCAAGCCTCTCTCCGGGGTTAACCTCAAAAGAAATATCTTTTAAAGCCCAAAAACTCTCTTGCTGTTCTACGGCTAATCCGGATCTTATCTTCGGCTTATTCAAACTAAAAATATCCCGGACTTTATCAGTTATTACATCGCGTAAGGCCGTATAACGGGCCTCTTTATTGTGGCGAATGATATATTTCTTACCGAGATTTTCTACTTTAACAGCCGGATTCATAAGCCCTCTAAATCACATCCGCAAATTTTTTCTCTGCCTTACGAAAATAAAATAAGCCCGATATAAAGATCACTAAAGCCAGGATTATGGAGATAATAAATCCCGGCCAGTAAAAATGCGACTCTCCGCCAATTATCGCCCAACGGAACCCATCAATTACCCCGACCATAGGGTTTAACGAATACAATAACCTCCAATTCTGCGGGACAACGGCGCTGCTAAAACCGACAGGTGAAATATAAAGCCCGAATTGTATTACAAAAGGGACTATATAGCGAAAATCGCGGTATTTCACATTCAAAGTGGCCATCCATAGCCCGGCGCCCATAGCGACAATAACAGCGAACAAAAAGAATAGCGGCAAGATCATTATCCTGGGGCCGGGGGCAAAGCGATACCATGCCATTATTGCGATAAGGATCAATAAATTAAGCAGGAAATCCACGATGCTCACTATAACCGTGCTGGAAGGGACAATAAAACGCGGGAAATATACCTTTGTAATCAATTTTTCATTATCAATGAGCGAATTACTGCTTTCGGACAGGGCGTTCGCAAAAAACTGCCACGGCAATAATCCGGCGAATACCAATACCGGATAAGGCGCGCCATAAGACGGCAGCTTGGCGATCTTGCTAAAAACAACGGTAAAAACAACCAAGGTCAAGAAGGGGCGTATCAAGGACCAAGCGATTCCGATTATAGTCTGCTTATACCGGACAATTATATCCCTCCAGGCAAGAAAATAGAATAATTCCCGGTAGCGCCAGATATCTACCCAGTATTGCCCCGGGGGATTGCCGGGCTTAATGACCACGACTTGCCGGGGCCCATAAATATTTTCCGCGTTATTAACCGGTTTATCCAACGTTTTTATTCTCCAGATAACTTATTCCTAAACAATGGCCTCATCCGGGAAGACGGCTGCCGGGTACGCTACTTACTAAAATATTTTATTGTTTTCTCTAAAGCCTGGAACTGCTTATTGCGTTGCGTCCCGTCATGCTGGTTAGTGGTAAATTGCATAAGATTTTGCTGGAGCTTTTCCGCGACAGGGATCCTCCCATAGCCGATATTATTGTTCTTGAAACAAGGCTCATTATTCAATGTCTGCCAGGCGGCGTAAATGCCGTCTCCCCCGTTTTCGATATGCTTTTTCCTGAATTCCTGCCAGCCTATCCCGCACTCGCCTCCCCTGAAAAGGGCGGCAAACGTAAAATACGAATGCGTATATCCCCGCGGGGTCTTTTGGGGAACCAGGAGCCTGGTTTTTGTCCTGCGGATGACTTCAAGATAACCCAATCCCATGGTTATCCTGAGCTTACAAAATAATTTTACCCGCTCTAACTGGGCCAAGGCAACAGCTGCGCATAATTCAGGAAGCCTGTAGTTATAAGCCGGTATGCTATGCCGTAGCCAGGACGGATCTTGAAATTTATCCCTATCAATTCTTACCTTACCGCTAGTTGCGGTAATATTCTTAAAGCCTACGCCTCCGAATTGCCTCATATACTCTGCCAGGCGCTCATTATCCGTAAGCACTATCCCCCCGTCTCCCGTAGATATATGTTTTGAATTCTCAAAACTCCAGCTACCGACATCTCCTGCGGTGCCGGCTATCCTGCCCGCGCCATCTTCGGCCAGGTAGCATTGAGCGCAGTCTTCAACAATATATAAATCGTGCTTCTTGGCAATTTTGAGGATAGCCCCCATATCGCACATTAAGCCATAAAGATGCACTGGCATAATCGGTTTTGTCTTTTTGCTTATCTTTTTTTCTATATCCGCAGGATCAAGCAGGAAGGTATCTTCGCGCACATCCGTAAAAACCGGGGTTGCCTGGCACTGCCAGATTGCAAACCCGCACATAGCCACCGTAAGCCCGGGGACGATGACTTCATCTCCGGGGCCTACCCCAAAAGCCTTTAACGCCATATGTAAAGTAGAAGTCCCGGAATTTGCGCCAATGGCGTATTTCTTTTTGTGGAGAGCGGCAAAACCGTTTTCTAAACGTTCGGTCATTGTCCCGGTTCCTCCGGCGGTAAAGCCGTTAGATAAAACCTCATCCAAATACCGCCTTTCGTTGCCTGCAAACCTCCAGCCTTTAGCGTTTAGATTATCGGATTTCTTTTTCCTGCTAAGGTTACTCATATTAAGCCCTAGCTGCCCTCAAAATTGCGTCCCTGTACCATCGAATAGTCTTAGTCAAACCCTCTTCAAGCCTTGTTTTCGCCTTAAAGCCGAATTCCCTGTAAGCTCTTGAAGTATCCAGGCGCCGGCGCGGCTGGCCATCGGGCTTATGCGTATCCCAGATAATTTCTCCTTTAAACCCGGTAAGTTTGGCGATTAGCCTTGCCAAATCTTTGATTGAAATCTCAAATCCGGCACCCAGGTTCACCGGCTCGGATTTGTTGTATCTTTCGGTAGCTAAAATTATGCCTTTGGCGGCGTCTTCAACATAAAGGAATTCACGGGTAGCTTTGCCGGTGCCCCAAACAATGATACCGGGAACAGACCCCCGGGGAGAAAATCTTCCTTGAGCGTCAACACACTTCTTTATTAACGCCGGGATAACATGCGAGGATTCCGGGGAAAAATTGTCCCCGGGCCCGTAAAGGTTCACGGGCAGAAGAAAAATTGAATTAAAACCATACTGCCGGCGATAAGCTTGAGACTGGGCTAAAAGCATTTTTTTGGCTAAGCCATACGGGGCATTAGTCTCTTCCGGATAACCATTCCAAAGGTCTTCCTCTTTGAACGGGACGGGGATAAACTTCGGATAGCTGCAGATTGTCCCTATGGCTACAAATTTCTCTACTCCTGCCTTCCTCCCCACCTCCATCATCTGCGCGCCCATCATCAGGTTATCGTAAAAGAATTTTCCGGGATTCTCCATATTTGCCCCGATTCCTCCTACAACCGCCGCTAAATGAATAACGATATCCGGCTTGGCATCCCGGTATACTCTTTTCACTGCGGACATCCGCACCAGGTCATAATCACTGCTTCGCGGAATAAAAATATTCTTATAGCCCCGCTGTTTTAGCCTTGCTACCAGGTAAGAACCTAGAAAACCGGCGCCGCCGGTAACTAGAATACGCTTATTTTTTAAGTTGATCATGTTCACTTTGCTAAAAATAGGGACTGTCCCCGCAGGGGACTGTCCCTATTTTTAGTCGACCTTCCACCACCTGTTGGTGAATTTTAGTTTTAAAATCTTATCGCCTTCGCCGATAGGCTTAAGGCCGATCTGGCGCATATCGGCATCAACCATAATCTTGGCTAAATCATCGAAGGTAACTTTGGGTTTCCAGCCTAAGGCCTTTTTGGCTTTGGATGGGTCGGCCTTAAGCACATTTACTTCTGTCGGGCGGAAATACCTCTTGTCAATCAATACGTATTTCTTCCAGTTTAATCCCGCGTAAGCAAATGCCGCTTGGACAAATTCCTTCACCGCATGCGACTGGCCCGTGCCTAAAACAAAATCATCCGGTTTTTCCTGCTGGAGGATTTTCCACATGCCTTCGACATACTCCGGGGCAAAGCCCCAGTCGCGCTTTGCTTCAAGGTTACCCAGGTAAAGTTTCTTTTGCTTGCCGGCTAAGATACCGGCGAGAGCGCGGGTAACTTTACGGGTAACAAATGTCTCCCCTCTCCTGGGCGACTCATGGTTAAAAAGTATGCCGTTGCAGGCAAATAAACCGTAGCCTTCACGGTAGTTTTTAACCATCCAATACGCGTAAACCTTGGCGCAGGCATAGGGGCTTTGCGGCTGAAAAGGCGTAGCCTCCGACTGCGGAGGATGCGCTGCCCCCAGCATCTCGCTGCTGGAGGCCTGGTAGAGTTTAATCTTCCTATCGCTCCGGCGGATCGATTCCAGGATACGCGTGGCGCCTAAAGCAGTGATATTGCCGGTGTATTCGGGAATATCGAAACTTACCCGCACATGGCTTTGCGCGGCTAAATGGTACACTTCGTCAGGTTTAATATTGAAAATAATATTGTTGATTTGCTCGGCATCGGAAATATCGCCGTAGTGCAGGAACAATTTGGCCTTAGGCTCGTGCGGATCGGTATAGATATGGTTGAGCCTGCCGGTATTAAAAGTGCTTGCCCGGCGGATAATGCCATGGACTTCGTATCCTTTAGATAAGAGTAACTCCACCAGGTACGAACCGTCTTGGCCGGTAGCTCCGGTAATTAACGCCTTTTTCATCTTATCCCTCTACTTCCTTATTGTCCAGAAATCCGCGGCCAGGGTTTCCAGGTATTCAAAAGGCAGGGTAAAATACCCTCCCTTACCCCATTGCTTACCCCAGGAATTACGGACAAGGAACCTCTTTTCTTTTTGGTTATAACCAACTGCCATTACGGCGTGGCCGCCTAAAACACGCTCTCCTTTTTCAGGCATATTCGCGATACCCGTGCGTTTTACAGCCGGGCCCTCAAAGCTCTCATAAACGGTAAAACCAAAAACAAAAGGATACCCCTGGCTCAAACAAACCAGCATTTCCCTTAAATTATTGATACGATGGTAGGATTGGATACAATGCTGCCTGGCTTCTCTATAGCAGCGAACCGGGGGTTTCCGGCTAAAAAAAACGATTTTATAAGGCCAGGATGCCTCCCAGCAATAACCGGTTTTCCTCAGGGACTTTATGCCGTCGCGCAAAGACGCTCCGGCGTCATAATCTTGCGTTCCCTCCAGGGCCCTTTCGTTATAATAGATAAAAAGCCGGCTAACGTCAGTATAAATAAAATCCAAAAGGTTATCCAGGTATTCAATGTTTCCGGCCAGGGCACAAGCAGTGCAGCTGCCAAGGTTTCCCTGGCGCTCTATTTGTGGACAGTTTTTACGCAAATCAACTTTAGGAAGAAGCTTAATGCGGGGCTTAATAGAACTGTAGAGTAAATCGCGTTTATCCGGGATGTCAGGCAGCCAGCCGTATTGTTTTAACACATCTACCTCCGCATTTTTGATGCTTAGCCTGAAACTATCTCGCCCATTCGGGCGCGCAGCGGTAACACCGGGAGATATTATATCATTAAAGCCTGGGGAGCAAAGGATTTTTTTGGTTAAAAGGGGATAGTTATGCCGGCTTCTACTGCCTGTTCTTTGCTGCGGGATTTTAATCTTATAAAAGCTTTAGTATCAAGATGTTCCAAGTATTTATGTGTCATGGTAAGGGCCATCCCTAAAGGTTCGCCAAGTTCGCTCTTAAGCGCAAAAATAACCTTATTACGGCCAAAGGTTAACTCTGCCCCAAAGAGAATGGCTTTAACCCGTCCCTGGCCATAATCCATCTGGAAAACCAACCCTAAATTACGGCCAAATTTCCATTCACCATAGAAAATAAGCAGCTGCCCGCCAGTCAGCCGGCTTTTACGGCTACCTATGCCGATACGGTAGCGGATCTGGCCTGCCTTAGGATAAATTACAGGCGACTCAAGCTGGGCCTTGAATTCAAAACGCGAGGTTGAACTGCCTTCTAAAATATAAACAAGCCGGTTAGCCGAAGATATATCCCAGTGCCCTTTTAAGGTTAATACATCCGGGCCTTGGCCGCTGCTATATTCAATCTGCTGGTTATCATCCAGCTTCCAAGCCCCTTTAAAGGTATAGGTTTGCGGCCGGCCTTTGCGCAGGGCAACATCAAAACAAAGCTCATTCCGGCTATTAGCGCGCCAAGCCCCTTTAAGCTTAAGCATTCTTAGGCGCTGACGCAGGGTTTTGGATTCAGTTTGGATTGTTTCTATAACCAGGGAATCGGTTTCGGCGCAGATAAAACGTTTACGCAGGGTATCTTGAATAACCATGCTAATTTAACCGCATAGCTTCTTTAGCTTTGCCTCATTATTCCTGATCCAGCCAAAAATATCATTCAGGATAGTTGCGGATGCCTTGCGCGGCTTCCATTTAAAGTCACGGGTAACTTTTTCGTTATTAGTAAGATAAACCGCGATATCTCCCGGCCGGTTGCGCAGATTCCGGCCTACTCTTACCTTATTGCCGGAAATCTGCCGGCAAAACGCTGTAGTTTCCAATAAAGAGAGGCTTATTTCTCTTGAACCGCCGACATTATAAGTATTCCCGCTTAATTCGCCAAGGCTGTTTGCCTGCAGGCCGATTAACCGGCAAAGGTCATCAATATGCAAGAGGTCGCGCACCTGCTTACCCTGGCCTCCAAAACCGATATATTTAAGCGGTTTCTTGAAATAGTGCGCCAGCATCCAATAAGTAAAAACGCCCTGGTCAACCTTGCCGAACTGCCATGGCCCGGCGACTACTCCGCAGCGGTCCACAACCGCCTTGATGCCGTATGCGGCGGCATACTCCTGAAGGATAAACTCGCCGGCCAGTTTAGTCGCCCCGTATAAGGTCTTTGGGCCGGCCAGGGAAAAATCCGTATCAATACCGCCAGGGTTATCCCACTCAAACCTGCTTTTTGTTTCCCGGCGCCTGATCGCGTTTATTTCCTCATAGGGATAAACCCTGCTGGTGGAAAGAAAAATCATCCCCGCTTTTCGCTTGCGGCAAAACTCCAGGCAATTAACAGTGCCCATCAGGTTGGCATCAATGATATAGGAAGGGTTATCATAACCCGCCAAAACCGACGGTTCGGCGGAACAGTCCAGTAGCAGGTCTATGTCGAATCCTAGGCGCATGTCTTTAGGGTAACGGACATCCCCAAGGATGAATTTAATGCCGTTTTCCTTAAGGCGCGGCAGGTTAAATTCGCTTCCCCGGCGCGCCAGGTTATCCAAAGCAAACACTTTCATCCGCGGGTATTCACGCTTGAAATAGACCGCCAGGTTACTGCCGATGAAACCGGCGCCTCCGGTAATTAGAATATTATTATATCTCATTTAAACCTTGAAATATCAACCTCATTGATGAATGATGCGCCGAATAAACCCAAATCAGGGCAGTTTCCTTTCGCAAGGTAAAAAGCCGGCCAAGCTGATGCTGCTTGTATCCGGCAAGCAGCCGATCCTATTGCGACAACCCTTTCTGGGCCAGGTAAATTTGCTTCATCGTATCTTCTATGCCGAATTTATACTGCCAGCCGGGATAATGCGATTTAAACTTGGAGACATCGCTGACCCACCAGATATGGTCGCCGATACGGTTAGTATCGATATATTCATATTCGAATTTTTCCCCTGTCAGCGCCTCGCAAAATTCAATCGCTTCCAGGATAGAAACATTTGCGAACCTGCCTCCGCCTATGTTATAAACTTCGCCGCACCGGGGGGCCTGGAAATAATGATAAAACGCGTTTACCAGGTCAAAAGAATGTATGTTATCCCTGACCTGCTTGCCTTTGTAGCCATAAATCTTATATTTGCGTCTTGTCACGGCGCATTTGACCAGGTAGGATAAAAACCCGTGCAATTCCGCTGCTGAATGCGCCGGGCCGGTGAGACATCCGCCGCGAAACACCGCTGTGCGCAGATTAAAATACCTGCCGTATTCCTGCGTCATTATGTCTGCGGCGACTTTTGAGGCGCCGAAAACCGAATGCAGGCATCCGTCAATACTCATACCCTCATCAATACCCCGGTAATATTTATGTTCCGGGGAAATCTCAAAGCGTTTTTCTTTCTCAATTAACGGCAGGCGGTTAGGGGTATCGCCGTAAACTTTATTGGTCGAGGTAAAAATAAAAACTGCTTCCGGCGCCAACTTACGCATTGCCTCCAGCATTACCAGCGTGCCGTCGGCATTGACGCCAAAATCAACCAACGGGTCTTTCGCCGCCCAGTCATGCGACGGCTGGGCCGCCGTATGGACGATTAAAGCGATCTGCGGGCCGAACCGCCTAAAGATCCTGTTTATTTTATTTTCGTCGCGGATATCTACGGAATAATGCGCGTAGTTTTTGTATTTCTTCCGCAGGCGCTCTTTATTCCAAAGGATGGAGCCGTCTTCGCCAAAAAAAGTTTTACGCATATTATTGTCGATGCCAACGACATCAAACCCTTTTTGGGCAAAAAACCCGGCTGTCTCGGAACCAATTAAACCGCAGGAACCGCTGACCAAAACAACAGGCATGAAAAACTCCTTATTTATTATACAGCTTGTTTATGTCCTTTAATTTACTCTCAAGCCAGCTTCGATGCCTTAGCGACCAATCTACGGTAAGCTTAAGGCCTTGGGTAAAATCAACATCCGGCCTCCAGCCGGTTTCACCGGAGATTCTTCTGGAGTCAAGGCTATATCTTATGTCATGGCCTGGGCGGTCACTAACAAATTCAAGCCTCTGCGGGCTGACGCCAAGGGCCTTTAACAGCATTTTTACCGTATCGATATTCCTGCTTTCGCAAGCTCCCCCTAAGTTATAGGCCTTTGCGATTTCACCCTTATTCATTACCGCCAGGATACCCCGCGCGCAATCGTCAACATAGAGCCACTGGCGCACGTTCTTGCCTTTTCCGTAAACCGGGACCTTAGCGCCGCCCAATACCCTCAAGATAGCCAGCGGAATTAACTTCTCCGGGTATTGCCATGGCCCATAACTATTTGACGGCCGGATAATTACCGCGGGGAATTTATAGGTCCGGATATAAGCCTGGACCAACAGGTCTGCTGATGCCTTAGAAGCCGCATAAGGGCTGTTCGGCCGGATAGGAGAGCTTTCATTAAACCTGCCATCGGCTATTTCTCCGTAAACTTCGTCGGTAGAGATAAAGATAAATCTTTTTACGCAGTATTTGCGGCTGGCGTCAACCAAAACTTGCGTTCCTTTAATATTAGTATCAATAAAAATGGAGGCGTCTTTAATGCTGCGGTCAACGTGGCTCTCTGCGGCTAAATGCACTACGATATCCGGCCTCCCTCTAGAAAAAATAGCACTAACCGCATTTTTATCGCAGATATCCGCTTTGTAGAATTTAAACCTTCCTTCTACCTCTTTAAGCCGCTGGAGGTCTCCGGCATAAGTGAGGTTATCAACTACTACGGGAAATGCGCTATTCTTACGGCCGGTAGCCAGAGAACCGCCCCTTATAAGTAACCGCGTAAAGGCGCTGCCGATAAACCCCGCGCCTCCGGTAATTAATATTTTAGGTATTCTCTTACGCATTCTTCGAGGACCGAATCAATCGGCCGCACCTTAAAACCCGTTTTCTCAAGCTTGCGCGCGGAGATCAGTAAATTCGTGCGCACCAGCCCAAGCTTGCGGAAATCGATTGTTTTATACTTAAAATCCGGCACGTATTTCGTATAAATATCCATAAGTTCGGGGTAACTCAATCCGCCCTTATTCACCACGTTATAAATCCCTCTTGCGCCAATTTTGATCAAATGCGTAAGCGCCCTGGAAAAATCAGGGATATAGGTCACGGAATTCCTCAAAGTTATTACCTTCCTGTATTTAATCAATTTATCCAGGATATTCTTCGGATGCGGCTGGTTCAATAAGGGGATGCGGATGCGGCAGATCAAAATATCGTATTTTTTGCTAAGTTCGGCTAAAGCTAAATCGGAATAGATCTTGGAACGGCTATAAAATAGGCCGAAAAAATCCGGCGATTTATCTTCTGATACCGGCTTATCCAAGGCATAGTTAAACTTAAAAATACACCCGCTGCTGATATGGACCAACTTTATATTGCTGCGCAAGGAGGCTTCCGCAAGGATAACGGGGACAAAGCTGTTAGCCAGCAAAGTAGCGTCCTTGGCGGATTCACAGCCATCCACGTTATTTTTTCCGGTAGAGCCTATGCAATTAATGATGATCCCGGGGTTATATTTTTTGATTATCCTCTGGGCGTCCTTAAGGCTCCGGATAAACTCCTTGCAAATGGCGCAACCGAAATCCTTTTGCAGCCTTTGGCCGATAAAGCCTTTGCCTAAAATTAGGATTTTTTTATTCATTTCCGGGTAAGATATTCTCCCTTTTGGCAGCGCCTCCTGCGAGAATGGCGTTTTGGCTGTGGGGATAGGCGGCTACCTGGCTCTTCTTAACAAATCCTTTAAATATTCTCCGTAGCTGTTAGGCATCTCTAAGGCCAGCGCCGATAACTGTTTCTTGTTTATATAACCCATCCGATAGCTGACTTCTTCGATACAGCCGATTTTTAGCCCCTGCCTCTCTTCGATCGCCTTGATAAACATGGAAGCGTCAATCAAAGAATCATAGGTACCCGTATCCAGCCAGGCGTGGCCCCGGCCGAGAAATTTGACCTTTAGCTTGCCTCGTTTGATGTATGCATTATTGACCGAGGTAATCTCCAGTTCTCCGCGGCTGGAAGGCTTAAGCTTCTTGGCGATTTCAACTACTTTGTTATCATAAAAATACAGCCCGGAAACAACCCAATTGGATTTAGGGCGCTTTGGCTTTTCTATGATCGAAGCTACCTTGCAATTACCGTTAAACTCAATTACGCCATAACGGCAGGGGTCTTTGACATAATAACCAAAAACAAGCGCGCCATCCTTGATCTTAATTGCCTGCTGCAAAAGCTCGCTTAGATTGTAACCGTAAAAAACATTGTCCCCGAGGATAAGGCAAACGCTGGAATCTCCGATGAATCTTTCGGCGATGATAAAACTTTGGGCAATGCCTTTAGGGGCCTCTTGCGACGCATAAGAAAGTTTAACCCCCAGGCTTACGCCATCTCCCAACAGGTCCTTAAAACGGGGCAAATCTTTAGGAGTAGAAATAACCAGGATATCCCTTATTCCGGCCAGCATCAAAACCGAAAGCGGGTAATAAATCATCGGTTTATCGTAAATAGGAAGCATCTGCTTGCAAACGCCTTTAGTGATGGGATAAAGCCGCCTGCCTTTTCCGCCTGCCAGGATAATTCCTTTCATTCCGGGGCCCTCCATTAGGAACAGTCCTATCTGCCGGACATGCCTTTGCCAAACCTAAAATATAAGAATATAAGCGCCGACAAACTTACGATGGTTACTGCATTGGCCAGGATAATTACCGGATCCCGGCGCAGGATGCCGTATACTATCCAAAGAAAAACTCCCGCAGAAAGCTGAAATAACGTAACCGGGCTGACATCCTTGACAGACTTAGTCCGCAGAGACCTGGCTATCTGGGGGATAAAAGAAAACATAGTCAATGTGGCGGCGATTAAACCGATTATAACGCTAAACATAAGATAATATTATTGCCTTGCCGGATAGCAAGCGCGAGAAAATGGAAAAAATGGGACGCGAAAAGGGGGACGTTTCTACTTTTTCCGCCATCAGATTAAGAAAAAGTAGAAACGTCCCCCTTTTTTTTGCGTTTTCGGTCTTCGTCGCCATTTTACCGTTTTCTTTTTCCGTCTTCCTAAATAGTAATCCTCAAGAACCTGCGGGGGCCGGCCTTAAGGATACCCCCGGCCTTAAGGATGAAATCTTCCTTTTCTATTCTTTGGTTATCAAAAGTTACCGCGCCTTGTTTGATAAGCCTGCGGGCCTCGTTCCCGCTCGCGGCCAGCTTGCTTTCGGTAAGTATATGGATTATATTCTTGCCGGCATCAAGCCGAAATTCAGGCATATCTTGAGGGATTTCTTTTTGGGAGAAAACCCGCTCAAATTCCGCAGCCTCTTTTTCCCCGGCATTATTTGAATGGTACTGGGAGATTATAATCTTGGCTAAATTTACTTTGGCTTCTTTAGGATGCATTTTCCTGACATTATCCAGATTTTCATCAGTCAGTAATTCGTAATATTTAAACATAAGCTCGTCGGAAATAGACATAACCTTGCCAAACATCTCTTTTGGCGGCTCGTTAATCCCGATGTAATTGGCATAAGACTTGCTCATCTTCTGGGTGCCGTCGGTCCCTTCCAAAAGCGGCATAGTCATGACAACCTGTTGCGGCTGATTAAAGTTTTTTTGGAGCTGCCTGCCGAACAAAAGATTGAATATCTGGTCTGTGCCTCCCAGTTCCAAGTCTGCCTCCAGGATGACCGAATCATAACCCTGCATCAAAGGGTACAAAAACTCCAGGATTGATATATTTTCGCCGCTAGAAAAACGCTTCTTGAAATCCTCGCGGGCCAACATCTGGGAAACCGAGGCATGAGTAGCAAGCTCAAGGATGCCGGAAGCCGTCATCTTGTCAAACCACTTACTGTTAAAAACAATTTTTAATTTATTAAGGTCAAGTATCTTGGCCACCTGTTTTTTGTAAGTTTCGGCGTTCCTGGCCGCCTCTTGCCGGGAAAGCTGCTTCCTAGCCTCCGACCTGCCGGTAGGGTCTCCAATCTGCCCGGTAAAATCTCCTATAAGAAAATACACTTCATGGCCCAGCTCCTGGAACTGCCTAAGCTTTCTTAAGAGCACGGTGTGGCCTAAATGCAGATCCGGGGCGGTTGGGTCAAAACCGGCCTTAACCTTAAGCGGGCGCTTGGCCTTGCTACTTTCCGCGAGTTTCTTTCTTAACTCCTCTTCGGAAATTATTTCGGATACACCCCGCTTAATTATTTTTAGTTGCTCATCGATGTCCATATTTTCCATATGGGGGGAGACTTCCCCCCTTACTTCTATACGCGGGCCGTTAAGCCAATCTTGGCCTGCTCCACATCCACTTTAATCACCTTGACCTGGATTTTGTCGCCGGGGTTCAGTTTAGATACGCTATCTTTATCAATCTCGCTGGAATAAATCAATCCTTCCAGATCATCTTCCAATTTTACAAAAACGCCAAAATCGGTAAGATTGACCACTTCCGCTTCCAAAACCGTATCTAAAGGATACTTTTCGGCAATTTTTCCCCAGGGATTCTCCTGAAGCTGCTTCAACCCTAAAGCAATCCGCCTGTTTTGCTTATCAACAGAAATAACCAGAACATCGACCTTCTGGCCCTTCTTTAAGACATCCTGAGGATGCCCGATCCTTTTGGTCCAGGACATATCAGAAACATGGATCATTCCTTCCAGGCTATTATCCAACTCCACGAACGCGCCATAATCAGTAAACCCGCGAACCTTTCCGCTAACGGTAGAGCCCTGGGCATATTTTGAATCAGCTTCCAGCCACGGGTTCTGCTCTAATTGTTTCAGGCTAAGAGAGATCCTGCGCGAGTCTTTATCAACGCTGATAATCTGAGTTTCAAGTATATCCCCGACAGCAAACATTTCTTGCGGGTTATTAATCCTTTTCGTCCAGGAAATCTCGGATACGTGAATCAGGCCCTCGATCCCTTTCTCCAATTCCACAAATACGCCATAAGGAAGTATATTAACAACCTTTCCTTTTACCTTTGAGCCAACGGTAAATTTACTGACAATATCAGCCCACGGGTCAGGCATTCTTTGTTTTAAGCCTAAAGAAATCTTGCCGGATTCCCTGTCCAGGTTAAGGATTGCTACTTCGATTTTATCCCCTAAAGCAACTACCTCCGAAGGATGGCTTATCTTTGACCAGGACATATCGGTAATATGCAAAAGCCCGTCCACTCCGCCCAAATCAATGAAGGCTCCGAAATCCGTAATGGCCTTGACTACGCCTGAAGCAACGCTGCCAATCTTTAGTTCCTGCCAGATTCTATCCTTGGCAACGTTTCTTTCTTTTTGCACCGCTTCCCTGCGGCTCAAAATTATGCTCCGCCTGAGATTATTGACTTTAACAATCTTAAACTGGAACGGTTTATAAAGTATGTCCTTATCCGCGATATTCTTGAAAGCGGACAATGATAGGGGCAAAAACCCTTCGATCCCCATAACGTCAACGAGGAATCCTCCTTTTACCTTCTTGACGGGCCTGCCTTCAACAAGAGCCCCCTCATGGGAAAACTTAACGATCTTATCCCAACCTTGTATGCTGATTGCCTTTTCGCGTGATAAAACGATATTGCCGGCGTCATTCTCGATTGACTCCAGGAAAAACTCCAATTCCTTGCCTACCTCCAAGTCCGCCTTCGGGAATTCGGTTATAGGGACAAGCCCCTCGGATTTAAAACCCACATCCACCAAAACTTCCTTTTGCTTTATAGCAACGACTTTTCCCGTTACCACGTGCCCTTCCTTGATGATCTTAATGCTCTCATTATAGAGCTGCTCTAATTCTTCCCTTGTATCTGACATTTTAAATTCTCCTTTATCGTTTATTTTCTAAACCACGGGACTAGGGGTAACGGGCTGATTTTTGTTCCAAGCAACCGGTAAAAATTTACGCCCCCCTATTATTGTTAGCTTGCTAAATTATTTATGCTAGCCATTATCATTGCGGAAATTTCATGATAAGGCTTCCCCCTTTCTATATGGATTTCCTTGCCAAAAACTACTTTTAACTTTACCAGGCGCAATCTCTTTGCTCCCTTTGGCAAAGCTATTTCTGTTCCCGAGACAAACGCAGGGATAACCGGCACATTCAACTTGTCCGCCAGGAATCCGGCCCCCGGTTCAGGGTTGATAGATGCGGTTTCTTTTGTCCGGCGCGTTCCTTCCGGGAATAATGCCAAGCCCTTTCCGGATTTTGCATTGTTAAGCGCTTTTCTTATCGCGGATAAATCCGCCGAGCCCCGTTTTACGGATATGGCACCAACCGCCTTAAGCCACCCGGAAAGAAAAGGATAATCAAACAGCGCGTCCTTGGCCATAAAACTTATGCTGCGCGTACAGGCTACGCCGACTGCAATTGGATCCAGATAGCTAAAATGGTTGCTGGCTATAATGAATCCGCCTTTCTTAGGGATAAACTCCCGCCCCTTGAATTGGATACGGAACAAAAGTTTACATAACAAAAGCAGTATAAATCTGCTTAATCTATACGGCATCCCTCAGAATGACCTTCTTTCCTAACTCCAAAAGTTTATTTGCCTGCGCTAGGCTACCGGCTTCCGCGTAAATACGCATGATCGGCTCAGTCCCTGAAGGACGGAACATAAGCCAGCTTTTGTCTTCGCAAATCAATTTTAAGCCGTCATAATCCTTGATATCGGTTACCTTCTTTCCCAGCAATTCCCTGGGCAGGTTTTCTTTATCTGGTTCCACGCGTTTATTCAAATGCAGGTCAACACGAACATAATAAAATTTTCCAAACTGCTTCTCCGTTTCGTTGAGTATCTTGAGGATATTTTTATTGCGGAAACTCATCATTTCAATCAACAACATACCGGCCATGCTTCCGTCGCGTTCAGGTATATAGTTTTTAACGCCCATTCCTCCGGCTTCCTCGCCTCCGGCGACTATATCTTCCGTTTCCATAAGGTTAGAGATATACTTAAAGCCAACCGGTGTTTCATAAAGTTTAATCTTTAAAAAGTTGGCAATATTGTCCATCATGGTTGTCCCGCAAATTGTCTTTACCAAACCGCCGGAGCATCCTCTATCCTGGTTTAGATGCAGGGCTAAAAGCCCTAAAATTTTCTGAGGATGGATAAATACTCCTCCGGGGGCTACGGCCGCGATCCTGTCCGCATCGCCATCAAGGGCAATCCCTAAGTCGAATTTTTCTTTTTTTACCCGCTCTTTCAATTCCTCGAGGTTCTCTTCCACAGGCTCCGGCCTGCTGCCGCCAAAAGAAGGATTTATTGTATTACGCATAAATTCAATCTTAATCTTAGTGCCCTTTAAAATCCGGCCGATTAAGCTATCCCCTGAACCATGCATCGCGTCAACCAAAACCTTGAATTGATTATTCTTTATCTTCTTAAGATCAATATACGATCGGATGAATTTAACGTAATCCCGGGTTAAATCGGATTTCTTTATGGGTATTGTTTTCACGCTTGTTTCTGCGGGGGCCTTTTGGCCCAGGAGATTCTCGATTTCCTCAGTCACCTCTACCGGGGCCGCGCCCCCGGAAGGCATTTTGACTTTAAAACCGTTATATTCTGCCGGGTTATGAGAAGCGGTAATCATTACCCCTAAATCGGCTTGCATCTCCTTTACGGCCAAACTTAATGCCGGAGTAGGCACCGGGGCCTCCGAAAGAATCACCTCTATGGCGTTATTGCTGATGACTTCGGCTACAACAAACGCAAATTTATCCGACATGAAACGCGTATCAAAGCCAATGACGATTTTCTTTCCTTCTCCCAGGTAATCCGCGGTAGCCTGGGCCAAAATCCTTAAGTTCTTAAAATTGTAAGAGTCGGCAATAACTGCCCGCCAACCGTCTGTTCCGAATTTAATCCCGCTATTAGCCTGCATTTCTAATCCTTTCTATAGTTTTTCTTTTGTCTTTTGCCCCAAATATGTATGAACCGGCTACCAGGATATTCGCGCCAGCCTTCATTACGCTTTGAGCGGTTAAATCATTTATCCCGCCATCAACAGAAATGTCTCCCTTAAAAATCGCCCGCAAAGCTTTTATTCTGGGAATTGCTCCCGGAATGAAACTTTGTCCGCCAAAACCCGGATTAACCGACATTACCAGGATAAAATCCACGTATTTTAATATCGGCTTAAGCCTGGATACGGGCGTCTCCGGGTTAAGGGATACGCCAAATTTTATGCCTTTGCGCTTAAGCTTAACGCCTATGGCCTTGAGCCCGGGGCCCGAAACCGTTTCTATATGGACGGTAATCATGTCGCTTCCGGCATTAACAAAGGCATCGACATATTTTTGAGGATTTTCAATCATCAAATGCACATCCAGAGGCAATTTTGTGCATTTACGGATATATTTAACCACGGCCGGGCCGATAGTAATATTCGGGACAAAATGCCCATCCATAACATCGATATGCAGCAAATCAGCCCCCGCCTTTTCAACTCTCCTCACTTCATCCTGAAGGCAGCTAAAATCAGCAGATAATATGGATGGAGCAATTTGTATCTTCACTATTTGCCTTTCTTATCCTATTACAGAGTAGTTAGTAGATAGTAGTTAGTATGCAGGATACCCTAGATACTAACTGCTAGCTACTATCTACCCTTATAGAGTCCTTTTTTGTTAATAAAGCCAAATACTGCTTCCGGAACCAAATATCTAAACGACTTATTTTCCTTTATGCACTGGCGCACTTCAAAACCTGAAACATCAACCGCCCTGATCTTTAAAGTTTCGATATAAGCTGGGATACTCTCCAACGGATAGCCCGGCCTGGTCGCAGCGACGAATTTAACCATTTTATTGATTTCCCCCAAATCTTTCCAGGCATCCAGGTATTTCAGTAAATCCGAACCAATGATAAAATACAACTCGTCGGATAAAAACCTCTTCTTAAATTCCCTTATTGTATCGATTGTATAAGAACGGCCCTGCCTCTTGATTTCAATGTCCGAAACTCCAAAATGTTTATTTCCCTTGATCGAAAGCTTTAACATTGTAAGCCGGTCATGCGCCTGCGCAATATCGCCATTTTCCTTATGCGGAGGCAGGTTGGCCGGGACAAAAATAATTCTCCCTAAACCCAGCTTTTCTCTTGCTTCTTCGGCCAAAATCAAATGGCCGATGTGAACAGGGTTAAACGTTCCGCCTAGGATACCGATTTTCAATTTGAGCTTACCCCTTTTTATATCAGGAGCAGCGATAACCTTGCTCATTCCCTGCGGAGATAAGAATGGTCGCTGTCCCTATTTGCCTGCTACTGCCTAAGCTGCCCATTGCCAAAAACCGCGTACTTATAGCTGGTCAATTCTTCCAAACCCATCGGTCCGCGGGCGTGTAATTTATCGGTGGATATGCCGATTTCCGCTCCCATGCCGAATTGATAGCCGTCGGTAAAACGGGTTGAGGCGTTCACATATACACAAGCCGAGTCGATTCTTTTAAGGAATTCTCTGGCGTTGTTTTCATCATCGGTAACGATACTATCGGAGTGATGCGAGCCATATTCATTGATATGGGCAACCGCCTCGTCAAGGCTATCTACTACTTTTACCGCTAAGACCAGGTCCGAAAATTCGGTGCGGTAATCCCTATCCGTGGCTTTTTTTACCCCTTCCTTAGCGATCCTTTGCGTAAAAACACAGCCGCGGATTTCTACCCGGGCTTCCTTGAATTTATTAAGCATTCCCGGCAGGAACCGGCCAGCAACATCGCGATGCACAAGCATGCTTTCCATGGCGTTACAGACTCCCGGACGCTGAACCTTGGCGTTAAAACAAATTTGTTCGGCCATATTCAAATCCGCGTAGTCATCGACAAAAACATGGCAAATACCTTTATAATGCTTGATTACGGGTATCCGCGAAAGCTTTACCACCTTCTTAATCAACTCTTCGCCGCCGCGGGGAATAACCACGTCGATATAATCATTCAATTTAAGCAGGAAATCGATAGCCCGCCTGTCTTTAGTGGAAATAATATTTAACGCTCCAACCGGAAGATCATTTCTCTCGGCAACCTCATTTATAGCTGCAAAGATAGCCAGATTGGAATTTAATGCCTCGCTTCCTCCTCTCAAAATCACGCTGTTCCCGGACTTAAAAGTCAGGCCGATACAATCAGCAGTAACATTGGGGCGGGCTTCGTAAATTATGGCGATTACTCCTATGGGAACGCGCACCTTATGTATCTTTAAACCGGAAGGGACCTGCCATGATCTTATCTCCGCGCCTATCGGGTCTTTTAGCTTGGCGACATCTAAAAGCCCGGCCACCATAGCTTCTATTCTTTTATCGTCAAGCGTAAGCCGGTCGATGAAAGCGCTGGATAACTTTGCAGACTTAGCTGCGGCAATATCCTTTTTATTCGCCTTGAGTATCCTGGACTTTTTATCTTCCAGGTTCCCGGCCATCTCCTCTAGAATTCTATTCTTTTGGCTGGTCGCAAGATTGGCAAGATAGCCGGAAGCGGATTTAGCGTTTTTAGCAATTTGTATTATTTCTTTTTTCAGGTCCATATCTCTTTCTTAAGGACGTTTTCAATCAATTTAAAAGTATCCCCTTGCCTAGGGACGCTTTTACTTCGAGTTGAGAGCCGCCCCTAAAGCATAACTATGTTATCCCGGTGGATTATTTCTTTGGCAAAACGGATCCCCTGAATTTTCTCAAGTTCTTTTATCCCCAATCCGGCTTTGCCGCGGGCAAATTCAACATCATCATTATTACAAATGCTCACCACATCTCCCGGCGAAAAATTTCCCGAGCAGGAGACTATTCCTACCGAAAGCAGGCTCTTTTTATTAAGCAAGGCATTTTTGGCGCCATCATCAACCCTGATCCTACCTTTAGATTTAGTCCCGAAAGCCATCCAGCGCTCTTTAGCGTCAAGCACTTTACCTTTGGTTAAAAAGAGAGTTCCGTTGCTGCCGGCATCATCAACTACCGACTTGATGATGTCTTTCTTCTGGCCGCTGGCAATTACGCAAGGGATACCGGAACTAGTAGCAATATTGGCCGCCTCTAATTTAGTTACCATGCCTCCAACGCAAATTTCTTTTTTCGAAGAACAGGCTAAAGACTTCAGGCTCCCGGTAATTTTATCTACGACCCTGATTATTTTCTTATCTTCACCCCAGAGCCCCTCGACGTCGGAAAGTATGATCAAAAGGTCCGCCCCAACGAGGATTGAAACTAAAGCGCTAAGCCGGTCATTATCCCCAAACTTAATTTCATCGGTCGAAACAGTGTCGTTCTCGTTGATTATGGGAACGATTTTTAATTTAAGAAGCGTATTGAGCGTGCTCTTGGCATTCAAATAACGCTTACGATCGGAAAAATCTTCCCAAGTCAAAAGTAATTGCGCGCAATTAATGCCGCGTTTCTTGAAAAAATACCGGTAAGCGTCCATCAATTCATTCTGCCCCACAGCCGCAGAGGCCTGCAGAAAACTAAGCTCTTTAGGCCGCTGCGTTAACTTTAAAACCGACATTCCCAAGGCTATGGCGCCTGAAGAAACTAAAACTATCTCCCTGCCTTTTTTCATAAGGCTGGATACCTGGCTTGAAACACCGCTAAGCATAGCCGTGTCAAGCTTAGCCTTATGCGAAAGAAGGCTGGAACCTATCTTTACGACTATTCTTTTATATTTTCTTTGCGACTGCATCGATTAATTCCTCTAGCCCTTTTTTATGCAAAGCAGATATGGGGTATATCTTTTTCTTTACTGCCTTCTTGAACCTCTCCAGGTTTTCTTTTGCCCCATCCAGGTCCATTTTATTGGCGGCTATTATCTGGATCTTCTTGCCAACTAAAGGATTAAAACTCTTTAACTCCCGGTTAATCGTCTTATAGTCCTCCAACGGCTCCCTGCCCTCAAAACCCGCCATGTCAACCAGATGAATAAGGATCTTTGTGCGCTCAACATGCCTTAAAAACCTGTCCCCCAGGCCTTTGCCTCCAGACGAACCTTTAATGAGGCCGGGGATATCCGCGACTACGAATGTTTTCTCCCCGCGCCTGAGAAATCCAAGAATGGGAAATTTGGTAGTAAACGGATACGCCGCAATCTGGGGCCGGGCATTGGATATATTAGAAATCAAAGTAGATTTCCCCGCATTCGGGAAGCCCACAACGCCAACCTCGGCAATAAGCTTAAGGTCTAAAATTAATACTTTTTCTTCGCCCAGTCCTCCGGGAAAACCTTGCAGGCTATGCTTATTATTGCCTTTACCGCCGGCGCCGCCGGCCGCTACGATGACTTCTTGCGCGTCAACCTCCAAGTCGCGTAAAACGCAATTGCCCTTAGAATCAATAATAGTAGTGCCTACCGGAACGCGGATTATTACAGGCTCGGCTTCCCGGCCTCTTTTATCATTGCCTGATCCGTGGCCGCCGTGCTTACCCCGAAAATGCTGGTTATACTTTAAATCTAAAAGAGTGTGGAGGTTCCTGTCGGCGCGGATTATTATATCAGAGCCCCGCCCGCCATCTCCTCCGTCAGGCCTACCCACGCGCATAGACCTGTCGCGGTATAAACTGGAGCTGCCTCTGCCTCCGTCTCCGGCTTTTACGTAAATCTTTGCCTGGTCAACAAACGCAATGGACAATTTAACTGCCTATTTCGATAGATTTTATTTTTAACTCTAATAATTTGGCGCGGTGGCCTTTTTTCCAATGCGAAGATTTACGGCGCCGGTATTTAAAAGCGGTTGCCTTTTCCCCTTTTACCCTGGATAAGACTTCAGCGCTCACCTTTGCATCTTTCAGATACGGCTGGCCAACCTCAATTTTCCTATCCTTAGAAACTAAAAGCACCTTCTCTAATACTATTTCCTTGCCTTCTTTAAGCGGTTGCTGGTCAACGAGGATAATATCATCTTTTTTAACATTGTACTGTTTTGCCCCAACTTCAACTATAGCATACATTTTTGGCTCCCTTTTGATAGATTTAACGGATTTTTTGAAGCTTTATTATATACCGGTAAAATACGCGGGTCAAGGCTAAATTATGTCGTTTCCAGAAGCTGCAGGCACTGCGGCAATCCCCAGGCTAGGCCGTTACACCTGCCTGCCGCAGGCTGCGGCATTTTACGCCCGTCAATAACGGTAAATAGGCATATTATGCGATGTGCACGTCTTCGATATGCAAAGTAGGATTAGAGATAAAATTAACCTTGGTCTTGAATTTATACTCAATTGACCTTAAATCTTCCTTATTCTTCAATATTTCGCCGATTACCGAAGGGGAAAGCGTGACATTGACCTCTTTGAGGTTTTTACCCTTTAAGAACCTCTTTAACTCCTTAAGGGCGTAAATAGCTATCGTCATAGCTGACTTTACCCTGCCCCTGCCCTGGCAATAAGGGCAGGACTGAAAAGAAAGCATCTGCACGGTCTTATGAATCCGCTCGCGGGTCATTTCTACCACGCCGAATTTAGAAATACCCAAAATATCGTATTTTGCCCGGTCGCCGCTTAATGCCCTCTTCAATAAATTAAATATCTCACGGCGATGGCCTTCTTTTTCCATATCGATAAAATCGATGACGATTATGCCGCCTAAGTCGCGTAAAACCAACTGGCGGGCAACTTCCATAGCCGCCTCGGAATTAACCTTAAAAGCAGTCTCCTCCTGGTTAAATTTCTTCTTAAACCCTCCGCTATTGACATCAATAACCACTAAGCCTTCGGTAGGCTCAATGACCAGGTAAGCTTTTGATTTCAAGTAAACCCGGCTTTCGTTTATCCGGATAATCTGCCTCTCGATATCTTTCTCTCCGAATAAATCGTCGCCGCGGTAAAATTCCACCTTCTTGGCCAAATAACTTAAGAATGTGCGCATAAAATTCTGGATGCGATAATACTCGGGTTTTGAATCTACAATCAGCTTAGAGATATCTTCGGTAAAAGAATCCCTTATCGCCCTTAAAGTAAGGTCGTATTCTTCATAAATTAGGCTGGGAGATTTTTTCTGCTCCACAATTTTCTCCAGCCTCTTCCATAATTTATAAAGGAACTGGGCGTCACGGCCAAGTTCCTGCTTGGATTTCCCGCAGGCAGCTGTCCGCACGATAAAACCGACATCCTTGGGGAGCTTTAACTCGTTAAATATCTGGCGCAGGCGCCTTCTTTCAACATCATCCTCAATCCTGCGCGATATGCCTACCTGCTTATCCTGCGGCATAATCACCAGGTACCTGCCGGCTAAGCCAATGTGCGTAGATAGCCTCGGGCCCTTGGTGCCAAAGGATTCCTTAACTACCTGGACCAACACTTCCTGGCCCTTCTTGATCTCTTTATCTTTTTTAAGCCCCGGCTCATCTACCGATTCGAACGCAAATTCAATCTCGGACAAATAAAGAAAACCCTTTTTGGGAAGGCCGATATCCACAAAAGCCGCCCCCAAAGAAGGCAGGACCGCCTCAATCTTGCCCTTATAAATGTTGCCGACGATAGTCCTATCCTGCGGGCGTTCAATATAGAATTCCTGCAATTGCCCCTCTGAAACAACCGCAACCCGCTTTTCCTGCGGTTCAATATTAACTAAAATTTCTTTCGACATGTTTTATCTCAATCCCTTCTGGTAGTTGTTCCTGCAATTTATTTTTAAATTCCTGCTCATCTTGCGGGACCCTCAAGGCCACTATCCCCTCCTCGTTATCGCTTTCTAACCCCAATTTTAGCGCCCGCCTTAAACCAAACTTAGGGTGCGGAGAAAACCCCTCGGACATCTTAAGCGGCAAATCCGCCCTGCGCATTGCCCGCGTGAATAAACGCATCAGGTCCAAATGCCCTATATATATCATCAACCCTTTCTTGGAGAAAATAAACTTTAATTTATACATTTACCCTTAGCAAAGGCATTAAACCTGCCTCACTCTTAATTATGGGGCGGTTAAAGAATCCCAGCCCTTTTTCTTGGCCCCGGAGTCTTTTTCGGGCGGCATATAATCAACGCCTTTTTTAATCTTCTCGGTTTCTTCCTGGGAAAGCTCTCCTTCTTCAAGTATGTGAGCGGTGATAAATATAAGCAAATCGACTTTCGTTACATTATCCGTCTGGCGCGTAAATAACTTCCCCAGCCACGGAATGTCCTTTATAAAAGGCACGCCGATTGTCTCCTTGGTCTTGACGTCCTTAAGCAACCCGCCGATGACAATTGTTTCGTTATTTCTTATCAAAACCTGCGTTTGCGCCTCGCGCACATCGATAACGGGATAATCAATCTCGGATGTAATCGCGTCGTTTCCCGTGCCGGCGACATTAGTAGCGGCCACGCTTGAATTTGAAGACGTAATGCTCGGATGTATAATCATGTTTATATATCCCTCGTCGCTGATTTGAGGGACGACATTGAGCCGGATGCCAATCTCCTGGTAATAATCCAAGGTTTGTGTCTGCGTGGGGCCGCTATCCGTAGTTCCGGCAGTTACCGAAGAGCTAAGGATCGGCGTATGATAACCGATTAAAATCGACGCCTCCTGGTTATCCAAGGTGAGGATTTTAGGCGAAGAGAGCATATTTGTATGCGAATCTTCTTCCAGGGCATGCAACAATATTTCCATCTTCGTGCCGCCTATTTTACTGAAAAGAAGCTGTAAACCCGTATTATAAGGATAGGTCCCGGTCACGGCGGTAGTCCCCTCAACAGGGTCAAACGCATTAGGCGTAACATTAGAAGCAATGCTTCTGCCGACAATAGTGCCGGTTGAGGTATTGGTCGTAATCGAGCCATTGCCCTTGCCCCACTCTAACCCTATGTCTTTTAATTTATCTTTTTGCACTTCCATAATCCGGGCCTCAATTAAAACCTGCTTGGGTCTCTTATCGATCGCGGGGATTATCACGTTGCGGATCCTGTCCAAAGAAGGGGCTGTATCGGTTATAAGGAGAACCTTCGACTTTACCGACGCGTCAAATTCCGCCTTACGCGAGATAAGCTCCCCGGTAGCGGAATTTTGCATAGAGATAGTTTCGGCCTTGGCTTCTTGCTTTTCTCTCTCCAAGGCAGCGTTGGTCACGGTCTCTTTGCCGATTTTAAAAGTTCCGAAAGTCCATCCTTTCTGCCCCCGGGCATACAATACTGATATTTTCCCGCGGGGAGTAAGCAGGGGTATAATGATCTTTTGGGCGTCTTGCGCGTCAAGGAATTTAAGAGTGAAGATTTCAGTCTGCAAGGGTTCCTCTGCCTGGAGCTTGGCCATATTCTCTAACCTGGTAACTAAAATAATATTTCCCTGTTTCTGGTAACTGTACCCGTAAGTCTTTAATATCACGTCCAAGGCCGTTTCCCAGGGGACATCAACCATCCTTAAGGTAACATTCCCTAAGACTTCGGGAGTGCTGACTATATTGACTCCCGACTTGTAGGAAATAATCTTAAGCACGTTTTGGATATCCGCTTCTTTAAAATCCAAAGTCACGTTATCCGAAGCGCTTAGAACCTGGAGAGGGTTATCTTTATCCTCCGCAGCCGGGGAAGAAGAAAAAGACAAGAACAATAAAAATAAAGAAAGCAACGAAAGCTTGAAAACGATATTTATCCTCAATTTTCCTCCCTGCTGTATATGGGAACCTCTTTAACCTGGCCGCCTATAAGAAAAGTAACTTTGTAATCTTCGATTTTTAAAACCCTGTAATCTCCGGCGTAATCCCCCACGCCGATTACCCTCCCGTTTACAAGGGCATACGATACGCCTTGCTTATCATAAATGATGCCATCCACCGATAAGCCATCCGGGAGGCTTTCCCGTTCCCTGTCCAGTTTCAGAAGCTGCCCGTCTTTAGTGACTAAGGGGATAAAGGGGTTTCTCCTGCCTTTTGGTTGATAGACAAAATCTTCCTGGGCCAAAGAAATACTGAAAAAACAAAGCAGGAACAACGTAACCAATAATCGCCAGCGGCCGCATCCCGCTTGCGCCCCAAGCGCTTTTTTACAGGGAAAACCCCGATTTTCAAACGGCGCGCGCATAGTATATCCCTTAGCTCCCGGTATATGTAGTCAAAAGCAGGCTGACTTTCTGGTTAAGGTAATTGTCTCCCTGGGGCTCTATCTTAATCTCCTGCACATTAACAAAATATTCTAAGTTTTCCAAGCCGTTTATGAATTTGCCTAAATTATGATACCCGCACGATAGCTCTAAGGCGATTAAAACAGGGGTAAGCTTATCCTGAGGTTTGGCCTTATTATCCTTACCGACGGAAGGCGCCTGCCGGTAAGGCCTTATCTGCAATATCCTTACGGCATTATTATTCGCCGCTTTGAAGATATCCTGCAGTAAAGATGGGAACTGGTTTTCAGGAACCGTCTTTTTTGCCTTAAGGCCCGGTTGGGGTAAAGAAGGCCGCGCGGATTCCATCTGCCGCATCTTATTGATTTCCGCTTTGAAGCTATCCAGGTCATTATTTAACCTGATAAGCTCCTCCTTGCCCTTATTGAGCCCCTTGACCTGGGCTTTCAACACAAGGTTTACATCCATATAAAGCGCGATCGCGCTGATTACGGCGATAAGGATTATTTTCTTATTATCCAAATCCAACCGGTCGAAAATCTTGATGTTTCTTATTTTATCCTTCAGGTTCATTTTGTTTTAGCGGATGCCCGGTTAATAGCCGCCTCTAAAGTAAATTCGGTAATCTCGTAGCTGCCGATTGTTTTCTTAACGGCTTGGCCTAACTCAAGGCCGTTAAAGTCTTTAATAAATGCGGGGTCATTCTTAAGATTATCAATAAACTGCTTGATCAAGGCCATATCTTCCTTTTTTAAAGACACCCCGGCTGCCAATAAGGTCAGTTCGTTCGAATTGACCGCTAGCCCCTCAAACCATATTCCGGGAGGCAGGTCCAAACTAAGGCGGTTTAGCTTTTCCGACCAAATAATCCTGTCGCGTAACATTTGCTGCAAAGCCCGGGGGCCTTCTGAAGCCAACGCGTATTTCTCGCTGGACTCCCGTAAGGCTTTTCTTTCAGACTCAAGAGTTTTCCATTCCTGCTTCAACGCATGCAGCCGCTGCGCCCTGGATATCCCCCAAACTCCGATAGTCAATTGAACGCAAACTAAAATACCGAAGATTAACGGTACGAGCAAAATAAAATGCTTTGGCTCCAGGCTGCCGGAACTTTCGGCTACCTCGGGGTTATCGGCTTTGACCAGCCTGTTTCTTAATTCTTCCGGGAGTAAATTGATCTCGATCATCCAAAAATTCCTTTGCGGTTCAAAAGCGGGTTAACCGTCTCCCTAAAACAGATTGCAGGAATTAAAATATGCTAATGATAACCCGCGTAATCAAAATAACTTTTATAGGAAACGCTACCCGCGTAAGGCTAACCCCACGGCAACCGCTAATTGCCCGGATGCCTCTTTGGCCTTATCAACCCCAACGGCAGCGTCAATCACCAGGCGTTTCAAAGGATCCCAAAATTCCACCTCAATACCCAAAAGGCGCGCAAGCGCCTCCTTTAACCCCTTGAACCTGGCCCCCCCGCCGCTTAAGAATATCTTGACGACAGAAGAAGAGCCCTGGCTTTCGTAATAATCGAAAGATGTCCTGATATCGGTTGCCATATTCGACAAGACCGATTCTAAAGCCGCGTTGATTCTATCCTCATTTTCAGCTTCCCGCTCAGGTTCGGTCTTCAGCCTTTCGGCATCGTTAAAAGCAACCCCGAATATATCCATGATCTTTTGGCTAAAGGTATTGCCCGCGATATGCATATCCCGGCTTAAACGCGGGATGGCGCCTTCCAATATATTCAAATTACTCACCGAAGCGCCGATATTAAGAAGCGCTACCGCTTTATCCCCGGCGCTATCTTCCGGAGGATTATTAAAGATAAAGGCGTTGACCAACGAGATAGAATCCACCTCAACCAGGTTTACGGGTAAATTTATGCTCTCAATCAATTCCAGGCGGCTGGCAACCATCTCTTTTTTTGCCGCGGCGATCAAAACCAGCATCTTGCTATCGACAGGGTCGTTCTTTAGAATACAAGCGTCGAGATTAACTTCGGAGACCGAAAATGGTATATATTTATGCGCCTCAAACTTAAGGGAACGCCTTAACTCTTGAGAGTTCATTTTGGGAAAATTGGCATAGCGTATTACGGTTTGCGGGCCCGAAACAGATATATTCAACGTGTCCGCAAAACGCGGCTCTTTTATCTTCTTGAACGCTCCGCTAAGCTCTAACTTAGCCGGCTCTATATCGAAACCGCACAAGGTAACTTCGTCTTTAGCAAGTTTAAGCCTGGCTATTTTGACTGACTGGGTGCCAATATCAAGGCCGATGCAAAACCTCTCCCGGGAGAAATTATTTTTTATTTTCGACAAGATATTGGCCATAAGTATTCTTGGTTATTATGAACTTATTCCTTTTTAGCGCAATCTTCAGATATTAACAAACTGCCTGTAGTAACGCTAAAATCGACTTTGCCGGTTAATTTGCACCGGGTGGGAAACGCGTAACAGTTATACCCGGAAGCGTCCAAGCGGCCGCAACTATAACGATAGCCTTTTAGGGGGGATTGCTTTATATAATCCTTGTCAAGATACTGCGGCTGAGACTGGGTTAAAACGGCTATTTTCAAAGGATAGGCCCCCTGGTTGTTTGCGGCATAGTTTTCAAGAGCGGTAGATATAAGCTTAAGCGTGGATTGAGCGTTAGATTCATTCTGGGCGCTCACCAAATTAATAATCTTGCTTATAGCTACCCTTAACACCAAGGCCGACAAGGCGATCACAATCATAATGGCTACAAAACTCTTTGCTTTATTATTCTTCATGGGGCATAATCCTTAAAATCATTATCCGAGGTTTCCGGGGTGTCGCTGCGCCTAATCCGCCCGCCTGTCGTAATCTGATAGTTATGGTCGGCTAAAACAGGGTTGACCGCAATGCCCCTTATATCATAACCTGAAGGGTTTATCGAACCAACAACATATTTAAAATTCCCCAACTGGCTCATGCTTACTAAATCCTGTGAAGCGCATCTGGAATCAACCAAAAACTGCAGGTTAGATTCATCTCCGGAAGAATAAGCCCCGCCGTGGCCGGCAGCGTATATTTCAAAACCCGACGCTATGGCCTTTAAATTTGCCTGAACGTTTGCTTCATTGGCTTTTTTCCTGAGCGTAACTCCTTCCACAACCGCCAAAGAAACCAATAAAGACACAATTAAAACCACAAACGTTATCTCTACCAAAGAAAACCCGCCCGGAAAACCGCGCCTTCTTACGGCGGCTTTCCCTGATGGGCTAAGGGCGGCTCGGCCGCCGGCTTTCTTTACGATTAACCTGTTTTTTACCCTGTTTTTCATTGAAATTATTCTAACACAACAGGCGTTTTTATCAATACTTTTTGTATATTATTTCGGATAAGAACTCCTTGGCCTTCAAATAATTAGGATGATTCTTAAGGATTGATTTAAACTCAAAAATTGCTTTATTTTTCAGGCCATTTTTCCAAAAAACAAGTCCCAGGTTAAAATGCGCATCAGCGTAAAAAGGATCCAGTTCAATGGCCCTGTTAAAAGCCGTGATTGAACCTTCCCAAAGCCCCCGAGAAGCAAACTTTACGCCTAAATCATTAAAGAATACGGCACCGGATTGGAAAACATTCGGTAATTTAACATACGAGGAAACGATGGCGCGGTATTCTTCACTCTTCTTTATTGGCGAGTTTATCTCTGGAAGCGATTGCAATGCCTCCTGTGCCGCCAAATCAAAATTACCCTTTGCCGCATAAATACGGGCAATGTTAAAATGCGTAAAATTCAAAGCCGGATCCAGCCTTAAAGCGAGCCTGTAACTTCTCAAGGCATCATCCGGTAACCCCTCAACCTCAAATACGCAGCCAATATTATTCTGTAATTCCCCGGCCTTGTTTTTGGGGGCATTCTTTTCTACCTTGGAATATTCCAGGAGCGCGTCCTTGAATTTTCCGGTTTGAAAATAAAGGTTGGCCAGGTTTGAGCGCGCTTCCATCAGGCCCGGTTCGATCTCAAGGGCTTTCTTATATTCAATCAACGCTAAGTCAAAAAGGTGCCGGCGCTCATACTCTAAACCCAAATTGTTATGCGCCTGGAAACTGTTTGGAGAGAATTTGATTATCTTTTTATAAAAAACTGCCGGGTCCTGCCAGTCAAAATTCCGGCTAAATGTGAGTATACCGTAAAAAGCGCCCAAGAGTATTACCGCCGGATAAAATAATTGTTTTCTTAAGGATTTATTCAACAGGAAACCCAGGAGGATAAAGAAGCTTATTGACGATAAATAGAGGAAATGCTCGGCGATGAAAGTGTTAATCGGCAAGAGGCCTGCCTGCGGGAGAAGAAAAATGAAGAACCAGGACGACATAAAACACCAGACGCCGGGATTCTTATTTCTCTTAAGGATATAGTAGCCGCAGATAAGAACCAATCCGGACAAAAACCAATTAAAGAATATGCCAATAAAACCCGCGGCGTGTTTTAAAGTCCAACTCATATGCAAATCAACCGGTAAAACCAATAGCTTAAAATAGGTAAGCAATATATCGGGCAAAACCATAAACCTGGCCAACAGCGGGTATTTGGTCAAAGCCGGAGGGTGAGAACGCAAAAAACTTAAAGATGTAAGCCTTAATAGTAAATACAAGAAATCAATCGCCAGAAAAGGAATGGCCGGCCTTAAAAAGCCATCTTCTTTCTTTTCTGCCTCGCCACGGCAACAGAATAAATAAGCAATAATGATTAGGGGAAAGGCTACCGCTAACTCTTTCGATAACAGCGCAAAAATAAAAGCCAGCCAGGAAAAGAACCGGTTCCCCCGCATAAATAAAAGCAGGGATAAAAGCAAAAACACGGCTATAAGCATCTCCGCCCTGCCGGAGATATAAGTGACTACTTCCGTATGCAACGGGTTCAAAGCAAAAAGCAGGGCCGCCGCTATAGAAATTCTTATTTCATTAAAGAAACTCCGGGTGAATAAAAACACCAGAAAGGAAACCAGGATCTGAAGAAAAAGATTAGTTAAATGATACCCGTAAGGATCGAGTTGCCACCAAGAATAATCCCACATATAAGAAATTGTTTGTATCGGACGATAAAAATTTGAGCCAAAGGAAACTCCGGAATACAAATCGCTGGTAAATGCCTTGGGCAAATTCGACCAGCTTCGGATAATCGGGTTTTTAACGATTAAGGCGTCGTCATCCCAGATGAAAGGGTTATGCAGGGAATTCGAATAAAAGAAAGCGCAGGAACAAGCGATGATTAAAAAAATAGCTATAAATAAAATTGTCTTAGGCCTATCCGCCATAATTCTTCAAACTCCAGTTATTGCCAATCCCCGCGGCGCTAAAACAACCTGATTTTAAAGGGGTGATTGCTGCGGCAGGATTACTGCCGGCGATAACCTGTAAAAAAAAGAGGAGAGAAATTTCTCCTCTCCTCTTTTCTAACTCTTCACAAGAAGCGCTCTTATAATGGCGTAAGCACTCCTCCTGTAGTAGCGGTATATGTCGTAGTGCCGGTTGTGCCTACGGTAACCGGATTAGCCACTAACGTATAGCTGCCTGTCCCCAAAGTACAATGGTATTGGTAACCCTGAACCGTAGCAGCTGTGCCGGCTGCGTCAGCGCAATAAGAAGCTGCGGAACTGATAAAAGTAGTTAATTCAGCTACCGTGGTCGGATACGCGCCGCTGTTTGCGGTTGAATACGTTTCGCAGGCTGTAGATAAACTACGGATGTTGGCCTTAGCTGCTGCCGTATTAGCGGTCATCCTGGCGCTTAATAAGTTAGGTATAGCAATAGCTGCCAATAATGCGATAATCGCCACAACGATCATAATTTCAACAAGCGTAAAACCTTTTCTATTCATGTCTTTAAAATCCCCCTTTCTAAGGTAAGATTGGCTTCCCGCGCGTTTTCTGCTTAACCCCTTCTGGTTATTGTAAAATTATAACTTCCGGGTTACTTTTTAAGAGGTTATTTAAAACTTTTGCGCAAAGCCCCCTTCAAATTTACTGTTTACTTATACCATCCCAAGCCGATTTTGTCAAGGAGAAAATAGAAAAAGGGGGACGTTTCTACTTTTCCGGCGCTAAGCCTAGAAAAAAGTAGAAACGTCCCCCTTTTTCCGGGAAGCCAATACGGCATCGCCAAAAATACCCTTAAGCTTGACATATACCAGCCTGTTCTTTAAATTACGCCGGGACCTGAAAATAACCTTAATATAATTATCAGTATAACCCTCCCAGCACCCCCTCATTGCCCTGGATTTACCTTCAAAAAGAACAAGCATTGTGCGGCCTAAGAAGCGCTTTTTATACTTATCGGAACACAGGCTGGCCGCGGATTTAAGGACAGCGACACGCCTTCTAACAAGCTCGGGCGATGAAAAACCAAGATGAACCGCCTTTAGATAAGCGCTTGTTCCCTTTCTGGGAGAATAAGGAAAAATGTGCGCCCTTAAAGGCAGGATACTATTGATTAAATCCAGGGTATTCCTGAAATTTCTTTCTTTCTCCCCCGGGAAGCCGACAAGGCAATCAGTAGTAATGGCTATTTGCGGGATCTTGGCTTTTATCCTCTTAATAAGATCAAGATAAAATTTACGCGAATACTTACGCCGCATCTTCTTTAAGATATCATCATCCCCGCTTTGGAGAGGAATATGCAAATGCCGGCAAAGCTTCTTGGATTTAGACATCTTATCGATCAATGGCTCGGTAATATCGCCGGCCTCGATAGAACTCAAACGGATACGCGATAACCCTTCTATCTTCTCCATCTCTTCGATAACCATTGCCAGCCCTATGCCTTTTCCGAGATCCTTGCCGTAAGAACCCAGGCATATACCGGTTAAGACTATTTCCTTGAAGCCTTTTTCGGCTAGGGCCCGGGCTTCTTTAATTACATCCGTTAAGGGCCTGCTTCTTGACCTGCCGCGCGCCAAAGGCACCTTGCAATAGGAGCAAAAATTATCGCAACCATCCTGAATCTTTAAAAACGCCCGGGTATGCGAAGAAAAATCGCTTATCCCTTCGCTAAAAAAACTTTTACTGATAATCAGGCTCACGCCGCGAATTCCGGCTAACTCTCCGGAATCATTCTTAACCATGCAACCGGTTACTATTACTTTGGCCTGCGGGTTTTCGCTGATACAATGCCGGATCAGCCTGCGGGATTTCTGGTCGGCCATAGCCGTAACGGTGCAAGTATTTATAAGATAACAATCGCTTTTGCCTGGCCCGCGCGCCTCCTTGAACCCATGCGCCAGAAAACGCTCCCGGATACTCTGGGTATCATATTGGTTTACTTTGCAGCCAAGGGTATAAAATTTTATCTTCATAAGATCGCAAGAACTCCCGGATAACGGCTAAGGCCAACCATTAGCCAGCCGGAATTTAAAACCGCTCCTGACCTAAAAACAGCCTGATGAAACCGGCTACGGCAATAGCAGCGGTATCCACGCGTAAAACTAAACTTCCCAGCGTAACCGGGATAAACCCCGCGGATAAAGCCAACTGAACCTCTTCTTCGGAAAAATCGCCTTCCGGCCCGATTAAAACCATTACTTTAGAAAAAAGGGGGACGTTTCTACTTTTCAAAGCAAAGGGGGTCGTTTCTACTTTTCTGGCACCAGGCTCAAGAAAAGTAGAAACGTCCCCCTTTGCTAAAACATCCCTAAGAGTTCTCCGTTCCCCTCCCAAATACGGAATAAGCTTTAAATCAAACCTGCTTGAATCCGCGACAACGTCCTTAAAGCTCCTAACCGGCTCAATAACAGCTAAATCGCTCCTTTTGCACTGCTTAGCCGCGCAAAGCGCAATCTTCTTCCAGCGCAGAAAACGGTCGGCTTCCTTTTGCTTATCCAGTTTCACTATCACGCGTTCCGTTTTCAAAGGGATAACCCTGCGCACCCCCAATTGGACCAGCTTATCTATGATATCGTCTATCTTGGCCTTCTTGGGGATAGCGACTGCCACAGTTAATTCTATCCCCCGGTCTATACCGGTAGAGCAAATTTTATTCTTAACAACCAAATGGACGTTATCGTCTATCCGGAAGATTTCGCAGGCATAAACATTGCCCGATTCATCAGAGACTTCAACCTTTCCGCCCTGCTTTAGCCTAAGGACATTCTTTATATGGTGGACATCCTCCTTATTTGAAATGTTGATTTTGTCCTCCTGCATATCCGAATCCTTACAGAAAAATTTATTCATTTAAAATATTCTCCGAATTAGCTGAATCCCTAAGAATACCATAATCAAACCGCAAATAATATGGAACAGCCTCAAGAAAAAGGGGGACGTTTCTACTTTTCTATAGCTAGTATTGGGAAAAGTAGAAACGTCCCCCTTTTTTGAAACGTCCCCCTTTTTCCTGAAGAGCGCGGGGAGTAAGCCTGCCAGCCCGGCTAAAACTATAAGCGGAGAAATAGCTGTCCCTAAACCGAATGCAAAAGAATACAATAAATTCTCGAAGGCGCTTTTAGCGGTTAACCCCGTAAAGGTGAACATAGCTATTAGAGGCGCGCAGGGCAATAGCCCAGCAAATAACCCAAGGATGACTACGCCTTTACTGTCTTTTTCAAGAATACGTTCCCGCAAAAAAGAGCAATGGGCCGAATTTACTCCCTTACCCAAAACCATAAGTATGCCAAGGGAAACAACAAAGAGGCCCGCGCCAAACAAAATAAACTTGAAAATATCCCCTAATCTCACAAAGATTAACCTGCCGAAAAAAAAGCATAATAAGCCTAAAATCAAGTAAACGAATATCCGCGACGCTGAAAATAAAAAGTAAGACTCCAGGCTTTTTAAAACTCCCTTGCCGGAACCGGCTATATAAGTCAAAAACAGCGGGCCGCAACTAGCTAAGCACGGCCCACTGCCGAGCGCAAGCCCCAAAATAAAGCTGCTCGCAACTATTTTAACCACCGCTCATCTCTTTCTCGGAAAACACTTCCGCCGTAAAAATATAAATTTCGGTAGATCTATCTTTCCAGGCATCGGGGGCAAGGCCCGCTTTATGGACGCACAAATTCGACATAAAATCATCTTTTGACCATCCTGTTTCCGTAGCTACTTGGGGAAGGAATACCCCGCTCTTGTAGCCTTGCCGCACTAAAACACCGTGGACCCCAAGCTTAATCAGGCCAGGATCGTCGATTTTCTGCATAGGAGATAAAACGGATACTTCAATCTCAATATTCTTTAAATCCGGCAGCTTTACCGGGTTAAAGCGGGAATCGCCCGTAGCAGCCTCAACCGCCATATCCCGCACGGTTAAATACAACGGTTCTGTCCCCAGGAGGCTTCCTATACAACCGCGCAAATCCCCGTGTTCATTAAGGGTAACAAAAGCTCCTGTAGTCTTTGCCAAAGCAGGGTCCGTCTCGGTAATCTCTAAAACCTTGCCATTCTTTAAATATGCCTCTATAGCAGCGCGCGCAATCTCAAGCAACCGCTTCCTCTGACCTTTATTAAACATGGCTTCTCCTCCCGGATTGGCGCTGGGCCCTAAAGAAGCGCCACTGGTTCGACTCTGCCCGCCATTGACGCTGGATCCCATAGAAGCGCCAATAGCCCAGCTTGAATAACCTACGGTCCAGATACCTTTTTTCATATTATTGGTAACTTCCGCAGAGTTTGTATGTTTTAATAATACCGCTTTATCATAGCCCATGCTTTTGGCTAAAATAAGGGCGGTTACAACCCCGAAACCTCCGCAAAGCTGCATTTTCTCATCACGAATCCCGTAATAAAGGGCTTGCGCGTCCATGTTCTTTATAGCGGCCAAGGTAAGGTTATCGGTTTTATCCGCCTCCTCATAATCATATCCGTGGTACATATCGGTAGAAACAACCAACAAAACATCATTACGCGTATTAATTGATTCCTTAAGCAAAGCGGCAAACTTCTGGCAGGTAGATAAAGAAACGTCGCCAATGACTACCGGGACAATCTTGAAATTATCCAGCGTCTTTTGTAAAAACGGCAGCTGCACTTCAACGCTATGCTCTTCTTGAAAGGCCTCCGGGACGAATGTTACAGCCGGGCCTTTATTGAGCAATTTTTGGGTAAATTCATCATCTACCGGAATTCCTCCAAGCGGAGTTTTGAATACGCCGCCGGGATAAACCGAAATTCCGCTAAAGGCATAGTGATGGCTCGTACCTAAAATTACCACCGTTTTATACTCTTTGGCCTTGATAAGCTTGTAGCCGAACCCCGCGACTTTACCCGAATAGCCGTAACCGGCATGAGGAGAAATTAAGGCGAAAACCCGGCCAACCGGCCCCGTTTCAGGATTTGCTTCTTCCAAGAATGCGTCAATCATCTTAGAAAGCTCTCCGGGGTCTTCGGGATAAAATGTCCCGGCAACGCAAGGCTCTTTTATGCCTCCGGCATATAACGAATGGCAAACGCCAAAACTCAAAACAGAAACTAAGAAACCAGTAGTTGCCAAAAATACAAGGCGCCTGCGAAACAGGGCAAAACAATGCCGAAGCAACAGGAAGCTACCCGGCTTCCGGAGCAGCCTATGGCGACAATCCCTTTTTATTGTCATTTCCACACTCCTGCGATTTTCTCGCCGCAGAACTTGCATTTGCCGTCTTCCAGGTTATTCTGGACGACAAAAAAACCTCTTCGTTCAATAATAAGCTTTTTGCATTTAGGGCAATAGGTATTTTCTGCCGGGTTAGCCGGGACATTTCCGATATAGACATAACGTAATCCGCAATCAATAGCGATCTCCCTGGCCTTTTCAAGCGATTCTACGGGAGTCGGCGCAAGGCTCATTAGTTTATACATCGGGAAAAACCTCGAGAAATGCAAAGGGGTATCCGCCCCCAAATTTTCCTTAATCCACAGGCACAGCTTCCTTAGGCCCTGCGCATCGTCATTAAAACCCGAAAGGAGCAAGGTGGTTATCTCTATATGCACGCCTTCTTCTTTTAATATTTTTAAGGAATTTAAAACCGGGCCGAGCGAGCCCTCGGCAATTTTAGCGTAATAATCGTCGCTAAAACCCTTAAGGTCAATGTTAGCCGCGTCAAGGAATTTAGCCAAAGCCCTAAGCGGCTCTTCGTTTATATAGCCGTTAGAATGCATAACGTTCTTTAAGCCTTCCTGGCGGGCGAGCCTTGCAGTCTCAAGCATATATTCATAGAATACAGTCGGCTCGTTATAAGTATAGGCTATTGCCGGCGAGCCTGACTCCTTGGCCTTTCTTACTAAATCTTTAGGTTCAAGATAAACATACTCGAGGTCTTCGGGCTTACTCTGGGATATCTCCCAGTTCTGGCAGAATTTACATTTTAAGTTGCATCCGGCGGTAGCTACCGAATAAACGGTTGTAGCCGGCAAGAAATGGAACAAAGGCTTCTTCTCTATAGGGTCAATATGTATTGCCACGGGCTTAGCATAAACCAAAGTATACAATACTCCGTTACGGTTTTGGCGCGCGCCGCAATAGCCCCGTAAGCCATCCGGGATCACGCAGCGGCGGGGGCAAAGCCGGCATTGGACGGCGTTTTTTTCCAATTTCTGATAAAAAGACGCCTCTTTCAACACTTCACCGGCTTCTAACAAAGAGCTCGATCCCGGGCCATTCAAAGGGTCCAAGGGGAATACCGCATCCCGGACAGGGCAAACCCCGGGCTTTAAACCGGAATGCATCAAACGGGTTAATTGTTGAGAATCAAACAAACCGGGCAGGAAAACACAAAACAAAATCAGAGCAACAAGGAAAACTACGCTTAAAATTAATTCGCCAATATTCTTCATGCCGCACTGCCTTGGATTTTTGCCGGGGAAACGGCTTAGGGATTGCTTAGCCTGCCGCCTGACTAGGTTGGCTTGAGTATCCCGGAAAATTCAGGAAAAATTATTTATGGACCTGAGCGGGATCGAACCGCTGACCTCCTCGTTGCGAACGAGGCGCTCTCCCAGCTGAGCTACAGGCCCGTATTTTTATTATATCATGAAAATGGGGACGTTTCTACTTTTCCTGAGTTTAGCTGCCGGAAAAGTAGAAACGTCCCCATTTTCCCACTCTAGTTAGCGGCAACTGCGGGCAAGGTAATACTGGTGGACATAGTAACTGCGGGGTTATTAGAAGATCCGCAGGAAGCAGTTGCCCCCGTAGGATCGCTGCAAGCGGTAAGAGTAACGTTTATATAGTTTCCCCGGGAAAAATCTTTAGAGGCTGAAAATGCGGTTATGTTCCTGGCTAGGACCTCTTGCGCCACAGAACATGAAGAACATAAGGAGCTGGTGCATTGACCGCAATATCTAAACTGTTTTGCGCTAGAGTCAAAATTATACCCAATCCAATAATCCCCTCCGATAAGCTCCCTCTGGCCGCTGCCGTTTGCGTCCGCTAATACCGATAAAACAGCGGTGTTTGTAGAATTCGGGCTGATGAATACCGCGGAATTCGCCCCATAAAGCGTTTCATTGCCTATGGCGCCAGACAACTTCTTAGTCATATGTTCAAGGCAAAGCGAAACATCATTTTGCAGCTTGGCCCGGTGGTCAGTGGTAATAAGATGATACCGGCTGAAAACATCGATGTTACTAACACCCAAGATCATTACCGCCAATAACGATATGGCGATTAATAACTCCACCAGGGTTAAGGATTGACGAAGGTCAACGCGCATTATTCAGAAGGCCAGCTCACCACCATTTTCACTTTCTTAATATTGGTATTAATATTACTAATGTAATATTGAGGGGTATAAGTCAAAAAACCGATGGTATAAGTTACAGGGACTGAAGGGCAACTAGCCATACTAGCGGGGTTACTGGCATTATTGGTATTAAAACAATTACTTCCGGCCCAGGTGTCCTGCCTGATATAAGCCTGCAGAGGATCCAGGAATACCTTGCCTAACTCGCTTCCGGCCATCCGGGAGCGGTTATGCAGTATAAACCTCTTACCCGCCACAAAAACACTAGCTACGCCGGCAATGACCATAGCTAATATCACCATAGAAATAATTATTTCCAGCAGGCTTAGGGCTTTTTTATTCATCATCCGCCTAAGGGCAACTTGCTGCGCCTGATTTTACAGGGTCTAAATCGAAGTTTGAGCTGTAAATATTATACTTGCAACTGCTATTTAACTTGTAAGTAGCCGTAACGGTAACGGCTGTGGCAGAACCGGTCACTCCATATTGCCAGTTTGACGTATTCAACATCAGCCTAAGGCGGGAATTACATCCGGTAGACGCTGCGCAAGTAGTAGAATTTGTGCATACGCATGTAATATAGGAATCATTCTCCATCTTATATATCCGCTCTGCCGCGGCTATAAGCTTGAGATTGGCAACAGCTTCCTTGCCTATTGCCCTGTTCTTAGACTTATTGTATCCGGGAATGGCTATTAAGGCTAGGATCACTATAACCGTAACCACCAGAAGCAATTCCAATAAAGTAAATCCCGCCAGAGAAAAGCCTTTTTCACCAATACTTTTCTCTAGCGGGATTTTCTTATTCATCTTAAGGAGTCGAACACGATGGGATAGCTGTCCCTTTGTTCGTTCCGTCAAAACACATATAATAGGTCTTCGTCCCCCGCCCTGATTTTGGCGCGGCCTTACCGTAATAACCGGAATTAAGGGTATAGGTAAAATTATCGCTTGGGGGAGCAGCAGCATACCTGTCTAAATTCGACCAGGTAGTTGTATACGCGTTATTTTCCACGTAATAGCCGCTTTCCGAAGCAGCGACCTCAGCTAAAACAGCGTATGCTTCCGCCGAGCGGGCGTTTTCCGCGACTGCCCCGTACCTAGTCATAACTATAACAGCCAAAATACCAACTAAAGTTATTACAATAAGCAGCTCTAGTAGAGTAAACGCGTTTTTCTTGTTTGTTTTAGCCATATATTTTGCGTTCGCTGCTATAACTCCGTCACGTAAGTTTACTGGATTACGGACAAGAAGCTGTCCCTGTGCCCGCCTTACCGCTCTCCACGCACATATAATAATTAACTGTGCCTCCCGTAGCCGTATGGGTCGCGGTAATAACGCCTGCGGTAGTGGCGGCAAAAGTGAAATTGCTTGAATTGGCATCTACTGAGATATCAGCCACTCCATCGCCATCAATATCCACTCTAAGCGCGCCAGAGGCTGCTACGGCCACATATGCTCCATTCTTGGCGTAATAGGCTAACTCGGCCTCGCGGTAAGAACGCATCGTAGACAAAGCTTCTGCTTTTCTGGCATTCTCAATGTTGGCAAAATAACGCGGTAAAGCGACTAAAGCCAAAATGCCGATAATTACAATGACTATAATAAGTTCAATTAACGTAAAACCGCTCCATCTTCTCTTCATCCTCATTTTTCCTCCTTACCCGCAAGGGTAACACCGGCTAACAAACGATTAGCTCCGGGTGTAACTAAATTATAAATTATAATATACCGCCCTTAACACGTATATATGTTAATGCAATTCTCAGAAAATTGCAAGTATTTTCTTATTTAGTGCCAATCTGGGCAATCTCGAATATCGGCAGGAACATGCCGATAACCATTATACCGATAACGGCGCCTATACCGACAAGCATGATCGGCTCAAACATCGCGGTAAAACGCGTCAGAAACGTATCCAGGTATTCCTGATAAAAAGCGTTTAAGCGCTTGAACATATTGGAAAGCTCCCCGATCTCTTCGCCTATATTTATCATCTGGACTGCCATCGGGTCAAAAAAGTTGCCTCTCTCCAAAGAAAGCCCCAAGGCTTTGCCGGAACGGACATCATCTTTAATATTACGGATGATCTCCCCCAAAATAACGCTGTTGACGCTGCGTTCGGCTATTTCAAGGGAATAAAGTATCGGCACCCCGCTTTCCACGAGAGTCGACATTTCAGAAGTAAACCGTTCGATAATCATGGTCCGAAAAGCTTCGCCAAAAACAGGCAGCCTCAAAAGAAACTCTTCAAAGTTTCTCTTTCCGGCCTTAGTCGAGATATACCTGCGCAAAAGCCAGACCAGCGCGGATAACCCGCCGATCATCAACAAATAATATGACCGGATAAACTTACTTATATATATCAAAACAAGGGTCAAAAAAGGCATCTTGATATTAAAATTGCCGAAGATCTCGGCAAAAGTAGGGATTATCTTAATACTCATAAACAATAACGCCAATATACCGGCCGAAAACAATATCGCCGGATAAATCAGAGCCGATACAATCTTTTTCTTAAAAGCCGCGTCTCTCTCAAGATAACTGGCTAACCGGCTTAAAACAACAGCCAGGTTTCCGCTGGCCTCCCCGCTCTCCACCAAATGGACCCAAAGTTCAGTGAATACCGTAGGGTGCTTGGCCATCGCTTCATGAAAACTTAATCCGGCTTCCATGTTCTTTTCCAAATCTTTAATTACAATGTAAAGCCGCTTGCTGGCAACCTGCTGCGCAATTATATTTAAGCTCTTTAAGATCGTTACCCCGGCGCCCAGAAGCGTGGCTAACTGACGGCAAAAAAGAGTGAGGTCGGAACCGTTAATCCGATTATGCTGGGGGCTGGTTTTGCCTTTTGAAGCGGCAATTGAGTTGGCAGGAGCAGGAGATTCCTGGCTGGAGCCGGAAGAAATACTTATTATTATAAAATCTTTGCCCTGCAGGCGGTTGATTACTTCATCCTGGTTCGCGCCTTCCTCTATCCCGCTTACTTTATTCCCGGCTTTATTCCGGGCTATATAAAAGAATTTAGCCATTACTCAGCTCCTAAGGTAACCGAAAGCGCGTCTTCCAGAGAAGTCAACCCTTCTTCGACTTTCTTCAGGGCGGACTCATACAGAGTCTGCATGCCGATTGCCCTGGCAGCATCCCTTATCTTCTGGAACGACGCTCTCTGGCTGATTAAACTCTTTATCTCTTCATTTACATACATAACCTCCGAAATGGAAATCCTGCCTCGATACCCTGTATTATTGCAACTGGCGCATCCTTTGGCCTTATAAATTAAATCCGCTTTTAATTTTATATTCTTGAGCTCCTCCTGCTTTGGTTCATACGCTTCCTTGCATTCCAGGCACAGTTTTCTAACTAAACGCTGGCCGATTACCGCTACCAGGGAAGAAGATAACATATACGGCTCAATGCCAATATCCATGAGGCGGCTTACGGCAGTAGGCGCGTCATTAGTATGCAATGTGCTTAAAACCAAATGTCCTGTAAGCGCCGAACGCACGCATATCTGGGCGGTCTCCAAATCGCGCACTTCCCCGACAAGCATTATGTCGGGGTCCTGCCTTAAGAAACTGCGTAAAGCCGTAGCAAAAGTAAGGCCTATCTCGGGCTTAACCTGCACCTGATTAATGCCATCCAGCTTATACTCTACTGGATCTTCGATAGTAACGATATTCTTCCCGGGGTCTTTTATTTCGCTTAATATGGCATATAAAGTAGTAGTTTTGCCGCTGCCCGTAGGGCCGGTCAGAAAAATTAATCCGTAAGGCGTTCTTATGAATTTTCGCATAAACTCCAGCTGCTTTGGCTCAAAACCCAATTTACCCAGATCCAAAACCACCTGGCTGCGGTCAAGCAGCCTCATTACCACTTTCTCGCCATATATCGTGGGTATGGAAGAAACGCGAATATCTATAGGCCTATCTCCAATTTTTACCAAAAACGCTCCGTCCTGAGGAAGGCGTTTCTCGGCAATATCCAGTTTTGATAAAATCTTAATGCGCGAGATAATCGGCATATGCAGGTGTTTTGCCGGAGGAGGTATTTCATAGAGCTTACCGTCAATACGGTATCTCAAAGATATCTTATCTTTAAACGGTTCGATATGGATATCCGAGGCACGTTCATCAATTGCCTGGCGGATGATTAAATCAACCAGTTTTACAACCGGAGCTTCTTCTGCCCGGGCAACCAGCCTGTCCAGGCTTAATTCCTGATCAGCCTCATCTTCGGAGATTATTCCCGCAGAAGCAAGTTCAGCCGCGGAAACATCATAAGTATCCTCCACCGCCTGCTTTAACATGGTGGATTTACCGTAAAAATCCCCGATCGCCTTGATAATATCGGATTTGTGGCGATAACAGGATTAATCTCGCAATTAGTCAGCTTGCTTAAATTATCAACAAGAATCAAATCCAAAGGATCGGACATAGCCACGGTTAAAGAGCGCAAGGTGCGGGATAAGGGAAGAACGGTATTTTTCATGGCAAAATCATGCAAAATAAGCCGCTCGAGCTCTTGATCCATAGCCGGTTTAAGCATGCCGGTCCCCAGCGAGAAATAGGGGACATTGAGCTGTTTGCCTAAAACAGCCACCATCTGGTCTTCTTTAATCATGCCAAGCTTGACTAAAACCTCGCCCAACCTGCCGCCTTCCTGCCGCTGGGAGGATATGGCCTTTTCCAATTGGGCATCGGTAAGCAAACCTTCCTTGATAAGAAGTTCGCCTAACCTCAAATATTTTCCTTTATTCAACATGGATTTAAGGAAGCCTAACGTTTAGTTTCGAAATTATTCAAGTAAGCGCTGATGTTTTGCTGCCGGGTCAAAGGGATAACCTTGGCTTGCTCCCTTAAGGGAAAGGCTGGAATCTTATTATCCGGGATTGAATCAACCTTGCCGTTTTTCATGATATGCGGAGTAATGAACACCAAAAGCTCGCGCTCTCTGCCGGGAGATTGATTCTTATGCCTGAATAAAGCCCCTAATAAAGGTATATCTCCCAATACGGGAAGCTTGGTTATTACAGTGGTATTCTGGTTGCGAATTAAACCGCCAAGGACTACGGTTTCGCCATCTTTGATCCGCACGGTAGTCTTAGTGCTGCGGACTTCGGGATTAAGAAACGTGTATACCTGGCCATTGCTGGTAAAAGAAGCGCTTGTAGTCGAGGCTTCGGAAACCTGCGGGCAGACAAACATCAAAACCTCTCTGGCTTCAAGGTCAATCTGCGGCGTTACTCTTAACGAAACACCGGTTTCATAACGTTCCGCCGTAGTGGTTGTCGAAGAAGAAGTACCCTGGCCTTCCGTAACGCTTGTAACGCCTATAGCTTCATCAGTAGTAATTTTGACTTCGGCAGTCTCATTATTCAAAGTTAATATTTTAGGGCGGGCCAGAAATTTGGTATCGGTTTGCGTCCTTAAGAAATCCAGCTGCATATTATAAATACTCGTTCCGTTACTCCCGTTGCTTATATCTATAGACCCGGAAGTAAGGGTTTTGGCGACATCCCTGAAGGAATACATAGACGGGGCAAAAGGATACTCGGTGCTTATGCTAGCGCCCTTTACAGCCACGCTGAAAGGCGTTTGGCCGAATTTAAAACCGATTTGATCCACAACATTCTTGCTTACATCCAGGATCTCAACCTCAAGCATAACTTCCGGGACAGAAACATCCAAAGAAGCGATTACCCGGGCCACCACCTCCATCTTGCTGGGTATATCCGTAACCGTAAGGCTATTAGTGCGAAAATCTTCAATTACCGAACCATCCTTGGATAAAATATTCTTTACCACCTGGGTAATCCCCGTATTCTCCTCTACCTTCCATTTTCCAGTATCGCTAGAGCTGCTTGAAGAGGACCCGGAAGAAGAGCTACCCGAATCACTTGAAGAGCCCGAAGTACTCAAAGTAGAGGAAGTTCCGCTCATGCTATTTTTCATCTCCTCCTTCAAAGAGGAAGAAGAAACAGTGGCGTGTTTCAGGTAAAAAACTCTTGTCACTGTCTGGATCGCGGGTTTTCCCCAGTCATTAACGATAAATATACTGGACAGCTTATCTAAATCATAAGTTAGGTTATTCGCCTTAAATATTTTATCCATCGCCTCCTTTAAAGGCACCTTATCCATATAAAGAGTTATATTCCTGTCCTGAACCGCCTCAGAAGCAACAAAATTCAGGCCGGATTGGATTGAAAGAAGTTTTAATACGTCTTTTAAGGAAGCGTCCTGCAAGTCCATAGAGATAAAAACATCTTTATCGGGCGCAAGAGACTCCGGCTCATAAGCGCCGGCTCCCGGAATAGATATAATGTTAAAAAGGAAAAATATGAAAGCGAATAATTTAAAATTAATTTTCATCACTGCCTCCTTTATTTTTAGCGTCCTGCTGTTGGCCCGTAACAACCGGAGAAGACAATTCATGCTGCATGTTGGCAAAAAGCACAGTTACTCCTTTTGCGCTTATTGCCGTAATTTTTACCTCCCCTATGCTATCCCCTACCTTTACGACTTTGTTATTTATGATCGCCTGAGGAAAAACTCCTCCCCAGATCAAACCCTGCACTTTCATTTCCGGCAAAGGTTTCACTTCTTTTAAGGCATTCTTTATATCCTCCGCCTTCTTCTCTGTTACAAAAGGCTTAAAGGGGTCTTTTAACCCCCGGCTAAGATACACGACTGCCGGCCGGGTGGCCTCTTCTTTGCTGGAATTATACAAAACCGAAGACTTCTTGGCTATCTCATCCGCCCCCAGCTCTGTTGACGGAGTAAAATCAAATTTTGGCGCGGCGAATGCCCTAGATGAAAACGCTAGCATTAAAGATAAGCCTGCACCAAAAATAATCATACCGCAATCTTTTTTCATTTTTTATTTCTGCCCTGTCGCGATAACCGAACTTATACGCAAACTAACGGTTAACTCACTGCTATCCAGGCTGCTTTTATTATCTATATCCAGGCTATCAACCATATAAACACTGCCGGAGGTCTCAAGCATATTAATGAATTTTGCCAAATCGTCATAATGCGGCGCGCTTAAGCTGACATCAAAATTATTCTTAATGTAGTCCCCGGCTAGTTCTTCCTGCGCCGGCTTAACAGATAAAATCTTTATGCCCGAAGACTTAGCAATGCCTACGATATCATCCATAACCAAACTAGCCTCTTTATCGGGAAGCAGCTTCTTGTAAGCAGAGATCTTCTTATCTATCCTGTCAATTTTTTCCAATTCAACGCTCTTTTTCTCTTCCTCATCTATCCTTGCCCTCAAAGCGTCGCTGGTAGAAAGGCTGCCTTTGTAAATATTGTAGGCGATAATCAAGGCTATGGCGATTATCGCCGCGTTTATTGCCTTGTTCTTATATTTATCTAGCTGCTCGCCGGATTGTGCCATCTTATTTTGCCTCTCTGTAGGCTTTGCAAGATATCAGGAATGTAGTCACCGTTGCCTGGGCGAATTGCGCATGGTCTATGGAGATTATATTCACGCTTTTAAAATATTTAGCAAAATCCGGATCTTCTTTTAAGTCATTATAGAATTTATTTACCGCCTGATATTCGTTATTGCTGTCACCCAGATAACTCATCCCTTCCAGGGCAAGCTCGGCCGAATTATCTTTATGGCTTAGGGAAAACTTTGTAAGCCATACTCCGTTGGGAAGGACGCGGGGAATAACCCCTAGCACTTCCGTGGCATACAACTGTTTCTTGATAAGGCTGCTGAGGCTTTCCAGCGTTTTCTCCTGATCCAGCGCAATACTGTCGAGAGTTTCGGAGCTGGCTTCGGCGTTGGCCCCTCCGGCATTAACCCTCTTGTTAATCACAATCTTTAAATCCTGTTTCAGGGGGCTGGTTTGAAAAAAACCGTAAATAAAGACTCCGGCGCAAATTAAAACAGCGGAAATAATCACGCGAGAATCCAACTTTATGCTCTTTAATAAAGACTCCAGGCCCAAGCCGGTGGCGGTTTTTACCGGCTTAAGCGCCCTTTCCCAGCTTTCAATCAAATTAAGCCTAATCCTTGTTGGAACAACCCTGGATACTGCCGCGCTATAGCTCTTGGCAAAGCTTGAAGAAAATGCCAACGGCTTATTGAAGACTTTGGCAACATCGATGAACTTACTGGATAAACCCAAATCACTTATGACAACTTCAAGTTCCTGCCGCCAATCGGGATTGGAAACCACGAAAATATTTTTTAGAGGCTTAGCGGGAAATTTACGGTGGTAATAATCCAAAGATACGCGAACCTCCGCTTTAAGCTTATCCGAAAACAGGGGAACAGCCCCCGCGGACTCTCCGGATTCTTCCTCCGGAGCGCTTGCCAGGTTTATATCGCGGCTAAATAGCGGGAAACCGTTATCTAAAACGATGAAATTAATTTCATCCTGAACGCGGGAATCAAGGCAGAGCATTCCCATTACCCCGCTGCTGCCTATCCCGGCCAATTTCAATACCCTTAAGACGCTAAACCCCGAATATTCAATTGAATTTACTTTGATATTTAACTGATTAAGAATGGAAAAATATTTATCATAAGCATCTTTCTTGATACCCATAAATAAAACCGTATTTGTATGGCTTAGCTTATCCAGCTCAATCTGATAGTCCGAAATAAGCTCTTCGATTTTAAAGGGTATGTATTTTTTGGCCTCAAAAACTACGGCGCCCTGTAGCTCCTCCTTAGGCAAAACCGGTATTTCAAAAGTCCGGATTATTAAATCTTTGCCGGAAAGGCAAAGGCAAGCCTCCTTGGCCTCAATTCTGTTTCTCCTGAATGCGTCATTGAATGAAGCAACCAGCTTAATTTCCGTAGGGACCTTTTCTTCCAATTCATTGCCGGCAATCCCCAAAAGAGGAATCTGCAGATTATTCACCAGCTTCTTCCCCTTTACCTCGGTAACATCGATTGCCTTGGGCCCAAAATATATGCCTAAATCACTCATAAGCTTCCTTTTGCTTTTGGCGTGTTTGTCTGACGAAGCATGCGTTTACTGCTTTTAAGCCAATTATCCACATCCTTAAGGTCAAATCTCCAGACTCCGCCAACCTTGATGCCAGAAATCTTCCCTTGGCTCAACCAATTATATATGGTCTGCTTCTTTAACCTTAAATAATCTGCCAACTCTTCAATATCTATAAGCCTCTTCATTTTCATTCACTGTATTTCATAATATTCAATAATGGACTTAATTAAAACATAAAACATTCATATTGTCAAGTGTTTTCTTATCTATACTTACTTATACTTACTTATGATAAGATAAAACAAGAGCAACAGCCCCTTAATTTGCTGCTGCTATCAAGATGCTATTTACTTAGACTATTATATACTTACCGGAAGTTAATCGAGGAAATGCGGCTATTTACTTATGGAATATAGGTGTAATCGGTCTTTATATTTAACTGTGTTACTTTACCGTTTAAAATGGCATTATCGGCGCGATTCAAAGGATAAATGGTAACTAAAATATTATAAGGTATATCGCTATCAACGGGTATAGTGTAAGTAGGAGAAGTTACGCCTAAACCAGAGCAATTCCCTAAGCAGGCGTACCTGTTACTGGTTGAACTTGCGGCCCAAGTGCCTGACCTTAGCATATCTAGGGTATAGTTCATTATGCCTCTAGCCGCATAATAAGCCTTAGTCCTGCTTATTTTATGACGGGTTAAACTACCCTGATTGGTTATAATGCTCAAAACAACGCCGGATAAAATAATAACTACCAAAACAGTTGCTAAAACAATAAGCAATATTACGCCTTTTTGAGGGTTTTTGACGCTAGGCATCTTTCCTTAAAGAGACTCTGTAATCATTTCCGGTTTGCCGCAGAAGCACATGGCCTTCTCTAGCCAGCCAGCCAAGGCTCATAAGGACATTATCCCGGGATTTATCTATATCCTTAACCAATTCAGTCAAGCTAACCTCTGAGCGTTGATCCAAAAAATGCCATATTTCACCGGCAACTATTCCGATTTCTGTAATCATTTTTTCCTCCAGGATTTTATTTTATAATAGCTGCGTTCTTTGTCAACTACTATTTACGAATCCGGGCTGGCAAGAAAAATGCCTCATGCTTACCAGGATAGAAACGCCCTATTTCTGGTTTTAAAGAATGCCTGCAAAAGATTCCTCTTGAAAAAAACAGGGAAAAATGGGGATGGGAAAAATGGGGGGAAAAATTGGGGACGTTTCTACTTTTCCGAGCTTATTTCTTGAAAAGTAGAAACGTCCCCATTTTTCCCATCCCCGTTTTCCGGAACTGCCCCGTTAAAATAGCGGATTTCGGGCAAAGAATAGATCAAATAACCGTTATTGAAGGCTTACTTAAGCTGATTAATCCTTTCTGCGGCATATTTAGATTCAGGCAAATTCATGTTCAATATAATGGTATAAGCCTTTATAGCCTCCTGATAATTACCTTTATCTTCATAGGCCCTGCCCAGCCTGAAAAGCGCCTTTACGGTAAAAGCATCGGCCTTGCCCGATAACTTAGTTGCTTGGAAGTATTCCTTTTCCGCTTCATCAAGATTGCCTTTAGCCTCTTCAATTTCAGCTATTTTAAAATGCAAGGCCGGTAAATCTTCTAAAGGCGCTCCATTTATGCTGCTACGGTAATAAAGCAAAGCATTGTCATAATCGCCTGACTTGGAAAATAATTCGGCTAAAGCAACGGCTGCCTTGGGATTTACATCCGCCTTATTAAAACTAAGGGCTTTCTCAAGATAATCCAAAGCCTCTTTATTCTTGTCCTTATCTATATAAGTAAGGCCCAGGGCATAATAAGCATCGGGCAATAAGCCGCTCTTGGGAAAATCCTGTATAATAGACAAAAAATAGCGACCTGCCAAATCAGGTTCTTTATGCCGGTAATAATAAATCCCCAGCCACCAGATAATGTCAGGAGTAAAACTTGAATCAGGGTATTTTGAACGCAATGCCTTAAACCTTGCTAAAGCCTCCTCTTCCTTGCCCATCTGGTAAAGAGAATCCGCTTGCCCGTATTCAGCCTTTTGGAGCAATCCGGCATCAAGCGTCCCGCACCCGGAGCGGGGAATTTCTTTAAAAACCTGTAGGGCTGAAGCATAATCCCCCGAATTATAAAAACAATTCCCCAAAAGGTAAAGCGCTTTAGGCCTTGTATCGCTTGAGCTAAGGCCAGCCTGGAACCTCTTAAGCTCATGTTCAGCCGAAGTATAATCCCGTTTATTAAAATAAGCTAAGCCAAGGGTATAAGCGGCATCATCAAGGAAATTAGATGCAGGGAACCTCTTTTCGAACGCCTCGAGGCTTAAAATCGCTTCTTCGATCCGGGAGTCTTTTAAATAAACCGAACCTAGCTGGTATAGGGCATAATCGCTGCAGGAAGAATCCGGGTAGCGCTTTAGGAAGAAATCGTATGTTTCTTGCGCTTTCTTATAATTTGCTTCATCCTGATAGGCGTCCCCTATCTGGCAAAGGGCATTGATCTTGAACATATCGTCGCTCCCGGAATCAACAACCTTACGGAATTCATCAATGGCCTCTTTAATCCTGCCCTCATTCAATAATGACTTACCCAAACTGTAGCGTAGCTTATCCGCGATTTGAGCGCTGGCTTTATCCTTAGGATCGATTTTCGTCAGAGCTTCGCGAAAAACTTTTGAGGCCTCCGGGTAATCCGCCAGGCCATACAGAGCATCCGCCTTACCCATGAGCCCCTGAAGGGCGATTAAAGGGTCGCTGGTCAAATTCGATAATTCCTCATATGTCTTTTTTGCCTGATTTATGCGGTTGGTTTCCATTAAAAGGGTAGCCCTGCCTAACAATAAAACCTCCAGGTTGCGTTTTTCCAAGTCCTCCCGCTTTAACCCCGCAAAAACATCTTCGGCGTCCTTATAGCGCTTCAGCTTAAGATATGCCCAACCCAAATCAAGCCTGGTCAAAGCCTGTATTTTATTATCGGGGTTAGCATCCAGCCCCTTGGAATACGCCTCAACCGAAGCGGTAAAATTCCCCAAATAATAGTTAGCTTCGCCCAAATAAAAATAAAGGTAAGGCGCCTTAAGGGGATCCTGGGAAAACTCCCTGATTGCCAAATCGGTTTTATCTTTTAGGCCATGATAATCCTTAAGGTTATATAAACACTCTATAATCTTAAATGCCGCGTCTTTACTTTGGGGGTTTTCGGGGTATTCCCTGCTTAAAGACGTAAAATAATGCAAAGCCTCTTCGAATCTTCCCTCCTGGAACAAACACCACCCTAAAGAATAATACGCTATCGGGACATAAGAAGAACCGGGAAATTCCTTAATTACTTTTTCATAATAGGGAATCGCCGCGCCATAATTATTCACCTTGAAATTGATCTCGGCAATCCAATAATAAAGAGCGTCTTTTATAGGTTTGGCCGCGGGGGATTTTAACAGTTCATCGAATTTTGCCAAGGCAGGCTTAAGCTTATTCTGGTAAAAAAAACACTCTCCGATCAACAGGTTTGCTTCGATTGTCCTGGAAGAATCCGGATAATCCCTCAAGAAACGCTCTAATAACCCCAGGCTGACATCATAATAACCGTCTTCATACGCTTTTTGGGCCAGGAACAAAGCCTCTTCTTCCCTGGCAGGCGCATCGGCAAAAGAAGAAAAAATAAAATTTCCAAAGGCTAACTGCGCTACAATAACCAATGACAAAATCCCGGCTACGAATAAACTCCGTATTCTAAGATTCCACCCAGGGAGTGGGTAATCAAGGATTAATTCGGATTTGGATCTGGGGGATTTAGGCTTAAACATTATTATCTAACGCCTGCTTAAGAAACTTCGCTGTGTGCGATTCCTTGTTCTTAACCAATTCTTCCGGGCTACCCTGCACAACAAGCTCTCCCCCCTTATCTCCGCCTTCAGGGCCCAGGTCAATAATGTAATCCGCGCTCTTAATCACCTCTAAATTATGCTCGATGACAATAACGGTATTGCCTTTATCTACCAGTTTCTGTAAAACACCGATCAGCTTGGCTACATCGGCAAAGTGCAGGCCCGTAGTCGGTTCATCAAGGATATAGAGCGTGCTTCCGGTAGAGCGCTTGCTTAACTCGCTGGAGAGCTTAATCCTCTGCGCCTCTCCCCCGGATAAAGTGGTTGCGGCTTGCCCCAGCTGGATGTAGCCCAAACCAACATCATATAAATAAGAAAGCGTATTATGTATTTTGGGTATATTATTGAATACGCCGAGGGCTTCCTCTACGGTCATCCCCAATACGCCAGCGATAGACTTGCCTTTATATTTTACGGCCAAGGTCGCTTCGTTAAACCTCAAGCCTTTGCATATATCGCATTTGACGTATACATCGGGCAAAAAATGCATTTCAATCTTTTTTATCCCGTCGCCCATGCACGCCTCGCAGCGGCCGCCCTTAACGTTAAAAGAAAACCTGCCGGGCCTGTAGCCGCGGACTTTGGACTCAGGAAGCTGGCTGAAAATATCGCGGATATAGCTAAAAACTCCTGTGTAAGTAGCCGGGTTTGAACGCGGGGTCCTGCCTATCGGAGACTGATCAACAACGATTACTTTATCGATATATTCGATCCCTGCGATTTTTCTGAATAACCCGGGTTTTTCTTTTGACTTATAAAGTTTCCGGGCCAGGGCCCTGAACAATATATCGTCGATAAGAGTGGACTTTCCCGAACCCGATACGCCGGTAACTCCGATAAAAGTGCCTAAAGGAAATTTCACATCGATATTTTTAAGGTTATGCTCCCGGGCGCCTATTACCTCCAAAAACCTTTTGCCTTTCCAGCTTCTCCTTAGCTTGGGTAAATCAATTTTTAATTCCCGCCTCAAGTATTTAGCAGTCAAAGATTTTTTATCTTCCATTAGCTCATCTTTTGTGCCGGAGAAGACCACTTCCCCTCCGGCCCGGCCGGCCCCGGGGCCCAAATCCACGATGTAATCCGCGCTAAGTATAGTTGACTCATCATGCTCGACTACAAGCAAGGTATTGCCCAAATCCCTCAGTGACTTAAGGGTATCCAGCAGCTTATTATTATCGCGCTGATGAAGCCCGATACTGGGCTCATCCAACACATATAAAACTCCGACTAAACCCGAGCCAACCTGGGTGGCCAGGCGGATCCTTTGCGCTTCTCCTCCTGATAAAGTCGCGCTCTTTCTGTCCAAGGTAAGGTAATCCAGCCCCACGTCAATACAGAACCTTAATTTCTGGATTATTTCTTTTAAGGCCTGATGCCCGATCAGTTTATCTTTTTGGCCCAATTCCAGGTTACTAAAGAAATTATACGCTTCTTTAATAGACATCTGCGTGATTTCCCAAATATTCTTTTTATTGATCCTGACTGCCAAGCTCTCTTTTTTAAGGCGGGCGCCCCTACAGGCCGGACAAGCCGAGCTTAACATAAACCTGGATATCTCTTCCTTCAGATAATCGCTATCGGATTCCCGAAAGAGCCTTTCTAGATGCGGGATTACTCCTTCATAGGGCTTGCTGCCGATGATTTCTTCCGATCCATAAAGTATCGCGCGCTGGCTTTCTTTGGATAGCTTATTAAACGGCGCATCTAAATCAAAACGCAATTCTCTTGCCAACTGCCGGATAAGCCAACGATAATAAAGTATATACCCCCTGCCCCCTCTTTTCCACGGGCCAATAGCCCCTGCATTTATGGATTTACTCCGGTCAGGCACGACCAGATCGGGATCAAATTTAATCTTCGTTCCCAAACCATTGCATTCCAGGCAAGCGCCGTAAGGAGAATTGAACGAAAAAATACGCGGCTCAACCTCCGCGTAGTTTATCCCGCATTTAGAACAGGCATATTGCTCGCTAAAAACAATGTCCTCTTTAGCGTTTATTATCACAATGCCTTTGCCGACTTTTAGCGCTGTTTCAACCGAATCGACCAGCCGGTTTTTGACACCCTCTTTAAGAATGAGCCGGTCAACCACGACTTCTATATTATGTGTTTTGTATTTGGCTAACTTAGAATTTACGGGTAATTCATATATTTTACCGTCAAGGCGTACCCTGACAAATCCCGACTTTTGGATCAACTTGAACACGTCTTTATGTTCGCCTTTTCTCCCTCTCACAAGCGGGGCAAGCACAAGAATATCGGATCCGGCGGGTAGAGACAAAATTCTTTCAATGATCTCCTGCGAGCTCTGCCTTTCTATCGGAGAGCAACATTGATAACAAAATATCTTTCCGATACGCGCAAATATTAACCTTAAATAATCGTAAATCTCCGTTTGCGTCGCAACAGTGGAACGGGGATTGCTGCCGGCAGATCTCTGCTCAATGGCGATTGTAGGAGATAAGCCGGAAATATACTCTATATCCGGTTTCTGAAGTTGTTCCAGGAATTGACGGGCGTAACTGGAGAGGCTTTCAACAAACCTGCGCTGGCCCTCAGCGTAAATTGTATCAAAGGCAAGGCTTGATTTTCCTGAGCCGGATAAACCGGTTACCACTATAAGCTTATTGCGGGGCAACTTAAGGCTTATATCTTTAAGATTATGTTCCTTGGCCCCGCGAATATCGATAAATTCACTTTGCATGTTATTTATATTTTATTAATTAAAAGGGATGATGCGCCTGGCCTTAAGCAGATAAAAGCTTACGGGGTCATATATGCTTTCCTGGACAAATAAATGATAAAAATTAAGGTAATCGGACAAAACAAGGACTATTGCCAAGGCAGAAACTATCTTGATCGCCTGGCGCGGGAAGAATTTATTGGCAACAATATTGAGCATAAGAAGCGAGAATAAACGTAATGGCAAATCCAGGATCATCACGTAGCGCAAGTTCTTGGTGAAGAAATTGAAAAGGGCCAAATTGACCAAGAATATAACCACAAAATATGCGGCTAGCTCATTATTTGCCTTATCCAGGATAAAATAAAAAATAAAACCGATAGACAAAATGACTACCCAGGGCGAAAGAACCATATAATCGATTAAATAGCGGTACCACGGGCCTGAACCGAATAAAAGCGCGTAAGAATTAGCCTGCGGGGAATTTAAGATGATTTTAACGGTATCGAAGATATACGGCAGACACCCCAATAGCGCATACGCCGCTAAAGCGATAAAAGGCGGAAGCAATAATACCGATGAAAATTCTTTTAGGCTGCATTTATTCTTATAAACAAACCTATCAACCAGTAAGAGAATCAGGAAAGAAACGGCTAAAAGAAGCGCGGTTTCCTTAACAAGGATGCTGAATGAATACGCGCCAATAAAAAATATTAATTTTAACCGGCCCTTCTTCTTAAGAAAATCCCAAAACAACCATATTGATAAATAAGAAAAGAAATTTACCGCGCTATCCATTAACGCGCGCCTGCTCATAGCCAGTTGAATCGGGGAAAAAGCCAGGAGCGTTACAAAAAGCAAGGCCATTTTCTCCCCTAGATATCTCCTCGAGAAATAATAAGAGGTAAGCAGAAAAAGCACAAAAAAGGCCAAAGAAAGATAGGCCATATTCATAAATGAAACGCCGGTTATTTTTAGCCAGATTGCCGATAGGCCGATGAAACCTACGCGTAACGGATTAGGATAAAGCCAGTGCCGTTGGTTCTCAAGGTAACCTTGGAAAAGCGCGCTAAATCCGGATACCCCTCTATCCGCTATGGATGAAGCATAGCTGAAATAATAGCCTTCATCGGCGCTTGCGGCAAAATGGATGTTCTTGAAAGTCAGAGAAACCAACGTGATGGCTACCGCGATAATTAAAAATAAAACCAGCCTATAACTCGATCTTGCGGCCATGGGGATTGAATAAACGGGATTTAACTAAATTTGACCTGTCCAGAAATAACGCCAAAGTTGTTAGGATAACGCCAAAACCATAAACTACGCTTCTTCTAAGGGATATAGAAGAGGAATCTTTTGCGTAGCAAGAAGGCGCCGTTAACTCGCCGATTTTGTAACCAAAGCGGATTGCCTGGGCAAGCACCTGGTTATCGAAAATGAAATCATCGGAGTTTTCCATTAAAGGCAGGCTAAGCAGGGCCTGCCGGGAAAATGCCCTATACCCTGTATGGTATTCGGAAAGCTTTGCGCCTGAAACGATATTCTCAAAAAACGTGAGGATCCTGTTGGAAATATATTTATACAGCGGCATGCCGCCTTTTAAAGCCAGGCCACCCAGTATTCTTGAGCCTAAAACAACATCGAACATCCCCGAAGCCACCAGGCTGGCCATTGCGTTTATTAATTTAGGGGGATATTGATAATCCGGATGGAGCATAATAACCACATCTGCGCCCATTTTCAGGGCTTCTTTGTAGCAGGTCTTTTGATTGGCCCCATAACCACGATTATCCTCATGTACAAAGACAGGCAAACCAAGTTTATTGCAGATTTCCACGGTCTTATCGCAGCTATGGTCATCCACAACTAACACTTGGTCTACCAAGCCTCTGGGAATATCCAGATAAGTCCGCTCTATAGTTTGTTCGGCATTATAAGCGGGCATTACAACTATGACTTTTTTACCTTCTAACATAGGATTATTATAACAAAAGGGGGCGCCCCTGTAAATCCCTGAAAAAATCAGGAAAAATGGGGACGGAGGCAATGGGGACGTTTCTACTTTTCTAGAATTCCATTATTAGGAAAGTAGAAACGTCCCCATTGCCTCATTTTCTTATTTCTTTCTCTTCTTACCGCCTCTTTTCATCTTGGCGCAGGAGACATCGCCTTGCTTATCCAAGAAATAAAGGTAACCTTCTTTTCTCTTGATGCAGCACTTAGCTACCTTTTTCGGGCTGCCTCCCTTTTTAGCGCCACTTGCCATCTTGGCGCAGGAGACATCGCCTTGCTAGTCAATGTAATAGAGGAACCCCTTCTGCCTCATTACTCCCAGCTTTGCTATTTTCTCTGCCATATTTGTATTCACCCCCTTTCTGTGTTAATGTAGTTTATAATCCCGCACAAAACCCGGATCAGGTCCCGATTCTGACCGGTTCCAGGATATTTCTCAACATGGCTACCGCCGATAAAACCGCCAGAAAAGAAGTCTTCGGATTATCCGGATGCAAGGTATTTTCCGTGCGGGTAAAAATACTGGCCGCGGGAGACTCTATCCTGATTTCATGCGTATTCTTGGCAACCTTGGGAGAAACAATTATTCTCACCTGCGTTTTGTTTTCGCCTATCCCCGCTAAACTTAAGACCGCGGCAACATTGATATTCTGGGGGAAATATTTAACCGCCTCAGCCGCTTTCCCGGAAAATAACACAGTTTCCTTCTTAATCCCGGCTAAATCTATTCTTTTATCTTCCAGGTATTTGACTCCTTTGAATGAAAGCGGATTTTTGGTAGTAGTAAGGACTACCTTATTTATCCTCCCGACACCCGCGGCCTTTAGCGCATCTATGCCGGCAATAGCGCCGCTGGGAATATATACCCGCGCGTTATTCTTCCTGGCCAAAGAGGTTAACTCCTTGAGGCGGTTTGATACTCCCCCTACGCTCATAATCATAACATCTTTACCGCTAGATAAAACCGCCTTAGCTATGCCCCAGGATACTTTTGCCGAAGCCGCTTCAATTACCAGGTCTGACTTCTTAATCAACTGCCCCGGATTTTCCATCGACAACCCGGGGCTTCCGGAAACCTCTCTTGATAAACGCATGGAAAGCCCGCCATTCAAATCATATAGCGAGCAAAGCTTCGCCTCTTGAGCAAAGCTAGCTACAATCGCCTTTGCTAAAGATGATCCTATCGCTCCGCAGCCAACTATGCCAATTTTTTTCTTCATACTAAATTATTCCGTTGCCCTTAAACCGGCCTTAACCAGAGCATCTTTCAGGCTCTTATTATCCGGATCCAAGGACAAAGCCCTCTTCCAATAATACGCCGCCGTGTTAAGGCCTCCTTCAGCCGAATATATGTTCCCCAGATCAATCAACGCCTCGGCAGAATCAGGATTAATCTCTAGGGCCAAGGCAAGCGATTTTTTAGCCTTGGCAAATGAACCCCGCGAAACATAAATAGAACCCAGCTTGATGAAATAATCTATTCTCGCCGGGTTTAACTCGGAAGCCCTTAGAAAACAACGCTCCGCTTCTTTATACCGGTGATTCTTCAAATAGTATGCCCCGAGATTGCCATAAGTTAAATGCAGGGTACCGTTTAATCTTAAAGCAGAGGTAAAATAATCAAACGCCCGCTTATCATCTCCGGAAAGCCCATAAATAGCTCCGATATTATTCAATATGACCGGATTGGCCCTAAACTCAAGAGCCCGGGTATACATCTCCAGCGCCTTCCGAGACTCTTGCCTCGTAAAATAAAAATCACCCAGCGCTTCATATTCATTTGCCGTGGGTTTTTGCTTCAAGGCCTTTAATAATTCTTTTTCTGCCGATACGTAGTCGCCTGATTCATTATAAGCGTAGGCCAAATTTATCCTGATATCATTAGCAAAATCGCAAGAGCGTAATGTTTTCCCGAACAAGGTAAACTCATTTCTCCAAAACCGGTTGTTATATACTGATAACACGATGTAAACAAGGCACAGGCCTGTTGTTAAGGATATGAATAAAACCCTGCGGTTGGCTAGCTTAAGCAAGAGGTAGGCGGCTATAAGGAAGACTCCCGCCGACGGCAGGTAAAGCCAGAGCTCCGACATAAGCGCGCCATAATAAACCCTTATATACATGGCCTTAAAAACAAAAACAATCGAAATGACAAACCAAAGGGCCCCAAACCAAAACACCTCCTTTCCCCTTTTCAGGCTCCAGGCGATAAAAACGGACAGCGCTGCGGTAACAAGCATGACAAAAATGGCCCCGGGGGCCTGGCAAGATGTCAAGAATGGCGTGAGCCTGCCTATATGGAGGTCCAAAGGCGCTATTAATAAACCGAGGTAACGCAAGATTATATTAAAGAAATTAAGGCAACTAAGCCAAAATCCGTATTCGAGATGGCCGTATTTGTTTATCTGGAATGAAGCCCCGATTACAAATACCCTTAGCAGTAAATAAACGATAAAGATGAGCACAAACGGCAGCAAACCTCTTAGATGCGCCCGGTTAACCTTCTTCTCCTTGGCTAAACAAAGCAAAAGAAGCGGGATGAATAAAACCGCGATATCCTTGCATAAGAAACTTAATGAAAAAAATAATAAAGATAATAATAACTTATACCCCTCTTTTTTTCTTAAGAACGCCAGGTATGAAATAATGCTTAATAGCCCGAAAAATGAAAAAAGCAGGTTATCGCGGCAAACAATCCAATTAACGCAAGAAGTTTGTATCGGATGTATTACAAATAAAACGCTGGTTAAGAGCGCCAGCCCAAAACCTCCGAAAAGCATATTGATAAGGATAAAAATCAAAAACCCGTTGAAACAATGCAGGAGCGTATTGTCAAAATGATACCCGCGCTGGTCCAGCTTCCATAAACGATACTCCAGGGCATGGGTAAATACCGGCACAGGCCGGTAATAAAGCGGCGCTTCATAAGCATACGGAAAAACATCGCTTTTAAAAATGCGCGGCAAATACCTGGGATGCTGGATAAAAACGTTCTTTACTATCACAGAGTTATCATCATAAACAAATTCGTTCTTAAATGAATTGGAATACGCGCTAAAACCTAACAAAAGAAGCAAGGCGAGGACAAAGAAATATTTTAACTTTGGGCTATGGATTAAATTATGCATTTATCAAAATATTATCTATGAGTCGGGTTTTCCCTATGTATACGGCTAAGAGGATAAAACAAGCCCCCCTGATTTTATCGAGCCTATTTAAATTGCCCGCATCGACTATATCTATATAATCGATCCTGGTGTTTTTATCAGCCCTTATTAGGCGGCTCATCCTACTCTTGAGCCTGGATGCATCCCTCTGTCCGGACTTAACCGATAGCCTGGCAAGGCTTAAGGCCTTGTATAAAACTAAGGCGCTTTCTCTCTGGGAGTTGTTCAGATAGGTATTCCTTGAACTCAAAGCCAGACCGCAATCCTGGCGCACTACAGGCATAATCCTTATCCTAACCGGAATATTCAAATCTTCGACCATCCGCTTGATAATAACCGCCTGTTGGGCGTCTTTCTGCCCGAAATAAGCGTTGTTCGGCTGGATTATATTGAAAAACTTGGCAACTATGGTAGCGACTCCCCGGAAATGCCCGGGCCGGGTTTTTCCGCAAAGGGTTTGGCTTAAAGATTCAACATTTACATAAGTAGAAAAGGCTTCCCCGTACATTTCTTTTTGCCCGGGGAGGAAAACATAATCCGCTTTCTCTTTCTTGCAAAGCCAAAGATCGTTATCCAACGGATGCGGGTACCTCCTGAAGTCTTCTTTCGGGCCAAACTGCGCCGGGTTTATAAATATACTTACCACGACCGTATCATTCTCCTTACGGGCCTGGCGAATCAAGCTTAAGTGCCCCTCATGCAAAGCGCCCATAGTCGGGACAAAACCAATGCTTTTACCGGACATCCTGAGTATTTTTAGGCTTTTATACAAAACTGACGCCAGCTTTACTACTTTCATCCCCTACCCTCTTTCAAATTAAAATTATGCTTATCATTATGCCTCAAACATTATCGCACTTATTACAAGGCCGGCTAGCCGGCAGCATTTTGCAAAACCCTGCCCGTTTTAGATATAAGCAAACTAAATTACCTGTGCCAATGTCCGGATTACAAAGCCCCGGGCAAACATACGCGGATGCGGGACAATAAGTTCATCCGTTTTGATTACCTTGTCCGCATAAAGCAAAATATCCAAATCTACTATCCGTGGCCCGTTACGAACAACCTTTAACCGTCCAAGCTTCTTCTCGATTCTTTTTAACTCTTTTAGAAGCTTTAAAGGCAAAAGTTTTGTGCTTATTTTAAGAGAGGCGTTTAAGAATTTTGGCTGGGTGGGTGGGCCGCCAATAGGATCAGTTTCGATAAATGACGATAGTTTCAGGGCTTTCGTATCCTTTAAGAGATTAACCATCCTTACGGCTTGCTCCAGGTTTTTTCTCCTATTTCCCAGGTTTGACCCTATCCCTAAATAACAAATGGCCATAAAATTTTCAACATTACCATTAAGAAGAAAGGCTAAATTTGCCTTAACCTGTCCAACGCTTCTCTTATACGCTCTCTGCTGACTGTAAGAGCCATACGGATGTAACCCTGGCCGTATTTTCCGAAACCGACCCCGGGCGTTACGACAATATTCGCTTTCTCAAGCAATAACCCGGAGAATTTTATCGAATCTGTACCCCGGGGGACCTTTATCCAAACATAAAATGTTGCTTTTGGGTTAAACGCCAGCCAACCCAAAGCATTTAAACCCCTTATGATCGCGTCGCGCCTCTCCTGATAAAGAACGCGCATATGCTCAAGATGCTCCTGAGGCCCGCTAAGCGCGGTAATCCCGGCTAGTTGCACAGCCGAAAAAACCCCGGAATCTATATTCGATTTGACTTTAGCTAAAGCAGAAATAAGCTTCCGGTTGCCGCAAGCCCAGCCTAAGCGCCAACCAGTCATATTATAGGTTTTGGATAAGGAATGGAATTCCACTGCCACATCCTTCGCCCCGGAAAATTCAAAGATGCTCGGCGGCTTATACCCGTCATAACATATTTCAGAATAAGCAAGGTCGGAAATAATAATAATCCCATTTTTGCGGGCGAAAGCAATCAGTTCTTTGTAAAAAGAGCCGCCGGCAACCGCAGAGGTTGGATTATTGGGATAATTGACAAATATTATTTTAGCTTTATTGCGGACGCTTAAAGGTATTTTCTTTAAATCCGGGAGAAAGGCATTTTTTTCAAGAAGCGGCATAATATGCGGCTTACCGCCGGCTAAGATCGTCCCTCCTTTATACGGGGGGTAACAAGGGTCAGGGACAAGAGAATAATCTCCTTGGTTTAAAAAGGCCAGAGGGAAATGGGCAATCCCCTCCTTTGAACCTATTAGCGGAAGCGTCTCGGAATCCGGGTCAAGGCAAACATCAAACCTACGTTTATACCATGCCTGGATTGCGCGGCGCAGGACAGGCATTCCTTGATCCAGGGCATAACGATGATTGGCCGGGTCATTAGCTGCCCGGCATAATACCTCAATTATGTGCTTGGGGGTAGGCTGGTCCGGATCCCCTATACCCAGATCAATAATGTCACGGCCTTCGGCGCGCGCTTTTCTCTTGGCTTTATCAATCTCTAAGAATAAATACGGAGGCAATTCTTGCAGCTTCTTAGATAATTTAAACATAATCTCTCCCATCAGCTTCTCTCCCTGAACTACATATTATGCGCTGCCTATTGCTTCAATACATCTTGCATTGAATACAACCCGGCGGGCTTTCCAAAAACCCATTTTGCCGCCCTTAAGGCCCCCAGGACAAATAAATCCCGCGAATGCGCCTGATGTTTTATTTCGATGCGTTCAGAGTTTCCGCAGAATATGACTGTATGATCTCCGATAATATCCCCCAGCCGGATAGCGTGCGCCGGGACCTGCCTGCCGGTAGCTTCGGCTAGAACTTCGATCATTTTCCTGGCTGTGCCGGATGGCGAATCTCTCTTAGCCTTATGATGGGCTTCCACTATTTCAAGGCTATAGTCCGGGCCTAATTTCTTAGCTATTTGCGGCAGCATCTCAAACAAGACATTCACTCCGATAGCCATATTCGGCGAAAACACTACCGGGATAACCCCCGAGGCCTCTTCGACTTTCTTTATTTGAGCATCGCTTAAACCCGTGGTCCCTAAAACAAGGGCTTTCCTGTATTTTGCGGCATAATCCAGGCTGGCCTGGGTTGCGTCGGGGGCTGTAAAATCAACAAATACATCCGTAAGAAAAATACCATCGATACTTGAGGATATCTTGAGCTTACCTATATCTCTGCCGATAGCGGGAGTCCCTTTTTTCTCCAGGGCCAAAGTCAATTCAAAATCTTTATCCAGGGAGGCCAACTCGAAGATCCGCCTGCCCATTTTCCCGCAAACCCCGGCTATGCCTAATTTAATCATTTATCTATTCTCCTTACTTTAAAAGTCCGTAATCTTTCAACGCTTTCCTTAGCCTCTCTAAATTCTCAGGCGACATCGCGCACATCGGCAGCCTTAAATCGGGCTCACACATGCCTAATAATCCGAGCGCGGTCTTTACCGGGATAGGGTTAGTCTCGATAAACAAGGCTTTGACTAACGGAAGTAGTTTATAATGCAGGCATTGGGCTTTTTTAATTTCCCCTTTTTCAAAAGCGCCGACTAAATCCGCCACATCCCTGGGAACGATGTTGGCAGCCACGGAAATTATCCCTGTGCCTCCGATACTCAATACCGGAAGGGTCAAACTGTCATCGCCTGAAATTAACTCGAAATTATCCGGGCAAAGCGCTTTTATGCGCGACATCTGGTCCAAGTTAGCCGAAGCTTCTTTTACCGCTACGATATTTTTACAATCAATGGCTAATCTGGCGATTGTCTCCGGTTCAATATTGACGCCGGTGCGCCCGGAAATATTATAAAGGATTACCGGGATTTTTACTGATTGGGCAACCGCTTTAAAATGCTCGTACAGGCCTTTTTGCGTCGGACGGTTATAATACGGCGAGACCTGTAAAGAGGCGCTTGCGCCTGCCTCTGCAGCCTGCCTGGTCAAAGTTATCGCTTCTTCGGTAGAATTAGAACCTGTCCCGGCAATGACCGGGACCCTTTTAGCTGCCTGTTCGATGGTAATCGCGATAACCCTCTCGTGCTCTTCAAAAGACAAAGTCGCGGATTCCCCGGTAGTCCCGCAAGGCACAATACCGCTAGACCCATTCTTAATCTGGGATTCGATTAATTCCCTAAGCTTTTTTTCATCGACTTTACCGCTTTTAAAAGGCGTAACGATGGCTACGATAGAGCCTTTAAACATAATATTCCCCCTTATAAACTATTTCTGCCTTGCCTTCCAGCCAGACATTGCTAAAACTATTTACCTTTTTATCGAAATAAACCCTCAACGCTTCACCGCTTCGGGTGCGCACGTTTATTTTGCAATGAGTCAAATCGGAAGAAAGCAGGCCAAAAATCAGAGCCGAAGCAACGCTTCCCGTCCCGCAGGCCAGAGTCTCATCTTCAACCCCTCTTTCATACGTCCTCACGTTTATAGAATCATTCCCCGATATTTCTACAAAATCCACATTCGTGCCTTTTGGCGCAAATTCCTTGCTATAACGGATTTGGCTCCCGATAGCCGCTACATCAATTTTATCAAGGCCATCAACAAATATTACCGCATGCGGGACTCCGGTATTTATAAAATTAGTTTTTATATGGCACCCGTTTATCGATACAGGTATTCCCAATTTCAAACTATGCGGAACGGTGAATCTTATTCTAACCCTGTCCTTTTGCGCTAAAGAATCGATAATGCCGGCTTTAGTCTCTATCTTTGACGCCGGATGCTGGATATATAACGCTGCGCAGCGGGCGCCGTTACCGCACATCTCAGCTTCTGAGCCGTCAGCGTTAAAAATACGCATTTTTATATCAGCTCTCTTTGAGTTTCCCAAAACGAGCAACCCGTCAGCTCCTACGCCGTATTTCCTGTCGCAGATTTTCTTGGCCAAAAGCTTGAGATTCAAAACCTTAAGGCCCGGGCCAACTTCCAGGACCACAAAGTCGTTACCGGTTGCTACCATCTTCGTAAATTTTATTTTTCTTTTCATTTTTATTCTTTGCTAACCCCTTTATCCCAATCGAAACAAAAACAAGCAATGTTAACGTCGCTATATTTCATTGCGGACCAGGTCCTCGTAAGATTCTCTTTTACGGATTACAATCATTTTATCTCTATTTACCATTACTTCCTGGGGACGACAGCGGGAATTGTAATTACTCGCCATACTGAATCCATAAGCCCCGGCGCCCATTACCGCCAAGTAGTCACCCTCTTCCACCAAAGGCAAAGGCCTGTCTTTGGCAAAAAAATCTCCTGACTCGCAGATTGGGCCAACCACATCCGCTTTCTCTGCCTTGTGCTTACCCCCTGCTTTCCTGAGAGGGGCTATTTGATGGAAGGCCTCATATAATGCCGGGCGGATCAAATCATTCATCCCGCCGTCTACGATAATAAATTTCTTTTTTGGCGTGTTCTTTACATAAAGCACCCTGGTTACCAGTATGCCGGAATTACCGGCGATAAATCTACCCGGCTCCATAATAATCTTTAGCCCGGATTTTCTTAGCAAAGGCAATATTCTTGCCGCGAATTTCCTCGCGGTTTGCGGAGATTCTTTATCATAAACAATCCCTAGGCCTCCCCCGATATTCAAATATTCCAGGTTTATCCCGTCGTTTTTCAGCGCCGAGATAAACCTGACCACCCTGGTTATCGCCGCCACAAAAGGCTCTCCCGTAGTAATCTGAGAGCCGATATGGATATGGAGCCCGAATATTTTTACGTGCGAGAAACCCCTTGCCAATAAAATTATCCGCTTGGCAGACTTAAAGTCTATCCCGAATTTATTAGTAAGCTTACCGGTAGTAATATATTTATGGGTCTTAGGCTCAACATCCGGATTTATCCGTAAGGCCACGTTTACCCGCCTTTTAAGCCGGCGGGCAATATGCTGGATATTCTTTAATTCCGGGAAAGACTCCACATTAAAAAACAAAATACCCGATTTGATCGCTTCTTCGATTTCATAAGTTGTTTTGCCTACCGAGGCATAAACTATTTTTTCCGTAGGGCACCTGGCTTTCTTAGCCCGGAATAATTCTCCTCCCGAAACAATATCCAGCCCGGCGCCTTTATTAACCAGTGCCTTAAGAATAGCTAGGTTGGAATTAGCCTTTACCGAATAACAAATAAGCGGCTTAACAAAACGAAAGGCGGATTTTAATTTCAAGAAATGCCCGGTTAAGGTTTTATAGCTATAAACATAAAGCGGGGTGCCGAATTTTTCAGCCAAGTCCGCTACTTTTAATTTTTCGCAGTAAAGCTGATTACGGAAATATTTGAATTCGTGCATTTGCCCGCTATCCTCTCATATTGTAAGCAGTTATGCGCAACAGCTACGGCTCTTACCTCTTAACCGACTTCTTTGACCCCACTGAAACCAGCGGATCAAATAATTTAACTATTTCTTTTTTAACAAATTTCCCGGAGAATTTTCTAAGCAAGCCTTCCGGCATATCTTTGATTTGAATATCGTTATCGATTGAATATTTTACCAGTTTTCCGATAATAGTATGCGCGCTCTTAAACGGTATTTTCCTATCTACCAGGTAATAAACCAAGTCCGTGGCATACAAGGACTCATCCTGTAATTGCTCTTCTATTTTGGCTTTATTGAATTTCAGCGCCTTAATCAGGCCCGTAAATACTTTTAATTCCGAAGAGATTATCTCAAATGAATTGAAAAGGGGCTCTTTGTCCAACTGCATATCCCTGTTATAGGCTAAAGGCAAGCCCTTCATCATTGTTAATACGCTTACCAGATTGCCATACAATCTTCCGGTATAGCCCCGGATTAGCTCTAAAACATCCGGATTCTTCTTTTGCGGCATAAGCGAACTGCCGGTGCAAAAAGCCTCATCTATTTCCACGAAATCAAATTCCTTAGTAGACCAGATAATCAGATCCTCGGAGAACCGGGATAGATGCGTTGCTAAGATAGATAACGCGCTGATAATTTCTATTATAAAATCCCTGTCGCTAACCGTATCCAGGGAATTAGTAATCGCGCTTACCCTCAACCCCTTAGCGAATCCCTTATATGTCTTTAAAACCCTCGCTATAACTTTGCTGTATTCAACTGCATTTATCGGCGTCCCCGCTAAAGCGCCTGCGCCCATGTTTACCGTCAGGTTTGAAGCAATATTATCCAGCCTCCGGGAATCCCTTCCCAACATATCCCTGTATGCCCAAAGGTAATCTTTTAGATAAACCGGCTGAGCATGCTGCATATGCGTAAAACCCGGGATAATTGTGCTTCTATTATCATCTTTCAAGGCCAATTCTTTCAGGCACCAGGACAATTCCTTGACCTTTAGGTCCACTTCTAGCGCAGCGCAATGGCAATAAAGCTTAGTAGCAAACACTACTTGATCATTTCTCGATCTTGCAGTATGCAGTTTTAACGCCAAATCTTTAACTCTCTCCTGTAGAAGGTTCTGGATATCCGTATGTATATCTTCGGCATCCCTATCATACCTGAATGTCCCGTTTGTAATGCTCTTAGCGATAAAATCCAATGCCTTGGCCAGCTTTATCGCTTCGGCATTAGTCAAATAACCTGAATTCTTAAGAATCGCGACATGAATCCTTGAGCCGATAATATCATACTCGGCTAATTTATAATCATAGTGTATGGATTTCGCGAATTCCTCTACCGAAGGATCTGTTTTCTTGTCAAATCTTCCGCCCCAAAGTTTCTTTGCCATTTTAATCCTCGATTTGCCCTTCCCTGTCTTTAGCTTTCTGCTGCTGTCCGTTATACTATCTCTTATACGGCATAGACCAGATTTTAATGAACCCTTCGGCCAGTTTCTGGTCAAACTTATCTTCCTTGCCGTAAGTGCTCAACTCTTTCTTATAAAGGGAATTTCTTGATTTTCTTCCTACGGCCACACAATTCCCCTTGAACAACTTCAGCCGGATTGAACCGGTAACATTTTCCTGCGTGGATTGCACAAAGCCATCCAGCGCTTCCCTTAAGGGAGAAAACCAGAGCCCATTATACACCAATTCCGAATATTTAAGGCTGATAATATCTTTAAAATGCGCCAGTTCCCGGTCCAACACAAGCGCTTCCAACTCTTTATGCGCGATATGTAAAATAGTCGCTGCCGGGGCTTCATAGATCTCCCTGGACTTTATTCCGACCAGCCTATTCTCGACCATGTCCGACCTGCCAACGCCATGCAAGCCGCCTATTTCATTCAAATGGCTAATCAGGGTTTTTAATTTGTAAGTTTTACCGTCGATTTTCTTCGGCACGCCTTTTTCAAAATAAACCTCGGTATATTTAGGATAAGTCGCTTGAGTTATAGGGCTCTTAGTAATCAGGTAGGCGTCTTCCGGAGGCTCTTGAGTCAAATCCTCCAAAACGCCTGCTTCAATGCTAATGCCCCATATATTCCTGTCGATACTATACGGTTTTTTCCTGGTAACGCCTATGGGGATATTATGCATTTTGGCATACTCAATCTCTTCTTCCCGGGACTTAAATTCCCAGGATCTTAGCGGGGCAATAACCTCTAAGCCGGAATCAAGGATTGCGCAAGCAACTTCAATCCTTACCTGGTCATTGCCTTTTCCGGTGCATCCGTGGGCCACGGCATCGGCTTTTTCTTTATGGGCTATCTGCACGAGATACTTAGCGATTAAAGGCCTGCCCAAAGCAGTCGCCAATAAATATTTACCCTCATAAACTGTATTAGCCCGTAAACTTGGCAAAATAAAATCCTGGACGAATTCATCCTGCAGGTCCTTGATATAAACCTTGCTTGCTCCGGCAGCTAAGGCCCTGGCCTCTATTGCGCCCAAGTTTTCACCTTTACCCAAACCCTGGCCCAAGTCCGCCATAAAACAGATTACCTCATAGCCTTTGTCTTTTAACCACCTGACTATACAGGATGTATCCAAACCGCCCGAATACGCCAATACTACTTTCTTCATCTAATTATCTCCCCTAATAGTTTCATCAAAATCGCCTTCTGCACATGCATCCTGTTTTCGGCTTCATCGAACACAACCGCATTTTTGCTATCCAGCACCTCATCGGTTATCTCTTCTTGCCTATGCGCGGGCAGGCAATGCATGACCAAAACATCTTTCTTGGCTAATTTCACTAAATCCATATTAACCTGAAAATCCTTAAACGCCTCTTTCCTCTTCTGAGACTCATCTTCCTGCCCCATACTTGCCCAAACATCGGTATAAATCACATCCGCATTCTTCACCGCGCTGGGCGCCTTATCGAACAAATCGATAGAAGCCCCGGTGGCATCTCCGATAGCCTTAGAATCCCTTAATACCGGAGAATCCGGTTCATAACCTTTCGGGCAACCCACATTCATGTTTACGCCTAACTTAGCGCAAGCCAAAAGCAGGGAATTGCAAACATTATTTCCATCTCCCACGTAAGCCAAAGTTACGCCTTTGAGGGCCTTTAGCTTTTCCTTTATCGTGTATAGATCCGCCAACGCCTGGCAAGGGTGCGAAAAATCCGAAAGGCCGTTGATTACCGGTATGGCCGCAAATTTTGCCAGCTCTATGCAATTATTATGTTCAAATGTCCTTAAAACTATCCCGTCTACATACCTGGATAAGGTCTTGGCTACGTCGGCCACAGATTCTCTTACTCCCAGGCTTATCTCATCCGGGGACAAATACAGAGAGTTTCCCCCCAACTGAAACATCCCTACCTCAAAAGAAACCCTGGTCCGGTTCGAAGGCTTCTGAAAAACAAGCGCGATGGTCTTACCGGCTAAAACTTTTCTGAATTTTAACTTATTCCTTTTTAACTTATCGGTAAGGCTGAATAACCCTTCGATTTCTTTCGTAGTTAAATCTTTTATCGTAAGCAGGTCTTTTTTCATTCTTCCCTCACTCAGATAGGGGCTCTTCTCAAAACGAAGCAACGCCGCCGCTTCCTTAAGGACAATTTCCGTACGAGTTCAGAACCGCCCCTAAGATGGAAACTGCCTTATCTATTTCTTTCTTCGTAACGTTTAACGCCGGCATCAACCTTAAGACATTTACGTGCGTGCAATTGATCAAAAGGCCCCTTTCGACGCATTTCTCAACTATATTTTTCCCCGCGGTATTTAATTCGATTCCGGCCATTAATCCCAATCCCCTTATTTCCTTTATTACGGAATGCTTTTCCTTTAAGATATTCAATTTTGTAAACAGGTATTCTCCCATAAGCTTGGCGTTCTTGAGCATTTTTTCTTCCTGTATGGCCTTAAATACTGCCAACGCAGCCCGGGCTATAACCGGAGAACCCCCGAAAGTCGAAGCGTGCGTTCCGGGCCCCAGGGTATCGGCAATCTCTTTCTTTGCTACCATTACGCCGATTGGCAGGCCCCCGCCCAACGCCTTGGCTAAAGTCATTATATCCGGAATCACGCAATAATGCTGGTAACAGAATAATTTTCCGGTCCTGGCCATCCCGGTCTGGATCTCATCTGCAATAAATAACAGTTTCTTTTCATCGCATAATTTTCTTAGCCCTAAAACAAAATCTTTATCCGCGACATTTATTCCGCCTTCGCCCTGGACAAGCTCCAACATTATGGCGACTGTCTTATCGCTGACAGCGTTGCTAACCGCTTGCAAATCGTTAAACTTGACGGTTTTAAAACCTGCGGGCAAAGGGTTAAAGCCCTCCTGGTATTTTTTCTGTCCCGTCGCAGCGAGCGTAGCCAATGTCCTCCCGTGAAAAGAATTCTCAAAAGTAATGATTTCGTATCTGTTGCACCCGCTGCTTGTATCCTCTCCGGCGGCAGGCTCAGGGCCTGGCTGGCCATCGGTTTTGGGCTTAGCCGAAGCGCCAAATTTTCTGGCAAGCTTAAAGGCGGCTTCATTCGCCTCTGCTCCGGAATTACAAAAGAATACCTTCGAAGGATATGACCAATAGGCTATTTCTCTGGCTAATTTCGCCTGCGGGATATTATAATAGTTATTCGGTATAAAAATAAGTTTAGATACCTGATCCCGCACTGCCTGCATAACCTTGGGATGGCAATGGCCGAGGCTGCCCACGCCCCAACCCGGGAAAAAATCCAGATATGCCTTATTATGGATATCCCAAAGCTTAGAGCCCTTTCCCTTTACAAAAACCAAAGGGGACTTGGTATATGTGGGCATTATATAATCATTATAGGCTTGAAAAATGTCTTCGATTTTCATTTTATGGTTCGCTTGGGATGACGGAGGCAAGAAAAATCCATCATCCATTCATTGCACTATCTCCGTCCCAATGCCCTTATCCGTAAAAATTTCAAGCAACAGCCCGTGCGGAACACGCGCGTCAATAATATGCGTCTTCTTGACCCCTTTTTCCAAAGCATCGATACAGGCCTTAACCTTAGGGATCATCCCCTGTTGAATAACTTTATCTTCGACTAAACCCCTGGCCTCCTTAGTCGTCAATGTTGAAATAAACGAATGCAAGTCATCGGGATTACGCAAGATGCCTTTGACATTAGTCAACAAAACGAACTTTTCCGCCTCAAGCGCCCTGGCCACGCTGGCGGCTGCTTCATCCGCGTTGACATTATATGTTTTCTTATCTTTGGCGCAAGCCATAGGAAGAATAACCGCAATCCTGTCTTTCTTTAATTCTTCCAGGATTATCCCGGAGTTAACCCCGATAATATTGCCCACCAACCCGAGGTCCACCTTTGCCTTTTTCTTTTCAGCCTGAATAAGCAAACCGTTCTTTCCATTTAGCCCGACAGCCTTTGCCCCTAATTCCGATATTTCCTTAACGATTTTATCGTTTAAGGCCTGCAATTCTTCTTCCACAACGAACAACGTTTCTTCATCGGTGACCCTCATTCCGTCCACAAATTCGGTCTTTTTGCCGGAATGCCGCATCCTATCGCTTATATTCGGGCCGCCTCCATGCACCAATACGGGCCTTAACCCCATAAAATTCAAAAAGACAATATCTTCCAAAACGCCTTTACGGATTTTTTCTTCCCCTAAAATGCTCCCGCCATACTTTATAACGATTACTTTCTTATGGAACTTCTTGATATACGGCAGCGCTTCGATTAATACATCCGCCTTTCTGATTGCCTCTTCCATTTTAACCTCGCTTAATTGTATTCCGCATTAATTTTAATATACTCAGGCGTAAGGTCCGAAGTATAAACTATAGCGCTTGCCTGGCCTTGATTCAATGCGACTTCCACATTTATATCTTTCTTTTTCAGAGAACTAACCTTAACTTTAAAATCCTTCTCTTTAACGCCTACCCCGCTTGCCCCCGCGGCAGCGGCAATTCTCCCGAAATTAGGGTTCTGGCCGTAAACAGCTGTTTTAAAAAGATTGGAATTGGCTATATTTAACGCTACTACCTTGGCTTCTCCGTAATTCCTGGCAGAACTTACCTTGATCCGGATAAATTTGCTTGCGCCTTCGCCATCCTTAACAATCATCTTAGCTAAGTCCAGGCAAAGGGCGCTTAGCCCTTGGATAAACAAATCCAGGCGCTTACCCCCCTGGATTAAAACGCTGCCGCTGGCTCCGTTTGCCAAAAGCATAACCGAATCATTGGTACTCATGCAGCCATCAACGGTTATGCTGTTAAAAGAACCTTTTACCGCCGCTCTCAAAGCCCGGTTAAGCGCCCCCCTGGTTATAAAAGCGTCCGTAAAAATAAAAACCAAAAGAGTCGCCATGTCCGGAGCGATCATCCCGGCCCCCTTAGCTACTCCGCAGATAGTTACGCGCTTAGAGCCTATCTTCAAATTAACCGAAGCTTCTTTAGTAAAAGTATCCGTGGTCAGGATCGCCTTTTTCGCCGCATGGATTCCGCTGGGGGACAATTCCTTGACTAATTTAGGCATGCCGGCCCTAATCTTGGCGGTTTGCAGCTTCTTTCCGATTATCCCGGTGGAAGCGACCAAAACGCCCTCTTTTTTCAATCCCAGCGCCTTGCCTAAAAATAGCGAGGTTTCTTGCGCGTCTTTTAACCCCTGGCTGGCGGTAAAACAATTTGCGTTCCCGCTGTTAGCGATAATCGCCTGAAAAGAACCGCTAACTTTTAAATAACTTTTACTCAAAACAACCGGCGCAGCCAATATGCTATTGGTTGTAAATACGCAAGCGGCTTTCGCGGGTATTTCCGAAAAAAACAGGGCCAGGTCCGGCTTACCTGATTTCTTAATCCCGCAGGATATCCCGCTTGCTTTAAAACCTGCCGGAAGGACCGCTTTTTTAGATATCTTCATTTTAGTTAGAAATTAAAATAAACTTGACCGCCGATTTCCCAAACCCTAATCGCCAAATAAGTTCCGCTACCCGATACCTCAATAAGCAAGCTTTTGGTTGCGGAGATTTGGCGCTTGCTTATTCATTATTTGTGCTCATAACAACCCCATTGTTTCCGGAAACCCATACATTATATTCATATTCTGCGCTGCCTGTCCGCAAGCCCCTTTTAAGAGGTTATCAATGACGCAAATTATAACCGCGCTTTTAGCGCTATCCTTTATTCCGATATCGCAAAAATTCGTCCCGACTACATCCTTTAACCCGGGAAAATCTCCTTCATCCCTTATTCTTACAAACGGCTCTTTCTTGTAAAATCTCTTGTATAAGCTAACCAAGCTGCAAGCTACAGGCTTAGGGCCATGGGTTTTCTGCACATAGATCGTCTCCAATATTCCCGCCTTCACCGGCAATAGATGCGGGACAAAGGTCACATTAATCTTTTTACCCGCCAGTTTCGATAGCGCCTGGTTGATTTCCGGGGCATGCTGGTGCACGCCAACCTTATAAGCCCTGAAATCCTCTTTGTCCGGCGAAGAGAAGAACTCTTTGGCTTTATTCCTTCCGGCGCCGCTTACGCCGGATTTAGCATCGATAATTATCGAGTTAAAATCTACCGCCCCTAAAGCTACTAGCGGGGCTAACGCCAATATCGCTGCCGTCGGATAACAACCGGGATTAGCGACAATCAGAGCCTTTTTGATTTGAGCCCTGCACAATTCAGGCAACCCGTAAACAGAATCTTTTAAGTTTTCCTTATCAACATGCTTATACTGGTAAAACTTTTCATAAACCTTAAAGTCTTTAAGCCTGTAATCGGCGCTTAAATCAATTACTCTTTTACCCGCCTTAAGCAACTGCGGCGCTAAACCCATGGAAGCGGTATGCGGCAAAGCTAAAAATACAAGATCGCATTTATCAATGATGTTTTTTACATCCGGCCTCAAACAAACTAAACCCGCCTTAGCCCTAAACTCGGGGAATATTTCCGAAATTGTTTTACCGCAGGCGCTACTTGAGAAAAGCCCGGAAATCTTAACTGCTGGATGCCTAAGCAGGATCCGGATCAGCCCCTCTCCCGTATACCCGGTCACTCCCACGATCCCGACATTTAGCTTGCTGTTATATGCCATGAATATATTCCCAATCTTAGAGTAAAATCCCGCCGTAGCCACGCCCCCTTAAAAACGTTTATGCCGCAGTCACCCGTCGGGCATTTCGCATCGGGCTAAGGCCTTAAAATATTTGCTTGTATTTTAGCATAAAGTTTTTGACAGGGCAAGCATTTTCTCGTCGGAAGATAAAATAAAAGGCCCCGCTGGAAAGCGAGGCCTTTTATTGTTTCTCCCTGCAGGCTATATGCTATATACTGCCATTTTACCTCTTAGTCCATTGGAAGCGTTTACGCGCGCCTTTCTGCCCATACTTCTTGCGTTCTTTTGCGCGAGGATCGCGGGTTAAATAACTCTGCTTGCGCAATATATCCTTTAACGCCGGGTCAATAGAAACCAGCGCCCTGGAAATGCCTAACCTTAAGGCCCCTGCCTGCCCGGTAAGCCCGCCACCGGCAATATTAGCAATAACATCGTATTTATTCACATTATTAGTTACATCCAACGGCTGCTTTACAATAATCCTATCGGTTTCTCTCAAGAAATATTTCTCATACGGACGCTTATTGACCATAAAACCGCCTTTGCCGGGAACAAGTATTACCCTGGCCACTGATTCCTTGCGTCTTCCTACGGCTGTATATTTAACTGTCGCGCTCATTTAATTATCTATACCTCCAAAATTTGCGGTTTTTGCGCCATCTGCGCATGCTTATCATCGGCGTAAATCTTCAATTTCTTTAACATGGCATGCCCTAAGGCTCCTCCGGGAAGCATGCGCCTGACCGCAAGCTTAAAAACGGTTTCCGGCTTATGCGTAAACATCTTTTCAAAAGTTACTTCCCTTAAGCCACCCGGATAGCCGGAATAACGCCGGTATACCTTTTGCTTGGCTTTCCTTCCGGTAAGCCTTAATTGCGCAGCGTTTATCACCACAACGCTATCCCCGGTATCTATATGCAGGCTAAATATTGCTTTATGCTTGCCCCTTAAGATAGCTGCTACTTTAGCCGCTACCCTGCCCAATATTTTATCCTTGGCATCAACTAAATACCAGACTCTTTTAATATCCTCTTTTTTTACCGTGTAGGTTTTCATCTTTCGGACAATTCCTTGCGCATGTCTACCGGCTGCCCAAGCTAACCCTGAGCTTAGCCAACCGACCCATAGAGAAAGAAGTATATCATATTTATGGGTTAAGTCAAACTTTTTTTATGAATTTATTTAAAGGTTTTTCAATCTTACCTGCCTGCCAGAAAGCCAACAAGGCCAGCGTTGCGATTATGGAAATAAGCCAAAACGGGATAAGCGCTTTCCTGATATTGACGGACACTTTGCAAGCCGGATTCCTGTATACGACAAAGAAGTCGTTCTCTCCGAGCTTTATCAATTTTAAAGCGCTTATGGCCTTACCGGTAACAACAGGGTCATCAACCTGGGTAAATATGATTATTTTGGAGGATAAAAAAGGGTTGTAGCCATTAAATAACCTGATTTCGGGCAAAAGCGCGTTAGCGGTTGCCCTGCCCGCAAGGCTGGATATAGTCAAACCGATAAAATCCAGCGAACAAAAGACTATATCTTCTTTTTGCGAATTATCTTTGACCAGTTTAGCCGTAGCAAGATACTCGTTAGGAAACCATAATATCTGGCCTTTTGCAAGAAGCAAATTAACGAACCCGGCGTCAAAGACATTGATCTTATAGCTTGAGCTGCTATTAACGGTATTTTTCTTATATAAAGACAAGGTGGGAGAAAATACCAGCGTGAATAACGCGATTACAAGAAGCAGGATTTTTCCCCTAAACCTGCGATACAACCAGCTCAAAAAAAGCGCTAAAAGCATAACCACGGGGAAATACCCTTCAGCGGAGAAGAAACGGTATGGATAAACAAGGAAAATAGAGCTGGCAACAAAAAAGGCCGCAAATAAGCCGTACCTGCCTCTTTGCCTTAAGGCAATGACTAAGCCCGCCAGGGAAAACAGCAGATCGGCGGCCTTTATTTTAGATGAATATTTCTCGTGCATATCCAGCCCGAGCGCGCTCACATATTTTAAACAGTTAACTTCTTTGATAATCATCGGAGATGCCAGAATTAAAGCCGCGCCTAAAACAAATACGGCGCCCTTTCTTTCTTCCTTATTAATGAAGGCGTAGAAAATAAATGTGAGGGCAAAAAACCAGGATAAGCCGATATGCGTATAAAAACATAAAGCGAGCAATATAGAGGAGCGCAGCAACTTACCTTTAAAAAACTGATCGACCGCTAAAATACCGAATATGAACGTAAGCGTTGCCGGTATATGATTAGCCAGCGATAGATAGAATGAAAACGAGGAGAAAAATGCCAGATTGACAAAAAAAGCAAAACAGCTGTCAAAACGCTCCCTGGCGAACTTCCATAAAACCAGGAGGAACAAGCTGGGAGCGATAATCTCGCATAATTTCGCTAAGATTATCTGGCTTATCCCTGCTTTGATTAAACCTGCCAGGACCAGATGAAAAAACGGCGGATAAATATGCGGCCTGCCTACCGGAGCAAACTGCCAGAAATCCCAGCCGCTATAACCTCCTGCCTGAATAAAACCCCAGGCGGTCAAAAGGTGATAATAGATATCCATAGATTGCAATAACACGCTCCAACGGACGCATTGCAGGAAGAAAAAGACAGCTATAATGAATTTGGACAAGAAATCCCAGGATATATTCTTGACGGGCTTATTCGGCATTAGTATTTTACTCTTAACAGGCAAAGGCCTCTTGAAGGAACGGTTTGGCCGGCGAGCCTGCGGTTGCGGGAAAGCAATATTTTTCTTACTGCTCCCCGGGCCAGCCTCCCCCTGCCTATTTCAAGCAGGGTCCCTACAATGTTCCTGGCCATATTATACAAAAACCCATCGGCTTCGATATCGATATACAGGCAATCCTTCTTCTTTTTAATATCAATCCTTTTTATTGTCTTAAGCGGGTTCCTGCCCTTTCCCAAGGATGCCTGGAAAGCGCTAAAATTATGCCTGCCCAGCAAACTCAAGGCTTCCCTTTGCATAAACCCTACATCCAAGAAATGAGGGTAAAAATAAACCCTGTGCCTTATTAAAGGAGAAGAATAGCCGCGGTTTAATATAGTATAACGGTAAATTTTGGATTTTGCCGAGAAACGGCTGTGGAAAGATAGCGGGACCCCGGATATTTTAACAATCTTTATATCTTCGGGGAGGATCCCGTTTAATCCTAGTTTTAATTTGGATAAAGAGATGCCGGAATGAGTGAGGAAATTGGCGACCTGGGCCAAGGCGTGCACTCCGGAATCAGTCCTTCCCGAAGCAATTAATTTTACTTTTTCCTGAAGGATCTTGCGGAGTTTCCTCTCGATTACCGCCTGGATTGTCTTGCCGCGCTCTTTAGGCTGGACCTGCCAACCCGCGTAATTTGAGCCGTCGTATTCTATTTCAAGCTTGATATTACGCATTCGGCGATTTGCACGGCATTAGTAGCAGCACCCTTACGCAGGTTATCCGCTACCACCCACAACCAGAGGCCGTTCTTTACAAAAGCATCCTTGCGGATACGGCCGACGAAAACCTCATCCCTGCCCTCTACGCCTTTAGGCATAGGATAAATGCTTTTTTCCGGCTGATCCATTAAAATTACGCCGGGGGCTTTTGAAAGAAGAGCTTTAACCCTGTCAACTGAGATAAAACGGGAGGTCTCGATATAGACTGATTCGGAATGCCCGGTCCTGACCGGGACCCTTACCGTAGTCGCCGAGATCTTAATTTTGGGCGCGTGCAGGATCTTATGGGTCTCCCTAACCAGCTTCCATTCTTCGTTAGTATAATCGCCCTCAGAAAAAGAACCTATATGCGGGAAAACATTATAAGCCAATTGCTGCGGCATGGCTTTATTTGCAACGCTTACATCCAAATCGTTAAAGCCGGCTTGAGCTATCAAGAAGGTTTCTTCCTTCAGCTGTTCAACAGCGCTCTTACCGGCGCCGCTGGAAGCCTGTAAAGTGGTAACAATAATCCTTTTTATGCCGGATTTTCTATGAATCGGGTTTAAAGCTACGGCCATCTGTATGGTCGAACAATTCGGGTTGGCGATAATGCCTTTGTGCTTTTTGGCATCTGCGGCATTGACTTCCGGGACTACCAGAGGCACTTTCGGATCCATACGGAAATCCGCGCCATTATCAATAACTACCGCGCCTCTTTTTACCGCTTCTGCGGCATAAACAACCGCAGCTCCTTTTTCCCCTTCGGTTCCGGCAAATAAAGCAATATCTATGCCCTCAAATCCCGCGGGGCTGATGGGCTTTACGGAATATTTATCCCCGTCTACATCTATATCCCGCGCTGAACGGGCAAATACGCGTAACTCTCCAACCGGGAAATTACGCTGTTTTAAAACACGCAGCATCTCTATGCCCACTACGCCTGCGCCAACTACGGCAACATTATACTTGGATTTTCCCATTTTTATCTTATCGCGGGCAACTCAACCCTCTCCCGGCAACGCTAGGCAAGGTTTTCCGCTACCAAATCCCCAACTTCAGCCGTAGAATAACCCATTTTCCCGGCAGCCAGCGTTTTTAGTTTTTGATTGGCAAATTTAATAACCGCATCCTCAACTGCCTTAGCGGCCACAACCTCGCCAAGGTTCTCCAGCATCATCCCAACAGCACAAATCGCGGCTAACGGATTAATCACATTCTTGCCTGTATACTTCGGCGCGCTCCCGCCGATTGGCTCAAACATGGATACGCCTTCAGGGTTGATGTTAGCTCCAGAGGCAATCCCCATCCCCCCCTGGATCATGGCCCCTAAATCAGTAATAATATCGCCAAACATATTATCGGTAACGATTACATCAAACCATTCCGGGTTCTTCACAAACCACATCGTCGTAGCATCTACATGGGCGTAATCCGTGGCCACATCAGGATACTCTTTAGCAACTTCGTTAAAAACCCTCTGCCAAAGGTCCCAGGAATAAGTTAAAACATTTGTCTTGCCGCACAAAAGAAGTTTCTTTCTTTTATTGCGTTTACGGGTAAATTCAAAGGCATAACGCAAACAGCGTTCCACGCCTTTACGGGTATTATAGGAGACCTGAATCGCAACCTCATCCTTGGCCCCTTTATCCTTAAATTCGCCCATGCCTTTATACAGGCCTTCGGAATTCTCACGCACAACCACAAAATCTATGTCTTCCGGTTTTTTGTCTTTCAAAGGGCAAAAACTGGAATTATAAAGCTTTACCGGCCTTAAGTTTATATACTGATCCAGGGCAAACCTTAATTTCAACAAAACCCCTGTCTCGATGATGCCGGGTTTTACATTGGGATCGCCTACTGCGCCCAGATAAATCGCGCAATACTTTCTTAGCTCCTCGATGTCCTTGTCGCTAACCAGCTTACCGGTCTCTAAATACCTCCTGCCGCTGAAATCAAACTCTTTAGTTTCGTATTCAAATTTAAATTTTTTCCCGGCTGCCTGCAAAATCTTTAGCCCTTCGCGCACTACTTCCGGGCCGGTACCGTCCCCGGGGATAACCGCTATTTTATACATAACTCCCTCTTTCCTGGCATAATTATCTTCAGGCATTATTTTAGAGGCTATGCCTGATTTTTGCCCCCCTTAACCTGCTTCTAACCGCCGCAATCGAAAAATCCGGGGCTTTTCCCTATTATAGATCTATTTACATTCTTCAATAAGCCTAATAAAATTCTTATTGATAAAAACCACCTTTTGCCTGCGGGATAACCATAAAAACATGCCCGCGGATTTAATCCTGGCTTCGGTAACAGCCAGAAAATCATCCCTGCGGCTGTTCAAGAAATCATTCAACCGCATACCCTGGTCAATATGCAGGAAACCTTTTACCGAAAGGCCTTGCCCGGTGATAATGTAGACTTTAACCTTTTGCTTTTCTACGTTAATCATCTGCGCTCCTTTTTTGCTTTAACCCAATTCATCAGGCCGCCCTCTCTTATCAACTCCTGCAGGAACCCGGGGAAACTCTGCGTTTTATAAGTAACATTTTGGGTCAGATTGTTTATTATACCACCGTCTAAATCTATTTCAATCAAATCCCCCTGCCTTATCTTATCCACGTCTTCCGATTCCAGAAAAGGTAACCCGATATTTATGGCGTTCCTAAAGAAAATCGCGGCAAAACTCTTAGCTATAACCGCGGAGATCCCGGCGCCCTTGATAGCTACCGGGGCATGTTCCCTGCTTGAGCCGCACCCAAAATTCTTTCCCGCTATGATGATCTCCCCGGAAGCTACTTTTCCGGCAAAATCCGGGGCGATACTCTCCAGGCAATGCGAACCCAACTCCTTTGCGTCGGTAGAAATCAGGTACTTGGCCGAAATAATATCATCGGTATTGATGTCATCTCCGAATTTGTGAACCTTGCCTTTAATTAACATGTCTTTACGTCTTTCTCTGGGCGTAGATAGCCCCTGCGCTTCCTGAGCCAAGCCCGGGGGGAAACCTTACCCTGCCCGTTTTCCCCAAACTATGCTCTCAAACATCCGTATAAAGCAATATGCGTAACGAAACGCCACGGCCTCCTTCCCAATCAGGAAGGTAGCCAGAATTACGCCAATTCCTCAGGGTGAGTGATTCTACCTGTAATCGCCGAGCTAGCGGCGACTGCCGGATTAGACAAATAGACAAAACTCTTAGGGCTGCCCATTCTCCCGATAAAATTACGGTTAGTGGTAGCCAAGGCAACTTCGCCTTCGGCCAAAATCCCCATATGCCCGCCTAAACACGGCCCGCAAGTAGGAGTGGAAAACACTCCTCCGGCCCTGACAAAAATTTCCGCCAATCCTTCTCTTACCGCTTCCAGATAAATTTCCTGCGTAGCCGGGAATATAATTAACTTAAGCCCGGGGGCGACTTTCTTCCCTTTTAATATCTTGGCGCTGATCCGTAAATCCGATATCCTGCCGTTAGTGCAAGAACCAACAACAACCTGATCAAGCTTAACCCTGCCTAATTCCGACACCGGCTTGATATTGCTTGGCAGGTGCGGACAAGCTACCTGGGGCTCTAATCCGGAAATATCCCACTGGTAAATATGGTCGTAATGCGCGTCTTTATCCGACTGGTAGAATTGCGGTTTTCGGCCTTGGGGCTTAGGCCTACCCTTAACATAAGCCTTAGTAATATTGTCAGGTTCAATTAATCCGGCGCGAGCACCGGCTTCAATAGCCATATTGCTCATTGAAAATCTATCATCCATGCTCAGGTTTCTGATTACCGGCCCAGAAAATTCCATGGCCTTATACAGGGCGCCATCCACCCCGATTTGGCCGATAGTAAACAAAATCAAGTCTTTGCCGCCGACCCACTTTTTGAGCTTTCCCTTGTAAACAAATTTAACTGAACCCGGGACCTTCAACCAGCATTTACCGTCTATAAACGCCCGGGCCAAATCCGTAGATCCCACACCGGTTGAATACGCGCCTAAGGCGCCATAGGTGCAAGTATGGGAATCCGCGCCAATAACCAGGTCTCCTGAAGTCACCAATCCCTTCTCCGGCAATAACGCATGCTCAATGCCCATACAACCGACTTCAAAATAGTTTTTTATTTTTTCTTCTTTGGCGAAATCAGCCAAAACCTTGCATTGATTAGCGCTCCTTAAATCCTTCGCCGGAGCAAAATGATCCGGGACAAGGACAATCTTGTCTTTATCAAAAACGTGTTTTACCCCGCTTTTCTTGAATTCTCCGATAGCCAACGGCGCGGTAATATCATTGCCCAAAGCGATATCCACATTAACCTCGATAAATTCACCGGGTTTTATGTCTTTTTTATCGGTATGGGAGAGTAATATCTTTTCGGTTATTGTATAAGGCATATCTGGCTATAAACAGGCGAAAGGCACCCTTTTGTGCCTATTCGAATTTCTTGGCAATGAGGGAGGCGTTGTGGCCTCCAAACCCCAAAGAATTGGACATGCATACCTTGATATCTGCTTTGCGCGAGGAATTAGGCACATAGTCTAAATCACATTCAAAATCAGGGTGTTCATAATTAATCGTGGGGTGCACAACGCCTTCCTTTATCGTCAAACAACAAACCACGAATTCTATCCCGCCGGCAGCCCCCAAAGAATGCCCTGTCATAGACTTAGTTGAAGAGATCATTACTTCTTTGGCGTGAGCGCCAAACGCCATTTTCATCGAAAACGTCTCAATCTTATCGTTAAGCTTGGTTGATGTGCCGTGCGCGTTAATATAATCAACGTCCTGAGGGTTAAGCTTGGCATCGGCCAGGGCCAATTTCATCGCCCTGCCGGCCCCCTCTCCTTCGGGATCCGGAGCAGTTATATGGTAAGCGTCGCAAGTCATCCCAAATCCAACGAGTTCAGCTATTATGGGAGCATTTCGTTTCTTGGCATGCTCTAGGTTCTCCATAACCACTAAACCGCAACCTTCCGCCATAACAAAACCATCGCGTTCTTTATCAAACGGGCGGCTGGCTTTTTGCGGATCGCTATTCCTCTTGGAAAGGGCTTTTAGGGCACAGAATCCTCCGACAGCGGTAGCTACAATACAACTTTCCGTGCCGCCTGAAATCATCACATCCGCATCCCCGCGCTCTATAATCCTGAACGCATCTCCTATTGCGTGCGAACCTGAAGCGCAAGCAGTAGCTACGCAGGAATTAGGGCCCTTAAACCCGAATTTTATCCCCACTAAACCGCTTGCTTCATTCACAATCAGCATAGGGATAAGGAAAGGGGAGAGCCGCGATGGGCCTTTAGTCAAATAAATCTTATGCTCTTCTTCTATGGTATAGAGGCTGCCTATGCCTGAACCGATTAAAACCCCGCACCTTTCTTTATTCTCTTTATCCAGATCCAAACCTGAAGAAGCTACTGCCTGTTTAGCCGCAGCAAGGGCATACTGCACAAATTTAGCGGTGCGCCTTGCATCTTTAGAATCTATGCCGTAGGCAGAAGGGTCAAATCCTTTTACTTCACCGGCAATCCGCGAATCAAAATTGGCAGGGTCAAAGCTGGTCAACGGCCCTACGCCGCTTTTGCCTTCCTTTAACGACTTCCAGAAACCGGTAATGTCGTTACCTACCGGAGAAATTACCCCTAAACCCGTAATTACTACCCTATTCTCCATATCCCTCGCTTTCCCGCCAAACTATTTAAAATCAGGCAGCTGCCTTCTTTCAAAAGAAACGATGCAGCGGGAAAAACTTACCCCGCTAAACAAAAATAGCGGGGTAAGTTAATTTCATATCTATATAAAATGATTATTTGCTAGCACTCTTTTCTTCAATATACTTGATGGCATCGCCGACAGTAGCTATTTTCTCGGCATCCTCATCGGGTATCTCAATGCCAAACTCCTCTTCTAACGCCATGACTAACTCTACGGTATCCAATGAGTCGGCGCCCAAATCATCGACAAAAGACGCCTCGGGAGTAACCTCTTCAGGCTTAACCCCTAATTGTTCCGCGATTATTGACTTAACTTTTTCTTGAACTGCCATTCTTTTTTCCTCCTTAAATGAGCCCGCCATCTATTCAGCAACGGACGAATTAATCCCGAACCCCATGGTAATAACATGGACACAAGGGATCTTTTTTATGCCATAACCATCCCGCCATCAACAGTAATAACTTGTCCGGTTATATAACTGGAATCTTCGGACACTAAAAATAAGCAGGCATCCGCCACATCTTTGGGTAAACCCAGCTTACCCAACGGTATTGCCTCCAGCATTTTGGCCTTAACGCTCTCCGGAAGCTTGGCGGTCATCTCGGTTTGGATAAAGCCGGGGGCTACCGCGTTGGCATTAATATTGCGGCTGGCCAATTCCTTAGCTACGGTCTTTGTAAGAGCAATAATGCCCGCTTTAGAAGCAGCGTAATTAGCCTGCCCCGCATTCCCCATAAGGCCGATAATCGAAGCTATGCTCACTATCTTGCCGCTCCTCTGCTTTATCATCGGCCGGGAAACCGCCTTGATGCAGTTAAAAGTGCCTTTCAGGTTCACATTTATCACCGCATCCCAATCAGATTCAGGCATTCTAAGTATAAGATTGTCTTTAGTAATCCCAGCGTTGTTAACTAATATATCAACCTTTCCAAATTTGTCAAGAATTTTGTTCAAGCCTGCTTCTACCTGAGCGTAATCCGTAACGTCCATCTCCAAGGCAAGGGCCTTCCTGCCTAAAGCCTCTATTTCTAATGCCGCTTTCTGGGCCACTTCCGCGCTGACATCCGCAACTACGATATCCGCGCCCTCTTTGGCAAAAGCCATAGCAATAGCCTGGCCTATGCCCCTGGCCCCGCCAGTAATCAAAGCTACCTTATCTTTCAGTTTCATTCTTAAGCCTCCCTGCCATCCTAACTACCCTAGGTCAATTTTTCTCTCTATATTCACTACTCGCGCATTACTATCAATGCGCCGCATAAGGCCTTTTAACACCTTTCCCGGGCCAAATTCGTAAAACTGCGTAATCCCCTTCGAAAGCATAAAACGCATTGAATCTTCCCATCTTACCGGAGAACACACCTGCCGCACCAAATTCTCCCTGATCTGAGCGGTTTTATCCTGAGGTAAGGCTGTATAATTGCTTACTACCGAAACAATAGGCTCACTAATACCTATCTTATCCAGCTCTTCTTTTAACCCGGCGGAAGCCTCTGACATCAAAGAAGAGTGGAACGCTCCGCTTACCTCCAGAGGGATCACCCGTTTTGCGCCGGCTTCGTTGCATAAAACAACAGCTTTATCTATCGCCTCGGCTTTCCCGGAAATAACAACCTGTCCGGGAGAATTTAAATTAGCTATTTCCGCGCCGCTTGCCGCGCAAATCTCTTTAACCCTGACAGCGTCTAAATCCAAAACAGCGGCCATTTTCCGGGGTATTTCCCGGCTGCCGCATTCATCAACTCGCCTCTTCTTTTAATTAACCGGATGCCGTCCTCAAAAGTAAGGCTCCCAGAGGCGATTAAAGCGCTATATTCACCCAGGCTTAAACCCGCCATAAATCCGGGAGTAACCCTATTTTTAGCCTTAAAAGCCTCAAAAGCGGCAATACTTACAGTGATAATCGCAGGCTGGGATATCTTGGTTACCTTTAATTGGTCCTCCGGGCCCTCAAAACAGATTTGTTTGAGGTCAAAATCCAATAATGCCTGCGCCCTGTCAAATATCAAACGGGACTCGGGAAAATTCCCGTATAAATCCTTACCCATCCCCACGTATTGACTGCCTTGCCCGGCAAAAAGAAATCCAAATTTTTCTTCCATATCTAGCAACCCACTATTATCTTGCTATGGGTTAGCGCCTTAATGGCAATGCGTAACTACCATATGATGACCGAAGCTCCCCAAACCAGCCCCGCGCCGAAAGCATCCAAAAGGACAACATCCCCCTTCTTAATCCTGCCTTCTTTTGCCGCCTCAACTAATGCCGTGGCCGTAGAAGCGCTGGACATATTCCCATATTTCTCTATGTTAAGGAAGATTTTGTCTTCGGACAAACCAAGCCGCTTAGCAACCGCCATAATAATCCGCGAATTCGCCTGGTGAGGAATAATCAAGTCTACATCGGAAAAATTCAGGCCTGCCTGTTTTAAGACTCTTTCGGCTGCTTCGGTCATAGTTTTAACGGCAATCTTGAATAATTCGTTGCCTTGCATTTTGATATAATGCATGCGCGCCTCAACCGTTTCATGCGAAGCGGGAATTCTAGAGCCGCCGGCGGGAAGATTTAATAAGCCTAAATTCGAGCCGTCACAACCAAGATATGTAGAAACTATGCCGCCTGATTTCACTTCGCCTAATACGCAAGCTCCGGCCCCGTCTCCGAATAAGACGCAAGTATTCCTGTCTTTCCAATCAGTGACAGAGGAAAGTTTCTCAGCGCCTATAACCAAGGCGTTCTTATATGTTCCGCAGGCAATAAATTGGCTGGCGATTGACAAGCCATAAACAAACCCCGCGCAAGCGGCAGAAACGTCAAAACAAGCCGCGTTTCTCGCAGAGAGCGTGTTTTGCAAGATTGAAGCAACTGAAGGAAAAGGCATATCGGGAGTAATTGTGGCAACAATAATTAAATCCAAATCTTGCGGCGCCAAACGCGCATCTTCCAGGGCCTCTTTTGCGGCGTTTATGGCTAAATCAGAAGTGGCTTCTCCGCTAGAAGCAAGCCTTCGTTCTTTTATGCCTGTGCGCGTAGTAATCCACTCATCAGAAGTATCAACCATTTTCTCTAAATCCGAGTTAACTAAAACTTTTCCGGGCAGATACTCGCCGACGCCTATTATGCCTACCTTTTTCACCCCTTGCCTTCTTTCTTATCCATTATTATATTTATATCCTCAAACCTTATTAAAATCATGCCCGGTTAATTACAGTATATACGATTTCCCTAACCGCCGCCTGCTAACGTATTCATCCGCCCTCTTCAACAACTGCCAGGCTACTTTGAAGAATCAGGGAACAGGCAACTTATCTCTTGCTAATCGCCTCTACGATTTTCTCGTTGAACTTACGCTCTATTTCTTCCTTAGCTACCCTTATGGCATTTTTAATAGCTTTGACATTGGAACGGCCGTGGCCGATAATAGTTACGCCGTTAACTCCCAACAGGGGGGCACCGCCATATTCGGTATAATCAAGCTCCTTCTTAAAACGCTTTAAACTTGGCAACAAGAAAAGCAGCCCGATCTTACCCAAAAGATTGCTTAAAAGATGCCTTTTTAAAAATACCTGCATCGCTTCTGCGGCGCTTTCGGATACTTTTAAAGCGACGTTACCCACAAATCCGTCGCAAACAATAATATCGCACCTGCCCGAGAAAAGATCCTTGCCCTCGACATTGCCCACAAAATTAAGGTTGCTCTTTTGCAAAAGCTCGTGTGTCTGGCGGACAAATTCAGTGCCCTTGGCTTCTTCTTCGCCTATATTCAACAGCCCTATGGAAGGATTGGTTTTATTCAAAATAGTCCGGCTGTAAACATCCGCCATAATCGCGTATTGTAAAAGCTGGGTAGGCTTGGGGTCAATATTGGCCCCGACATCGATGATTAAAGATATGCCTTTTAAGGTAGGAGTGACGATGGCAATCCCGGGCCTTTCAACCCCGGGGATAAGGCCCAGGCCCAAGGTGGCAGCGCATACCACCGCCCCGGTATTGCCGGCGCTAAAAAAAGCTCCGGCCGCCCCTGTTTTGACTAAATTTATCCCTATGACAATAGAAGAATTTCTTTTTCTGCGCACGCTTAAAGCGGCATGCTCGCACATTTCGATTGCTTCCGGCGCGTGCACTATGGAAACATTACTGCCGGAATATCCTGACTTCTTAAGCAAGGGGCTTATCTTAGCTTCATCCCCCACCAAGGTCACTTCAGCGCCATATTCTTTAACCGCCGCTAATGTGCCATCAATAACCACTCCGGGCGCATAATCCCCTCCCATAGCATCTACCACTATCTTCATATTTCCCTCTTCTTAAATCCGGATATCGAAACCCCCGCCTGCCGAGCAGACAAACGTAGCAATATTCAAGTTCGCAAAGCATTGCTGTTTTGGGTAAACGATATCTCGGCAATTTGCAACCGGGACTCCGGCTTTCCGCTTCGATTTTAGCTTCTTTTCTTCTTTTCCTTTACTTTAATCTCAATGACCTGTTTACCTTTGTAATAACCGCAAACAGAGCAAGCTCTATGCGCTAATTTCGGATGCTTGCATTGCGGGCAAGGGCTTAAGCCCGCCGCCTTTACTTTCCAATGGGTCCGGCGCTTTCGCCCGCGCGTTTTCGAATGCCTTCTCTTAGGTAGAGCCACGTTTTCCTCCTCTAGATAACCGTTGACTAAAGTTATCCATTTTCAACAGTTACATTCCCCTTCATTTAAATTCCTGCCGCATTTAGGGCATAAACCTTTACAATTAATGCCGCATAAAGGATTAATTTGATAATTTAAGATTATTTCTTCCCGGATATACGGATCCAACTCAATTACCGGCTCCAGCTTATCGACGGCATAATGCAATTCAACCTGCTTGTTAAAACCGGTATTTATTTCTGCCAGGCAACGGCTGCAGTTTATAACCATCGGCGCCTCCAGCGCCAAAATCACGCCAACAGCGCCATAACTCTTTGAAACGGTTGCCCTTGCCTTTATCGGCCCGGAAACCTTGATGACCTCGGTATCCAGGTCTAATTCTTCGGGGCCAAACTCTTCGCTAATAATTAACCCTTCATCAGGTATTTTTCGTGTATCGACTTTCATCCCGTTAAAAACCCCGCATACAACAACGCCTCCCCGTTATAAAATGCTAACGGTTACCTGCGTCCGCCTGTTTTCGGCGGGTTCACTGTTTGGCGCCTAATTTTTCTTTAAGCGCCCTTTCGACAAAACTCGGGACAAAGTTCGATAAATCCGCCCCCAAGGCGGCTGTTTCCTTCAAAAGCCTTGAAGAAAGGTAACTATATGATTCATGCGGCATAAGGAAAATGGTCTCGGTATCAGGAGAAAGCTTCCTGTTTGTCAAAGCCATTTGGAATTCATATTCAAAATCCGAAATCATCCTTAAGCCCCTGATCAAGACCTTGGCTTTACGTTTACGCGCATAATCCACAATCAAACCGTCAAAATCAACGACTTCAACGCCTTTGAAGCTAACGGTAGCCTTTTTAAGCATACCTACTCTCTCTTTAATATCAAAAAGCGGGCCTTTCTGCGGATTAGCGGAAACAGCTACGATTATCTCAGGGAATACCTCTTGCGCCCTCTTGATAAGGTCAATATGACCGTTAGTTACCGGGTCAAAAGTACCGGGGTATATGGCTATTTGGCACATATTTTTGGTTTATCAGGCCTATTGAATTTAATACGCCGGTTGAGTTAATCCGCCAAGCTATGTTTTTTATAAAGGGATATAATTGTAGTGCCGTATTTATACTGCCTAAACAGGCTTAAAACTCCCAACTCAACGGGGAGGATATCCTTCTCAAAATGCTGCGCGACTATTAAACCATTGGGCGCTAATATATCATAAGCCTCAATAGTTTGCAAGGTTTTTTTTGATTCCGGGGCCCCGGAGGCCCCTTTTCCGGGGTAGAAACCCGAGGGATTATGGTAAGGAGGGTCCAAAAAAATAATATCGAAGCGCTTTTTCTCCCGGTTGAAGCGTCCTAGCGCGCTTTCAACGCTCTGGGGCAATACGCAGTATTGAGCCAGTTGGCCGGCAGCCAAATACACGGTAGGCAGCAATCGGGATATGCTGGAAGATAACACTTTGAGGACATTAGGGTTATTCTCGACAAAAACTACTTGTTTTGCCCCTCGCGAAGCTGCTTCTATGCCCACTGCCCCTGAACCGGCGAATAACTCCAGGAAAGAAAGCCCTTCTATGCCTCCGAGAATGTCAAAAATAGCTTTTCGGACTTTGCCTTGGGTGGGACGTATGCCCTTGGGCATACAAATATTCCTGCCCTTGAACTTACCGGTAGTAATCCTCATTTTAACAATTTCAAAGCTAAACTTGCAACATCCATTCCGGAGATAAAACAAGCATGGATTCCGGCTCCGGGCTGGGTCCAGGCGCCGGTTAAGAATAAGCCCCTGACATCTGTTTTCAAGGGAAGCCGGCGAAAAACTGACTGCTCCGGAGTCTGAGCAAAACCGTAGATAGCGCCTCTAGGCGAAGAACCATAGCGCTCCATAGTCTTAGGAGTAGCTATTTCCATGACCTCAATAGCCCTGGTTAGCCCCGGCAAATATTCTTCCGCCCGTTTAATCAACTTTTTAGCGGCCTCTTGCTTCTTAGCCTTATATTCTTCCGGAGAAAGATTATCCCAATTATCATAAGAATCCATGACCATAATCAAAAGGCTGCCTTTCCCGTTAGGCACCAGAACAGGTTCCACCTGGGCGTGATCAACCAACGATAAAGAACAATGATCATAATCGCCGCGAAGGCAACAGGAGAGATCCTCTTCATGGCTATAGTTGGTATTTATGGAAAACATAAAATGGTCCATCCCTAAATCCTTCGCCGGCAGCGATAACCCCAGATATACCTGGGTAGCGGAAATCGATTTCTCCAAACCCGATAACTTCTTACGATACTTGCCCTTAATTACGGCGTTATCTATAAGGCTGTCAAATGTATCTATGGGATTGGCGTTACTTATGACAACCCTGGTGTTAAATATTTCTCCTTTATCGGTAACTATGGCTTTAACGGTTTTACCGCCTTCGGTAACTATACGGGAAACTTCGGTATTGAATTTCACCTCGGAACCATTCTCCCTTATTTTCTCAACCATCGCCTTAAAAAGCTCGCTCGAGCTTCCTTTAATATAGAATGTAGGCAGATAATAATACCCCCGGAAGACAATAAGGTAATAAAAAGCCGAAACCCTGGATGGCGGCAGTCCGATAAAACTCCAGATATCGGTAATAATCCCTTTCAACTTTACGTCTTTTATATGTTTACTAATAAATTGATCCGCGGTCATAAAGGCGGTCCTGATGATTTCGGGATACAAAATCGGGGTCAACGTAAGCTTCAAAAACGAAGGTAATTTGGAATTGTAAAAGCGGTCAAAATGACGGTAGTATTTATCGAAAGCCAAAAAGAGCCTTGTGATCCCGCTCTTCTCGTGAGGGAACTTCTCTTTAAGGTAATCTATAAGATGCCCGTGGTCAAAACCGGATGTAAAATCATGCTCCGGATAGATAATCCGGCTAAAATTAGTTAATTCGATAAAATTTATTTTTTTGTCGATGCCGTATTCTGCAATGAATTTCCTTACCTCTCCTGCCTCCTGCAGGCCGTCAACGCAATGCAAAGCGCTCTCAAAAACAAAACCCTTCCTGTTAAAGGTAGTGGAAAAGCCTCCGGCTACGGGCTGCTTCTCGATTAAGAGTATTTTTTTGCCCCGGCAGGACAATTTAACGGCAGAAGCCAATCCTGCGGCTCCTGCCCCGATTATAATCGCGTCATATTCCATTGTTCGCATAATAACGCCATTAAGGTTTCGCTGCTTACGTCAAATCTCAAGCTCATCCGAGAGGATAGAAGATGACGAAAAATAATTGCCGCTTCCGAATAACGCTATTCATTTATGGCTCGCTAATGAACTTAATCACTTCCTCCGCAACTTTATGTTTTTGCTTATCGATAGTTATCATATGATAACTATCATCGAGCATTATTAAGCTTTTCTGCGAAGAGGCGATTCTGTTATACATGTATTGCGCGTTTTTAGAGCTAGTCATATCATCATCCTTGGCATGCATAATAAGAATAGGAGTTTTGACGCTGGAAAGCTCTTTTTTGACCACTTTAGTAAAAAGGTGGTGCTGATAAAGGCAGCTCATTGGAAAAAACGGACTGCCGAAAATAGCCGCCTTTTCGTCGTTGCCTATTGTTTTAGCGTTACGATAAAACCTTTCTATGCCCGCCCTCAAAAGCTCATTCTTCAACCCGTAAGGCCAGCTCTCTCTTATATTAATACTATTGCGCAAGAAAGGCACGTGCCATAAAATATCCATCAATATTTTATGCTTAGGGACAGCCCAACCGTCATAGAATATGGTAGGGGCCAAAGCAACAACCTTAGAGACTAAAGCAGGGTACTTATAAGCAAGATGGACCGACATAAGAGCGCCCATAGATAACCCGCCCACAGAAACATCGCGATATTCTTTTTTTAAGCCTTCTAAGTCTTTGATGCAAAAATCTGCTATCTCTTGCCAGGTAACGCTCTTTAGCTCCCTCAAGGAGCCGCAATGCTTTGGCAGGGTCCGGCAAAGCACGCTAAAACCAGCCTTGTGCAAAGACTTACCTAAATAATTCATTTCAGAAGGCGTACCGGTAATGCCGTGAATCAACAAAACCGCTTTTCCATTATCGCCTTTCATAAGAAAATCAAATTTTCGTAGTTTTGCATTATCCATAAGAGTGGCATTATACCATAAAAAATTAAAAGGTAAATTGATTAATTGCAGGGCTGTAAGGTTGCGGATATAAAATAGGGGCGGCGATCATTTTCCCCGCGCTTGTTTAGTCAAATGACGCGCCGCCCTCACTATTGATATTTACTAAGCACCAAACACGCGTTATTGCCGCCAAAAGCAGAAGCGTTGTTCAAAGCGACATCCACCTTTGCCTTGCGAGCGACATTCGGCACGCAATCAATGTCGCACTCCGCATCCAGAGTCTCAAAATTGATCGTGGGAGGGATAATGTCGTTTTTGACGGCTAAAGCGCAAGTGACCGCTTCGATTGCCGAAGCAGCTCCCATGGTATGCCCAAGCATGGATTTAATCGAACTAACCGGTAATTTTTTATAATAATCGCCAAAAACCTTTTTTATCGCCAGGCATTCTTCCTTGTCATTGGCGGGCGTTCCCGTCCCATGGGCGTTAAAATAATCCACCTTATCTATGGGGGTCTGGCTTGCCTTAAGCGCCTTGTCAATGGCTTGGCTGATGCCTTCGCTAAAAGGCGCGGTCATATGATGGGCATCGCAGCTTAAGCCGTATCCTAAGATTTCAGCGTAAATATTCGCCTCTCTTTTTAAAGCCGCATCCAGCGTTTCAATAAAGAGCATGCCGGAACCTTCAGCCACCAGCATCCCTTTTCTGTTTTTATCAAACGGACGGCATTTCTCGAAAGCAACGGCAAGAAGCCGGTTAAAGCCTATGAAGGCTATCCTTGAAAAAGCATCCGACCCTCCTGCTAACATTGCTTTAGCCTTACCCATACGGATAAGATCATAAGCGTAACCTATGGCATAATTTCCGGCAGCGCAGGCATTAGGAATGACAAAATTCGGGCCGTCTAGTTTTAATTCCTGGCCGACATTTAACGAAAGGACATTGCAGGGATACTGGGGTATTAATTTGGGGTCTATCGCTTCTATCCCCTGTTTTACCCAAGCGTCATTCAATTTTTCAAGAACTTGAGATTCTCCCATAGTGGTACCGATGACTACGCCGGTTTCCTGAGAACTAAGATTATCTAACTGGATCCCGGCGTCACTCACGGCAAGCTTTGCCGAAGCTATGGCTAAGCTCGAGGCCCGTCCGATATTTTTGTTCTCAGGCTCAAAGTTCTTTACTTCTCCGCCGTAATGGGTAGGGTAATCGGATGTGTCAAAAGAACTAATTTTGCTTATTCCGGATTGCCCGGCGATTAAAGCTTCCCAAAAATCTTCTTTGCCTATTCCTATGGAAGATACGACGCCTACCCCTGTAATGACAATGCGCTTATCCATTATTTACGGGGCCTTAGCAACGCTAAAGCTTAATTCTGCGCTGGCAACTTCTTTACCAGCCACAGTTGCTCTGGCTTTGACCAAACCTGCTCCTGAAATTATTTTAATCGGCTCAACTTCGATTTTCAATTGATCGCCCGCGGTCAAAGGATGCAAGAACCTCACTTTTACCGAAGCCAGGTAATAAGCGGTTTTATCGGCCGCGGGAGCATCTTTAGGCGAATAGAGCATTATAATCGAAGCCTGGGCCATAGCTTCGATTATCAAAACTCCCGGCATAACCGGCATACCCGGGAAATGCCCGCCAAAAAAACTTTCATTAATAGATATGTTCTTTAACGCGATGATCTTCCTGCCGGGTTCCAGCTCCAAAACCCGGTCGATCATTAAAAAAGGGAATTTCTGAGGCAGGATATTTTGAATCTCTTCGATATTAAGCATTTTTATTTTCCAGATATTCCCTGGCAACGGTAACAGTTTCTCTTAAAGTAGTCAGCTTGGTAAGTTTTTCTTCGGGAATGGTAATTTTGTATTTTTTCTCCATCCCGGCCATAATCTCAAGCGCCATCATCGAATCCATTTCCAATTCCTCGAAGAATTTGGCATCCAGAGTAACTTCGCCGGGGTCTTTCTCAATAATCTCCGCGATCATGCTCCTTATTTCGTCCTCCAAATCCAGCATTTTACCCCCCTTTCCGTGAGATTAAATGAATAAACCGCCATCAACGATAATGGTCTGACCGGTGATAAAACTTGCTCCTTCGCTTAACAAAAATCTCACTGCTGCCGAAACATCTTCAACCCTTCCTAACCTGGACAATGGGGTCTTCTTCTTTAGTTCTTCCTTATATTCATCTTTTAAACCGGAAATCATATCGGTTTCAATAAAACCGGGGGCAACCGCATTCACCCTGATGTTATAAGGCGCAACTTCCTTGGCCAAGGATTTGGTGAAACCGATGATCCCGGCCTTGGAAGCGGCGTAATTAGTCTGCCGGCTCATGCCGGCAACGCCGCTGACCGAAGTAATATTTACGATGGAACCGCTTTTTTGTTTTAAGAAAGTTACAATGGCGTTCCGGGTAACGTTAAAGGTCCCGTTAAGGTTGGTATCGATGACCTGCAACCAGTCCTCCTTGGACATCATCATCAAGGCCTTATCCCGGATTATGCCGGCGTTATTTACCAATACATCCAACCTGCCGAAATTCTCTTTGACTCTCTCTATCAATTCTCTGGCTTTGTCAAAGTCAGCCACATCCATTTGCAGGGCAAACGGCTTCCTGCCTAACTTTATTATTTCAGAACATAGTTTTTCGGCATCTTCTACGCTTTTAACGTAAGTAAAAGCAACATCCGCGCCTTCTTGCGCCAGCATTAAAACTAAGGCCTTGCCTATGCCTCTTGAGCCGCCCGTAACTATAGCTGCCTTATCTTTGAATAACATATATCTTAGTATCCCTTAAATTTGGAAATTATCAAGCTGGAATTAGAACCGGTTTTGCCTGCGGCATTGACCAGGACATTCTCGATCTTGGGGGCTTGAGAATCATTAAGCGCCTTGCCGGGAAGCATCTGGTTATCTATCGCGCTGATTGCCGCGGCAACTTGCAGGCTGCCTGAAGCGCTATAAGACTCGCCAACCAGCGGCTTGATAGAACTTACAGGCGTCCCCCTTTTTCCAAACAACTCTGCGATTGCGCCTGCTTCTTCCAGGCCAAACTCTTCGGCTGAATTCGCCGCGGCGTTTATATAATCGATTTCTTCCGGCTTAAGCCCTGCTTCTTCCAAGCTTAACCGCATCGATTTCCTTAGATCCTGCACAGCAGTGCCAAAACCCAGGACTTCAGCGTAAATTCTGGCCTTACGCTTAAGAGCCAAATCCAATTCTTCCAGCACGATTATGCCGGAGCCTTCGCCTAAAACTATTCCCCGGCAATCAGTAAGGCAGCCGGCCTTATAAAAACCTAGAAATGACTGGATACAAAATTCTTCCACTCCGCCGGTTAACGCTATTTTTGCCCGATTGTTCCTTAAAGCGTTTAAGGCGTAATTTATAGCGTCTAAACCTGCTGAAAAACCGGTGGATATAGTAATATTAAAACCTTTGATATTGAATTTTATGGAAACTTGGCTTGCGGGAGAGTTAATTACGGTATTAGGGAAAAAGGCGGGGTTTACGAAACGGACGCCTTCGATGAGCGCTTCTTTATCAAAGTCGCAAATGCTGGAGAGGCTTCCAAAAGTTGTGCCTATGGCAATGCCTGTGTCGCAAGAATTAGCTTCGCTTATTTCCAGCCGGCTGTCGGCTAAAGCTAGTTTGGCGGCCGAGGCAACTAATTTTATGCTCCGGTCAAAAGTGCGCAGGCCTTTAGGCCCCAAGATCTCCTCCGGAGCAAAATTGCTTATTTCAGCGCCAAGCTTTGCCTTAAAAGGAGTAGTGTCGAAAGAGGAAATCGGCTTTATTCCTGAAACGCCTTTAAAGATATTTTCGGCAAAGGCTTCTTTGCCTATTCCAATAGAAGAGATTACCCCTAATCCAGTTATGACTATGCGTTTTCTATTCATTAACAGGGCATTATGTAACTACGCTTAAATTATCTCAAAAGATACCCGCCAAGAAAAACCCCGGCCTAGCCTGCCGGCCATCAGGCCGCGAGCATAAATTCCTCATAACCCGGGAAACGCCGGGCTAATTCTTCTTTTAAAAGCAAATGCTGCCTCTCTTGAAGGCGCGCGTCCAAGCTTAACAATTTCACCGCTTCTTCACGGGCTCTCTTCAATAATTGCATTTGGGTTAAAGGGTCAGCTATTTTTAATTCGCTTAAACCGTGCTGCTGCCGGCCAAAGAACTCTCCCGGCCCCCGGATCCTTAAATCTTCTTCGGCAATCTTAAAACCATCGCTATGTCTAATCATCGCGGCTAAGCGGCCGCTTGCATTGGCTGTCAGCCCATCCGAGACCAATAAACAAACAGATTCATTACTGCCTCTGCCAACCCTGCCGCGCAATTGATGCAATTGGCTAAGGCCAAAGCGCTCGGCGTGCTCAATAATCATACAAGTAGCGTTAGGAATGTCAATACCTACTTCTAAAATCGTGGTAGAAACCAGCACATCTATTTTGCCGGCTTTAAATTCCAGCATGACCTTCTCCTGCTCCTCTGGCTTAAGTTTCCCGTGAATAAGGCCAAGTTTAAAATCTTTAAACTCTCCGGTTTTAAGCTCGCTAGACATCTTCTTGGCTCCGGCAATATCCAAAGCATAAGACTCTTCGATTACGGGATAAATAATGTAAGCTTGCCTGCCTGATCCCAGTTCCTTTTTCGCCAACTTGTAGGCTTCTCTCCTTCTGGCTTGCTCAAATAAAAGCGTCTTTACCGCAAGCCTGCCCGCAGGAAGCTCATTAATAATGGAAACGTCCAAGTCTCCGTAAAGAGTGATAGCCAAAGTCCTGGGGATTGGCGTCGCGGTCATAATTAAAACATCCGGGTTTAAACCTTTAGCCGGAAGAAGCAGGCGCTGGCTGACTCCGAATTTATGCTGTTCATCGATTACCGCAAATCCAAGCCTCTGGAATTTGACTTTACCTTCTAAAAGCGCGTGGGTCCCTATAATTAAATCCGCTTCCCCGTTGCTTATCTGTTTATAAATTCCATCTTTCTCGCTTTTTTCGGTGCTGCTTGCCAATAAAACAATCTTGATATTCTTTACCTGGGACCTGATATTATCAAAATGCTGCCGGGCCAATATTTCAGTAGGAGCCATAAATGCGGCTTGATAGCCGCCCTGAATTGCCATTAAGCTTGCTGCGGTAGCAACTACGGTTTTACCTGAACCAACATCGCCCTGCAAAAGCCGCTGCATTGGCTGGGGCCGGGACATATCTGCCTTGATTTCTTCCAAGGATTTTGTTTGGGCCCGAGTAAGCCTAAAATTCAGCTTAGCCAGAAAACCAACGGCCAATTCTCCGTCAACTTTATGCGCTATGCCGATCCTGTCTTTTCTCTTTAGCTTGCGCAAAACAATTGGCAGCTGGAATAAAAAGAATTCTTCAAAACTAAGGCGCCTGTAAGCTTCTTTTTGCAAGACGGTATTTTCCGGAAAATGTATGTTTAGCAAAGCTTTGGCTAAATTTAACAGGTTGCTCCTCTGCCTTATGTCATAAGGTAGGCATTCTTTAATTTTAGAGAGGTATTCGCCTAAGGCATTCTTGATCAGGCTACGTAATGTCCTTTGAGAGAAACCTTCGGGCAAAGAATAAACCGGGACCAGACACCCCCTAGACAATTGGGCGTCAGTTTCATCGTTAATAATCTCAAACTCGGGGTTAGTCATTTGCAGGCGGCTGCCGTAAAGCTCAACTTTTCCGTATAATATTACGCCTGTTTGAGGCTTGAAATAACTCTTCAGATACGGCTGGTTAAACCAGACGCAGGATATTTTACCCGTTTTGTCCTCTACGGTAACTTCCGTAATGTTAAAACCGCGTCTGTGCCAGGAGTTGTGCTGGCCAAAAGCCAAAACCTTTGCTTTTATGGTTTGGGCCTCGCCAAGCTTTAACTGGGAAACCGGAATAAGATTAGTGCGGTCCTCATACCTGCGAGGGAAATGATAAAACAGGTCGCTAACGGTATTTATGCCGGCATCCGTAAAAAACTTAGCCCTTTTCGGGCCGATGCCTTTTAGGTAGCGGATAGGGATACGCTCGGGGCTCTCCATGGGTCGGTATTATACTATAAAATCCGAGATTATTCTATGCTAAACGGCTATAAAGAATAAAACTACATCCTTGTTCTCCGAGAAAAATATTTTGGGGGAGACCTTGAAATCCGGCAAAATATATGCCATACTTCACTTGTAGGCGAAACAAGAACATAGCAACAGGAGGCGGAAACGATAGCGGAAGCTATGAGGCCTATCACCTACAAAAGAACCCCGAAATGAGCAGGAATCGGGGCTTTTTTGTTTATACCCGGCTGTTTCAGCCCAAAATATCCGTTAGCTTTATTTCACCCCGAGTTTCCTTAATATCGTTACCATAGGACACCAGTTTGTAAAAGCCGATTGAAAAAGGTTTAACCCGACAAATGCGCTAAACCACAACCAAAGCGGGCTTACATAATAAGCTAAAAGCAAACTAATCAGAATAAAGAATCCGGCTATGCCGCGCAGCGCTCTTTCTAACATAATGCACCTCCTAAGCTTTAGGCTTCATTACCATATAATAAATTACCGGGACAGCCGTCCGGGAAAGGATTGTTGAGGCGATTTCTCCCGCCATAAGAGCGACCGCAAGGCCCTGGAAAATCGGGTCAAAAAGAATAACGGAGGCCCCGACTACCACCGCGGCAGCAGTAAGCAACATCGGGCGGAAGCGTTTTGCGCCCGCGTCTATCACTGCTTCCTCAAGCGGCATGCCTTGAGCAACGCGCAACTGTATAAAATCAACCAGGATAATCGAATTTCTCACAACTATGCCCGCGCCCGCAATCATGCCTATCATAGAAGTAGCGGTAAAGAATACTCCGAACATCCAATGCGCCGGAAGAATGCCTATGAGCGTTAACGGTATCGGCAACATAATGATCCAGGGTATTTTAAATGACTGGAACCATCCGACCACAAGCACATAAATCAAAATCAGGACAACCGCAAACGCCAGCCCCAGGTCGCGGAAAACTTCGTAAGTAACCTGCCATTCCCCGTCCCATTTCATCGACCATATATCTGTTGATGCGGGTTGATTTGTAAAAAACTGGGACATCCTCCCCTTTTTATTGGACCCTCCGGCAGGAAGAGGGATTTTGCTTATCGCTTTCTTCAGATCCATAATGGCATATACGGGGCTCTCGAATCTTCCCGCGACATCGGCAATGATATAGGAAACAGGCATCAAATTCTTATGGTAAATCGGACGGTCTTTCAAAAGATTCTCAACCTCAACCAAATCCCTCAAAGGAATCTGGGAGCCGTAACGGGAAAGCAGGGTAATATCCAGCAACGCGTCCAGATTTCCTCTTTTTCCTTTCGGAAGGCGCAGGATTATCTCCACCGGTTCATATTCATTGGAAAGGTGCGCCAGGTCTATCGCGCTGCCATGGATTGCCAGAGCGATTGTATGGGCCACTGCCGATACAGGTATCCCGTTTAAAGTTGCTTTTTGGGTATTTACTCTTAGGCGCAAGAGCTTCTCCTGGTTAGAAACATAGGTATCGATATCAGTGACCCCGCTATTTACAGAAAGCAAATTTTCTATCTTACCGGCGAGCTCATCCTGGCCTTGCAGGCTGGGGCCGTATATTTCGAATACGAGCGTTGATAATACGGGCGGGCCGGGAGGGACTTCCGCTACCTGCACGTGGCCTGCGTATTTATTTACGATTTCATGTATCGCCGGCCGGATGCTTTTGGCGATATCATGGCTCTGGCGCCGGCGTTTATCTTTAGCGATAAGATTCACCTGCAAGTCGCCCTGATATGGCTTAGAACGCAGGAAATAGTGCCGGACCAACCCGTTAAAGTTATAAGGGGAGCTTAAACCAACGTATGCCTCGATATCTTTTACTTCGGGAGTTAGGCTTAAATACCTGGCTATCTCTTCTAAAACAGCGCTGGTCTTTTCAACCGGAGTCCCCTCCGGCATATCCAGGACCACCTGAAATTCATTTTTATTGTCAAACGGAAGCATCTTTACCTTGACTAAACGCAACGGAACAAGAATAACAGAAAACAATAATAAGCCTCCTATAACCCAAAGAAATACCTTGCGGACTTTAAGATTATAAATCAAAGGATTCATATAAGCCCTGTAAAACCGTGTAAGCAAATCTTCTTTTTCTCCTTCTCCATGCCCCTTTAATTTGCCCTTAAGATAAGCAGAGCCCAAAATCCGGTAAGCTGCCCAGGGGGTAGCTATAAATGCTGCGGCCATCGAGAAAACCATCGCAGTGCTGGCGCCTATAGGTATCGGCCTCATATAAGGCCCCATAAGCCCCCGGACAAATGCCATGGGTAAAATCGCGGCGATTACCGTAAGAGTTGCCAGAATCAAAGGGCTCCTGACTTCATTTACCGCCTCAATAGTAACGTCTAAAAGCGGCCTGCCTTTATTCTTAGGAAGGCGCAGATGCCGGACGATATTCTCCACATCCACAATAGGGTCATCTACCAGGATACCTATTGAGAAAATAAGCGCGAAAAGCGTGATCCTGTTCAAAGTAAACCCGAAGAGATAAAAAGCGGCGAGGGTCAAAGAAAGCGTCATGGGTATCGCAATAGCTACAACCCCGGATTCCCGCAGGCCCAATGACAAAGCAATCAGCAGGCTTACTCCGAAAATAGCGATCGCCATATGGAATAAAAGCTCGTTGGATTTCTCATTGGCGGTTTCCCCGTAATCGCGCGTTATGGTAAAAATAACATCTTCGGGAATGATTACCCCTTTTAGGCTTTCGACCTTAGAAATAATTTTCCTGCATAACCAGGCGGCATTCGAGCCTTTTCTTTTCGAAATAGATAATGTCACCGCCTCAAAAGGCCCTTTTTCGTTTTGAGCCGAAGCCCTGCCGTAACGGATATTAACGGAATCCTCAAATTCATCCGGGCCGTCAGTAACCCGGGCGACATCCTTCAGGTAAACTATCTTTCCCCGGCTTATTCCTACGATCAGGTTTTCCAAGTCAACGCTCGATCTAAAGAACGCGTCTGCCTCGACATTCAATAAATCGGGGTTACTTTCCAGGTGCCCGGCATTAAATTTTACATTTGCCTTCTGAATCAGCTCTTTGATTTCCGAAGGACTTAAGAAATGCTCATTCAGTTTCTTTTCGTCGAAAAACACCTGGAATTGCCTCTTCCTGCCTCCGGTAATATAGGTTTCGGAAACATCCGGGATGGAGTTAACCTCATTCTGTATCCCGGCAACGACCTTGCGCAGGCTAAGCGCGTCTCTGGTTTTGCTGTGAAAGGTCAAACTTAGAATGGGCACATCGTCAATGGAGCGCAATTTGATAAGAGGCTGCGACGCGCCTTGGGGAAGCAGGTCGAGATTGGAAAATACTTTTGTGTAGAGTTTGATCAGGCTGCTTTCAACGTTCTCTCCGACCTTAAAACGCACGATAATAAGAGCGCCGTTTGTTTCGGAGGTTGAATAGACGTACTCAACGCCTGATATTTCCCAGAGTTTACGTTCTCCGACATTTACTATCCTGCGCTCGACTTCCTGCGCGCTTGCTCCGGGATAAGCAACAAAAATATCAAATATCGGCACCGAGATCTGCGGCTCTTCCTCGCGCGGAAGATTAACCACCGCGAAAAACCCCAGCAATATCGATGTTACGATAATCAAGGGAGTGACCTTTGAATTCACAAAAAGAGAAACAATTTTACCCAAAAATCCCGTTTTATGGCGGACCGGCTCTGAATTATTCATGGATTATCCTTTTTGCCAGCTCAATCAACCTGGCTTCATCAAGTTGCCCGGTCAAGAAAAGAAGCCTTGTCCAGGAAGCGCTGGAATCGATGGCCAATGTATAATACTCTTTGGAAACATTAAGATAAGAATTCCTGATCTGAAGCAATTCCGCTATAGATTTCCTGCCCTCTTGATACAATGGCATCGTGAGCCTCACCGCCTCTTTGGCGTCTCCGAGCATTTTCCGGATAACCGGAAGGTTCTCCTCTACAATCTTGTAATGCGAAAATTCATTTGTGACATCCCGGCTTATTGTCAGCTTCAATATCTCTTTATCGTATTGGAGTTTCCTAAGCGTATCTTTTGAAGCCTGGATACGCGAAGCGTGCGCCGGATCGAACAAGTCTATCTCCGCTTTTACGCCGACAGTGTAGCTTTGCCCTCCGCTTGAAGAAAGCCGGTGCGTATCTTCCCGGGCCTGGCCAAAAGCATTGACCTTGGGCAGCGATGTAAATTTCTCCCGGGAGACCTCGATATCCTGGGACTGGATAGTTTTATCAATAGCCGAAAGGTCCGGACGGTATTTATAAGCCTCCTCAAACCAGCCTTGCAAAGGCTTATCTTCGTAAAAAGCGCCCCCCAGTTCCCCCTGTATTTCAAAAGGCATAAACGGGTCAACCCCCATCAGGATATTCATCAGGGTATGCGCTGTCTGTTTTTCCTGGGTAAGCTTATTCTTAAACTGGCTGATATTGCCATAAATCACTTTCGCCGCGTAAAAATCCGCGCCTAAGGTAAGGCCCTGTTCGCTTAACCCTTCTATCTGCAAAACATCTTCTTCGCAGTCCTTATTTATCTTAACGACAGTAACAAGTAATTTATCAATAGCCAACGCCCTGAGATAGGCTTCGGAGGCGACAAGAAAAGCTTCCATTTTCGTGAATTCCGCTTCGAACCGGGCGGATTCTATATGTAATTTTGCTGAACGGACCCTGGAGATAGCCTGGAAAGCATCGAATATGGGGACAGAACCTTCTAATGAAAGATTGTAGGAAGTATGCGGGGAAGGATTATTAAGCTTGGATATCTCAAAATTGTCCTGGGAGAACGCGTTTTCCCGCAGAAGGCTTCCAAAAACAAAAACAGGGTCACTACTGAAAGTAACCGAACTAGACCCTTGCAACCGGGGTAGCGCGCTTGCGGCTGCCAGCATCTTTCTGGAAATAGCCAGATTAATATTGGCGCTTTCCCGCTTTAATTTCGGATAATAAGCTAAAACCTTCCGGTAGAATTCCGTAAAGGTGAGGATATTCGAAGATGGGGCTTCCGCGGCCAAGCATAAGGAAGGAGAAAACAATATAACCAGAATTAAAAAGATTCTGACCGACCTAACCACAGGATCTCCCGGTAATAATAACCCATTTTTATATAATATAAATCATTTCCTTAATAATATTTTAATTAATTTGGCGACCCTGGCGTCAATCACCCGGTAACAGACCTTGACCCCTTCTTTCCGAATGCGGACTATACCCCTGTTCTTCAAGATGCCTAGATGTTGGGATACGGTCGATTGCGGCAGGTTCAGCGCCTTAACCATCCGGGTTACGTTACATTCATGCCCCAGCAGGCCCTCAACCATCTTCAAGCGCACCGGATGCCCTAAGGCCTTAAGCAACCCGCTCTCTTTCCCGTAATCAACAGCCATTAAGCAGATCCTTTCATCGTTATATCGTAATAATACGTTATATTCAGAGTTTTGTCAAGGCTTTTTTCAGGAAGGATAAACTGCGGATAATGGATTGCGGGTTTGCTGCCTTGATCTCGGAAGCCTTGCTTGAGCCGGTAGTGACAATTATAGTCTTGATTCCGGCCCGCCTGCCGGCCTGGGCGTCTATCAGCATATCACCCACATATACGCTTTGAGATCTTTTAATCTGGAGCCTTCGCATAATTTTGCGCAGGATTTCCGGATGCGGCTTGCCGAGCTTCAATTTATCGGCGCAAAGGCAATAATCAAAATATCGCGCTAGCTTAAGATGCCGGATCAAGATTTCAGAAAATTGCGTGGGCCGGTTGCTTGCTACCGCAAGTTTACAGCCTTTAGCCTTAAGAGACTCTAGCGTAAGCCTTGCCTCCGGCATCAACGAAGAATATTTCAGTAAAGCTATTTTTTGATGCCTGCGGTAGAATAAAACGGCCTTATCCAAATCTTCCCTATTTACAAATTTTTCCAAAAGCCTTCTATCTCCCCAGCCGACTGCCCTGCGGATAGCCAAGTCCCCCCTTAAGGGATAACCCAACTCTTTCATGGCATAATTAACGCTTTTTGTGATTGCGCGATAAGCATTAACCAATGTGCCGTCAAGGTCAAAAATAATCAGTTTAACATTATCCATCCTAACCTGCAATTGCCCGGCGCCTTTATTTCAATACGTAAACAAATCCCCCATCTCGTATTGTTTGCCCGCTGCCGTATTCAATGCGCGCAGCACCTTCTGCTTCGCATTTGGCCTTAAGCGCCGGCCTTTTATCGCGCGGCTAACCATCTTAAACGTCAACTGCTCGCTAGAGTTCTTCACCAAGTCAGCCGCCTTAAACCCGCGCTCAACCATAATCGCTTCAAGCGGCTGTAACCCAAGGTCACGTTCGATATCATCATTCATAATAATCCCATAGGGCATCTCTTTTCAGGACGCCCTCATTCCCCGCACCCGTTTCCAAGAATAAACAATAGGAACGGCTCTATTCTCTAGAAACCGCCCCTCGAATTGTAACTACGGGGCATGGGCATAGATTAATTATTTGTATTATTCTACCCCCCTGAAGAGGGTTGTCAAATCTAAAATTCCTCTCCGGCGGACAAAGAGAGCTTTACGCAAATGACGCGGCTACGGGCCCTTTGCTCTCCCGCAGGGCGTCGAGCCCGAAGAAAAAACAGGGTGGCGCCGCGCCAGGCCCCCCGCTGGATCAAACAAGCCTCATGGCAATATAAATAATCCAGAGTGCATTTTCTTCACTTTCGGTATTATTCTGGCGGAAAACTTCCCCTACGGTAAGTCAGATAGATTTTCGAGGTATTCCCAACGAAGGTTGGCTTTGTCTAATCCAGCAGAGAGTTCTGCACAGCGGGCTTCGGCTCGAGCCCTCTCCTCAGGGCTTTTTTGATAAAAGCTAATATCCGCGAATAAAGCGTAGAGGGATTTTTGCTCCTCTTCCAGCTTCTCAATTCTTAAAGGAAGCCCGTCTAATTCTTTCTGCTCTTTAAGGGTAAGCTTACGCGGGATAATCGGCTTTTCTTTTTTTACCGGCTCTTTCTTGGCCTTAACCTTTGGCGGCTCGAAAGCTGCTCCGGGATGACGCTGGCTTAACCAATCATCATAGCCTCCGGGATATTCATTAACCACCCCATCGCCTTCCATGGCAATGGTTGAGGTAACTACATTATTCAGGAATTGCCGGTCGTGGCTGACTAAAAGCAGAGTGCCCGTATAGTCAGAGAGTAACTCTTCCAAAAGTTCCAAGGTCTCAATATCCAAATCGTTGGTTGGCTCATCCATTACCAACACATTAGAAGGCCTGGAGAAAAGCTTGGCCAGAAGCAGGCGGTTACGCTCGCCCCCGGAAAGAACCTTGACCTTGGTCCGGATACGGTCAGGGGAAAAAAGAAAATCCTGCAAATATCCCAGTATATTCCGGGGTTTACCGTTAATAATTATAGTTTCACTGGAATCATTGACATTCTCAGCCACAGTCTTTTCTTCATCCAATTGCTCGCGCAACTGATCGTAATAAGCAATCTCTAGATTTGTGCCCAAGACAACTTTTCCCCTCTGAGGCTCAAGCTTACCTAAAAGGATGCGTAAAAGCGTAGTTTTTCCGCTGCCATTCGGGCCAATCACGCCAATTTTATCCTGGCGCATAATATTAGCAGAAAAATCGCGGATGAGGCATTTGTCGCCGTAACTAAAAAACAGTTGGAACGCCTTAATCACCTTGTGGCCGGAGATAATTGATCGTTGGGCGCGCATGCGCACCAAACCCTCTTCTTTGCGCTGGGCCTTCTTCTCTTGCCTTAAACGCTCCAGGGCCTTGACCCTGCCTTCATTGCGGCAGCGCCTGGCCTTGACTCCTTTACGGATCCAAACCTCTTCCTCGGCTAACTTTTTATCAAAATGGCTCCATTCCGATTCTTCCATATCCAATGCCGCTTGTTTACGTTCCAGGAAAGTTTTATAGTCGCAGGACCAGCTAAAGACCCTAGCCCGGTCAAGTTCAATTATCCGGGTCGCCAGATGCGCCATAAACATACGGTCATGGGTAACAAAAAATACCGTGCCCGGATAGTTAGACAAAAACTCCTCCAGCCAATTGATAGAATCTATATCCAAGTGGTTTGTCGGCTCATCCAAGAGCAAAACTTCCGGCTTTAAAACAAGGGCCCTGGCTAAGAGCACCCGGCGTTTTTGCCCCCCGGAAAGGCTTTGGAAATCACTATCTGCATCGAGCTTCATTCTGGAAATAACATTTTCAACCTGATTATTCACGTCCCAGCTTGAGGTATGGTCCAATTCTGCTTGCGCCTCATCCAATTGACGGAGCAATTCCTTGGAATGCTCGCTATGCAGGCGATGAGTAAGCTGATGGTAGCGGCTTAAAAGATTTGCCCGCTCTCCAAGCCCGGAAAGGACAATATCATAGACATTGCCTTCGATCTTACCCGGAACTTCCTGTGGAAGATGCGTAACCTGGATGCCTTTTTGCAAAACCACTTTGCCATCATCAGGAGAAAATTCCCCTGCCATAACCTTCATCAAAGTAGTCTTGCCTGCTCCGTTACGGCCAAGCAGGGCAATCCGCTCACCCGGTTCTATCTGCAGGCTTAAGCGATCGAAAATAAGCGGGCCGCTAAATTTTAAAGTAAGTTCCTGTAAACTGATTAATGCCATAAGGCCTTTGTTTATACGCAGGGGACACTTTCCTCTCCGGCCTATGTAAATAGGCTCTACGGGAAATGTCCCCTACTCTGGAGTGTGAATGAAAAAAATAAAGGAATTGCTTAGGCGCGTTCTCTGCTGCGTTTGCGGAAAGCCGGTTTTCTTCTGCCGCCGGCGAACCCGCGGTCTTGCTTAGGGCTGCGATCAAATCTGGGCTTAAATGAACCTCCGGAACCGCCGCTGGCTTCCTGACGCCTGGAAAAACACTCTTTGCAATATACCGGCCGGTCTCCGGTGGGCCTGAAAGGGACTTCGCATTCGGTATTACATTCGGCACAGATTGCTTTAGTAAAACTTCTCTCCCGGATATTATCGCATCTTCCTCTATCATGCCGAAAAGAACCGGAAGGCCTGGCGGCCGGTTGAGCAATCAAAGTATCAATTTTCTCCTCCAGAAAAGCCAATTGCTGCTGGATTTTATCAATTGCGGCGGATATATCCGGCTGGAGGATGGTCCCGGCGTCCGAGCTTTTACGTTTAAATATTCTTTTCATTTCGCTCCTTATTGTTTTGTTATGGTTAAACTACTATATTACTTTCCTACTATACACCTTTTACAGGATAAAGCAATCTACTTCAAATGCAAAAAGGCACCTTTTTCTCCGGCCTATACAAATAGCCTGCTGCGAAGAATGCCCCTTCCTGTGGCTTGGTAGCACAAGGTAAAAACCTGCGCTTACAGCCCCCCAAAAAAAGAGGTTATTTAAGCCTAGATCCGGAAAGCAGCTCCCTTGCCCCATTTTTATCCTGAATATATACTTCCGGGACAAATTCCACCGAATTAGGGATAAGGTTATCGATAACTTTCTTAATCCGCGCCTGCTGGGTTTGGTTCCCCGGGTCAAAAATGGGATTTTGGCTAAGGTCGTTCAATAAAAGGATGACTGGCTCGTGCGGAAAAATAAAATCTTTCAAAAGCTGCTTGATAAGCAAATCCAGATAATCCGGTTTGTCCTTAAATACATTCACCGCGGCCTTAAAAGTAATTTTGCCCCAGTCGCAAGCAACAGTCTTATAAAGAAGCGCGTACACCGAGGAATATCTGATCATTTTAACTTCACCGGGAGATAATTTAATTGCCGTATTCATAATAAGAGCGGCTAGCTCGGCGTGCTTAAATGCCTTTATTTCTTTGTGGATATCGATAGTTAAAAGGTCAAAGATAAAAACACCGCGCACGCCTGCCGTGGCGCTGATTGTGCTGCGCTTTACAAAATCCTCTACCGCGTCCCAGAGTATTTTTTCGTCATTACGGATAAAATTTAATGATAAAATATCGCAACTCTGCCCTTCACGGGCTGCCTTATACCGGCGGAGCTTATCCTCATTATGCCCGGCATACGAGATTTCGTCAAAAAGCGGCATATGCTGGAAAAGATTAGAATTCTGGAAACCGGAGTCGATTAGGTTCATAGTAGCCGGAAAACGCCCCCTGCTGCTGCCTCGTTAATTATTCCTTCCATCTCTGCTTTTGTCTTGGTCCGGGAGGATTTTTCCCTTAATGGGCGGCTGTTGCAAAAACCCTTGGTGTACCAGGCAAAAAACTTGCGGAATAAAATCACGCCGTTACGCTCCCCGTAAAAAGCTACGGAGGCCTCTAAATGCTCAAGCATTACCTTAATCACCCTGGATTTGGCAACCCTGGGAATGATTTTGCCGGTTTTTAAGAATTCTTTTATTTCTTTAAATATCCACGGGTTACCAAATGAGCCGCGGGCAATCACCAGGCCATCGCAATTTGTCCGGCTAAACATTTTTTGGGCTAATTGCGCTGAGAATACGTCGCCGCTGGCAATAACCGGGACACTTAACGCTTTTTTTACCCTTCTGATTGTTTCATAATCCACTCTTCCGCCATATTCCTGGGCCTTGGTCCTTCCGTGGATGAACAAAGCATCGATTCCGGCATCTTGGGCGTAAAGCGCTACATCCCTGGCATTAACGCTATTATTATCCCAGCCCGAACGGATTTTTACAGTTACCGGGATTTTGGAGTTCTCTACCAAAAGCTTAAGCAGCTTACCGAGCTTCTTAGGATCTTTAAGCAGGGCTGAACCCTCGCCGCGACGGACAACTTTCTTTGCCGGGCAGGCAGCGTTAAAATCCAGCAAATCGAATTTATAATCTTTAAGCACGCCCAGGGCCCTAGAGATGAACCTTTCTTCACAGCCTAATAACTGCACGCCTAACGGCTTATCTTTAGCGCCTGAACTAAGCATATCCCGCGTGCGCCTGCTTTTATGGCCGATGGAACGGGCATTGATCATCTCGGCAAAAGCAAGCTCCGCGCCGAATTTGCGGTTAAGCATACGAAAAGGCAGGTCGCTTACGCCTGCCATGGGAGCAAGGATAAGATTTGATTTTAATTTTAGGGCGCCGATTTTTAGCATAGTCAAAAACATGGAGACGCTTCTATTTTTCTGGCGCCAGATTCGGGAAAAATAGAAGCGTCTCCTTTAGCTCAAAGAATATATTTGGGATTTTTAACAAGAGGGCTATTTCTGATTTCGTTAGCTATCTCCGGGGAGACTCCGGGCTTGCCTAGTTTATAATACATATAATTCTTATACCCTTCTACCCCGGGCTGATCAAAAGCGTTTACATTAAGCAGCTCGCCTTCAAAGGCGGTCGCCATTTCAAAAAAGAATAAAAGCGCGCCCCAGCTATAGCCTGTGACTTCCGGAAGAATAATCGTGCAATTCGGGCGGTTCTGCCGGGCCAACGCCCATTCAGTGGCTTCTTCGGCCAAACCAATCAATGCGGAAAAACTTTTTCCCGATAAAAGATCTCCTTTGCCCGGGACTCTTATATCATTCTTGAATTTATCTACCCGGATAAAAGTGATAACCTTATTATTTTCTCCTTCCACATTATTCTGCTGGACAGAATGCAAGTCCCCCGTGCCGCGGCAAGGAATTGGCGTCCTGCCTACGTGGACCACCGCGTTCTTATCCTGCGCCCAGATTTCAGTGCCATCAGCCAAAACCTCAACCTTGCGGCCATATTTCTTGCCTAAGCTTTCGGCCAATAACTGCACATACCAATCAGCGGTCGATTTCAAAGTTTCGGAAAAAGGCATCATCACTGCTAAAGGTTTATTCTTTTTCTTATAAAGGATATAGTGCAACAGCGCGTACATATAAGCGGGGTTTTGCGCGCAATCGCTAACGCCGCATTTACGGGCCATGCCTTTTGCTCCGGCTAAACATCTTTAATGTTTACCCCCAAGATAGCCAAGTGCAAAAGGCCCATATTCAACTCGGAGAACCTTCCTCCCACGCCTTTTAATAAAGGCAAGCTGCGAAAGCTTAGGGCGTCCTTTTTTTGTTCGGCTTCAACAATTTTACGCAATGATCCAGCAATAGGGTCGGTAACCGCGATAATCTGACGGCCATATTTTTTACCGACGGCCCTACTAAGCCAATTCCGGGCCACCATAAAAGCGGCTTTTGTTTCAGCGGTTTCTCCTGATTTGGAAATAACAATTACTAATGTTTTCTTGGGATTGAGGTTTTTTAAGAGCACCCCGAGGGTTTCGGGGTCAAGATTGTTGCCTTCAAAATAAATCCGCGGCTTCCGCTTTCTGGCTTTGGGAAAATCGTTAAAATAAGCCGGCGCCAGAGCGTCTTGCGCCGCTTTTAAACCCAAGTAAGAGCCGCCTATACCCAAAGACATTACGTTGTCAAATTTCGCGGCAATATCCTTGCCTAAAGACTGGATCTCTTTGATTGCTTTTTCATCCTGATAAGGCAAAGCAGCCCACTCCAGATTCAAGTTTATCCTAATTATAGGGTCAGCCAGTATTTTTTTTAGGTGTTCGTGGGCTTTTTGCGTATCGCCGGAAGCATCCAGGATGTCTTTTTCCTCAACGCCGTGGGCGCTACCGACATTGGCACCGAACATATTATTAAAATCAAATTTAATCCCTTCCACCAAAACTCCCTGCCTGCCGATGGGCAAGCTCTTCTTAATTATGGACAATCTTGAGCGTCGTGCGCACGCCATCCTGCCAAGGCCAAAGCATGGCAAAGATGGAATCGCTTCCTTCATTCCTGAAATAAAGGGTCTGGCCGGGCATAATCCCTCCGAAACCATTTATTTTATCCTGGATTTCCGAAGGCAACCCGTTTTTAGACGCAGATGCGGGCTCGCCAAAAAAAATCTTTAGCCTTTCATTAAGCTTTGCCAGCTCATCCTTTATGATAACCGCCTCAAAGTAGTCGCTTTCATCGCTACGTAAAGCCTCAACGCCTATCTTCTTTACCTCTTCCCGTATCTTAGCAAATTCCATAGCCCCACCGCCTTTTCATAAATTATACCAGATAACGCCCTGAATAACAAATTTAAATCCTTTTGCCTCTTTCCTCCCGCTTTGACTCGGCAGGGTCATCCAAAATCCTGAGCCTGCGGAAACCCGCGGAATCCAACGGTAAAAATGTCTTATCCGTAACCACGCAAGTCAAGACAAAATCCGGATTGCCTAAAACCTTAAGGGGGACTTTCAAAATAAAATAGCTGCCTTTCAGGAAAGCCGACACGCCTTGAGGCTCAAGCGTCTTCTGAAGGTTCAACTCCTCAACCGCTACCTTGTCTTTTTTAGTGCGCACGCGGATATTCGGCATTCTGCCAAAGGGGATATTCGCGTTATACCCGAAGAAATAAAACCTGAAGAAAAGCCTGTCTTTTAACTCCCGCGGCTTTCTTACCCTCACCCAGAGGCTGCCATCCACTAAAGCGTAACTAACCCGCTTATCGCTATTAAATAAATCCGCGGTTGCCGTCTCTCTGGAATCTTGCCTTCTTAAATCAATAACCGGATAATCCCCGAAAAGTTCGTTGCTCCGCACAAAAGATAACAGGTAAAAGGCGCTCACGCAAGTCTGGCTCCGGTAACAAAGCATAGCCTTGTATTTATTTTCAATCTCCTCTTTTGTTAATTCAAAGCTGGACCAATTTACCAGTGAATCCGGAAAATCTTTAGCTGACGGCGCAAGCCTTAAACCCGGGTGATAATGCCTAGGCTGCGGCCAACCGGGCGTATGCACAAAATAAGCATACAGCTTTGGGTCTCCTAAGTCTTTTCTCAAATCCAGCAGGGCAATTTGCAAGAAACAATAATATGCCCAGTGATCGCCGTTGACATCGGCAGGATGCGAAACAAATATCTTATTTGGCCTAAAATCAAGAAGGACGTTCTTTAAGTCTTTCAGTATATTCTCGGATTTATAAGGCGCCCCATATGAAGGCGCTTCTTTATAAGGCACATAAGATTGGCGGGTAAGGTAACTCTTAAAAGGCGCCCTGGTTTCCCAAAAAGAAAAAAACATTGTATCTGTACCGTAATCAGGATAACCCAGGAAAATAAGGCTGCTTTCATCCAGGCCCAAGACCCGCATTGCATTCTTAGCTTCCTTTTCCCTCACCTTGCCCATTGCCACAAATTCGGAGTTAAGCACTACCAGCCTTTTATCATAAACAATAAAAGCTATTTCGTTATGATCGCCGTTAGTCAGGTAGGCGATTTTAACTTTAGCCCCGGTTTTAACCGCCCGTTGTATAACGCCGCCGCAGCCAATATCCTCGTCATCGGGATGCGGGGCTAAAATCAAAACGCGGTCATCTTTGCTAAACGGCTCAATAGGAGGATACCCCGCCGCTTCAGATGCAACCGCAGACAAGAAAATGGCTGAAAGAAAAACACTCAAGAATAATTTTCTTGTATTCATCCTGGCTTGGGCCTACTTCTTTAAATATGCCCTTATAATCTTCTGCTCGGCAACCGGCCTGTCAGAAGAGTCTGTCTGGGCGTTTTCGATATTCTGCACAACGTCATAGCCTGAAATAACTTCGCCAAAAATAGTATGGTGCATGTTTAACCAGGTAGTAGCGGCAGTCGTAATAAAAAACTGGCTACCGTTAGTGCCGGGCCCGGCATTGGCCATCGCCAAAATCCCGGGTTTATCGAATTTTACGCTGGGGGTAACTTCGTCTTCAAAAGGCTTGCCAAAAATAGAATTTCCGCCCGCGCCTGTTCCGGTAGGATCTCCTCCCTGGATCATGAAGCCTTTGATCACCCTGTGGAAAATCAATCCGTTATAATAGCCTTTTTCAACAAGCTTGGTAAAATTTTCACAGGCCTTGGGGGCTATTTCAGGCATGAGTTTGAGCTCTATCGAGCCCTGGTTAGTTTCAAGAACCACAACTTTGTCATCCATACCGTATACTCCTTTTATAAACAGGTTAATAAGAAGCAATAAGAATACGACCGGCGCTGCCCTTTTTATCATTTCCCCCTCCTATCCGTATTGTCCGGTAAAGCCATAAAGAAGTTCCCCATCTTCTGTATCCGGACTATCCCTTGCGACAAGCTGCAATCAAGCAGGTGGCCGCCGGAATTCTTATCGCGGCTGATAAAATGGAAGTGGTACCCGCTAAAGTTTAGCCTTTTCATATAAGCCGGAAAATAAAACCCCACCAATATACCCTTAATATCGGCAAACCCGGAAACAGCCTGGGTTTTAGCTACTTTGGAAAATGGCTGATACGGTTTATCTTGCTTCATGAAACTCCTGACCTTGACAGAAGCAAAAACGCCTTCGATTTTAATGGCGAAAATGGAATTTTTATCCGGTATAAGCGAATCAAGGTATTCTTTCAATTCAGTGTAATTATTTAAGGAATCGTAATGAACGGCTTCGGTGGAAGGGCTGAAGAAATCAACTACCGCAAAGGGTACCTCCAGCTTGTCAGAGGCCCTATTAATGCCGCCTCCTGGTTTTGCCTGGTAACAGGCTCCGTCTATCAAGATCAATTCTCCGTCAATGCCGTTAAAAGTGCCGATACCGAAATTGCCATGGCCTTTGAGCTCTCCAACGCTAAGCCGGCCGTCGTAAGAACCCGAGGTAAAAGCGTAACTTGTGGAATATTGATAAATGACAGGCTTATTCTGCCTGTTAAGGTAGGTGCAGCCGCTCAAGAATATGGTTATTAAAATAAAAATGCCGGTAGGGTATTTTCTAATCATAATATGTTTGTTACTGCAAAATCTTCAATAGATTCAACCCTGTGCGCTTATCGATGCCTTTGGATGCCTTGATCCCTTTCAATTCAAAGACTACGGCCTCGATAACCAGGAAAACGCTGGACTTTCCGCGGATACAACCGGTAAGGCAAGCATCCTTTCTGCCCAGGCTGCCGTGTATGTGTATCTGCGGCCCGCTCTTATTGGTAAAAACCGTCCCCATACCCATCACTTCCCAACCGTCATCAAAATAAACCTTATTAGGCCTAGGAGGGATAACCGGCTTCCTGGGGCCGGAAACCAAATCCCCTTTTTTAAGCGCTCCGATAAAAATCAACGTAGCTGCCTTTAGTTTCTCTTTCTTTACAAACTCCGAAAGCCGATCCAGAAGAATCTCCTTATTTTCAAACTTAAGCAGAAATACCCTGCCTATATTCCCTTGGGTGTATTGCATAATTCAAGCCTTATGGTTGATTTCTGGATTTAAGCCTGCCGGAAAGATTAACAAACATCTGCCAACCGAATATTATTATCATAAGGACGATCGCTATGCTACGCAGGCTCCTGATAAAATAAACCGCCTTTTTACTTTCGGCAACCTTATCTTTTAAGAAAATACCGGGGTCTGCCAATAGCTTGAGCCGGGCCGATAAATCCTTAGCCAGGGTTAACTCGCGGGGCAACCTATCGGTAAACGTTATCTTTCCAAGCTCCGTCTCAAGTCCTTTTACGCCGCCGATATTATAGGCGACCAAAAGCTTATCGTAAAAATAAGCGTCCACCCCGGAACGAAGCATCATCCTCACCGCAAAGAAATTCGCAAAGAGCATGCAAAATACAAATACCAGCATTACCGCGAATTTGATTATCCGGCTTCCGGAAAATCCCATCTGGCCCCTTTCACTTTTTTACATTATACCGCTAAAACCAGAAATCTCAATCCTTATGTGTCAAGGCGCAAAAAAATACCCTAGCTTATGGTTTTTTAATCATATCAAAAAGCCTCAAGCAAATTTATCATTAAGGCCAGGAGTAAATAAAGCCTTGCAAGGTCCCGGGGCATATTGGAAGTGTTCCCCGATATAGCTGCCTGGCTTTAATTATTACTTTTAAGAAGATTTGTCTTTCGAGGCATCTTTTAACTGTTTCGGCTGTTTTGAGAGCATAGACAGGCTCCCGGCAATTTCCTTACTTAAAGAAAAACAGGCGTTCCCAAGCGCCCTGGATACGCCAAAATAATTATGCGGGTTTACAGGCTCGTTAAACTGCGACCTTTTTGTCAACAGCAGGCTCCTGTTTTTAGCATCGATAACCGACCACTGCGCTACAAAAAGCATATCTTTGCTAAGATTGCTGTCTAAATGGATTATATCCACAACCACCTGATAGTCAAACGAAATGGCAAAATTGCAGGGGAACATCTGAAAGCTTGCCGCCGGAAGCAAGCTGGCGAGGTCATCATAAATTACACGGGCTATGCTTGAATCAAGAGGCTCTCCCCAGCGCTCAAACTGCGCGAACGAAAAGGTGCCGTCCTTATTTATAGTAACAATCTGCGGCCGATCCTGGCAGGCCGGGATCCCTATAGGCCCGACTGCTATAATATGGCCCGGGGCAATATCAATTTTCTCAAGCGCCTGCTCGCTATTTACTGAAGCAGGCATATAAAACCGGGAATTAGGGCTGTTTGGCACAGAAACACACCCGTATAATATGAGGCTAAATAGAACCGTTGCCGCGCAGAATAGAAAAATTTGTTTTTTCATATTATCCTCCTCTGGGGATAGGTTTACCTTTTAAAAGCGCCTCCGGATGCTGCTCAAGATACTCGACAAGTAAACCAAAAGAACGCGCCGAATTAGTGACCTCTCTCAAGGTTTTTCCGAATTCAGATACGCCTTCCGAATTCACCAGCCTGTTGATACCGGCTACTGCCTGTTCCAGATTAACGGTAATCTCCTTAACCGGAATATCGTCCATCATCTCGAAGATGTCGGGGGATATGGCAAGCGCCGGAAGCTCGGGGTAACTCTTTATAATACCGTAAAACTTTTCCGGTTTATCCGGGTAAAAATCTAAAGCTATCATCAGCTGCCCGGTGATAAAATTCTGAATTTCAAGTTTTGCCCGAAGGCCTTGTTTGATAAACTTGGCATAATCGGGATAACCCGGCTTCTCGGGAAACCCCATAACGCGCGACAATTCTATGTCAATCACTACGGGAATAAGCACTTCTTGCGTTTGCCCATCGTAAATTAAATTGATACTGACGACATTACCGATTTTCACGCCCCTGAATATTACCGGGGCTCCCACGGAAAGGCCTTTAACTGAGCCATTAAAAAACAAGAGGTACTTGTCCGATTGCTTAAAGAGCGCCCCCGAACCAAAAACCAAGACCGCCACAATCAATAAGGCTACCGCCCCTAACACAAACGCCCCTATCGCCGTTTTACTTATTTTTTTAATCATAACACAGCTCCCTGTTTTTCTCCTCTAGTTAAAAACTGAATGACCCTGGGGTCTTTAGAATTAGCCAGCAGATCTTTGGGATTGCCTTCGGCAATCACCATCCTGCTCTCTGCGTCAATAAGCACTGCTTTGTCCCCAACCTTAAAAATACTCGCCAGTTCGTGAGTAACAATCACAATCGTAGCTCCCAGAGCGTCTCTTAACTGAATAATCAAATCATCAAGCATCCTGGCGCTTAAAGGATCCAACCCTGCCGAAGGCTCGTCGAAGAAAATGATTCCGGGATCAAGAGCGATTGCCCGCGCAAGCCCCGCCCTCTTTCGCATACCGCCGCTTATCTGACTCGGGAAAAAATCAGCGTAACCTCCCAGGCCAACCAGCGATAACTTTAGTTCTACCACTTCCCGAATCTGGCTAGAAGACAATTTTGAATATAACCGCAGAGGTAAAGCAATATTCTCCCCCAGGCTAAGAGAACTCCAAAGCGCTCCGCTCTGATAGAGCACCCCGAAACTCCGCATTAGCCCCTGGCGGGTTGATTCATCTTCATTCCAGAAATTTACCCCCCCGTATAATACCTCCCCCTTTATCGGTTCTTTAAGCCCGATCAAAACTTTGAGCAGGGTGCTTTTACCACAGCCGCTTGCGCCCATAACCACAAAGATATCGCCTTTATCCACGGTAAAATTAAGGCCGCGCAGCACATCGTAATCATCATAACTTAAATCAAGGTTGCGCACTTCGATAACAGCCCGGGATTCTTTATCCATTAGTTACGCTCCTAAAACCTGGCAAATGAATGTGATAACCGCCGTAGCGACAACAATGCTGGTTATGGAGCTTACTACTGCCGAGGTAGTTGCCCTCCCCACTCCTTCAGCGCTCCTTTGGCAATTAATTCCACGGAAACACCCTGCTACCGCCACAATTATACCGAAGACAAAACCGTGAATTAGCCCAATCCAAACATGGCTCAATTTTACCGCCGATTGAGTATGGTGCCAATATTCTACGGGATTAAGCCCGAGAGAATTCACGCTGATAATAAAGCCTCCCAATATACCCATAAAATCCGCGTAAAGAGTTAAAAGCGGCATCATCACTACCAAAGCTAGAATCCGCGGTATAACCAGGAATTCAACCGGAGAAATCCCCAGGGTCTTAAACGCATCCACCTCTTCATTTACCTGCATAAGGCCAAGTTCCGCGGCAAAAGAAGCCCCGGTGCGGCCGGACATAACGATGCCGGTCATAACCGCCCCCATCACGCGCACCATGGCGATACCAACGATATCGGCAATATAGATCTGCGCCCCGAATAATTTAAGCTGTATCGCTCCGATAAAAGCCAAAATGATACCAACCAAGATACTTATCAGAGAAACAAGCCCTAAAGCATCAACTCCGCACTTCTGGAGTATGCCCAAGAATTCATCACGGCCAAAATAAGCCTTACCGGCAAATAGCCGGCTGAAAGCGACCGCAACTTCACCCAGGAAATTACGCAGGCTAACGGCTCCGGCATTGAACTGCAGGGCCTTATCAGCTACTTTCTCAAGAAACGGCTCGCGCGTAATCTTCTGGGGGGTAGTAGACGAATGCGCCTTTAAGGCAAGCGCAAGCAGCTTAACCGCTCCCTGCGGCAGGCCCTGACGGTCAACCCGGATATTCCTGTTCTCGCATTCTTTTATTAAATCAAACAAAAAAGAAACCAGGCCGCTGTCCCATTTTTCTATTTCTGAAACATCGAGGGTAACTTGCGTGATATCCTTATTCCCGGAAAGCTGCTGGAAAACTTCGTTTGCCGCGGGAAGGCCAGCGCAGACTTGCCACTGCCCGCTCAATTTCAAGCTAAGGGTATTTACGGAAGGATAATCAAAAGAAAGCTTATTTTGCGGCATATGGTTTCATTTTACTCTTTACAATCAACCTGTCAATGCAAAAATATGGCTCCCGGGCACCTTAAAACTGCTCCCAGCATGTTTTCTAGGCGTAAAAGCAAGAGAAAATGGGGACGTTTCTACTTTTCTGGCGATAAGGCTTAAGAAAAGTAGAAACGTCCCCATTTTCTCCGCAACTCAGAAAAAAGGCGCCTGGGCCGAACACACCTCAGGCGCCTTAAAAGCATAAAACAGCCTGCTTTACTGGGCTTTCAAGAATTTGTTATATAGCCACGCCAGTATTAAACCTCCTATACCTGCGTCCAGAAAACCCCAAATGCCTCCGATAATACTACCTGCTACTGTCGGCGTATACCCCAAATAAACGCTCGCCATTACCTGGCCCCAAGCATCACCCCAGGTAGAAACCGTATCGATTAACCCCATAATAAGCATTCCGCAACCCCAGAGAACTCCACAAGCCAAGCCAAACGCCTTCACATTCAACTTTCCCATACGTCCTCCTCTCTTTGGCTTATTATATACCCTTCTTATAAATTATCAAATAAAAAATCCCAACTCAATACGCCTACTCCGCAGCCTTAATACCTGAAATGCACGAATATCCTGCCAAAGTTCTTATCGTCTTTTTCAACGCGGCGGTAAAGCCTTTTGACCTGCGGCTGCTCTAAAAAACGCAACACGCTTTTTTTAAGTTGCCCGCTCCCTTTACCGGGAATAATTTCTACCAGCTCTATCCTTTTACTTACCGCAAGCTGAATCACGCGGTTAAGCTCCTCCTCAATAGCTCTTCCGTTACTAAAGATGCCGTGCAAATCCAACTTAATCTTAGCCATATAAAACCGCCCAAGCGCCCCTTAACTTTACGCCGAATAAAGAATCAAGGCCCCAAAAGTAAAGACTGCCAGGCTAAGCAAACGTAAGAAATTATCCGGCATCTTTTCCCATCGCCCAATAATGGCCTTGGCCTTATCCAACCCTAAGATAAAGATGAGTAACCCCCCTAAGAACGCCAAGAGCCCCAGAACCAATAATATCTGCGGCAGCTTCGCCTGGGGAGCATAATAAATAAAAATACTTCCTAACGTGATCCTTATCAAACCGCCTATATAAATATTCTTTCCCTGCCGCCAGAAAACCATCATCTTCCTGGCTATCTTCGGGCTTAACAGTATTATGACCCCCATAGCCATTACAAAAATCCCGATTATGTTAATCAACATCATAATTCCCCCCCCTCTCTTCTCAAACTAGGTTATGCCCTCTGCTATTTTTTTCTAATCACTCTAAAAGGATGAAAGCTTTTATCGCTTTTATAACCGGAAAATGAAATACGGGCCTTAACCCGAGCCAAAACCGGCTATTCCTGCCGGGCAAAGAGCGCTAAAAGAAAAAGGCAAGGCCATCCAAATCCCTATCTTCTCCATAATCGCAATTATGCGCCTTCTTCTCCGGGCTCGGAAAAGTAAACACAGCCTCTAAAGGGCAGATTCGGCCTAAGGTCTCTTATGGGGACACAGGCAAATTGTTTCCCAGAGATTGTTTTATGCATGCCTATCCTGTGGTCATAGACAGGGCAAAAACATTTTCCGGATTCATCTATCTTTAAATGCTCGCAAGGGTCTCCATCAAAAGCCCCGCAACAGGCCCCGCATCTTCTACAGAGTGCTTCGTATCTTGCCTGATCTTCTTGCTGTTTCCGTAAATACTCATTTTCATCCATGAAAACATTATACCTCTCTAAACCATTAATCCCAAGCCCTTTTAAAGGGCTTGGGATTAATTAGCTGATTACCCTGTCAACTACAGATAGTTAAAATGACCAATTAGCAATAACCATGAATTCCATGGGTTTCTTATTGCCATTGTAGTTAGCTAAACCGATCTGAAGGCCATTAAGGGATTTAGCATAATTAACCAACCCTAACTGAAGGCCTTTAGCTGTGCCCTCGACATAATTCACTACCCCTAAAGATGCTCCGCTAAAATCTCCCTTAACAACATTGACCACGCCAAGTTGAGCGCCGACAAAACGGCTGACTGTGTAATTAAATATACCCAGCTGCGCGCCATGGGTAAACCCATCAACCCAGTTCACCGCGCCAAGTTGCAATCCGGTAAAATCCCCTTGAGTAATAGTTACTATACCTTCCTGATAACCAACAAAACGGCCGCCGGTACGGCTGACTAAACCATCTTGCCAACCGTAGAAAAGGCCATCAACCCAATTCCCCAGGCCCCAGGCTACGCCATTAACATTTCCCTTAGCTCTATTTACGCCAAGAGTAAGGCTGAAGCCGGTAACATCTTGATTCACAGTATAAAGCAAACCTAAACTCACGCCGCCAATTGATTCAGCTTCCGGAACCATCTGGACCGGATTAAATAGCGACAACTGAACAGGCTTGGTTCCCTCGGCCATGGCCATACCAACTAAACCTAAAACTAAGAATAAACTAAGTATTAACTTTTTACCCACAGTATCCTCCTTTGCCTACCTAGACAACACCGGCGCAATTCCGGCTAGCGCCGGGTGTGTTTTTATGCAACGACCCTAGCCAATCAGGCTTATACCTACCTAACCACCTCCTCTCTTTAGCATGCAAACAAATAAGACGGTTCTATTTTTCTAGAACCGTCCCTCGAATTGCGACTATTGGCGCAGCTAAATCCAGATTATTATCTGTATTCTACCCCTTGCATGATACTTGTCAACCAATAATCCCAATTAAATTTAATCCTTCCAGATAACCTTGGGTGTATTTCTAAAAGGTATCCGGCTATAGCGATATTTAGGATGCCCCGCCATCATCACTGCACCGGCTAATGTCTTGGGGGATAAACCGGCGACTTTTCTGGCCTCACCCGACATATTAAGCGCTATATTTACATACCCGGCCCAACAAGCGCCAAGGCCAAAACCAAAGGCAGCCAGTTCCAGGTAAGTTGCGGAAATCGTACATGATTGCGGAACCATGGGATCATCTTTAAGCCCATAAGCAATAATAACGCAGGGCGCTTTGCGGCAAATCATATCTTCACCCTTGTTCCAGGATCCAACTAAGCGGTCAAAACGAAATGACTCCGCCATTGGAGATTTAGCTTTCAATAGCCCATCCATCCAATTTATTACAGAGGCTGAAAGTTCATACACCTTTTCTTTACTATTAATAACCAACCAATTAACCGGCTGCCGGTTAATCCCAGAGGGCGCATACCGGCTGCAATCTAAAAGTTTCTCGATTGATTCTTTGCTTACCGGCTCATCTTTATAGGTTCTAATTGAACGCCGGCCTTTTAAAAGCAGCTCCACCTGCTCTGCGGTTGGTAGCTTAGAATGGTCAAGCTTCATTGAAACTTTAGGGTCCATCGTAGATAATTCTATGGAGCCCGAAGGGCAAAACGCGAAACAGTGGCCGCAGTTAATACAGATATCCCCGCCTCCGGGAATAAATTCCGGCACGCGCTCTTTTTCATTCATACGCAAGATACGAATGGGGCAAATTTCCACGCATTTCCCATCACCTTTACAGGTAGTTTTATCGACTTTCAGGGTAATCATAACTTAATTATATCCCTTTTTTAATCTGATTAATAATATCCTCTAATTGTTTATTGAATTCATCGGGGGACTCAACCATCAGAAAATGCCCTACTCCCGGCATTGTTCTCAAATGATACGACTTAAGATACTGGCTGTTTATCTCCGGATAGCTCTGCCATAAGTCACCACTCAAGCACCACAACGGAACATTTACATCGCTTAAAAGCGGAATAATCGGGGTATCAAAATAATATTCCATGGTATTGATCGCAATTTCCGGGTTAGACCGGGCAACATTTCTAACTACCAAATCCACCAGCTTAGGGTCAGCGTTCTTATGAAACATATCCCTCATAAACGGCCCGGAATTCTTTACAAAATCCTTTTTCAAAGGTTCAATGTATTTTATTTTATCTTCCGGAGTAGCCATATACTCAACATTCTCCAGGGTATCGATAGCAATAAGCCCGCAAACCTTGCCCTTAAGAAGCCGGTTGGCCTCCAATATTATTGTGCCTGACATAGAATGGCCTATAAGGATAACCTTATTGGCTCCTGAGGCGTTTACTACCGCGGCTACGTCCTCGCCAAAAGCTTCCTGGGTATAAGCCTTTCTTTTTTTACCGGATGCGCCGTATCCTCCTAAATCCAAGACAATAACCTTGTATTTCTTGGCAAAATACGGTATCTGCTTATACCAGACAGCGCGGCTTCCACACCAGCCGTGCACAAAAACCAATGTCGGCTCGCCCCTCCCATAGACAGAATAGGCTATTTTGACGCCATCCTTGGAAATGGCGATTTTATCCTTGGTTGCCTGGCTGTAAATGACAAAAACAAAAACTGCCAAAACAACCAAAATTCCCAGATTGCGAAATATTTTTCTCATATTAAATTTTACAGCCGCACTTTTTACGTTTTAAAATGCTTAGCTGCTCCCTATAAGAATTTATAAATTGGTTTTGCCTGCTGCTGCCCAAAGCAAAATGTTTCGCCAGATCGCTCTTATGCTGATAAGCCCTTCTTTTCAGTTCCTTAACCAAGAGCTCGTGCCTTAAATATAACGCTTTTAGCTTCCCCTTCCATCTTAAAGTCTCCGGATGGCGGGAATAGCCTTTTTTATTTTTAGTGAGTATTGACCAGATCGCGTGCAGTTCCCGGTGTTCGCCTAAAAGATGGTTGCGGCATAATCTGGAGGGCCTGATATCCCAAATGCGCATAGGAATATTATAAGCCGTAAAACAAAAAATCCCAAGCTCTTTTAAGAGCTTGGGATTAATTGCCTGGCTATCTTCTCAGTTAATTAGAATGACCAGTTAGCAAGAACCATGAACTCCATAGGTTTTTTGTTGCCATTATAGTTAGCTAAACCGATCTGAAGGCCGTTAAGGGATTTGGCATAGTTAACCAATCCTAATTGAAGGCCTTTGGCTGCGCCTTCTACATAATTCATTATGCCTAAAGATGCCCCGCTGAAATCTCCCTTAACAACATTGACCGCGCCAAGTTGAGCGCCGACAAAACTGCCGGCTGTATAATTGAATATGCCCAGTTGCGCGCCGTGCACAAACCCATCAGTCCAGTTTACCATCCCGGTTTGCGCTCCGGTTAGGTCTCCCTGGGTAATATTTACTATGCCATCCTGAAGGCCGACAAAGCGAGTGCCGACACGATTCACAAAACCATCTTGCCAGCCGTAGAAAAGGCCGTCAACCCAATTACCCAAACCCCAGCCTACGCCTTTAAAATCTCCCTTAGCCCTATTCACGCCAAGGGTAAGGCCAAAACCGGTAACATCTTTATTCACGGTGTAAAGCAGGCCCAAACTCACACCGCCAATTGATTCGGCTTCCGGGATCATCTGGATCGGATTAAATAGCGACAACTGCACAGGCTTAGTTCCCTCGGCCATAGCCATACTGACTAAACCTAAAACTAAGAACAAACTAAGTATTAACCTTTTACTCGCAGCATCCTCCTTTGTTTTGCTTAACGACCCTGGCCAATTAGGCTTATGCTTACCTAACCACCTCCTTTCCCTAACATTACAAACAAAAAGAACGGCTCTCTTTCTTAGAAACCGTCCCTCTAATTGCTACCCTGGCGCAGCCAAACCTAGTTATTAACCTTATTGTACCCCTGCCAACATGGCTGTCAACCACAATCCCAAGCACTTTCGTACTTGGGATTTAAAAACCACCAAAGCGTCTCTAGTTTTACGGAATTCCTCTTCTGCTTCTTAACGCTTCTTATTCCTTTTCTTGCGAATGTTCGATCTACCTTGATATTGAAATTTACTATTTAATCTAACGTATTTGTTTAGCATTGTCTTAACGGAGGTGCTCTTTATCTGTTCACTGAATCGTTTGCTTCCAACATGTTCAGCAATTCGAATTAAAATGTCCTGATATTTTTGCAATACTGAAACTCTTTCGCCAGAAACTGCAATCTTTTGAACAAGAGCAAGAGCATGATGCGCCTGAACAGCCGTCTCTACCGTATACGCAACAGCAGCGTAAGACGTAAGAACTGCTGAAATTGCCACAGCAATTTCAAATGCAGCAACTGTCATCTCTTCACCGTTATCCGTTGATAATCTAATTCCCTGCCTAGAAATTGCATCAATGAAATTTTCTATATTGCAATTACGTGCAGCTTTTTTTACGTCCGGATCGCCCATGGCCATAGCGACACGGACTTCAATACTGTTGAGGTCGAGTTTTACGTTTTTGAATCCTGACCTCATCAAATATTCATCAGGATTAACCGAAAATGCCCTAGCAGCACTAGGATCATTAAAAATATCGACGGCCAATTTTTCAATGGCAATAAGGCGATCTTGATCAGCGGGACGATCAAAATGAATCTTAGAACAATCCTGCAAGATCTTACCAGCTTGAGTGCTTTTAAACATGCCTAATTCAGGTGCTCCCCATAAGCGTATTCTAGATTTATTACGTTTCAATTTCATCTTTTTCATTAGCCCCTCCTTTTTTAAGGTATTTTAGTTAACAATTAAATTTATTATAAGGATCAATGCAACTGCCTATACTTTAATTTAATTGACGCTCGAAAAATAATTTCATCAATTTTTTTATTTATTAACTGCGTAACTAAAATTCTTGAGCTAGGATTCTTATAAATTTGAGCGCAAATTGCACAAGCATGCGGAGAAACAATTTTTAATCTAAACTTAGGCTGCTTAGATAATTCTTTAAAAATATATGCTGGGCCATCCAACCATAGCCATAGTTTCAAAAGATCATAATATTGTTTTTGGTAAACTGAACGTAAATCGTTTTCATCTACTGACCCTATCCTAAATTCTGGAATATAGTTCATAGTTAAGCCGCAACATGAACTTAACTCTCCGTAAGGAGTAATTACTAAATTATCAAAAAGATTATTACATCCCTCATATTTAAACGGAACTTCATTATTTAAAATGTCTGTTTTCTTATGAAACGGCATCCAGACATTTTTCATAAGAATTAAACGACGCTTTAATCTTGGAGAGGTAAGTATTTTCTTTATAAGAGGGTGTCTAATTAACTGACTCATATTAAAACCGGCATTCTGCCTCCCTTCAACAACAATTAGCGCAAGTATACCATGATTAACTGAATGGTATGCTGCTCGAGCCACATAATCAAAAGGCACATAAACTTGATGCTCGTCTCCCGTGCTAAAGTTTAGTTCTCCCAAACCAGCATAAGAAAACCTGGAAATCCATTTTTGAGTAATGCTTTCACTTTTTGCCCATCCTCCGTTTGTAACAACGCGCGAACCTAACCCTAGATTAGTTAAATATTTTATCGCATTAAGTAAATCATTTTTTAATAGAGTAGGCTCTCCTCCTGAAAATACCACATATCTAACTCGTGGAAATTCAATATGAATTCGGCTGATTATACTAATAAGTCTAGAAAAATTCATTTTAAACTTTATTGAAGGGTTAGCTTCAAAGCAACATTCAGAGCATGAAGCATTACAACGATAGCTCGGAAGGATAGTTACACATTCGGGCTCTGCAGACTCAAAGATTGACAACCGAGGAGATATAAAACTATTTACTAATAATTTGTTCTCCATAATATAGGATACCTCATCAAAATATTTGCTCTTAAGGATTGTCTCGGTTCATCATCGAGAGACTTCGCGTATCCCAAAGAAAATGCTCCCTATCAATAAACATAATTTTGAAAACACACCCCCAAAGAAACACCCTTCTAACAGTCTAATCTGTAATTTATTGTATTGTAACTACTTATTGCTCGAAGGCCGCCACCCAAGGGGACGCCACCTTATTATCGAATTCTTTTTAGAGCTTGAGATTAATTAAGTATTGTGTCACCGGAATTCCCTCTATTAGACATCCGGAATTGACTCCGAGTGTCTTTTGCGAGGGGATACTCTTTTTGAGCCTGGGATTCCAGAGTGTCCCCTTTTAGCACGTCCCCAGTTTCCGGCTTAATTCCCAGCTTATTTTCTTTCAGCATCAACGATTTTTAATTTATTATCAATTTTCATAATATTTGCTACCCTAATATCCTTAAGCTTATATTTTTCCCCCACCTCTTTTAAATGTTTAAGCTCTTTGGAACGAACCCTTGATTCTCTACCATATTTTTGTAGCATAAACAATTCATGTTCCCAATATATCTTAGCAAAATATCTATTCCGGATATTTTCGGGCAAACTTAAATAAGTCATATAGTCTTTGCGAATATGCTTTCTGCTTCTACCTATTTTTAAAACTAATTTCCTTCTTTCAGAATGGATTACATACACATGCTTAAAGAAACCCCTTCCAGTTTTATGGTATTTAGTCTTAGGAAAAAATATTTTAATAATACTCTCGATTTCTTTAAAAGGCATGGTTTTTCTTTTTCTAGATCTTCTAATAAAATAAATTGCTGGTCCAATTATCTTTTCTACTAAATCTCTTATTTTTTTATACCTCATAACTTTTCCTCTTGCTATACAAAACAATAGGGACGGTTCTATTTTTCTAGAACCGTCCCTCTAATTGCGACCCTGGCGCAGCTAAACCTGATTATTGACTATATTCTACTCCTGACAATATTAATGTCAACCCAAAATAACACTCGAAGCGGATGGCTTGGCCTGTTTCGGAACTTGCCGAGGGGTGACGCAAAGGAGGGGCATCCCCATTCCGAGGGCAAACTTGCCCGCAGGAATGGGGAAACTTTTGCGGCAGGACCCCGAAGCTAAACAAGACAAGGCAGACGCGACCTCCCCACCCCTTGTAAATGCAATATAATAGTGTATACTTTAATTGGGAGAAGGGTAAAATAAAGGTGCTTATAGTTACCCGACTTCCATACGAGAGCCAGGGGGCTGCGGAAGTGACGCAGCGAAACCTGACTCTTGTTCTTTTATGGGGGGGCACTCGTAGATGACATTATGTGGTAGGGCGGGTTAAAACCCGCCCTACGGGACTCTTATAAAGGCTCGCCATGTTTGGGGTAGCGGGGGTTGAAACCCCCGCTACGGAATGATGGGTTAAGTTTTTAGGGGAGTTAGGCTTTAGCGAATCTGTGCAGAATTTCGGAGATAAGTGTCTGGTACTTAATTCCGGCTTTATGAGCTTTTTGCTTAATCGCTTTCAGATCGTCACCATTAATACGCATATTCAGAATCATCTCCTTCTTCTTGCGCTCAAGCGCAGCTACAACTGCATCATATAACGGCTCCCTGACCGGCACGAATTCTTCGGCATGGTCTTCATACCACTGCTCTTCTTTTGTTAATTTAAACTTTTTGTAAAAGTCATCTTCTTTTTTCATGGATTTCACCTTTCTCATAAACTTTCTTATACTTACGGCTAGGATATATTGTTTTTAAGAAAATTCCTCTACCATCAAACACAAGCGGGACAGCCCATGTATAATTCTTATATCTATATATTAAAACTTTCTGGTGGCTACGACTAGGATTATCACCGAAACCAAGCAATTCTGATTTGATAATTTCTTCAAATGATACGCGCCTGGTAAATTTCAAACGGATATTCTTTAATGCATTCCACCTTATTGGCCCATCCAGCATTTCTCCTATTTCTATGTATATACAATTGTATATACATTCATAGGCTTTGTCAAGATTTTTATTCCTCATAATCTATCTCCTTTCTACTACAATAGACGTAGGAAAGGGGGGGAATCTAACAAAAAAACCAGCTAGGTAATTAGCTGGCTAAGGGGATATTCGGAAGGCCACCGACCTTAAACCTGTATCGCTCAGCCCCCTCGTCAAACCTAGATAACTTGTATCACTCTGCCCCCTCGTCAAACCTGTAAAAGACGTGTTGTATCCTCGGGGTAAAATAAAAAAAGCCGCTACAGTATTTAAACTATAGCGGCTTATAGCTTAGACCCTTCGCTTCAACCTGGATACTTCGTTTTGAAACGCTCAGGGTTAAATTTTGCCAGAAAAAAATTGCCAGCTACCTTATTTCTAAGATAGCTGGCAAAATTTAAGGAGCACCGACCTACTCTCACATATCCTTACGAATACACTACCATCGGCCCTGAGGAGCTTAACTTCCGTATTCGGAATGGGAACGGGTGTTTCCCCCCCGGTAAAGGCACTCCAAGAATGACCTCGATCCCTCGCTTTCGCTCGGGATGATTTTCCACCTTTAAGAAGAAAATCACAACCACATAATCGTATTAGGTAAAACTACTAATAAACCTTGAGAATTAATTTCCTTAGCATTCAAATCTTTTGCTATAAGAATGCTTTTAGATCATATTCTTTGCCTTGCAAAAAATATAAAAGGCCAAGCCAATCGGCTGATTAGTACGCATTAGCTTAAACCCTTACGGGCCTTACACACTGCGCCTATCGAGGTCGTAGTCTACGACCAGCCTAATGGGGATACTTATTCTTGAGGGGGGCTTAGCACTTAGATGCTTTCAGCGCTTATCCCTTCCCAACATAGCTACCCGGCCTTTGCCCTTGGCAGGACAACCGGAACACCAGAGGTTAGTTTCTTTAGGTCCTCTCGTACTGAAAAGAACTCCTCTTCAAGTATCCTACGCCCACATCAGATAGAGACCGACAATAATGTTACACTCGCGAAATTACCGCGAAGGATCAACATTTCTGCTGATCTCTGCATATCGCTATGCAGTTCGGACTGTATCATATCCGCTTATAGCGGATTCTGGCGTACAGTCTCTGAAGATTCCAAATGAGATATTATATCTTCTAATTTTTGCTTACGATATTTGCCGCTAAAACTCATTGAATAAGCGATTTTTAATATCGTAATCAACCCAATCTTTTTTAAATGCCCTCCCTCTTTCATTAAACTAACGACTCGAGAAAATTTCTCAAAATCTTTTTGTTTAATTGAAATAAGAGGGGATTTCTTGAAGAAGGGTATAACTTTATTGCGGAGATCTTCAATATTACGCACCACATAAACTGAAGTTTGGTCCTTTGGATTTTGATAATCATTAGGCTTAATATATCCACAACCTAATTCTTTTCTAATCACTTTAAGGACTTCAGTCCTGTTTTGGTGCTGCGAAACATGAAATTCCGGAATTACCTGAATCCCTAGTTTCACCTTGGCGCTTTTCTGAATTGTTATCGAAAAGCAGCCTTCTCCATCAACAAAGCCTGAGATATATGATGCTACCTCACTTGGCCTTTCCTGCTGATTGTCTGCACTCATATATTGTCACTCCCGGCGATATGTATCATATAGAGACTAAATCGTCAAGTAGTAATATGAGATTCTCAGAGTTTCCAGCAATTAGCCAGATTTAAAGACAGCAACGGTCAGTTTACTGTCTCACGACGTTCTGAACCCAGCTCGCGTACCCTTTTAACCGGCGAACAGCCGGACCCTTGGGACCTTATACAGCCCCAGGATAGGATGAGCCG
>JAZDMX010000016.1:0-2074 GCA_043800555.1 Candidatus Omnitrophota bacterium | reverse complement strand
CGACGGTCTCTTTCTTTTCTATGCCCATAATATATTCGGTGTTGTAGCGGAAATATCTTCGGATAAGCTCTTGCCTCGCCGCCTCCTGGACGATCCGATCATCCACAATCCCGAAACCGGCGCGGTTTACCCCCATATCTGTGGGAGAATTATATAAAGGGACCTCGCTTTTCTTTTCGAGTATCCTGCTTAAGATTAATTTTAGAATGGGGAAGCTTTCCACATCGCGGTTATAATTTATCGCGGTTTTGTTATACTTGCTCAGGTGAAAAGGATCAACTAGGTTGAAATCCTGGATATCGGCGGTAGCCGCTTCATACGCGACATTGACCGGATGCTTAAGCGGGAGATTCCATATAGGGAATGTTTCGAATTTGGCGTAACCGGCGTTCACGCCTTTTTTGTGCTCGTGGTATAACTGTGAAAGGCACGTCGAGAGCTTTCCGCTGTTCGGGCCGGGTGCGGTTACTATGGCAATGGGGTTCTTTGTTTCAATATGCTCATTCTTACCAAAACCTTTTTCGCTGACGATAACGCCTACGTCCGCAGGATATCCCTCAATAGGAAAATGCAGGTACACCTTAACACCCCTGCGCTCAAGCTTGTTTTTGAAAATTACCGCACTGGGTTGATTGGTAAAACGGGTGATGACTACGGAAAGTATGTCCAGCCCCCACTTCCTTAGGTCATCAATAAGCTTCAGCGTCGCCGCATCATAGGTAATCCCAAAGTCCCCGCGGACCCTTCCTTTTTCTATATCGCCGGCATAAATACAAAGTATAATATCGATCTTCTCTTTTAACTGTTGTAGGAGACGGATCTTGACGTTGGGGTCATAACCGGGCAGCACCCGTGCGGCGTGAAAATCGAAACACAGCTTCCCGCCGAATTCAAGGTAGAGTTTATTATCAAAACGCCTCACCCGGTCCAGGATTGCGGCAGTCTGTTCTCTTAAGTACTTCTCGTTATCAAAGCCAATTTTCTTATTCATGGATAGGTAATAGCCTGAAAGTATTATAATGGAGGAAGGGGATATTGTAAAGGATTGTATTGAGTGCAAACTATTGAGTAAAAACAAACCCACCGAACAAATTCTAAATCCTAAACTCTAAATTCTAAACAAATCCCAAATTCTAATGTTTCAAATCCCAAACGAATTCGTTTGGGATTTGTGATTTAGAGCTTGTTTAGAATTTAGGATTTAGTGCTTAGAGTTTAACTTGACCTTAGCCTTAACCTCGGCCTACTGGTCGTATGAGGAGTAATAATACGGGGTGGATGCCTGGAATTCTGCGGCACAGGTATCGACAAGCTTAAATACGGGCTTTATATGCAACTCCTTGCGTAGGCTATATATTTCTTCTTCCTTTTTTTGCATCAGGACAGCAAGCTGTGTATCGCTGAATCCGTATTCTTTGGCCGTTTTGAGGATTTCCCGGCCAAGCGTTCCCTTGCCGGAAAGTATCTGCTTTTCAGTCTCGATTATTTCTTTCAGGTTTTGTAAGAACCATCGGTCAATCCCGGTAAGCCTGTATATTTCCTCAATATCTATGCCTATACGCAATGCATCGCCGAGATAAAATATCCTCTCAGCATTGGGATTTCTTAATTTCGCGATTATGACATCCTGGGTTCTTGCGTCGCAAGTAACGGTATGAGCGCTTTTAAACGCAATGCTCTCTAGCCCGTGCTTCTTGATCTCTAAAGACCGTAGCCCTTTTTGCAACGCCTCTTTAAAAGTCCGGCCTATTGCCATAACCTCGCCTACGGATTTCATGGAAAGGGCGGCCAGGGTAAAGGCAGCCATGCTCCAGGGCAATTTTTTCCTGTAAGAAGCGTCGAGTTTGGAGATGTCGGAATGGCCGGCGTTTTTTCTCAGATTGGCGGCAACGAGGAACAACGCCCCCTTCATAAAGGCGTGATTCAATATGTGGAGCACCGCGCCTATAAAACCAAAGGGATTTGCCATCCCTATCCCCAAGCCGATATAGCCGATCTGGGCGACGCTGCTGTAGGCCAGCATTCTTTTCATTTCGCTTTGGGCGATCGCCATCACCGACCCGTAGATAATGCC
>JAZDMX010000011.1:0-50986 GCA_043800555.1 Candidatus Omnitrophota bacterium | reverse complement strand
AGATTCAAGGCTATTTTAAGAACGAACGCAGCCTAAATCTTTGGATGTTTGGGCTTATAAAGCATATAAATTTAAACCCAATCCAACAACCTAAGGGCTACGCTTCAAAGCAAAAGTGCGAAATAATCCTTGCTTAACTCGCAGGGTTTCTTTAATTGACATAACCCTAATTATCCTCTATAATTATAAAACTATGGAATTGGAAGAATTGATTCAGCAAAGAAAGGCTAAAGCCGAAGCGCTTAGGGCCAAAGGGGTCGTTTTATACCCTGCTCAAGGCTCTCGATACGTGAGCATAGGGCAGGTTGTGGCTGATTTTAAAGAAGGCCAGAAATTGACTTTCTGCGGCCGCATTAGCGCAAAGCGGGCGCATGGGAAAGCCGCGTTCTTGGACCTAAAGGATTCAACCGGGAAAATCCAGCTTTACATCAAGAAAGACATAGCAGGCGAAGAAAATTTCTTTATTTACGAGAATATCGATATTGCTGATTTCATTGAGGTTGCGGGAGAACTTTTTAAGACGCACACCGGCGAACCCACGCTTAAGGTTGAAGCGATAAAGGTCCTCTCTAAAGCCTTAAGGCCGCTTCCTGAAAAGTGGCACGGCTTGCGCGATGTGGACATCCGCTATCGCCAGCGTTATCTGGATTTAATTTCTAATGAAGATGTGGCTAAGGTATTTAAGGCGCGCTCTAAGATAATTAAGGCAATCCGGGATTTTCTTGATGCCCAAGGGTTCCTGGAAGTCGAAACCCCGATGATGCATGCGATTCCCGGCGGCGCCGCCGGAAGGCCTTTTAAGACTTTTCACAATGAATATAGCATGGATTTATTCTTAAGAATAGCCCCGGAATTGTATTTAAAACGGCTTTTAGTCGGCGGCCTTGACCGGGTTTATGAGATTAACCGTTCTTTCCGTAACGAAGGCGTATCTACCCGGCATAACCCGGAATTTACCATGCTGGAAGTTTATGAAGCCTATTCCGACTACACCGGAATGATGCATTTAGCCGAAAGCCTGATAGTCTCTCTGGTCCAGGGCATATTCGCCAAAACAACCATTACTTATCAGGGTAAGGAGCTGGATTTTACTTTGCCGTGGAAGCGGATCTCTTTTAAAGAATTGGTCAAGAATGAGTTTGGTATTGTCCCCGAGGATGACGAAGTCGGAATGCTTAAAAAGTTAAAAGCTAAAGGTTTTGCCAAAGAGGTGCATAAACTTTCGCGCACCCAGATTGCCAAGATTATCGAGGAGGTCCTTGAAGGGCAAATGAGCTGGAATCCTGCTTTTGTCACGGACTACTTCAGCAGCATGTGCCCGTTAGCCAAGAATAAGAAGGATGAGCCGTTAGTTTCCGAGAGGTTTGAATTGTATATAGCCGGAATGGAAGTCGGCAACGCCTATTCGGAGTTAAATGACCCGTTTGAGCAAAGGGCCCGTTTCGAAGAAGAGGTTAAGGGGCTTTTAACCGGCGAACAGAAGAACGTAGATGATGATTATTGCTTAGCCCTGGAACATGGCATGCCTCCGGCAGGCGGATTAGGCATCGGCATAGATAGGCTGGTTATGCTTTTAACTGATCAGGCTTCGATTAGAGATGTGATTTTGTTCCCGCTTTTACGGGCCGGAACATGAGTAAATCGGCCCTGCCTTTTCTTTGTGTTCATCTGATAAGGTTTGGGGTTTTGAATAGCAAATAGGAAAAGGACCAGGGTGAAGACCGAATTATTTATCAGCTGGCGGTATTTAACCACTAAAAGAAAAGAAAGATTTATATCTCTTATCAGCATTATCTCGATTCTGGGGATAGCTATAGGAGTAATGGCTTTAATAATAGTTATCGCGGTTATGTCCGGCTTTGACAAGGACCTACACGATAAAATAGTCGGTAATTATTCGCATATTAACTTAACGGGCATAACGGCAATCGAAAAGAGCGAATATGACCGGATAGCTAAGATTATTTCCGCTAATCCTCACGTTAAGGGATTTAGCCCGTATATTCAGGGGCAAGTGTTGTTGAAAGAGGACAATCGCTATTTTGCCGTTGGCTTAAGGGGGATTGACCCTGCGGCAGAAAGCAAAGTTACCAAGGTCAAGGAATATATACGCCAGGGGAATATCGCTAATTTGACAGAAGGCGGGATCATCATCGGTAAAGAATTAGCCGGGTATATGGGGCTGGAGCTAAATTCGAACGTAAGCCTGTATTCTCCGCTGGGCAAGCCCTATGCGCTTAAGGTCGTCGGGATTTTTAATTCCGGTATGTATGATTATGACCTTAATATGGTATTTACGAATTTAAAGAGCGCCCAGGATATTTTTGGCCTGGCTAATAAAGTAACCGCAATAGCCGTAAAATTGGATGACCCGGATTTGGCGAGTTTGGTCAGGAAGGATTTGGCTTCCAGGCTTGATTTTAATTATAACCTTAAGACTTGGCAAGAAGCTAACCAGAGCTTCTTTGCGGCGTTAAAGCTTGAGAAATTGACCATGTTCATAATCCTGACTTTGATAATTTTGGTAGCCTCTTTCAATATTATAAGCACTCTCATAGTCATGGTGGTTGAGAAGACCAAGGACATCGGTATTTTAAAGGCGCTGGGCATGAGCGCTTTAAGCGTAAGAAAGGTTTTTACTTACCAGGGGCTAATCATCGGGACGTTGGGGATAACTCTTGGCGCTTTCTCCGGGACAATTTTGTGTTTTTTGCTTAAAAAATACCAGTTTATAAAGTTGCCGCAGGATATTTACTATATTGACCGCCTTCCGGTGAGCATACAGGTTTGGCCGGATATGGTTTTGATTGTTGTGTCGGCCTTGGCGATTGTTTTGGTTTCGACCATCTATCCGGCGGCGCGGGCAAGTAAACTAAAACCGGTAGAAGCGCTTAGGTACGAATAATCCAAACCCGCATTGGAATGGGTTGGAATGGGTAATATGCTAGAGGTCAAAAATATACATAAAGTTTATGATGACGGGAAAAAAGGGTTTTTAGTCCTGAAAGGCATAACTTTAAAAATAGAAAAAGGTTCTTTTATCGCTATAACCGGGCCCTCCGGAGCAGGCAAATCCACATTGTTGCATATTTTGGGCGGATTGGACTTGCCTACGCAAGGCGAAGTTATTTTTCAGGGCAGGGACATTTATAAACTCGCTGATGCTCAGATTGCCAGGGTAAGAAACGAAAAAATAGGCTTTATCTTCCAGTTTTATCACTTGCTGGGGGAATTTACTGTTTTGGAGAACGTTCTGATGCCGGCGTTGATTAATGGCGATACTCAAGTTGCCCGGAGAAAAGGAAAAGAAAGGGCCCTTGAGCTTTTAAATAAAGTGGGCTTGAGCGGAAGGATCCTTCATTTGCCTTCTCAATTGTCCGGGGGAGAAAAGCAAAGGGTGGCCATAGCGCGCAGCCTTATTAATAATCCGGGAATACTTTTTTGCGATGAACCGACCGGGAATCTTGATTCCGTAGCCGGGGCAGAGGTGATCGGGTTGATAAAGAAAATAAACGTAGAGAATAAAATGACCGTGGTTTTAGTCACGCATAATACGGAGTTAGCCAAACAAGCGGATAAGGCCTATCATTTAAAGGATGGGTTATTAGCTGGATGACGAATGGCGGATAAATCCGGCATCTTCTAGGTTATAAATAGGGAGGGGAATAGGGATGAAAGTCTATATCGACGGTAAATTTTATGAAAAGGACGAAGCAAAAATTTCTGTATTTGACCATGGCTTGCTTTATGGAGATGGGGTATTCGAGGGCATACGTTCATATAGCCGTTTGGTTTTTAAATTAAAGGAGCATATTGACCGTCTCTTCGAATCAGCTAAAAGCATTATGCTGAACGTCCCTTTGTCCAAGGATGATTTGGTTAAAGCGGTTATTCTTACATTAAAAAAGAACAACCTTGATGATTCTTATATTCGGCTTGTGGTTACGCGGGGAGAGGGAGACTTGGGGTTAGACCCGCGTAAATGCAAGGGGAACGCAAGGATAATTATAATTGCCGATAAAATTGCCCTGTATTCTAAAGAGCTTTATCAAGGGGGCTTAAAGATAGTTACTGTGCCGACAATAAGGAATCTCCCCGAGGCCTTAAACCCCCAGATAAAGTCCCTTAATTACCTGAACAATATCTTGGCAAAAATTGAGGCAACGAATGCCGGTTGCAATGAAGCTATAATGCTGGATTCGTTGGGTTATGTGGCTGAATGTACCGGGGACAATATTTTTATCGCTAAGGGCAAGCATCTTTATACCCCTCTGCAGTGTATGGGCACGTTGCGGGGCATAACGCGCGATGCGGTTTTAGAAATCGCGCGCAAGCAGAAGATACCGGCGCACGAGCATGTTATCACGCGCCACGAAGTTTATATTTCCGACGAATGCTTTCTGACCGGGACAGCCGCCGAGATTATCCCTGTGGTCATGGTGGATGGTAGGGCTATTGGAAACGGCAAACCCGGTAAATTAACTTCGCTGCTTTTAAAGAAATTCAGAGAGATGACGAAAAAAGAAGGGGTCAGGTATTAATCAAAATAGCGCAGCTGTATTGCTAGGCTAATAGGCTAGCGGCCTGCGCGCTATTAAGAGGGGATAACAATGTTATGTGATATTTGCAAGAAGAATGGCGCTACCGTCCATTTGACCGAGATTGTGAACGATCAGATGAGCGAGCTGCATTTATGCGAGGATTGCGCGCGCCAAAAGAGCCTTGCGATGGAGCAACAATTTGGTTTAAATGACCTGTTGGCGGGAATGGCTGATTCCGGGAAGGCTGAAGAAGAATCTGAAGCAACCGTGAGCGTAAAATGCCCGAATTGCGGCCTTACCTACGTTGATTTCAAGAAAATCGGCAGGCTCGGTTGCGGGGAATGCTACAACGCGTTCAGCAAGTATCTTGCCCCGTTATTGAAGCGCATCCATGGCTCGACCCAACATACGGGCAAATCTCCGCTTAAGGTCACCCGGGTCTTGAAGAAAGAAATAGACATCCAGGCCCTGCGCAACCGCCTGCAGAAGGCGATAGCGCAGGAAGAATTTGAAGAAGCGGCTAAGATCCGCGACCAGATAAAAGAAGAGGAAAAGAAAAAAGATAAAGATGCAGCTAAATGAACTGTTAAAACACTCCAGCGAATGGCTTAAGGGCACAGGCCCGAATTCCGACATTGTAATTTCAAGCCGCATACGGCTTGCGCGTAACCTGGATAAGGCCAGGTTTCCGCATTGGTCAAATAAGGCTCAAGGGGAGGCCACTTTAAACTCCGTCAAGGAAGGGATTTCGCGGGTGGATTATTTGAAACGCACAACATTATTTAACTTAACGGAGATCGATAACATCGATAAGCAGTTTTTGGTCGAACGGCACTTGATGTCGCTTGAACATGCCCGCAAGGCGGATAATAAGGCTTTGGTTGTTGACGATGAAGAGATCGTTTCAATTATGATTAACGAGGAAGACCATATCCGCATGCAGGTAATGCAATCGGGGTTTAATCTTTTCGAGGCTTGGAATATTATTAAGGTGATTGATGACGATTTAGCCAGGGAATTGAATTTCGCTTTTCTGGCAAACTGGGGTTATTTAACGGCTTGCCCTACTAACGCCGGCACGGGGATGCGCGGTTCGGTTATGCTGCATTTGCCGGGTTTAGTAATGTCGCGTTCAATTGACCGGGTAATGGCCGCTATTGCCAAGTTAAGTTTTACCACCCGCGGGCTTTACGGCGAAGGAACGCAGGCAATGGGGAATTTTTTTCAAATATCCAATCAGATATCTTTAGGCCCCAGCGAAGACGAAATTATCGAGAGCATCAACAGCCTCATCCGTCAGATCATCGAACAGGAAAAACAGGCAAGAGAGAGCCTGTTGGCTAAAAACGGCCCGCTTTTAGAGGATAGGATAAACCGCAGCCTGGGGATTTTAAGGAGCGCCAGGATCATTTCGAGCCAGGAAACGATAGAGTTGCTTTCTATGGTCAGGTTGGGATGCGATCTGGGGTTGATTAAGGATATTGACCGTCAGTCGATAAACGAACTGTTTATCATCACGCAGCCGGCGCATTTACAAAAAATCGAAAATAGGAAATTATCTTCGGAAGAACGGGACCTGAAACGGGCGGAATTGATCCGGGAAAAACTTAGTTTATAATGGTATCGAATCAGTAGATAGGGGCAGGGAAAGCAAAAATCTTCTTTGCCCGGAGCTGGGTTATACCTAACATAACAAGGAGATACTCAATGTTCAATCGATTCACTGAAAGGGCGCGCAAGGTAATTATTTTAGCTAAAGAGGAGGCAAGGCGTTTTAATCATGATTATATAGGGACCGAGCATATACTTTTAGGCCTTATCCGCGAAGGCGAAGGCGTAGCCAGCACAGTGCTGCAAAAATTAGGCTTGTCCCTGGAAAATATCCGGCTGGAAGTCGAGAAATTAGTGCAGCCGGGGCCGACGACCCAGATTATCGGGGATATTCCTTTTACGCCGCGGGCAAAGAAATCCCTGGAATTAGCTGCGGAAGAAGCGCGCTCGCTGGGGCATAATTATATCGGCACGGAGCATCTCTTATTGGGTTTAATACGCGAAGGCGAAGGCATAGCTTCGCAGGTGTTGTTGAATTTAGGCTTGGATTTAAATAGCGTGCGTAACGAGGTTATGGAGTTGTTAGGTTCGGCTTTACCCGGGGCTCAAGGCTCAAACGGTCCGCAGGTAAAGAGCAAGACTCCCGCCTTAGACGCTTTTGGGCGGGATCTGACCGCTTTGGCTAAAGAAAATAAGCTCGATCCGGTTATAGACCGCGCGCAGGAAATTGAAAGAGTGATCCAGGTCTTAAGCCGCAGGACCAAGAATAACCCGGTTCTTTTAGGAGAGGCCGGAGTCGGAAAGACCGCGATTGTCGAAGGGCTGGCCCAATCGATTGTTGCCGGCAATGTGTCGGAAATATTGCGCGGCAAGAGGCTGATTACTTTGGATTTGGCTTTAATGGTTGCCGGCACAAAATACCGCGGACAATTCGAAGAAAGAATCAAGGCCGTGATGGAGGAGATAAAACGCTCGCAGGATGTTATTATCTTTATCGATGAATTGCATACTTTGGTCGGCGCAGGAGCCGCGGAAGGGGCAATTGACGCATCTAACATTCTAAAGCCGGCGTTATCGCGCGGAGAGATGCAATGCATAGGCGCAACTACCATGGATGAGTACCGGAAATATATAGAAAAGGACGCAGCGCTTGAGCGCCGGTTCCAGACAATCATGGTTGAGCCTCCGTCAGTAGAGAAGGCCATTGAAATATTAAAGGGCTTAAGGGATAAATATGAGGCGCATCATCGGGTGACCTTTAGGGATGACGCTTTGGAGGCGGCAGCTAAATTATCCGACCGTTATATTTCAGGAAGGTTCCTGCCGGATAAAGCCATTGATTTAATCGATGAAGCAGGTTCGCGCGCAAGGCTCAATGTCTTGGTTGTGCCCCCGGACATTAAGAAACTCGAGCAGAAAGTCGATTCCTTGAGGAAGGAAAAAGAATCCTTTATCAAGAGCCAGGATTTTGAGAAAGCGGCTTCTTTGCGCGACCAGGAAAGACAGACGCGCCAGGAATTGGAGCAGTTGAATAAAGAATGGTCGCAAGCTAAAGATAAGATGCGGCCTGAAGTAAATGAAGAGGATATCGCTAAAATCGTAGCTCAATGGACAGGTATTCCGATTTTCAGGCTGGAAGAAAAAGAGAGCGAGAAATTGCTTAAGATCGAAGAGGACCTGCATAAGCGGGTGGTTGGGCAAAACGAAGCGATTGAAGCGATCGCCCACGCGGTCCGGAGATCGCGCGCAGGTATTAAGGACCCGCGCAGGCCCATCGGCTCGTTTATCTTCCTGGGCCCGACCGGCGTAGGCAAGAGCCTTCTTGCCCGGGCGTTGGCGGAATTCATGTTTGGGGACGAAGATGCGTTAATCCAGCTGGATATGTCCGAGTATATGGAAAAGTTCAATGTCTCGCGTTTAATCGGAGCCCCTCCGGGGTATGTCGGCTACGAAGAGGGCGGGCAGCTTACCGAGCGCATCCGGCGCAGGCCTTATGCGGTGATACTTTTGGATGAAATCGAGAAAGCGCATCCGGATGTTTTTAATTTATTGCTGCAGGTCTTTGAAGAAGGCCGCCTGACCGATAGCTTCGGCAGGAAGGTCGATTTTCGTAATACCGTTATTATCATGACTTCTAATGTCGGGGCTGACTTGATCCGCAAGGCAGGTTCCCTTGGATTTAAGGCCCAGAAAGAAGAAATCTCCTATCAGGAGATGAAAGAAAAGCTCCTGGAGTCGGTAAAAAATACCTTTAAGCCGGAGTTCTTAAACCGTATCGATGACATTATCGTTTTCCGGCAGCTTCAGAAAGAAGACTTGTCTCGGATTATCGATATCGAAATCGGCCATGTCAGCGACCGGCTCAAAGAACAGAATATCGAGTTGGAAGTTGACGCAAGCGCCAAGGAGTTTTTGATCGACAGGGGCTTTGACCTTGTGTTTGGGGCAAGGCCGCTAAAAAGGACGATCCAAAGGTTCCTGGAAGACCCGCTTGCCTCGGAGATAATTTCCAAGAAATTCAAGGATGGCTCGGTTGTTAAGGTAACCTGTAAAAATAACGAGTTGATTTTTAGCCTATGATATACGAATTCTTCATCATAATAGGGGCCCGGGTGATTTCTTTTATGCATTTCTTGGGGGGATTAAGCAACCTGGCCCTGCAAACAATTTATTTTATTTTTGTCCCGCCTTTCCGGAGGCATCGTATATTTGAGCAGGCAAAGAAGGCCGGTTTTGACAGCCTTCCGATAGTTTCCCTTGTTTCGTTGTTTATCGGGTTTATCTTTGCGTTCCAGACCGCTTATTTTATGCAGCGCATAGGCTCGGAAATCTATATCGCCAGCCTTGTCGCGCTCTCAATTGTGCGCGAATTGGGGCCGGTTATTACCGCGTTGGTTGTTGCCGGCAGAGTCGGAGCTTCGATTACGGCAGAATTGGGTTCCATGCAGGTCACCGAGCAAATCGATGCCCTGGAGACATTATCGAGTAACCCCATAAAATACCTGGTTGTCCCGCGCTTTCTGGCTTTAAGCATTATGCTTCCTTTGTTGACGCTTTATTCCGACGCCATCGGTATTTTGGGAAGTTATATGATTTGCGTATTTAAACTGGGCATATCTTCAAGTATGTATATAAGGGTGACAGCGGAATCGCTTTTTTACAAGGACCTTTTTACGGGCCTCTCCAAGACCATATTCTTCGGGATGATTATTGCCTTGGTCAGTTGTTACGAAGGTTTTAACGTCGAAGGGGGAGCCGAGGGCGTAGGCCGGGCGACTACGCGTTCGGTAGTCTTTAGCTTTATTATGATTATTATCGCCGATTGTTTCTTTACGGCGCTATTTTACTTTATATTCCCATAAAAATATGATTGAAATAAGCGGATTGCATAAATCACTCGGGGCGCATAGGGTATTAAGCGGCGTGCATCTTAAAATAGATAAAGGCAAAACTTGTGTTATTATAGGGCGATCCGGATGCGGTAAGTCGGTCCTATTGAAGCATCTCGTGGGTATCCTGAAGCCGGATAAAGGAAGGGTCCTGGTTGACGGACAGGATGTAGGGTCGCTCAAAGAGAAAGCGCTGAATTTGTTGCGGCTTAAGATCGGCATGGTTTTTCAGGGCGGGGCATTATTTGATTCCATGACCGTAGGCGAAAACGTAGGGTTTGGCCTGATAGAACATGATGATCTTCCCCACAGGAAGCTTCTCGAGAGGATAGAATCGTCATTAGCTATGGTAGGTTTGCATGGGATCGGCAATCTTATGCCTTCGGAGTTAAGCGGGGGGATGCGTAAGCGCGTGGCTTTAGCGCGCGCGATTTGCGTAAAACCCGAAATTATACTATATGATGAACCGACTACAGGCGTAGACCCAATTACCGCCGATAGTATAAATGAATTGATAAAAAGCATGCATGATAAGCTGAAGGTCACTTCGATTGTGGTTACTCACGATATGAAGAGCGCTTACAAGATAGCGGATAAAATCGCTATGCTGTATCAGGGTAAAATTATTGCCGAAGGCACTTCGGAAGAAATTCAAAAGACCAGAAACCCCATAGTCCATCAGTTTATTAACGGCTTAAGCACCGGACCGATAACCGAGACGCTAGACCGGTATAGATAAACGGAGGAGTAAACCATGATATTCGGGAAGACTAAACTAGAGATGAAAGTCGGTATTTTTGTTTTTATTGGTTTAATCATACTTGTCATTTTCGTCCTTTCTATAGGAGGCGTTAAGACCTGGGCTTCGGGGTATAGGGTGAATTTCGTTTTCCGGTTTGTAAACGGAGTAAAGATCGGGGCGCCGGTAAGGTTTGCCGGAGTGGACTCGGGGGTAGTTAAAAGCATTAAAGTTCTTTATGACCCTAAAGATTTATATACCAAGGTGCGCGTAACCTGTTGGGTCAATAGGAACGCGAATATCCCGTTGGATTCCAAGATTTGGGTAAATACCCTGGGGCTTTTGGGTGAAAAATACATAGAGATAATCCCGGGCAATGATTACAGCAAGCTTTTGGTTGAAGGGGGGGATTTATACGGCGAAGACCCGCTGCCTATGAATGAAATCATGCGGACCGCAAAAAACATCACCGACAACTTAAACACCGGCATAGAGAGGATAGTGAATAAAGAGGGGACAGTCGGGAAATTATTATATGATGATACGATATATAATGAACTGGAGGCCACGATTTCCGATATCAGAAAGAACCCCTGGAAACTATTCTGGAAAACCAAAGAGAAGAAATAACCCTGATCAATTCCAATGCGGGTTTGGAATTCCAAACCCGCATTGGAATAGTATATTATGAGAACTAAAACCATATTTGCTTGCCAGGCCTGCGGTTATCAGTCTCCTAAGTGGATAGGCAGATGCCCTGATTGCCAGAGCTGGAATTCATTTGTCGAAGAAGATTACAGCGCGCTTAGCCCCAAGGCAAACGAGCGCAGCGTTTTATATAAAGATGGGCCGGTATTGCTTAAAGATGTTGAGGCGAAAGAAGAAGAGCGCCTTAAGACCGGTATCCTGGAATTGGATAGAGTATTGGGCGGCGGGATAGTCAGCGGATCGGTTATTTTAATCGGTGGTGACCCCGGAGTCGGTAAGTCAACAATATCTTTGCAGGTTTCCAATCAACTGACCAAGCAAGGCCATAAAGTCCTTTATGTAAGCGGCGAAGAAAGCGTGCACCAGACAAAATTAAGGGCTAAACGTCTGGGTTCTCATGAGTCTGACCGGCTTTATATCGTTAACCAAACCGATTTGTCTTTAATTATCGAATATATCAAGAAGCTTAAGCCCGAAGTAGTAATTATCGATTCTATTCAGGTCATTTTTGATCCCGGGATAAGCTCTTCTGCCGGGAGCGTAAGCCAGGTACGCGAATGTTCCGGGATGTTGACACAGATGGCTAAAACTACCGGGACCTCGATATTCATCATAGGCCATGTGACTAAAGAAGGAACGCTTGCTGGGCCGAGAGTCTTAGAGCATATAGTAGACACGGTTTTATATTTTGAAGGCGACAGGTTTGCTATTTACCGGATTTTGCGCGCGGTAAAGAACAGGTTTGGCTCGACCAATGAAATCGGCGTATTTGAGATGAGCGCGCAAGGCCTCTGCGAAGTAAGGAACCCTTCGGAAATATTCTTATCCGAAAGGCCTCAAGGCGTCGCAGGCTCGGTAGTCACTTCGATAGTGGAAGGTTCAAGGCCGCTTTTGGTTGAAATGCAGTCTTTGGTGAGTAGGTCCGGTTTTGGTTATGCCCGTAGGCGCGCGCAGGGATTTGACCCTAACCGCTTAAGCCTGTTGGTCGCGGTCCTGGAAAAAAGGATTGGTTTGGCGCTTGAAACGGAAGATATCTTTGTTAATGTTGCCGGTGGCATAAAAGTAGAGGATCCTGCCGCAGACCTAGCCCTGGCAGCGGCCATAGTTTCCGGTTTTCGCGAGCAGGTAGTTATCCCGGCGGCTTTAATCTTAGGAGAGGTGGGCTTAAGCGGCGAGATCAGGAGTATTTCTCAGGTCCTGTTGAGGGTGAATGAGGCGGAAAAGTTAGGTTTCAAACGCTGTATATTGCCAAAAAATAACCATAAGAATTTTATAAATTATAAGGGTAGCATTGAACTGGTCCCGGTTGGGAATTTAAAAGAAGGCTTGGATATCGCGTTAGGAGGGAAATAATGAATTTATTATTTGTGCGCATCTTATTTTTATTCGCTAGTGCGACTGTTGGTTATCAGGTGGGCGTTGTATCCGGCGCTTTGGTTGCAGGCGCGATAGCCTTGGGAATTATTCTTTTGGAAGTAGGTTTGCGCAAGGTTTCGGTAAGCGGGCTTTCAAGCGCGGTTTTTGGGTTGATCTTAGGTTTGATTATGGCCAAGCTTGTGGGGGATGCTTTTAGCGTAACAGCCCTTTCAGCCACTACGCTTTCATCTATCAGGGTGATCTTGACTCTGGTCTTTTGTTATCTGGGCATGATTATGGCCTTACGCGGAAAAGACGAGTTCAGCGTAATTATCCCTTACGTGCGCCTGCGCCGCCAGGATCAGGATGAAAATATCGTACTTGTTGATACCAGCGTAATCGTAGACGGCAGGATCGTCGATATATGTAAAACCAAATTCCTCTCCGGCAAGATTATCATCCCTAAATTTGTTTTAAGGGAGCTGCAGCAGATAGCGGATTCAACCGATCCGATCAAGCGTCAAAGAGGCAGGAGGGGATTGGATATTTTGAATACAATCCAGTCAGAATCAGGTTCGGATATTGTCATCCATGAGGGGGATTTCCCTGAGACAACCGAAGTTGACGCAAAGCTGGTAAAGTTAGCCAAGCTTTTGGGAGCCAAGATACTTACGGTTGATTTTAATTTAAACCGTGTAGCCACTATCCAGGGCATCAAGGTCTTGAATATCAACGAGCTGGCTAACGCGCTTAAGCCGATGGTGTTCCCCGGCGAACAAATGCAGATTAAGTTGATCAAAGAGGGCAAAGAGCATAACCAGGCAATAGGCTATCTTGATGATGGCACGATGGTTGTCGTGGAAGAGGCGCGCAGGTCAATCGGCCAGGAAGTAAGGGTTGTAGTGACCTCTGTGCTTCAGACGCAAGCCGGCAGGATGATTTTTACAAAGATAGAACGCTAAAATGCATTTGAGCGCTATAGTTGTGGCGGCAGGAAGAAGCAAAAGGTTTAAGGGGAAAGTTTCCAAAGTAATACTTAAACTGAATTCAAAACCGGTAATTGCTTATTCTTTGGGCGTTTTGGATAAACATCCGACGATAAAAGAAATTATAGTCGTGGGGAACCCGGATAATATCAAAGATTTATGCGGGATTATCAAAGAATATAAGATCCGTAAAGCCTCTAAAGTTGTTTTGGGCGGCAAGGAGCGCAAGGATTCCGTGGCGCAAGGCTTAAAAGCAATCAGCCCTAAAGCGGATTTTGTTTTAATACACGACGCAGCCCGGCCGTTTATAACCAGCGGTTTGGTTTCATTGGTAATAGATGAAGCAAGAAAATCAAAAGCGGCGATTGCCGGGGTCCCTGTGAAATCGACAATCAAGATGGTCAGGGGATATAATGTCGAGAAAACTATCGATAGGGATAACCTGTGGGAAGTGCAGACCCCGCAGGTTTTTGCAAGAGATTTGATTGTCAAAGCTTATTCCAGATTCGGCCATCAATTTGTTACTGATGACGCGGCGCTTGTGGAAAAGTCCGGGAAAAAGGTAAAAATGGTCATGGGCGAGCATCGCAATATAAAAATAACCAGTTCCGAGGATTTAATAATCGCTAAAGGCTTGGCAAAACTATGGAAACCCGCGTAGGTATAGGTTATGACCTTCATCGTTTAGTGGAAGAGCGTAAATTATTCATCGGCGGAATTGAGATTCCCTATATCAAAGGCTTGCTTGGCCATTCCGACGCCGATTGCTTGATCCATGCGGTTTGCGATGCCTTTTTGGGGGCTATTGCCGAGAAAGACATAGGAGAGCTTTTCCCCGATACTGATCCGGCGTATCAGGGTATTTCAAGCCCGGAGTTGTTGAAAATAGTTTTGGGGTTAGTCCATAAAAAAGGCTATCGCGTTTCTAATGTCGATACAATTATTGTCGCGGAAGAGCCGAAGATGTCGCCCTTTAAGAATAAAATTCAGGAATCATTAAGCAAGATTATGGGGATAGATAAAGATCGCATTGGCGTCAAAGCCAAAACCAGCGAGGGTTTGGGCGAATTGGGCAAAAAAGAGGGGATAGCCTGCTTGGCCACGGTTTTAATCCAGAAGGAGCGTTGATTATGATTTGCCTGATACAGATACTGCTATTCATTTTAGGTTTGATTATCATCAAGAATATTTTGATTGCGATATTTTTCTACCGCGAAATAAAAACCGCCCAGGAGAAAGACCCGGCGGCAAAAAGTTTTGTGGAGATCCTGCTTTTATACCAGGGCCTGCACGCTTTGGTGGCTTATCGCGCAGGTAATTTTCTTTACAGGATAAAGTTTTTCTTTTTAGCCCGCCTGCTTTCGCAACTGGCGCGTTGGGCAACGGGTATTGAGATACATCCCGGGGCAAGAATCGGTAAGGGGCTCTTTATAGACCATGGTATGGGGGTTGTGGTAGGAGAAACCGCGATTATCGGCGATAACGTGCTTTTGTATCAAGGCGTCACTTTAGGGGGCACGGGCCTTGAAAAAGGCAAGCGGCATCCGACTATCGGCAATAACGTGGTTATCGGCGGTGGGGCAAAGGTTTTGGGGGACATCGTCATCGGAGACAATTCTTATATCGGGGCAAACGCGGTTGTGATCAAGGATGTCCCGCCGAATTCCACGGTTGTGGGTGTGCCGGGAAGAATTACCAAGCAGGAAGGCAAGAAGATCGACATAAGCCTGGATCATATTCATGTGCTAGATCCGATAATGCAGGTTATTGATGACCTTGAAAAGAGGATCGAAGGCCTAGAGAAGAAATAATCGTTATGCCAATTCATCTATATAACTCCTTATCCCGCCAAAAAGAAGAGTTTGTTCCCTTAGAGCCTAAAGAGATCAAAATGTATGCCTGCGGCCCGACGGTTTATGATGAGCCGCACATCGGCCATGCCAGAAGCGCCTATATTTTCGATGTTATCCGGCGTTACCTGGCTTATAAGGGCTATAAGGTTAAATTTGTCCGCAATGTTACTGACGTGGATGATAAGATTATCAATAAGGCCAAAGAAGAATTTCCGGGTGAAGATTTAAATGCAAGTTTTAAAAGGGTAGCGGAAAAATACCTTGCTTCGTATCATGAAGCATTGGCCAGCCTAGGCATAGGCGTTGATCAGGATAAAATATTAGAGCCGAAGGCCAGCGAATATATCCCCAGGATGATCAAGTTTATCCAGGGTTTGATTGATAGGGGCGCAGCTTATGCCTCATGCGGCGATGTTTATTTCGATATTACGAAAGCTAAAAATTACGGTAAATTATCCAACCAGTCATTAGAAAAAATGGAATCAGGGGCAAGGGTGGCCTTGAATGAGAACAAGCGCAATCCTTTGGATTTTGCGCTTTGGAAGAAAGCCAAAGAGAATGAGCCTTCGTGGATGAGCCCCTGGGGAAAAGGAAGGCCGGGTTGGCAGATTGAGTGTTCGGTAATGAGTTCGGATATTTTAGGAGACCAGTTTGATATTCACGGCGGCGGAATTGATTTAATCTTTCCGCACCATGAAAATGAAATCGCCCAATCCGAAGCAGCCGGAGAGAAGTTCGCCAAATACTGGATCCATCACGGTTTGCTTACCATTAACGGCCAAAAAATGGCCAAGTCTTTGGGGAATTTTATAACCGTCCGGGGATTCTTGGATAAATACAAAAATCCGGATTTGTTGAAGTTGCTATTTCTTTCAACTCATTATTCGCATCCGGTTGATTATACGGATGAGAAAATCCGGGAAGCCGGGCAAGCGTTGGGGAGAATTACAATCCTGTTAGAGAAGCTTGGTAAACAAGGGCCGGGGGATAAAACAAAATCCGTAGCTAAAGATATTGATGAGCCAAGAAATAAGTTTATTGAGGCAATGGATGATGATTTCAATACTCCTCAAGCTTTGGCCTGCATATTTGAATTAGTCAATATCTTGAACAAGAATATTGAGAATCCCGGATTTACAGTTCAAGGCAGGAATTTATTATTAGAGTTAAGCGGAATTTTGGGCTTACAATGGAAGAACGCAGGTAACGAATCAATATCGCCTCAAGAGAAAGCTTTAATTGATAAGCGAAACTTAGCCAAAATAGAGCGCAATTTCGCCGAAGCAGATAAATTACGTAAAGAATTAGAAGCCAGGGGTGTAATTCTAGAAGATACCAAAGATGGCACCACTTGGAGAAGAAAGTTGTAATGTAACGGGCTAGCGAGCGGAAAGAGCTGTGCGCGGGTGAGGCGGAGGAGGGGCTTCTTCGTTCCGAGGACGGTACGGCCGCCCGCAGGAATGGGGAGGCTTTCGCGGCAGGACCCGCCCCATAGAGCCAGCCTCAAGGTAAAATCATGAGAGGAAAGTTTATTACATTTGAAGGTTCAGAGGGTTGCGGAAAGAGCACGCAGTCGCGCTTGCTTTATAAATATCTTAAAGCTAAAGGCAGGCGGGTAATTTATCTGCGCGAGCCGGGCGCAACCAAGATCAGCGAGAAAATCCGCGATATCCTGCTGGATGCTAAAAACCAGGCGATTGTTCCGGAGGCCGAAATGCTTCTTTATATGGCTGCCCGGGCGCAAATCGTCGCCGAAGTCATCAAACCTGTGCTAAAAAAAGGGATTAATGTTATTTGCGACAGATTCCTGGATTCAACCCTTGCTTATCAGGGTTATGGCCTGGGCATGGATATCGATTTAATCAGAAAGGTGGGTAAGTTCACGACTAGCGGCATAACCCCGGACATAACTTTATTCCTGGACTTGGCAGTTAAGCGCGGGCTCAAACATAGAGAGGCTTGCCTTGACCGCATTGAAATGCGTTCAGTTAAGTATCATTTACGCGTGCGTAACGGTTATTTAAAATTAGCCAGGCAGGAACCCGGCCGGATAAAAGTAGTTAAGGTTGAACAAGATAAAACCGACACCCAGTCAAATATTAGAGAATTGGTAGAAAAATATGTCTTTTAGCGCGATTAAAGGATTGGATAGGCCCATAGAGATACTCAAAGCCTATATCGACAATTCCCGGCTGGAAGCAGGATATTTATTTACCGGGCCGGAAGGCATAGGCAAGAGGCAGGTAGCTTTGGCTTTAGCCAAGAGGCTGAATTGCCTTGAAGATAAAGCAGACGCGTGCGGCCATTGTTCATCTTGCCTGAAAATTGACAGTTACCAGCATCCGGATGTGCACGTAATTTCGGATGATGAGCCGCAAATAAAAATAGAGGTAATCCGCCAGCTACAGAAAGAAATGAGCTTGAAGGCTTACGAGGGCAGGTTGAAGGTATTTATCATCGATAATGCTAACAAGTTGACTGCCGAGGCATCCAATTCATTGTTGAAGGTCCTGGAAGAGCCATCCAGGGGCAGCTTGATTATTTTAATCACCGATAAACCGGGATTGCTTTTTAAGACAGTTGTATCAAGGTGCAAAGTTGTAAAATTTTCTCCGCTTAAAAGGCGGGATTTAGAAGAAATCCTAAGGAAAGACTACAAATTGGACGCCGGCTACTCGCATTTCTTGGCGTATTTTTCCGAAGGCAGGTTAGGCAGGGCCCTCAAGTTGAAAGATGAAGATATAATTAACAAGAAAAACAGCCTAATTGATAAATTTATTTTATCTTCTTCCAGGCCGGTCGCCGAGAGCTTAGCTTCGGCAAGCCGCATAGATGTGCGGAATTCTTTAAACTTATTAGCTACCTGGTTTAGGGATATATATATAATCAAAGCAGGCATGGATCAAGGCGAGGTGATTAATTCCGACCGTAAGCAGGAATTGGCCCTGTCAGCCTCGAGGCTGACATTTTTAGACTTGGACTCAATATTGGTGAGCATAACCAACGCGATCAGCTATTCGGAAAAAAACGTCAACACACGATTATTGCTTTATAACTTAAGGATGGAGTTATGGAAGGGTTGATCTATGTGCGCTTAAGAGATTCAGGCCAGGTTTTTGCCTATAATGCCGCAGGTTTTAATGTCAAGGACGGGGATTACGTGATAATCGAGCATGACCGCGGCCAGGACTATGGCCGGCTTGTGCCTTCTTGCGAAGCCCGTTGCAAGGATAGCGCGTCTTGCTGTAAAGATGGAGATAGCCCTAAAGATGCAGGCAATAAAGAAGCCCCTAAGAAAATATTGCGTATAGCCAAAGAAGCGGATATCAAGCAGATTGAAGATAACCGTTTAAAGGCAAAAGAGGTGTTTAGCTCCTGCCTTAAGAAAATTGCAGAGCATAAGCTGGATATGAAGTTGGTGCAGGCAGAGTATTCTTTTGACCGTTCAAAGATAGTATTTTATTTTACCGCTAACGGCAGGGTTGATTTCAGGAATTTGGTAAAAGATTTGGCAAAGATTTTCAAGGCCAGGATTGAGCTTAGGCAGATTGGCGTTCGCGATGAAGCGAGGCTTTTTGGAGGGTTTGGCCCTTGCGGCAGAGAGCTTTGCTGCGCCAGGTTCTTAAAAGATTTTGAGCCGGTAACCATTAAAATGGCTAAAGAAGAAGGGCTTCCTTTGAACCCGCCCAAGATCTCCGGGATTTGCGGAAGGCTGATGTGTTGCCTTTCTTTTGAATATGAAAGTTATAAATTGCTTTCCAAGGGCCTTCCCCGCGAAGGGGAGCGCGTAAATACGCCGCAGGGCAAAGGCAAGGTCATGGCCCTTAACGTGTTTAAGCGCAGCGCATCGGTCCAGCTTGAAGATGGGGCGTGGATAACACTAAGCTATAAATGATGACAAACGAGAAAACAGGCGCCGGTAAATTCTATATTACAACCCCGCTTTATTATGTAAATGCCTCTCCACACATAGGCCATTCCTATACGACTATTGCCGCCGATACATTGGCCCGCCATATGCGTAAAGTTTTAGGCGATGAGAACGTCTGGTTTCTTACCGGAACCGACGAGCACGGACAGAAGATCCAAAGAGCGGCGGATAACGCCAAGCTTACCCCGCAGGTTTTCGCAGACAAGATCGTTAAAAGCTTTAAAGACCTCTGGGAGGCGCTGGGCATTTCTTATAATTATTTTATCCGCACGACTGACAAGCGGCATATTGAAACTGTGCAAAAAGCGCTCGCTATCCTTAATAATAAAGGCGATATTTACGAAGATAAATACGAGGGCCTATATTGCACGCCTTGCGAGAGATTTTGGCTGCAGTCACAGGTAGTGGAAGGTAAATGCCCCGATTGCCGGCGCCCGGTAGAAAGCATCTCTGAAACAAACTATTTCTTCAGGTTGTCCAAATATCAGGATTGGCTTTTGGGGTATTTAGGCCAAAATCCGGATTTTATTAATCCTCCAAGCCGTTATGAAGAAACTATCAGCTTCTTGGAGCTGAATAAATTGAATGATTTATGTATTTCTCGCCCCAAAGAGAGGCTTAATTGGGGGATACCTTTGCCATTTGCCCCGGAGCATGTAACCTATGTCTGGTTTGACGCGCTTATTAACTATATAAGCGCCGTGGGTGAATTTGATGCCGACGGAAAATACCAATCCAAATGGTGGCCTGCCGATTTGCATCTGATGGCCAAGGACATATTAAGGCAGCACACCGTGTATTGGCCGATCATGCTGCATGCCTTAGGCATAACCCTGCCTAAAAAAGTTTTCGCGCATGGGTGGTGGCTGATCAATGAAGATAAGATGTCTAAATCCCTTGGCAATGTAGTCAATCCTTTGGAGATGGCGAAGAAATACGGGTTAGACGCTTACAGGTATTTTCTTTTACGCGATGTGCCTTTTGGTTTGGATGGGAATTTCTCCGAGGTATCCATAATCAAGCGTTACAACGGGGATCTGGCTAATGACCTGGGGAATTTGGTATTCAGGACATTGACAATGGTCGAGAAATATTTCGGGGGGAAAGTCCCGGATGTAGATTTTGAAAGCGTTAAAGATAATAAGCGGGCCTTTGGGATATTGTCCGAAATCGGGCAGTTGAATTACCGGGTTCGGCTCGGGCTAAATGCGCAAAATTTCAGCCTTGCTTTAGAGGCGATCTGGGAATTGATCGGGGCGGCTAATAAATATATCGAAGAAACTAAGCCCTGGAATTTAGCGAAAGAGAAAAAAGAAGGGGACCTCAAAGTTTTTATCCGCCTTTTAGTGGATGTAATCAGGAAAGTTGCCGATGAGCTGGATGTATTTATGCCGGAAACTTCCCTTTTGATCAAAGAACAGGCCGGAGGAAGTTTGATAAAGAAAGGCGTTCCGTTATTTCCCCGCCTGCTTGTCGGGCAGGCAGGTATTGAAATCAAAGAAAAATAATTTATGCTAGTCGATACTCACTGCCATTTGGATTTTCCTGAATACGATCAAGACCGGGATGTAGTAATTGAGCGGGCAAAAGAACAAGGCGTAGGCTATATTATCGATATAGGCTCAAGCCTGCAAGGCTCCCGCAGGGCCTTAGAGCTGGCCCAAAAATATGAATCTATCTATGCTACGGCCGGAATCCATCCTCATGAAGCCGATACGTTTACTCCTCTGGCGGAAAACGAAATAAGAAGCCTTGCCAAAAACAAAAAGGTTGTGGCAATAGGAGAAATCGGTTTGGATTATTTTAAGAATTTCTCTCAAGCCCGGAACCAGCTGCCTCTATTTACCCGGATGCTCAAGCTGTCCAAAGATTTAGGCCTGCCGGCGGTTATTCACACAAGAGAGGCCCAAGCCGACACCCTGATGATCTTAAAAGAACTGATGCCGGTTAAAGCAGTTGTGCATTGTTTTTCTGGCGATACGGACTTTTTAAATGAATGCCTTGATTTGGGATTTTTAATTTCATTCACCTGCAATGTTACTTACAAGAAAGCGGATAATTTAAGGGAGTTAGCCAAGCTAACTCCTCTGGATAGGTTATTATTGGAAACAGACGCGCCTTATTTATCCGCTGAGGGGTTTCGCGGCAAGAGAAACGAACCGGCCCAGGTGCGCTTGCTTGCGGAGTTTGTCGCAAAGCTTAAGGGGATGCAATTGGAAGAGGTTGCTAAGGCCACTACGGAAAACGCAATAAGGTTATTTAGCGCGTTCGACGGCATTTAATTCAGCTATTATATAGATGCGCCGTTTGGTATCAACACCGGTTAAACTAATATTCTATGGATTCAGAAGTAAGTATTGTAAAATGCGGTAGCTACGATAGAAGCCTCGTTGAAGTTTCAGTGAGAAAGGCGATAAACTTAATCGGCACAGTAGCGCGTTATATCAAGCCGGGCTCCCGGGTTTTAGTGAAGCCGAATATGCTGATGGCCAAGCCCCCGGAATCCGGGATTGATACTCATCCGGAAGTAGTGCGTGCGGTCATCAGGGCCTTAAAAGACAATAACTGCCGTATTTTTGTCGGTGATGGCCCGAGCGTCTGGGGAAATGAAATTGAAAATGTGGATGAAGTTTACCGCGCCTCTGGGATCGCCGGAATTTGCCATGAGGAAAAGGTAGAGTTGGTCAGGTTCGATAAGCGCAGGATGCGCAAGAAATTCCCGTTAACTACCTGGCTTGACCATTGCGATCATTTGGTAAGTGTCCCTAAGTTTAAAACTCACGGCCTTACTATTTTAACCGGAGCGATCAAGAATCTTTTTGGCCTGGTTTCCGGGACTTTTAAGACCGAGCTGCATAAGAACTATTTTCAGCGGGAAGATTTCGCGGATATTCTTGTGGACATTTACGAGGAGGCCAGGCCCAGCTTAACCATTATTGACGGTATCACGGCCATGGAAGGCGATGGCCCGGCAACCAGCGGTAAATTGCGCGATTTGGGATTATTGTTTGCAGGGGATGACTGTGTCGCCTTGGATAGTGTTTTGGCTAAAATAATGGGGTTGGAACCGCTGGATATTTTATCTACCCGGAAAGCCGCGGCAAGAGGCTTGGGTAAAGCAGGCCTTAACTCTATAAAGATATACGGTGAAAGGCCGGAAGACCTCAAGATTGCGCCATTTTTACTATCTTCGGCATCGAGTTTACCAAGAAACATGCCTAGGCCGATAGTTAACTTAGTCAAGAATTTGATTAGGTATATTCCTTATCCGGTGAGAAACAATTGCACCAATTGTTGCGCTTGTGTTAAAATATGCCCGAATCATTGCATAAGCATGAAAAACGGGGGAATCGTTTTTGATTACAGGGAATGTATTTCCTGTTTTTGCTGCCAGGAGGCATGCCCTTCAAAAGCGATTAACCTAAAGAAGAGCTTATTTGCCAAAATGATCGGGTTGTAAGCCCATGAAAATAAACACTATCGAATGGAAGAACAATAAGATAAGGCTGATTGACCAAACAAGGCTGCCGCTTAAGCTGGAATACCTGGAAATTGACAGGCTAAAGGACCTGTGGGGAGCGATTAAGCTTTTGAGGGTGCGCGGGGCTCCTGCTTTGGGAGCAGCTGCGGCGCTGGGGGTTTATCTTGGCCTAAGGGATATAGGCCCGAAGGAATTCTTCAGGGAATTAGACAGGGTAGCCAAATATATTGCCAGCTCTCGTCCGACGGCAAGAAACCTTTTCTGGGGTATAGAGAAAATGCGGGATTTTGCTTTGGAGAACAAGGATAAAGATTTAGTTACTCTTAAGAAATTGTTACTTGAAGAAGCAAAGAAAGTAATTGAAAGCGATAGGCTAAGCTGCCGGGCGATTGGGAGTTTTGGCAGCAGCCTGCTTAAAGATAACGATACTATCTTAACTGTTTGTAACGCCGGAATCCTGGCTACAATTGATTACGGTACGGCTTTGGGGGTGGTCTATCGGGCCAAAGAAGAAGGAAAACGGATAAAAGTTTTTTCCTGCGAGACAAGGCCGCTTCTTCAGGGATCGCGCCTTAGCGCCTGGGAGTTGGGTAAAAAGGGAGTGGCAGTAACTGTCATTTGCGATAATACCGCAGCCTCGCTTATGCAGCAGGGTAAAATCAGCAAAGTAATCGCCGGCGCAGACAGGATCGCGGCAAATGCGGATACGGCCAATAAAATCGGCACGTATACTTTGGCGGTTTTAAGTAAATACCACGGTATCCCTTTTTACGTCGCGGCCCCTATCTCAACGTTTGACCTGCGGATAAGAACAGGCAAGGATATCCCTATTGAGGAGCGCGACCCTCTGGAAGTAACCCGGCTTTTATTCAGCAGGCAAGTCGCTCCTTGCGGCGCGAAAGTTTTTAATCCTGCTTTTGATGTTACTCCGCATGATTTAATCAGCGCGATTATTACGGACCGGGGAGTCATTAAGCCGCCGTATATGAAGAATATTAAAATGGTAGCCAGCGCTTAGGGGGCTAAGAGTGAGGATACAAGATATAGGAGAATTCGGTTTAATTGAGAGGTTCAGAAACAGGATCAAAACAGGCCCGACAGTAGTCAAGGCTAGCGGAGATGATTGCGCTGTCTTGAAACTGGATAAGTCAAACTACCAGCTTTTTACCTGCGACATGCTCATTGAGGGCGTGGATTTCACGCTTAAGGATGATCCCTATCTAATCGGCAGAAAGGCAATCGCGGTATCTATAAGCGACATTGCCAGTTGTTCCGGAGAACCCCGCCATTGCGTTATTTCCTGCGGTTTTCCCGGGAATGCCAGCGTGGGGTTTGTAGATAGGCTCTTTAAGGGGATGCTGGATATCTCCCGTAAATATAAAGTAAATATTGTGGGAGGAGATTTAAGCCGTAGCGCTAAAGTCATTATCGATGTGAGCATGCTTGGCCGGGTCAAGAAGAAATGCCTTACCTTAAGAAGCGGAGCCAAGGCCGGGGACATAATTTTTGCTACCGGTTCTTTCGGAGGCTCTATTTCAGGAAAGCATTTGAAATTTAACCCCCGCCTAAAAGAAGCCAGGTATCTGGCCAGGAATGTAAAAGTCAATTCCATGATCGATGTATCCGACGGATTAGCCCAGGATTTAGGCCATATATTGGGCCAAAGCAAGGTTGGGGCGGTAATTTATGAGAGCTTGGTTCCTTTAAGCAAAGAAGCAACGGGTTTTCGCGACGCTTTAAATAGCGGGGAAGAATTCGAGCTTCTTTTTACTCTCAGCCGCCCGCAGGCCAAGCGATTATTGAAAAATCCCGATTATAGCCCTATTGGAGAGATAATAGAAAAGAAATACGGTTTTAAATTGGTAAATATGAAAAACAGGGAATCCTATATTAAGCCAAATGGTTTCAGGCATTTTTAGATGAAAATAGTATCTCAATCAGCAAGAGAAACTTTAAGCCTAGGGGCAGTTTTATCCGGGTGCCTTAAGCCGGGCGATATAATCTGCTTGAAAGGAAACCTTGGCTCGGGCAAGACAATTTTGACTAAGGGCATTGCCGCAGGCCTGGGGGTCAATAAAGATAAAGTAACGAGTTCGTCATTTATCCTTATCCGGCAGCACCTGGGGGGGAGGATCCCGTTATTCCATTTTGATCTTTATCGCCTTCAAGAGGCAGGTAGTATTGCCATGCTTGGTTACGAAGAGTATTTTTATGATGATGGGGTTTCGGTCATCGAATGGGCGCAAAATTTAGGCTGCCTTATGCCCAGAGAGCGCCTTATGATCGAATTATCTTATGGCCGCCCGAAGGATAAGAGGGTTATTAAGATTACGGCGGCAGGCTTGCGGTATAAAGAATTGCTCAAGGGAATACGCAAATCCTTTATATCGCAAATAAATGGGCGGGCTATTTTTACTAATTGACTAGCCTGTAATTGGAGTAATTCTTAAGGGCGGAAATTAAGCTTAATGCCGAATACGCAAGAGGGTTTGGGATGAAGATACTGGCCATTGATACGTCAACTAAGTTTTTGTCATTGGGTATTTATGACGATTCCAGGGTTTATGAGTATAGCCTGGAAGTCGGCCCAAGGCTATCGTCGCTTTTAGCGGTAATTATTAAAAAGGCCCTAAAAGCGCTTGGTTTGGAAGCAAGGGATTTGGATTATTTTGCCTGTGGCCTGGGCCCGGGTTCTTTTACCGGATTGCGCGTAGGTTTAAGCGCTATGAAAGGGCTCAGCTGGCCTTTGGGTAAGCCTCTTATCGGAGTATCAACTTTGAGCCTTTTGGCTATGAATGCTCAAGGCTATCCCGGTAAGGTCATTGTCCCGGTAATCGACGCCAGGAGAAACCTTGTCTACTCCTGTTTCTACAGGTATTCCGGGGCTAATCTGAAAAAGATATCCCCCTATATGCTTATTTCGAAAGATGAGTTATTGAAGAAAATAAAATTACCCTGCGTAATGCTGGGGGATGCGCTTAATATATATAAAGATGATATGGCCCGGGGCCTTGAGGGAGTTGTCTTATTGGATAAAGACAGCTGGTATCCTAAGCCCCATAATATCATCAAGCTTGCTTTAGAGGGGCTCAAGAAGAAGAAATTTAAGGATATTTCTAAAATAAACCCGTTTTACATTTATCCTAAAGAATGCCAGATCAAAAAATGACGAATGACGCAGTTATCCTGCAAAAAAGCGGGTTTTTCGTTTTGGGTTAACGGGAGGTTTTAATATATGCGATACTACCGGCCGACTTGGGCCGAGATTAATCTGGATAACCTGGAGCATAATTTCTCCCAGATTAAAAAGCAGGTCGCCGCCAAAACCAAGATTTTAGTTACGGTAAAAGCGGATGCTTACGGCCATGGCCTGGCCCCTGTTTCCAAAAGGCTTGAGGCTATCGGCGTGAATTTCCTGGGAGTGGCTTCGATTGATGAAGGTATAAAACTTAGGGAAGCAGGGATAACAGTGCCGGTCTTGGTATTAGGGTTGATACTAAAGAGCGACGCCTTGCCGTTATTTGAATATGGGCTTGCCGCTTCTGTTTGCGACCAAGAGTCCGCCCGGGCGTTCAATAGCAAAGCGGTTAAATTGGGCAAGAAATTAAATGTGCACATTAAAGTCGATACCGGCATGGGCCGTATCGGCGTTGCGCATTATGACGCGCATAAACTGGTAAAGAAGATCCATGGCTTCAAGCACTTGAATGTAGAGGGGATCTTTACGCATTTGGCCTTTGCGGATATGAATCAAGAGTTTACTTTTTACCAGATTAGCTTATTCGATAAGCTGCTTAAGGATTTAAGAAAAGACGGGGTTAGGGTACCTCTGGCGCATGCGGCAAATAGCCTGGGTGTGCTTAATTACGAAAACAGCCATTTTAATATGGTCAGGCCCGGGTTAGTAATTTACGGCCTATATCCAAAAGAAAACCTGAAAATTAACCTCAAGCCGGTTTTAAAACTGAAGACCAGGGTTATATTTGTCAAAAAAGTTCCGGCAGGTTCCGGTATAAGTTATGGGCATGACTATATTACCGGCAAGGCCACTAAAATCGCCACTCTCCCTATCGGTTACGGCGACGGTTACCCGCGCAACCTTTCTAATAAAGCCCCTGTTTTAATAAATGGCAAGAGGTTTAAGGTCTGCGGCAGGATATGCATGGATCAGGTGATGGTGGATGTAGGAAATGAAAATGTCAGGATAGGAGATGAAGTGGTCTTAATCGGCTCGCAAGGGAAATCCAGTATTACCGCCGAAGAATTAGCCGGGCTTTCGGGGACTGTTCCTTACGAGATTGTTTGCGGCTTAGGCAGCCGTATCCCGAGGATATAAAGAACGGGGTTGCTTTTTGCCATTTTAAATTTTCCGCAGATTAGCGCAATAATTATTTTCAGGGCAGGCGCCGGATCAGGGATAGGCTGAAGGTCAATGCGATTATGCCGGCCAGCGAAACAGCCAAGAACGGAGGGAGGACGCCTCCTTTTCCGATAGCCACGCACACCGCGTCAAATATATAGTAGAGAAATCCCACCACAATTGAAATCCCGATAGAAGAAAGGCCTGTGGCGCGTTTTTGCATCATTAACGAGAAAGGTATCCCCAGCAAGATTATTATCAGGCTGGTAAACGGCGCGGTAAATTTCTGATACAGGTCGATTTTCAAGTTACGGATGACCGTAGTCGCTCCGCTGTGGGACATTTTCCATATATAATTATCCAGTTGGGCTATGGTCATAAATTCCGGTTTTTGCCTTTGGGCCAAGAAGTCATTAGGCGTTTCCGGGATAGTCATTATTTCTTCTTCCAGGTATAGCGGCTCGTTGATAATCTGGCCGTTAAGGTCAAAATCGTAAGTAATAGATTGATAGAATCTCCAAATCCCGTCTTCATACACGCCTTTGTTCGCTACGATTTTCCGGGTCAAATTCTGATTTTCATCCTGCTCAAGTATGATTATTCCCTCCATGGTCTTAGCCGAAGGATAAAACCTGTTGATAAAGAATAGCCTGTTTTTCAAGCCATACATAGAAAGGTTAATGAGCGACTCGGTTTTCTTTTTCACCCTGTCTTTCTTCTTTTCGTCCATCTTGGCCACTATTTTCTTATTTAACAGCATGGCGTGAGGGCAAACCCGGTCAGAGACCCAGAAAATGAACAGGCTCACCAATAGCCCGAATATAATGGCGGTTTTGGTGATGTAAAAAACGCTTAAGCCTGAAGCGCGCATAGCTATGACTTCGTTGTTATGATTAAGCTTGCTAAAAGTATATAATGTGCTCAAAAGGCAGGCAAAGGGGGCAACCTGGATGAACATCATAGGCAGGTTGCTTAAGTAATACTGGATTAGGAGCGTGTAATGTATTTGAAGCTTCAGTATATCTTCGAGGCGGGAGAGCACGTCGATTACCACGTACATAAAAAGGAAAAGGAATATGCACGAGATAAAAATGGCTACTATGGATTTTAATATATATCTGTCTAGGATGCGCATAATTTGTAGGTTAATACCGCGCCCAGCGAGCCGAATATAATGTTGGGTATCCACATAGCCAGGACCGGGTTAATTGCGCCTTCCATTCCTAAGGACTCACAGCCGATCAGCAAAGGGTAATACACTACGATAATGAGAATGGCGATCCCGATATTGATGGATTTTTCTCTGCGCCGGGTTATTATGGCCAGCGGTGCCCCCATCAAAACGAAAATCAGGCAGGAGAAGGCGAGGGTCAATTTTTCATGGATCTCGACTAACAAAGGCCCGGGGTTAATATTCTTATTTTTTAGTTTCTTTATCTGGTTCCTTAATTCTTGTATAGTCATTTCTTTATCTTTTTTCTCGATATCCCCGGTTTTTTGGGCGTCAGCAAGGTTGAGGTTCATAAAATAAGTTTTAAAATTAAGTTTATAGAAATTGGTGGGGTTATTCGGGTCAGGCTCGTCGCTTGTCCCGTCCATAAGTTTTAATTTTACCGTATTTTTCTCGGGAACGGTTATAAATTCTCCGCTTTTTGCGACTATAGTCCGCGTAGGCTTATCGTCTCCCTGGGGTTCATATATGCGCACGTTAAGCAGGCGGTTGTGTTTCTGGTCGACCTTATAGATAAACAGGATATATTTCTGGAAAGAATTAATGAAAACTCCTTCTTCGAATGCCGCAGTAGGGTTTTTTACGCCGATCTGGATCAGGGTTTTGCGGTATTCGTAATGCGCGTATGATGCGGCCCGGTCATTGAATAAAACCAGCCCTAAGCTTAAAATCAGGCTTAAGGTTATAAGAGGGAGTATGAGTTTAAAAAGGTTTATGCCGCTGGACCTTATGGCGATAATTTCGTTATCGCTGGATAATCTTCCCAAAGACATAAGCGTAGCGACAAGGATGGAAATGGGGAGGGCATAGGTAACCATATAGGGGGTCATTAACAGGAATAATTTGATGATACTGAAGATATCCACGCCTTTGTTAATGATTAAGTCGGCAATCTTTTTCAGGTTGCCTACGACAATCATAATAAAGCTCAATAGCCCAAAGGTCAACAGGAATGGGCCGATAAATTCTTTTAGCAGGTAGTTTCTTAGGATTTTCATGTTAATTCGCCAGCGTTAATACAAATATTATATTGGCCCCGGCATTTTTCATTGTAGCAGCCGCTTCCGAAGAAGTGGCGCCCGTTGTCAGGACATCATCGATTAACAGCACATTCTTATTCCTTAAATCGCAATTTTCGGAAACGGAGAAACTGTTTTTGACATTAGAGAAGCGATCATCTATCGGCAGTTCTGTCTGGGTTTTGGTATACCGGTGGCGGGTGAGTGAACCGGAAGACAGATTTACCTCGAACTCGGAGGCGATATGCCCGCTTAATATTTCAGCCTGGTTGAATTCTCTTTCGCGCAGGCGGCTTTTATGCAGCGGCATAGGTATAATTAAGTCAAAACAATCGATTGGAAGCCCGTATTCTTTAATAAATTCTATCATTATTGCGCCTAAGGCCCCGCCTAAATGATCCTTGCCTTTATATTTGAATTCGTGGATCAATTCTTTTATTACTCCTTCGTATAGGCAGGGGCTGTAGGCGTGGTCAAAATGCAATTTTTTTCTTAAGCAGCCCGCGCAAATACCCTTGTTCAGGTCTTGTTTTTCAAGGTGCCTGCCGCAAGCATGGCAAAAGGGAGGCATGTTTCGTTTAATTTTGGCCCGGCAAATCTTGCAGATATAATTTTCGTTATCCTGCGCCCCAAGCTTGTTTTTACAGCTTAAGCATATTTTCGGGAAAGCCAAATCAGCTACCCCGCGCATAAGACGGCCTAGCATGAGATTATGATAACAGCTAATACCTTAAAAGTCAAAAATAAAAGTTGGCCCAAAAAAAGGGGGACGTTTCTACTTTTCTCGAGTCTGATTGCCGGAAAAGTAGAAACGTCCCCCTTTTTCACTTTCTCATATTTTCTGTTTGTTAAATACCTTCGCGGTGTTATAATAAAAGGCAATTATGAAAAGAAAATCCAGGGTATTTATAGTTTTAGCCGCCTTGCTGCTGATTGTTTTAGCCATAGCCAGTTTCTGCGTGTTTTTTGACGAAGCGGTTATAGTCCGGAAGAATACTATTTACCGCGTCAGTTCGCCGGAGAAATTAGTAGCTCTTACCTTTGATGATGGCCCGTCTCCCGTGTGGACTCCCAGGATCCTGGATGAGCTGAATAAGGCGAAAGTCAAAGCCACATTCTTTATGCTGGGAGAGCATGTTTCCAAGTATCCTGATGTTGCCCGCCGCGTGGTAAGAGAAGGCCACGATATAGGCAACCATACTTATGACCACCACGTCCTTATCTACTATACGATGGAGGAGCTTGAGAACGAGATAAAATATGCGGATAACGTAATTAAATCTGTGACCGGCGTAACTACCAGGTATTTCAGGCCTCCCAAGGCCTGGCTTACCCCTGACGAGAAGGTCAAAGTAGGCCAGATGGGTTATAAGGTCATCCTCTGGTCATTAAATTCCAAAGATTGGGTCAGGTTCGACGATAAGTATATCATCCGGTATATATTGCGCAATATCCGCCCGGGAGACATAATCCTTTTCCATGATAGCGGAGGTACATTTACTTCGGAGGGAGGAGATAGGAGCCAAACAGTCAAGGCCATAGGAAGGCTGGTTGAGAAGCTAAAGGATAAAGGGTATAAGTTTGTAACTATAACTCAACTTCTGGAAGGGGTTAAATGAAGAAGAAGCAAATTATCGAGATACTTATTTTGATTGGTTTGGCCTATATTTATTTAATGTTCGGTAACGGCACTTTGAGCCTGACTAACCCCGATGAAGTCTTTTATACCCAGACAGCCCGGGAGATGATCCAGCACAAAACCTGGATGACCCCTTATTTATTCGGTTCGCCGCAATTCGAGAAGCCTATTTTTTTGTATTGGCTGATGCGTATAAGTATGGGCGTTTTCGGGGATACCAGTTTTGCCGCCCGTTTTCCCCCGGCGCTTTTCGCAGTTTTAGGGGCGATAGCGGTGTATTTTTTAAGTTTAATCGGGTTTAGAAACGAAAAAAAGGCCTTCATTACAGGCCTGATATTGATATCCAGCGGTTTTTACATAGGGTTGGCCAGGAGCGTTTTTACCGATATGATTTTTTCGGTGCTTATACTTTTTGCTCTTTTATCGTTTTATTGGGGTTACACTTATCCGCAAAGAAAAGGCTTAGGTATTATATTATTCTTTGCTCTGAGCGCTTTGGCGGTTTTAGCTAAAGGCCCCTTGGGATTGTTAATACCCTTATCTATCGCTATTGTTTTTTTGTTTGTCAAAAAAGATTTGAAATTCATATTTTGTAAATATTCTGTTTTTGGCTTACTGGTTTTTTTTGCAGTCGCTTTGCCTTGGTATATTTTAATGGAGGTAAAATATGGCGCCGGGTTCAACCGGGAGTTCTTTTATAACGACCATTTCCTCCGTATCGTAAAGGCGGAGCACATAGAGAATGACAGGTGGTATTTTTACCCCTTTACCATACTGGGGACTGTTTTTCCGTGGTGCCTGTATACGTTAACCGGCCTTTTCCTCTTGTTTAAGCGCATAAAGGTCCATATGAATAATTTCAATATTTTCTTGATCGTTTGGATAAGCGCGGTTTTGTTTATTTTTCAGTTCGCGCATTCCAAGCTAACCAGCTACATATTTCCTTTGTATCCTGCGCTTATAATCGTTACCGGAGATTATGTCTATAACAGCGTTTGGGGGAAGAATAAAGGCGGGTTATTCTATTTTTCATCTTTAGTTATGTCGGTAGTCATTCTGCTTTTTTCGATAGCGTTAATCGCGGTCATCCCGAAGTTTTCCGTTTACTTAAGCTCTGTTTTCCCTGTTTACGCCTTAGCCCTTGCGTTATTTATCTTGGGGGCATTTTCCCTGGTTTATGCCTTAGGCAGGAAATTCTTGAATTTTACGTTTGTTTTGGTCTCTTTATTGCTGGTACTTTTGTTCGGAGCGTCTTTATTGCATGATGATATCGAGCCCTTTGTTTCTTCCAGGGAGGCTAGCGAGTATCTTGTTAGGAATTACCCTGTTAGCGGCCCGGTCATTTGTTCGAAATTCTATGCCCGGGGGGTCCGGTTCTATAGCGGTAAAGAGATTGTGGTAGTAGATATTCCCGGGACCAATTTCTTCAGCCCGCATCCGGTAATTTTCTTGAATACTCACCAAAAGGTCAGGGATTTCTTATCTAAGCGCCCGGTGAACTACGGCATTATCAAGAAAGGCAACGTGGCAGATTTTAAATACCTGACAAACGGTTATTATAAGTTTGAAGTTTTAAAGCAAATCGGCAACGAATATGTGGTAAGGATTTCTCCCTTGTCTTGAACGGGGCGGCCCGCGGCGCCAGATAAGTTTAAGCCTGTCTAGCAATTAAGATTGACCGGGGTGGCCTGAAATAGTAGAATAAATCAACTATGGAAACCAATTTAAAAGAGTTAAAATCCAAGTTACTGGCTTTGTTGAATAAAGAGGCTTTAAAGAGGGGGGATTTTCTCCTTTCCGGCGGCAAGAGGAGTAATTATTACCTGGATGGCCGCGTAATAACGTTGACGCCGGAAGGGGCGTATTTGACCGCGAGCATCCTTTTAGAGCTGATAAAAGATAGCAAGGTAGATGCGCTTGGCGGCCCGACGCTGGGAGCCGACCCTATCGTAGGAGCAGTTGCGGCCCTAAGCCATATAAAAAATATTCCCTTAAAAACATTTATTGTAAGGAAAACGGCAAAAGGCCACGGCGCAGGCAGGCAAATCGAGGGCCCGGAGCTGCCGAGGGGGAGCCGGGTAATCTTAGTGGATGATGTGGCTACAACCGGTACGGCGCTTCTCGAAGCTAAACAGGCCTTGGATAGGGCGGGTGTAATAGCAGAGACGGCTTTTGTAATCGTAGACAGGTGCGAAGGCGCCAAAGAAAACTTGGCAAAAGAAGGTTTGGAACTGGAGTCGATATTTACCATAAAAGACTTTGGGCTTTAAAATCAAAAGAATAATCGTAGTCGGCGCCGGCCCCGCAGGCATGATGGCCGCGATAAGAGCTGCAGAGTGCAAATCCGAAGTAATCCTCATCGATAAAAACCCAGCCCCGGGCAAGAAACTCCTTTTAAGCGGCAAGGGCCGCTGCAATTTAACCAACGCTTGCGACCTGGATTCATTTCTAAAGAGATTTTCCGGAAACGGGCAATTCTTAAGGGACGCTTTTAATAAATTCTTTAACCGGGAATTGATGGATTTCTTTGTTTCTCGCGGCCTGGAGTTAAAAACAGAGAGGCAATTGCGCGTATTCCCGGTTACGGATTCATCGGCCAGTATCGCCGGAGCGTTGGAGAAAGAGCTAGCTAAGCAGAATGTGAAATTGATGTTTAAGCGCAGGGTAAAAGATATCCGGGTAAAGGATAAAGAAGTAAAAGGCCTAAGCCTGGATGATGGCGAATTCATCCCTGCCGACAGGATAATCCTTGCTACCGGCGGCGTTTCTTATGGTTTTACCGGTTCAACCGGAGAGGGCCTGGATATGGCTAAAAGCTCCGGCCATGGTATTGTTTCGTTACGGCCGGGATTGGTTCCTTTGGTTGTAAGAGAGAAATATCCCAAATCGCTGGAAGGCCTTACGCTCAAGAACATAAGCATCAAATTTTGTTCGCCTAAAAACGAAATAGTTTCCGAAGTCGGCGAGTTGCTCTTTACGGGTTTTGGCATTTCCGGGCCGCTTGTCCTTACCTTAAGCGGTAAAATCGTGGATTGGCTAAACGACAAAAAGGAAGTCAGCGTTGAGATAGACTTAAAGCCCGGACTAAGCCGCCAACAACTGGATGCGCGTCTCTTAAGAGAATTTAAAACTGACGCCAAAAAAGGGGTCAAGAACGTTATGAAGAATTTATTGCCTTTGAGGTTGATCGGCCTGTTCCTGGAGTTAGCGAGGATCGACCCGCACAAAAAGGCAAACCAGGTTACCGCAAGCGAACGACTGGCTTTGATAAACCTGCTTAAGGGCTGGCGCTTGGGTATTTCCGGTCCCCTCTCCTTAGAAGAAGGAATGGTTACCAAGGGCGGAGTTTCCTTGAAGGATATTAACCCGCGGACAATGGGATCGCGGCGGGTTTTGGGTTTATATTTTTGCGGGGAGATGATTGATGTGGACGCGGATACCGGAGGATTCAACCTTCAGGCGGCATTCTCTACCGGTTATTTGGCGGGAGAGAGCGCCGCGTTAGGGTAACGTTATATGAAAATAATTTATTTGGCTTCTAACTCTAAGGCGCGTAAGCAGCTATTGGAATCGCTTGGCCTGAAGTTTAAGGTCCTTTCTACCGGGGCCAGGGAGAGAAAAAGCGCCAAAGGTATTTCGTATGCTAAGCTGGTCCAGATTAACGCGCGCAGGAAAGCCGAAGAGGCCGCTTCCAGAGTAAAAGACGGCATAATTATATCAGCCGATACTGTCGTGATCCAGGATAGAAAGATATTCGGCAAGCCCAAAGACCTTAGAGACGCAAAACGCACGCTCAAATTGATGTCCGGGAAATCGCAGCAGGTTTATACGGGCATCGCGGTGATAAAGAAAGAAGCCGGCCAGCCCGCAGGTAAAGAAAAAATATTGTCGGATTATGAGAGATCCAAAGTCCATATGCATAAGATCAGCGATAAAGAAATCCGGGCGTATTTCAAGAAAGTTTCTCCGTTGGATAAAGCCGGCAGTTTTGACATACAGGGCAAGGGCGCGTTTTTTGTCCGCAAGATCGAAGGTTGCTTTTATAACGTTGTCGGCCTACCTTTAAGTAAATTATATCGAATCTGCAAGAAGCTGCGGGTATCAGGCATTTTCTTCTGCCTTTTGTCGTCCGTTTTTTGCCTTCTGTCTTTAGCGGGTTGCTCCACCGAATATAATATCGTTACCGGCGAGCAGGAGATGTATTACTATAGCACGGATAAAGAAGTGCAGCTGGGCCAGGCTATTTCCCGGGAGGCGCTGAAAGAACTTAAGCCTGCGGATGACCCTTTGGTCCAGAAGCGGGTTGAAGATATCGGCAGGAAAATCGCGGCTGTCTGCGACAGGAAAGAAATAACCTATCATTTTTACGTAGTTAACGAAAATGATGTCAACGCGTTTTCTCTTCCCGGAGGCTATGTTTTTGTTTATAAGGGGCTGATCGATAAGGTCGATAACGACGATGAGCTCGCCGGGGTCATAGGGCATGAAATCGGCCACATCGTCGCCCGGCACAGCATTAAAAGGCTCCAGGCGTCGCAGCTTTATTCGGTGTTAAGAATACTTACGGCCGCTACGCCTAAAGGGGGAGAAGCCGGGGCAGCCGCGGATATCGCGGTTACGCAGGTCATGCTGGGCTATAGCCGGCAAGACGAGCTTCTTGCCGATCAATTAGGCACCAAATACGCGCTACTTGCGGGTTATGATCCGAACGCGATGATAACTTTTTTGATGAAACTGCAGGAGATTGAGAAGAAACGTCCATTGACCGAAATTTCTTACTATAAAACCCATCCCTATGTTCCGGACAGGATACGCATAGTCAAGCAGGCGCTTGATAAAGGAATGAATTTTAATGATTATATCAACATTCAGGACCAGCCGCATAAATAAACTTTGTTTTGTCCTTATTGTTTTATTCTGCTTGGTTAGCACCCCTTTTGACAGGGCCCGGGGCGCGGAGGACCCAAATATGGATAACCCTTTCGGAGTTTTAGAATTCTTGCATTGGAACCATCCCTGGAATCAGCATAAGTACTCTTGCGCCGCTGACTGGGATAAGGCCATAAAATTGATGAAAGAGGCGCACGTTGGCTGGGTGAGGATGGATTTTATCTGGGATGATATAGAGCCGGTAGAGGGAAAGTTTATTTTTGATAAATACGACCAAATCGTGGAGTTACTCTCTAAAAACAATATACACATGCTCGGTATCCTCGATTATAGCGCCGGATGGGCGGCTGCCTGTAAGAAATGGAATTGCCCCCCGAAAAACAACGCGTTATTCGTTAAATACGCGGTAATGGTGATTACGCGTTATAAAAATAAGATAAAGTATTGGGAGGTTTGGAACGAGCCTGATTCCGGGGCATACTGGTCGCAGCAGGACGGCCTTAAAGGTTATTGCGCTTTGCTTAAAAGCACATACTTAGCCGCTAAAAAAGCCGATCCGGACTGTAAGATTTTAAACGGCGGGCTTGCCCTGGGCCCCGCCAGCATCAATCTCCTTTACGATAACGGGGCAAAGGATTATTTTGATATATTGAATATCCATTTCTTCGAGAACCCGCTCCATGGCCGGGAAGTGATAAAAGGAGTTGTAAATTATCCTAAACTGGCGTATAAGATAATGAAGCGTAACGGCGACGGAGGAAAAAAGATCTGGATTACCGAGATTGGCTGCCCCGGGCTAAAGCGCGGCATAAAAACCGATAATTGGTGGCTGGGGGATAATCCCGGAGAAAAGCAGCAGGCCCAGTGGTTAAAAGAAGTTTACGCCGAGCTGCTTAAAGACAAGAACGTGGATAAGGTCTTTTGGGCTTTTTTCCGCGATTGCTCCGGGCATTGGGGTAACGGAGTGGATTATTTCGGCTTAATACGCTGGGATTATTCCCTGAAACCGGCGTTTCAGGTCTATAAAGAGTGTTTTAAGAAATGGGAAAAGAACAGATCAAGAAAGGCAAGCCATGATTAAACCTATAGCCGACTGGCTGGTATACGGCGTGCTTAAAATGCGCCAGGGGGGTATTTTCCCCGAGGCCCTGGACTTCTTTTTTTATGAAACAGCTAAAATATTCCTGTTATTGGCAGTCATTATTTTCGCCGTTGCCGTCATCCGGACATTTTTCTCGCCGGAACGGACCCGGGCGATTTTAAGCCATAAACAAGGTTATGGGGCGAATGTTTTGGCCGCCCTTTTGGGTATTGTGACGCCGTTTTGTTCCTGCAGCGCAGTCCCTTTATTTTTGGGTTTTTTAAATTCGGGGGTCCCGCTGGGGGTGACATTTTCCTTTTTAGTCGCCTCTCCCATGATTAACGAGGTGGCCCTGGTCATGTTATGGGGGCTTTTTGGCTGGAAGCTATCCTTGATTTATATCGGCAGCGGGCTTGTTATAGCTGTTGTTTCCGGAGTAATTATCGGCAGGCTTAAGGCCGAAAAATTGGTTGAGCTAGCCGGCGATATAAAGAAAAGCTGTTATGTCCGGCCAACCGGCATGGCATTTAAAGACAGGGTTAATTACGCCAGGGATTATACGGCGAGCCTCCTTAAAAGCATCTGGTTGTTTGTGGTTATCGGTATTGGCCTGGGCGCCTGGATTCACGGGTATGTGCCGGCAGATTTTCTGGCTAGATATGCCGGCAGGGCCAACTGGTTTGCCGTGCCTTTGGCTACGCTTATCGGCATCCCTCTTTATTCTAATGCGGCCGGCATCATTCCTATGGTCAGCGCCTTGACCGAGAAAGGCGTTGCCATCGGCACGGCGTTATCGTTTATGATGGCGGTAACCGCGCTTTCGCTGCCTGAATTTATAATATTGCGCAAAGCCATGAAATTAAAACTGCTTTTGATTTTTGCTTTGGTCGTGGGCGCAGGGATTATCTTTACGGGATATTTGTTTAATCTTATATTGAGGTAAACAGAGATGACGAAAATAGAGATTTTAGGGGCCGGTTGCCCTAAGTGTAAACAGCTTTTTGCAAATACGGAAATTGCGCTTAAGGAGCTTGGAATTTCTGCGGAGGTTTTCAAGGTAACCGACATCGCTAAGATTATCGAATATGACGTAATGATGGTGCCGGCGTTAGCTGTTGACGGGGCGGTTGTTTCAGCCGGCAAGGAGCTAAGTAAAGACGAGATAAAGAAGATCCTGTCAGGCATGAAACAGAGATGAAAAGGGCCCTTTTAATTCTTTTGGTTATTATGTTGGTTACCGTTGGGGCGGGTTATTCTTTTGCCGTTGATAAAGCGCCGGGCAAAAAGGTCATAGTGTATTATTTTCATGGCAATTTTCGTTGCCCGGCTTGCCATAAGCTTGAGCAGTATTCAAAAGAGGCTATTGAGGCTAATTTCCCGGATGCGCTTACATCGGGGAAACTAGAGTTTAAGGCAATCAATGTCGAAGAGAGGGGTAACGAACATTTTACTAAAGATTACCGGCTTTATACCAAATCATTGGTTATATCCCTGGTTCAGGACGGAAAAGAGGTAGAGGAAAAGAATTTAGGTAAAATTTGGGAATATTCCGGAGATAAGCAGAAGTTCTTTGAGTACGTAAAAAGCGAGATTAACGATTTCCTGAAAGGCTTATAATGGATGGATTCTGGCCGGGTATATTATCGGCAATGTGGCTGGGGGTCTTGACGTCCATTAGCCCTTGCCCCTTGGCATCCAACATAGCCGCGGTATCTTTTCTTGCGAAAAGGGCAACACATCCGGGTATTGTGTTTATCTGCGGGCTTGCATATACCCTGGGGAGGATGGTTGCGTATGCAGCGCTAGGCTGGGTTATCATTAATTCGCTCTTAGGCGTGCCCCAGGTTGCCCGGTTCTTGCAGAAATATATGGGCATAGCTTTGGGCCCGTTTTTAATCTTTGCCGGGCTTGTTTTACTGGATGTAATCACTATCCGCCTGACCCAGCCAGTGTTTTTACAAAAACATCATGCCAGGATTGCGGAGTCGGGAGCGCCGGGGGCTTTTATCCTGGGTTTTATATTTGCTTTGGCGTTTTGCCCGGTTTCCGCAGCGTTATTCTTCGGCAGCCTCATACCGTTATCGCTTAGCGGCAAATCCGGCGCAGCATTACCGCCTTTTGTTTACGGGATAGGGACAGGGCTTCCGGTGTTAATTTTTGCCGTGGCCATAGCCTTTGGCGTCAGCTCGCTTAGCCGTTGGGCCAAATGGATCAGCAGGCCGGAGTATTACGCGCGAAAAATTACCGGCGGTATTTTTATTATCGCAGGGCTGTATTACGCGGGGATTTACATTCTGGAATTGTTTTGATAAAGAGCGGTAATGATGGCGGATATTTTTACGCGGTATCGGAATAATTATTGCATAGGGGCTGCCCGCTCCTTTGTTTAGATTATGGTGCGGAAGGAGGGATTTGAACCCTCAAGCCTTACGGCATCGGCTTCTGAGACCGACGTGTCTGCCAGTTGCACCACTTCCGCATTCCGAAGCTCTAAGTATAACCCAGCCCGTTAAAGCTGTCAAATATAAAACGTTGCCTGCCGGTTATTTTATTGTTATAATAAATCCTTAAAATAAGGGGTTAAATTATGCCATTGGAGCACTTTAAGGTTACCGGTGCGGCCGTTTTCCAGATTTTTCTTCTGGCGGTAATCGGGTATTTGTTGGTAAAGAGGAAGTTCTTAAGCGAGCAGGGTATAGACGCCATAAGCAACTTAGTTATGGATGTCACCTTGCCTGCGTTGATTTTTTGCCAATTAATCAAAGGTTTTTCATTCCAGGCATACCCGGATTGGTGGATTTTCCCTTTATTGAGCATTTTCGTCACGGCCATAGGATTAGCCATCGGGTTTTTGTTTTTGCCTTTGATAAAAGGAGAACAGCATAAATTACAATTTTTAAGCCTGGCGGGTTTCCAGAATTCAGGGTATCTTCCTTTGGCTCTGATAGCGGCTTTGCTTTCTAAAGAGAGCTTAGGCCCTATGTTTATCTACTTGTTTTTGTTCCTTTGCGGGTTTAACCTGGTCTTGTTCTCCGTCGGAACGCATATATTGAATTTCGATAAGGGGAGAAAATTCAACTGGTTGAACATTTTTAATATGCCGGTAGCGGTTACGCTATTGAGCCTGCTGATTATATTCTTGGGTTTGAATAAGTTTGTCCCGGATAGCGTTATTAAGCCCTTAAAGATGCTGGGGGACAGCACCCTGGCGTTAGCCATGCTGGTAGTAGGGGGTAATCTGGCTGAAATAAACCTTAAAAATATCAATAAGGGGGCAGTTTCATTATTAATCCTGGTGAAAATGATTATTTTGCCCGCTATCGGCATAGCCTTAGCGGCTGTTTTTAATATCCCGGCGTTGATAGGCTTATTGATCCTTATCCAACTGGCTATGCCCTCGGCAGTTACTTTATCGGTGATCCTGAGGAGTTATAAGAAAGAAGACCTTTTGGTCAGCCAGGGGATATTGCTTACGCATTTAGCCGGAGTAGTTACCATACCGTTATTTTTAATTTTATATTTTAGCCAACATATGCTAAAATGAGTAAAATTATCGCCTCCAATCATAAAGGGTACAGGGATTATGCTTTTATTGAGACTTTGGAGTGCGGCATAGAGTTAAGGGGCTCGGAAGTAAAATCCATAAGGCAGGGCAAGGTTAACCTGAATGACAGCTTTGCCCGGGTCGAAGACGGGGAGTTGATCTTATATAACACGCGCATAAATCCTTACGCCGAAGCAAGTTATATGAATGTTGAGCCGGACAGGAAACGGCGCTTGCTTTTGCATAAAAGCCAGATAGGCAGGTTAGGCGCTAAGATCGCGCAAAAAGGGCTTACCTTGATCCCCTTAAAAGTATATTTTAACTCCAGGGGTTTTGTAAAGATTGAACTTGCCCTTTGCAAAGGTAAAAAGCTTTTTGATAAAAGAGACGGTATCAAGCGCCGCGAGACGGATATAGCGATGCGCAGGATGCTTAAGAATAGAAGATAAATGTTGTTCTTGGAAAACTTTCGGGGGGGTGAATTGGTCTCGACTTAGGCCGTCGGGTAAAAGCAGCATGTCGCGGACGCCAGGTTAGCCGCGTTAACAATCCTTGCACAATATAAACGCAAACACACCAGTGTTTACAAACCGACTGGCAGTGTCACCGGCTATGCCGATGGCATTACCAGCTGGTTGCGTGCCAGTCTTTCCTCACTAGCTGAGGGAAGCCTCTACTCATCCAGCCTACGGGATGAAATAGAGACTTAGTAGGATAGCTTAAGCTTTTTAGCCTTTAGGGCTTGAGCGAAAGTTTCAAAGGCTGCGGCCCGTAAATCCTGCCTTGCGGGAGTTGCGGGAACAAGGTTAAATCGCCAGGCTAAACATGTAGCGGCTTTTATCAGGTTGTTTAAGGACGCCGGTTCGATTCCGGCCACCTCCACCATTACGTAATTGTTATTCAAATAAAAATGTTTAAAGGCTTATTATCTTTATTGATTGGCTTATCGGTTTTAATTAATTTCTCCGGCTGCGCCAGTATACCGGTTAAGGAGGCTCTGCCGACTTATAATATAAACGGCCTGACTTATTATTCTCTTATCCCGCTTTGCGAATCCAGGGGGATCGTCTGGCAGTATGATACTTTTACCAGGGTCATCGTCCTAAAAAAAGGCCCGGACAGGATAAATCTGAAGGTAGGAGACGACCTGATCCTGGTTAATCAAAGGGCCATTCTTCTGAATCACCCCGTGGATGTTCATGAAGGAGCGGTAGCTGTCCCGGTTAAGTTTAAAGAACAGGTTATCGATGTTTTGTTCCGGGTGCCTGCGGCATCTCCCCGGAAAGCGCCTGTTTTCAGGATTTCCGATAAGCTCAAGAGGATCGTTGTGGATGCCGGCCACGGAGGCAATGACCCCGGGGCAATAGGCAGGACCGGGTTAAGGGAAAAAGATGTTAATCTGGATATCGCCAAAAGATTAGCCATATTATTGAGATCGGAAGGCGTGGACGTAGTAATGACCCGCTCTACCGACAGGTTCATCCCGTTAGGTTCCCGGGTTGAAATCACGAATAATGCTAAAGCCGACCTTTTTGTGAGCATTCACTCTAATGCCAACCGGACCAGAAGCATGAACGGCTTTGAAATTTATTATACGGCCTTAAGCGCAAATGACGCTAAACGCGCGCTTTCTGCCGCTAAGAACGCTACTCTTCGGCTGGAAGGGGCCTCGTTTGCCAGCAATTCCCTTGAGTTAAAAGCCATGCTTTGGGATATGATTTACGCTTATGACCGCGCCGAGTCCATACAATTGGCAAAAAATATCTGCAGGACGGTAGCTAGCGATATGAACCTTAAGGTCATCGGGATAAAAGGCGCCCGCTTTGAAGTGTTGCGGGGCTCCCGGATCCCGGCAATTTTAGTAGAAACCGGGTTCGTATCCAATTACAACGAAGAGCGGATGCTAAAAAACGGGTTTTACCGGCAGAAAATCGCCGAGAGCATTATGGACGGAATACGCGATTACGCGCAGGAGCTGGCTATGGTTGAGGGCGCTAAGATATGAAGCCTATCGGAGTTTTTGATTCCGGAGTCGGAGGGCTTACTGTCGTCAAGGAATTAATCCGCCAGCTTCCGCAGGAAGATATAGTGTATTTTGGGGATACCGCGCGCGTTCCATACGGCATTAAGTCTAAAGAAACAGTCATCCGCTTTTCAATAGAAAACATCCTTTTTCTTCTAAAGCACCAAGTCAAGTTCATCTGCGTCGCCTGTAACACCGTTTCCAGTTTTGCGCTTCCGGAAATTAAAAATCATTTCAGGGTCCCGATAGTCGGGGTGATCACTCCGGGAGCCAGAGAAGCGGTATATGCCACGCGCAATAAACGTATCGGCGTTATCGGCACTAAGGGCACGATTAAAAGCCGGGCCTATGAGGACGCGATCAAGCAGTTTGATCCCCAGGCCAAGGTTACGCCTGTGGCCTGTCCTTTATTTGTGCCTTTTGTCGAAGAAGGCTGGCTGGCCGGCGATGTTGTTGCAACCGTAGCCAGGCAATATTTAAAGCCTCTTAAAGAAGCCGGAGTGGATACGGTTATTTTGGGCTGCACGCATTATCCTTTGCTTAAGGGGTTGATCAGCCAAACAATGGGTAAAAATGTCGTCTTAATAGATTCAGCCAAGCAGGTTGCCATTGAAGTGGGCAAGATCCTTTCTAACGAGGGCTTATTGAATAAGAAAGGCAAAACTAGAACCGCCTATCGGGCAGGTAAGCATGAGTTTTTCGTCAGCGATAATCCGGAGTGGTTCAGGAATCTGGCCCGGAGGTTTTTGGGGCGGCCGGTAAGAAACGTCAAGAAGGTCAGTTCCGTATAAATAACTTATCATGATAAGCGCGTAATAATTTACGGGGTAAGCAATGTATAAGATAAAAATCGAAGGAGATTTCAGTTCGGCGCATAATTTAAGGGGATACAAGGGAAAATGCGAAGAGCTGCACGGCCATAATTGGAAGGTGGAAGTGGTAGTAGCAAGCAACAAGCTCGACAAGATCGGGATGGTCATGGATTTTAAATTCTTGAGGCAAAAGCTCAATAATCTTTTAGAGAGATTGGACCATAAGTATTTAAATGACCTGCCGTATTTCAAGAAAGTTAACCCTACCTCCGAAAATATCGCCAAATATTTATATGGCCAGCTTAAAATAGAGGCCGCGGCCCTTTACTCCGTGACTGTCTGGGAGTCTGGTTCGGCAAGCGCTACATATTATGTTGAATAAGAAAATCCCGCCTGCCGGCAGGCGGGCAATCGTCCTTCTTTCGGGAGGGCTGGATTCGGCAACGGCTTTATATATCGCCAAGTCCGAAGGTTATATTTGTCATTGTTTGAGTTTTGACTACGGGCAGCGCCACCTTCGGGAGATAGAAGCCGCCGTTAAAATATCCCGTTTGGCAAAATGTCCGTTGGAGCTGGTAAAGATTGCTTTGCCGTGGAAAGGCTCCGCTCTTTTAGATAGCAAAGCCAGGCTACCGGGGCCCAAAGGCCGGGCGAAAAGCAATATCCCGGCAACTTATGTCCCCGGCCGCAATATTATTTTCCTGAGCTTTGCTCTTTCATTTGCCGAGGCGATCGGCGCAAAGGCGATATTTATCGGAGCGCACGCCCAGGATTACTCGGGTTATCCGGATTGCCGCCCGGAGTTCTACGCCGCGTTCAGGAAAGTCGTTTCGACGGGAACGAAGGCAGGAGTAGAGAATAGGGGCATTGAAATTAAGGCCCCCTTGATTAACATGTCTAAGGCGCAGATTATCAGGCTTGGCTATAAACTGGGAGTGCCGTTTGAGCTGACCTGGTCTTGTTATAAAGGCGTAAAAGCCCCCTGCGGCAGATGCGACAGCTGTTATTACAGGGAGAAGGGTTTCCGGGAAGCAGGCTTAACGCATTTAGCTCTTTAAGGATACGGGGAGTCGTTATAATTTTTAAGCTTGATTTAAGGGCTTGTGTGCCCGTAAGCGATAAACGAGGCTTTGATGAGAGGAAGAATAACGGAAGTTTTTGACAGCATTCAGGGCGAAGGGCTTTATTTGGGCGAGCGGCAGATATTTGTGCGCTTCTATGGTTGCAACCTCGAGTGCCGATTCTGCGATACCAAATTATCCAGCTTTATGGAGTATGAACCGGAGGAATTATTAAAAGAGGTGAGATTGTACCAGGACAAGTATCATTCTATCTCATTTACCGGAGGAGAGCCGCTGGTGCAGAAAGATTTCCTGAAAGAGATGCTTAAGCTCACCCGCAAGGACAATTTTTGCAATTACCTGGAGACTAACGGCGTGCTCCATAATGAGTTAAAAGAAGTTATTGATTACGTGGATATTATAGCTATGGACCTTAAGCTGCCCAGTTCAACCGGATTAAGCGAGTTTTGGGATGAGCACCGGTTATTCTTAGAGATTGCCTCTAAGCGGGAGGTATTCTTGAAAGCGGTCATCTCTTTGGATACGCAGGAGGAGGATCTAAGAAAAGGCGTGCGGTTGATGCGGGAGGCGGCGCAGGAAGCGGTTTTAATCCTGCAGCCGGACAGTAATGCGGATAAAGCGTGTTTGCATGAGAAGCTGACGGCATTTAAAGAGTTGTGCAGGAAAGAAGGGGTGACTGCCTGTTTAGTCGACCAGGTGCATAAGTCGATAGGAGTAAAATGAAAAGTAAAAATCCAAAGCTAAAGAGTAAAAAGCTCTCGTCTTACGAGGGGTTGCAAAGAAACATCAGGGGCCTGAAAGCCCCTAAGATCGAGGTTTGGAAGAACCAATACCCGGATAAAGAGTATATGGTCATCCTGGAGGTCCCGGAATTTACCTGTATCTGCCCAAAGACCGGATTGCCGGATTTTGCCGCCATAAGAATAGAATATTCGCCTGCGGAATTTTGCCTGGAGCTTAAATCTTTTAAGATGTACGCGGTATTTTACAGGGATATCGGTATTTTCCACGAGCACCTGATAAATAAAATGCTCGAAGACATTATCAAGAGCTCTCGCCCGCGCTGGGTGAAGATAACCGGTGAATTCAATCCCCGCGGCGGGATCAAGACCACGGTTATCCGGGAATACCGGAAATAACCCGTAGGCCGGCCCTATCCTTATAGCCATAAGCATGGAACCGTCCCCGGAGAAACGGGAAAGACAAAATGAAAACTATTAACGCTAAAAAGATCACGGATGCTGTGGCGGATCTATGCGTAAAGGCTAACTGCGTCCTGCGCAAGGACATATTGCGCAAGCTTAAATCGGTTTATAAGCGGGAAAAAAATAGCCTGGCAAAGAAGGCGCTGGGGGCGATTATCGAGAATGCCCGCCTGGCGCGAAAGGATAAACTGGCTATTTGCCAGGATACCGGCTTACCGGTTATTTTTATTGAGCTTGGGCAGGAAGTAAGAATTACGGGGGACCTTAAGAAGGCCGTGCTTAAAGGAGTTATGCTCGGCTATAAAAGGGGTAATTTCAGGGAGTCGATTATTCAAGATCCTGTTAAAAGAGGCAGGCCTTCGCATAAGGGGGCGATCATCCACATAGATTTAACAAGCGGGGAAAAATTAAAATTAACTGTTTTACCAAAAGGGTTTGGATGCGAGAATAAATCGCAGTTTAAAATGTTTAATCCTACTGCCGGGCTCAAAGAAATAAAAGAATTCATCGTTAACGCGGTTAAGTCCAGCGGCGCGGATGCCTGCCCGCCTTATATCGTCGGAGTGGGAATAGGCGGGAGCGCGGATTACGCCGGGTTCCTGGCCAAAGTGGCATTATTGAAGAATATCAATTCTAAAAGGTCAAAGCTTGAGCGTGAGCTGGAGACAGAGATCGGGAAGTTACGCATCGGCCCGATGGGTATGGGCGGAAAAGTAACCTGCCTTGCGATTAGGATCGAAAACCATCCGACGCATATCGCAGGACTCCCTGTTGCGTTAAACTTAAGCTGCCACGCTTTAAGGAGCGCGAGCGCTACTCTATGAAAAGAATAACCGTTCCTTTAAGCCAGGAAGATGTCATCGATTTGCGTTCCGGAGATGAGGTTCTATTGAGCGGCTATATTTATACTGCCCGGGACCAGGCGCATAAGAGATTCCTTGAGGCTATAAAGAAAAAAAAGAAGCTTCCTATCGGCCTTAATAAACAGGTGATTTATTATTGCGCTCCGACGCAACCACCGTCGGGAAAAGCTGCCGGAATTTCAAGCGCGCTTAGCGCTAGTGGCAGGAGGCGATCGATCCGGGCCGTCGGCTCCTGCGGCCCGACGACAAGCAGGCGCATGGACGCTTTTACCATTCCTTTGCTTAAAAAAGGCTTAAAAGGAATGATTGGCAAGGGAGGCCGCTCTGCAAACATAAGAGATGCTATTAAGAAATACAAAGCGGTATATTTCCTGGCTCCCGGCGGTTGCGGCGCGCTTATTTCAAAATACGTTGAAAGCGCTCAATCGATAGCGTATAAAGACCTGGGCCCGGAGAGGATAATGAAGCTTAAGGTCAGGGATTTTCCGTTAATCGTAGGCATTGACAGCAAAGGAAGGAGTTTTTATGGTTAGGATAGACGGCAGGGGAATTGATAAAATCAGGAAAGTAAATATTACCCGTAATTACATTAAATACCCGGAGGGTTCATGCCTGGTTGAGTTCGGGAACACCAAAGTCATCTGCTCTGCCTCGGTTGAAGAGACCGTTCCGCCGTTCTTACGAAATTCAGGCACAGGCTGGGTTACTGCCGAATACGGGATGCTTCCCCGTTCCTGCGGGACGCGTATTCCCAGGGGCAAGGATTCCGGCCGCACTTATGAGATCCAGCGGCTGATCGGCAGGTCCCTGCGGTCGGTTACCGATATGAAGAAAATAGGGGAGCGGACGATTTGGATGGATTGCGATGTCATACAAGGCGATGGGGGTACCCGCACAGCCGCGATTACCGGAAGCTTTGTGGCGCTGGTTGACGCTTTGCAGAAGCTTAAGAAGGATGGTATAATTGAGAGGGTCCCGGTCCGGGATTATATCGCCGCTGTCAGCGTAGGTATTTTGAATAATGCGATGATCCTGGATTTATGTTATGAAGAAGATTCTAAAGCCGAAGTCGATATGAATGTGATTATGACCGGCTCCGGAGAATTTATTGAGGTCCAGGGGACTGCGGAGCGTAAACCCTTCTCCAAAGACAAAATGGATACAATGTTGGATTTGGCTAAAAAAGGGATTGAAGAGCTTTTTTCCATTCAGCGAAAATTGGTCGGGGATATATTGTTGTAATGAAACGCTTGATAGTAGCCACCCGGAACAAGAAAAAGCTCTCCGAGATAAAGGAGATCCTAAAAGGCGTAAACTTAAAACTGTCTTCTCTTGATGCCTATAAGGATGCCCCGTCGGTGCGCGAGAGCGGAAAGACTTTCCGGGAGAACGCCATAAAGAAGGCGGTATCGCTGGCGCGTTTTACCGGACGGTTTTGCCTGGGTGAAGATTCAGGCTTATGCGTTGATGCCTTAGGCGGGGCCCCGGGGGTTTATTCGGCGCGTTTCTCCGGCAGGGATAAGAGCGATATGAAGAATAACCTTAAGTTATTGAGATTGTTGAAGGATTTCCCCGCAGCAGAAAGAAGAGCGCATTATGTTTGCGCCGTTGCTTTGGCGGATAAGGATGGCTTGATCGGCGCCGTAGAAGGAAAATGCGGCGGCTGGATTGGCTTTGAGCTAAGGGGCCGGCGCGGGTTTGGTTATGACCCGCTTTTTGTCGTTCCTAAATTCAAAAAGACATTTGCCGAACTTGGCGAAGGCATAAAGCATAAAATGAGCCATCGCTATCGCGCCCTGGAAAAAGCCGGGAAGATTATCAAGAAATATATTGAGAAACACTGAAGGGTTGGTATAATCAAAGTTTGTCTTTGATTTTTTGGCTTTGTAGGATAGAAATGCCCTAATAAAACGAATAGGGCCAAAACGCGGGGCGTGGCTCAGCTTGGCTAGAGCGCCTGCTTTGGGAGCAGGAGGTCACAGGTTCAAGTCCTGTCGCCCCGAAATAAATTACGCAAGTTTCTTGCCGGGAGCTTAAAAGAGCCAGAGGGATTGCGTTTAAAGCGGGTTTTATCGCAAGGTTCGATCTTATTGAAATTTTTCTCAAATAAAACAGATGCAAGGCTCGGAAAGAAGAAGCCGTAATCAGTGCTTGGCAGAGGCTTCTTGAAGAAGATTGTTTGTCCCTGTAGCTCAGTTGGATAGAGCATTTGCCTTCTAAGCAAAGGGCCGCGTGTTCGAATCACGCCAGGGACACGTTATAAATACCGGGGCAGCTTGTAAATGAATAAGATAGAAAAAACCATAGGGTTGTCCATTATAGGCCTGGCGGTAACTTTTGGGGGAATATACCTGTTTTTGATCCTGATGGGTAGGCAGATCGTCGCCAAAGAGATTGAGGGCCTGGTCCATAAGAAAACAACTATCGGTTATTTGAATATCAGCCCCGCGTTGAACCTGGAAATAAAAGATCTTCAGGTCCAAGGACTGGCAAAAGTTAAATCAATTTCTGTTTCATCGAACATCTTTAGTTTTTTTACCGGCAGGATTGTGTTCGACAGCGTTAAGATCGTTTCGCCGGAGTTTACTTTCTCTAAAGACCCTGCCGTTGTGGTAGGTAAAGACAAGACAAGCAAAGACGTTATTCTGCCTGTGCTTACGCAGCCTAAAGCAACAAAGCTATTGCCTGTCGGTTTTAGAAGGATTGTTATAGAAAACGGCGTAGTGAATTATATAGATCAGAGCATAAGCGCCAGCGGGATAAAGATCGTCTTAAAAGGCATAAGCTCTCAAATATCCAACCTCTACTTTTATCCCTGCCCGATAGCTACAAATTTCGAGCTAAGAGGAAAAATCCCCTGGAGGCAAGGACAGGATGCCGGGCAGCTGGATATCGAAGGTTGGATCAATTTCTTCAAGAAAGACATGCAGGCGACGCTGAAGATCAAGGATATCGACGCGATTTATCTGTATCCTTATTATTCTGCCTGGGTGGATCTGGAGAAGGCGCGCATTGAAAAGGCAAAGCTCAATTTTACGGTTGACGCCAACGGGCTGAATAATGATATTAATGCCGAGTGCCGCCTGGAGTTGACCGATATGGTGCGTAAGCCGCTTGAACCCGGGCAGGGAGAGGAGAAGGCTTCCCGGCTCACCAATAAAGTTTTAGATATGTTTAAGACTATCGACCAAGGCAAGGTAGAGCTTAAATTTTCCATAAAGACAAAGATGGATAGCCCGCAATTCGGGTTAGGGAATTTTAAAGGCGCTTTTGAGAAGAAAATATCTCAAGGTATGGGCGCTTTGAGCCCAAAGCCGGAGAATGCTTTGGCTATGCCTATTAAGATCATGGAAAACGGGGTAAGGAGCTTTACGGACTTGACCCGGGCGATGATAGACGGGGTTTTTGCTATCGGCGGAGAGATTGTAAACGCGGGCAAAAGCGCCCCCCAGGAATATAAGTAGTAGTCAGTTTGGTTCTTTTATGCTAAGCTTTAGTTGAAATTTAATGGTGGCTATAGCTCAATTGGTTAGAGCGTCTGACTGTGGCTCAGAAGGTTTGCGGGTTCGATCCCCGTTAGCCACCCCATATTATTATTTGCTCTTTCGGCGAAAAATTTGTAGGGGTATCTATAAGAAAATAATAGGCTTACGTTAGCAAGCCTAAGGTTCGAGCCGAAAATTTTGAAATAATCCCGCAGCGTTTCGTAATTTGCCTCCAATGCGATGCAACTGGCTTGGTGAGCAAGAGTTACAAAGTTTTTCAAATGTTCTAACCATTTCCCGTCACTGTTACCCCCGGCCTGAAGTTCGAACTTTCTGTTGATCAGCTGGGCTTTTTTCTCCCGATATTCTTCCGCAGAAATAACACCGCTCACCGTCAAATTTAACAACCTTTCTAGTTGCAGATCAATCTCCTGAGTTTTACTTCCCGTCAACCTTTCGTTATAAATTTTGTCCGCTTCGAGTAAAGCCTTCTGACGATTAACCTCTTTCATTAGTTGAGAAAAAAGCCCATCGTCAATTGCTACTTTCTGAATGGCGTCTTTTATCTGGCGGGCGAGATTTTCCTCTCGAACATAGAGCGATTGAGAGCAAGAGCCGCGCCTCTTAGTGCAGTGATAATAATTGTGTCCTTTTTGCGTCTCAGCAGTTATCTGGCAGCCGCACTCAGCACACTTTATAAGCCCCCTAAAAACAAAATAATGATCCCTTGTTGATAAAGGCTTGCTCCTTTGCTTCAAGACCTCTTGCGCTTTATCAAACAAATCTTTCTCTATGATAGGAGAGTGGACACCTTGGAAAATCTCGCCCTTGTAAAGAAAGACGCCATAGTAGAAGGGATTCGTCAAGACTCTGTGAACATTACTGAAAGAGAGTGGTTTCTTCTGTCTCTTGCTCACCAAGCCAAAAGCAGTCGCCAATTTTCTCAGCTCAAGGAGCGAATACTTATCTTCAGCGCACAAGGCATACAACTTCTGGACTAATGGCGCGGCCTCATTATCAACAACAATTTTTCCTTTCCCGTCGTTCAGGTAGCCGACTGGCGCAAAGCCGGGATATTCGCCAAGTCTTAGTTTCTCGCGCAAGCCGCGCTTAGTGTTCTCACTTAGACTATCAACGTAGTATTTGCTCTGGCCAAAAATAATATTGAGCATGAATTTGCCTTGTGCGCTGTTGTCGAAGCGGTAAGTAGGGAAGCG
>JAZDMX010000026.1:0-62280 GCA_043800555.1 Candidatus Omnitrophota bacterium | reverse complement strand
GCGACAATATCGTCAAGATTTCTATCCCGATTTTAATTTTAGGAGTCCCAATTTTTGACATGGTATTTACTACCGTAATACGCATAAAAGAAGGAAAGGTTAAAAACGTTTTTGAATGGTTGAAGTACGGAGGTAGGGATCACTTTCATCATTATCTTGTGGATTTGGGTTTAGGTTCTCGGGGGGCAGTACTTTTTATATATTCCATTACTTTTTCTTTAGGGATAAGTGCGGTCATGGTTAGTAACGATAAGGCCTACGAAGCTTTTTTAAGCCTCTCCCAGGCCTTTATTACATTTGGAATCATTGCAGCCTTAATTATAGCAGGCAAGAGGCATCGCACGGGCTGGGATAAGGATTAAAGCTAATTGCGCGAGGGAGGCGCATTTAAATCCGGCCTTTTAAAAATCCGAAAATCTAAAAAAAATAATTGACAAAATTATATTTTTAATATATACTTTATAATCTTCCTTAAGTATTTATTCACTTAAAGGCTTGAGGAGCAAAACAAATAGAATTGTCTTTACATTCTTGGGGTGGAGTTTTTTTATTTTCTGCAAGCAATAAATGAGCGAAGCCGACGAGAAATTAAGTTAATCCAGAATAATGCTGGAGTAGCTCAGTCGGTAGAGCACGTCCTTGGTAAGGACGGGGTCAAGGGTTCAATTCCCTTCTCCAGCTTAATTTGCACATAGGCTTACTTGTATGCGGCATTGGCAAGCCATGTGCCCATTGAAAATGCGCGAAATAATTACATTAGAATGCACCGTTTGCAAAAATAGAAATTATACGACGACAAAGAACAAAAAACTGCATCAGGACCGTTTAGAAATAAATAAGTTTTGTCAGCGCTGTCATAAACATACCCCGCATAAAGAAACAAAATGAGCAGGCCGGAGGCGGTTTATGGGATGTTTGAGCGTAAACCGCAGCAGCCAAGCTCATCCTTTAGGGAAGCGAAGGATCTTAATAGGGGCGTCGGTTAATGGCAAACCAACGGTCTCCAAAACCGTGACTGCAGGTTCAAGTCCTGCCGCTCCTGTGGTTTTGAAAGAAAAAGAGCGGCCGTAAAAAATGATACGCAGCTAGGCTTGCGCTGGCCTTAAGGAACAAGCGCAGAAAAAGAGGTTAGTCCCGCTAGAAGGATATAAACGGGATTAAGGAATAACCGTAACGGGATGAATATATTAGCAAAACCTGTAAATTTTGTAAAAGAAGTAAAGGCGGAACTGGGAAAGGTTGCCTGGAGTTCGCGGGAGGAATTATTCTCTTCTACAACGGTGGTAATCGTGGTTACCGTAATATTGGGAGTTTTTATCGGAGTGGTGGATATTTTTCTTTCTAAACTATTAAGCCTACTATTCAAATAATGAAAAACTGGTATGTAGTCCATACGCAAACGGGTTTAGAGGACAAGGTAAAGTCGTCTTTAGAAAATAAGATCGCTGCTTCCGGATTACAGGAAGAGATCTCAAGCGTAATTATCCCGACCGAACAGGTTTCCGAGGTCCGCTCCGGAAAAAAGAAGATATCTCAAAGAAAATTCTTTCCGGGTTATCTGTTGGTGGAGATGGAGCTTAATGAAAAGACGTATTTATTCGTCAAGACCGCTCCCGGAGTAACCGGTTTCATCGGTTTGGGTAAAAAACCAATGCCCCTGCCTCAAAGCGAAGTAGATAATATCTTAAAGAAGACAAAAGACACCCAGGTTAAACCCAGCCCTAAAATCGTTTTTGAAAAAGGCGAGCAGGTAAGGGTTACCGAGGGCCCATTTCAAAATTTTAACGGCACAATCGACGAGATCCATCCGGAAAAAGGCAAGATCAAGGTGAGCGTCTCCATTTTTGGCCGCGCTACCCCGGTGGAATTGGAATATTGGCAGGTTGAAAAGATATAAAATAAATTTATAAATAGCTTTAAGCTTACGGGCAGGACAAGGAAAAATGGCAAAGAAGAATATTAAGGCGCAAATTAAGTTGCATGTTCCGGCGGCCCAGGCAAATCCGGCGCCTCCGGTTGGCCCGGCATTGGGCCAGCATGGCGTAAATATCATGCAGTTTTGCAAGCAATTTAACGATCAAACCAAGGGCAGGGACGGTTTGATCCTGCCGGTTGTTATAAGCGTTTACGATGACAGGAGCTTTACCTTTATTATTAAGAGCCCGCCATCCTCGGTCCTTTTAAAACGCGCGGCTAACCTGGCCAAGGCCAGCGGCATAAGCGGCAAGGAAATTATCGGCAAGGTAACTAAAAAGCAAGTTGAGGAGATCGCCAAACAGAAAATGTCGGATTTGAATACCTCCGATGAAGCCCAGGCAATCAAGACTATTGAGGGAACAGCCCGCAGTATGGGCATCGTTGTTGAGGGTTGACTTTTAGGGATAGAAACGGGAGATAGATAAATGAAATTTCGCAGTAAAAGGTATAATGAATCTGAAAAAAACCTGGATAAGGACAAGGCATACCAGCTCAAGGAAGCCATAACCGCTTTGAAGCGGATGGCCCCGACGAAATTCGACGGTTCGGTGGATTTGCATTTTAATTTAAGCGTTGATACAAAAAAGAGCGATCAGATGGTCCGCGGAACGGTGATTTTGCCTCATGGAACGGGCAAAAAAGTCCGGGTCGCGGTTTTCTGCAAGGGGGAGCATGAAAAGGTTGCCCGTTCTGCCAATGCCGACTATGTAGGAGGGCTAGAGCTTATAGACAAAGTGGCGGGCGGTTTCCTGGATTTTGATTGCGCGATTTCCACCCCCGAGATGATGAAAGATCTAAGTAAATTGGGCAAAGTTTTAGGGCCCCGCGGCCTGATGCCCAGCCCTAAGACCGGGACTGTTACCAACGATATATTGAAGGCGATTGATGATGTGAGGAAGGGAAAAGTGGAATTCCGCGTTGACAAGCAGGGAGGCGTGCATCTGTCGGTAGGAAAAGCGTCATTTAGCGAAGATAAATTATACGATAACGCTTCCAGGGTAATTGAAGCCTTGAATGAGGCAAAACCGGGTTCGGTGAAAGGTAAATTCGTCAAGAGCCTTTCTATCGCTACGTCGATGAACCCCGGATTAACCTTAGCGGTATAAATACTATAAACCCTTTGATGAATCAGAGGTTATAGCGAGCCAGTAAAACGAGCCGAACTATGAAGAAAATCGGATTAATATTTAAGGAAGCCTCTGAAAACCGTATTAAAAATACTTTAAAGGATTCGGGGGCGGTTTTCGTTATTAAGCATTCCGGGGTATCCAGCCCCGACCTTTGTTCATTAAGGCAGGCTTTAAAAGGGGCAAGGGCGAGTTTGTTCGTGGTTAAGAACAGCGTTGCCCGCCGCGCGTTTAAAGATTCAACATTGGCCCCATTGGTTAATAATATCGACGGAGCCTGCGGGTTGGTTTTCGTTAAAGATGAGCCCGTAGCAGCATCGCAGGCCATATTTAATTTTACCAAGGAACATGAACAACTGAAGGTTGAAGGCGGCATCTTAAACGATAAAATAATCGAGAAAAAAGATATAGAGCATATGTCTAAGCTTCCGTCAAAGGAAGTTTTACGCGCTCAGGTGGTTTGTGCGTTGAATTCGCCAATATCGGGTTTAGTGATAACGTTGAATCAGGTATTGGCGAAATTTGTTATTTGTTTGGATCAGATAAGGCAGAAAAAATAGGTTGGGACAAAAGCGCCCCTATTAGACGATTAAAAGGAGGAATGAAATGGCAAACGCAAATTTAGACGAGATGATTAAATCGATAGAGTCCATGACGGTGCTGGAGTTATCGGATTTAGTAAAGGCCCTTGAGGAAAAATTCGGGGTCAAGGCAAATATGCCGGTATCAGCTGGCCCCGCTGCGGCTGGAGCAGGCGCAGGTGCGCCGCAAGCAGAAGAGAAGTCTAGCTTTACGGTAGTTTTGGCAAGCACAGGCGCAAACAAAATCGCGGTTATTAAAGAGGTCCGTACTATTACCAATCTTGGTTTAAAAGAAGCCAAAGATTTAGTTGATGGCGCCCCTAAACCGGTTAAAGAAGGCGCGACCAAAGAAGAAGCCGAAGAAATAAAGAAGAAGCTTGAAGCTGCCGGCGCCACCGTCGAGCTTAAATAATAAATCCCTATCCAATCCAGCAAAAAAAGGGGGGGCTTGCCCCTTGGGGGAGTTCTCCCGCCGCAAATTAAGTGTTGGAAACGGGGGCTCCTGCAAAATGGGGCTCTTAGAACGCGAGAGAAAATGATTAAAAGAAAAAGCTTTGCTAAGATTAAAGAAGTATATAACATACCTAATCTTTTGGACGTTCAGCTTGAGGCGTATAACGAGTTTTTACAGCTTGGCGCCAAGCAAAACGAGAGAAAGCATCAGGGGCTGCAAGAGGTTTTTGAAGAGATTTTTCCCATTGAAAGCCCGAACCGCTCCGTAAAGCTGGAATTTATAAGCTATTCATTGGGTAAGCCAAAATACAATCTGGCTGAATCTAAAACAAGGAGCCTTTCATACGCCCTCCCCTTAAAGGTAAAGTTCCGCCTGACTACTCCCAAAGAAACCAAAGAAAAGGATGCTTATTTCGGCGAAATACCTTTAATGACCGAAACCGGCACTTTTATTATTAACGGAGACGAGCGCGTAGTGGTGAGCCAATTGCAGCGTTCTCCGGGAGTTTCGTTTGAAGAAGAATTACATCCCACCGGCAAAAAGATATTCCACGGCCGGATCATTCCTTATAGAGGCGCCTGGCTTGAATTTAAATACGACCTGACCGAAACAATCTTAGCCTATGTTGACCGCCGCAGGAATTTCCCCGCAACCCAGATTTTAAGGATTCTCGGTTTCTCCGAAGATAAAGACATAATCGCCAGCTTTGGCAAAGATTACCCGGAAATCGTCAATACGTTAAAAAAAGATTACACTAAGAATAAAGAAGAAGCCTATATGGATTTTTACCGTAAAATGAGGCCGACCGAGCCGGTGACCAAAGAGGCGGCAGAGGCTTTATTCTACAGGCTGTTTTTTGACCCGGCCCGCTATGACCTGGAGAGGGCGGGAAGATTTATCTTGAATAGAAAATTGGGAATGGATGTTTCCCTTGATAAGCGGATACTCGATTCCGATACCGTAGTCAAGGTCATAGAGTATTTGATTAATTTAAAAAGCGGGATCGGCAAAATCGACGATATCGATCATTTAGGCAACCGCAGGGTTAAGACCGTAGGAGAATTAGTGCAGAACCAACTGCGCATAGGGTTATCGCGCGTGGAGCGGTCCATCCGCGAAAGATTAAGTATATTGAGCGAGTTTGACAATATCAACGTGCATTACCTGATTAACTCCAAATTATTGTCCAACCAGATCCGCGATTTCTTCGGGCGCAGCCAGCTATCCCAGTTTATGGACCAGATCAATCCTTTGGCGGAGATGACTCATAAGAGGCGCTTGAGCGCTTTAGGCCCGGGTGGGCTCTCCCGTGAGCGCGCAGGATTTGAAGTAAGAGACATACACCCTTCTCACTATGGCCGGGTCTGCCCGATTGAAACTCCCGAAGGCCCTAACATCGGCTTGATTGCTTCTCTAAGCACGTTTGCCCGGATAAATTATCTGGGGTTGATCGAAACGCCTTACCGCAAGGTTGATGATGGCAGGGTCAGCAAGAAGATAGATTACTTAACTGCCGATATCGAAGAAGATATGATCATCGCGCAGGCAAACGTCCCGTTGGACGAAAACGGCTATTTTGTCGAAAAAGAAGTCTCCTGCCGTTATAAAAATGATTTTCCCAAGGTGGCGGCAAAACAGGTCCAATATATGGATGTTTCTCCCAAGCAATTGGTCTCTGTCGCCGCGTCTTTGATCCCTTTCTTGGAGCATGATGACGCAAACAGGGCGCTTATGGGGTCAAATATGCAGAGGCAGGGCGTGCCTTTGATGATTACGGAACCGCCTTTAGTCGGGACCATGATGGAGGAAAAAGTTGCGCGCGATTCCGGCACGGTGCTTGTGTCGGAGGAGTCGGGTAAGGTCACCAGCATCGACGCCTCTTCTATCACCGTGGGAAAGAAAATTTATCATTTAAAGAAATTCTTACGCACCAATAACGATACTTGTTTAAACCAGCGGCCGATCGTCAACCTTGGCGATAAAGTTGAGCAGGGAGATGTGATTGCCGACGGTATTGCCACCAAAGGCGCAGAGCTTGCCTTAGGCAAGAATGTCCTGGTCGCGTTTATGCCGTGGCGCGGGTTTAACTTTGAAGACGCCATTCTAATCAGCGAGAAGCTGGTTAAGGAAGACGCGTTTACCTCTATACATATCGAAGAGTTTGAAATCGAAGCTACCGAAACCCGCCTGGGAAACGAGGAAGTCACCCGTGATATTCCCAATGTTAGCGAAGAGGCTTTGGCTAATTTGGACGAGGATGGCATTATCCGCATCGGGGCAGAAGTTGCTCCCGGAGATATATTAGTCGGAAAGATTACCCCCAAGACCGATTCCGAACCTTCTCCGGAAGAAAGGCTTTTAAGGGCGATATTCGGCGAAAAAGCCGGAGATGTGCGCGATACTTCTTTAATCGTCCCTCCGGGCGTGCAGGGCGTAGTTATCGACGTGCATGTTTTCTCCCGGAAGGACCGCGGCAGGAAATCCAAAGAAGAAAAATCCAAAGAATTGGCCAAGATCCGGGAATTAAAAGCTTATTACAAGCAGGAAATTGAGTTTGTGGAAACCGAAAGGGCCGCCCGTTTAGCCCAGCTTTTAGGCATAGACAAAAAGAAAGTGGAGAAATGCGATTTTAACGATAATGAAGAGGCAAAGATTTTGGCCGCTTCTTTTGATGAACAGATTCAGGAGTTGCTTTCTGAGCAGGAACAGGAGATTGAAAAGGTAAGGCGCGGCGATGAGCTTCCCGCCGGAGTCCTCAAGAGGGTCGTGGTTTATATAGCTACAAAACGCAGGCTTGCCGAAGGGGATAAGTTAGCCGGCCGTCACGGGAATAAGGGCGTGGTTGCCAGGATCATGCCGGAAGAAGACATGCCGTATTTACCTGATGGCACTCCCGTGGAAGTGGTTTTAAATCCCTTAGGCGTGCCTAGCCGTATGAACGTCGGACAGATCCTGGAATGCCACTTAGGTTGGGCGGCTAAGAGCCTGGGCCTTTATGTTGGCACCCCGGTTTTTGACGGCGCTACCGAAAAAGAAATTAAAGATATGCTTAAAAAGGCCGGCCTTCCCGAAGACGGGAAGATCCAACTATATGATGGTTACAGCGGGGAACCTTTTGACCATAGGGTTACAATAGGCTATATGTATGTGATGAAACTTATACATTTGGTTGATGAAAAAATCCACGCGCGTTCAATCGGCCCCTATTCCTTGGTTACCCAACAGCCATTGGGAGGTAAAGCCCAATTTGGAGGCCAGAGGCTGGGAGAAATGGAAGTTTGGGCCTTGGAGGCCTATGGCGCGGCTTTCACCTTGCAAGAAATGCTTACCGTAAAAAGCGACGATGTTTCAGGCAGGACCAGGATTTACGAGGCCATTGTTAAGGGAGAACAACGTTTGACTCATGGCACGCCGGAGTCATTTAATGTTTTGATTAAGGAGCTTCAGGGTTTAGGTCTGGACATCCGGACAGAAAAGGCGAAATAATGGAAGAGATAGTTTCTTTTGATAATATTTCGATTAAAATAGCTTCTCCTCAGATAATAAAATCATGGTCCAAGGGCGAGGTCAAGAAAGCCGAGACTATTAATTACCGCACGCTGAAGCCGGAAAAAGACGGTTTGTTCTGCGAAAAGATTTTTGGCCCGGTGCGCGACTGGGAATGTAACTGCGGTAAATATAAAGGCATTAAGTTTAAAGGCATAACCTGCGACCGTTGCCAGGTTACGGTTGAGCGCTCCAGCGTCCGGCGGGAGCGTATGGGGCATATTGAATTAGCTGCCCCGGTTACCCATATTTGGTTTTTTAAGGCAGTCCCCTCCCGTATGTCCGCGTTATTGGACATAGGCTTAAGGGACCTGGAGAAAATAATTTATTATGAGGAGTATGTGGTTATTGACCCGGGCACTACTCCTTTAAAAAAGAAAGAACTTTTAAGCGAAGAGAAGTACCGGGAAGCTTTAGCTAAATACGGCGCTAATTTCAAGGCAAAAATCGGGGCCGAGGCGGTTAAAGACCTTTTGAAAGAACTTGATTTGGACGCTCAATGCCGTAAATTACGCCGCGACCTGGATAAATCAAAAGACGCCTTAAACAACCGTAAAGGGTTAAAGAGTTTAAGGATTGTCGAGGACTTTAAGAAATCCGGGAATAGCCCGGATTGGATGATTTTAGAGATTCTCCCCGTTATTCCTCCGGATTTAAGGCCGTTGGTCCCGCTAGATGGCGGCAGGTTCGCAACCTCCGACCTTAACGACTTATACCGGAGGGTCATCAACAGGAACAACCGGTTAAAGAAGTTGATGGAGTTAAATGCTCCTGAAATTATCATACGTAACGAAAAACGCATGCTTCAGGAGGCGGTGGACGCGCTTTTAGATAACGGAAGGCATGGCAAGGCTGTGATGGGGGCCAATAACCGTCCGTTAAAGAGCCTTTCCGATATGCTCAAAGGCAAGCAGGGGCGTTTCAGGCAGAATCTTTTGGGTAAGCGCGTAGATTATTCCGGACGTTCAGTTATCGTTGTCGGGCCCGAATTAAGGCTCCATGAGTGCGGTTTGCCTAAGCAGATGGCCCTGGAATTATTTGAGCCTTTTATAATCAAGAAGCTGAGGGAAAAGGGTTTTGTCCATACCATTAAAGGCGCCCGGCGCATGGTCGAACGCGGGAAAATCGAAGTTTGGGACATATTAGATGAAGTTATTAAAGACCATCCGGTATTATTGAATCGCGCTCCTACCCTGCACCGTTTGGGTATCCAGGCGTTCCAGCCTCTTCTAATCGAAGGCAAATCCATAAAAATTCACCCATTGGTTTGCACTGCTTTTAACGCCGATTTTGACGGCGACCAGATGGCTGTTCATGTCCCGCTTTCTTTGGAATCGCAATTAGAGGCCAAGATCCTGATGTTGGCCATCAATAACGTATTTTCTCCCGCTGACGGCCGGCCGATCATAACTCCTACCCAGGATATAATCTTGGGAGTTTATTATTTGACTAAAGAAAAGCCCGGCGCAAAAGGCGAGGGTATGAGCTTTGCCAATAGCGATGAAGTTATTATCGCTAATGAAGACAAAGTTGTTGACTTACACGCCAAGATCAAATTAAGGGTCGATAACGCCTTCGATTTTGATGAAAAGAAATTTATGGACGGAAGGCGGATTATTGAAACGACCGCCGGCAGGGCTTTGTTTAACCAAATCCTTCCTAAGGGGTTTGGTTTTGTAAACGAGGAATTAAATAAAAGCAAGGTTGGAGATATCGTGGTTGATTGTTATAAGAGGTTCGGCCACGCCGCGTTAATCAACCTTCTTGATGATATTAAAAAGCTGGGTTTTGAGAATGGAACGCTTGGCGGTATCTCTATCGGGATAGATGATCTCCAGGTCCCCCAGGAGAAACAGGGAGTTTTGAAAGATTCCAGGGAGAAGGTTGCCAAGGTGGAAGAGCAGTATCGCCGCGGCGTAATTACCGACAGCGAACGTAAATCCAAGATTATCGATATCTGGACCCACACTACTGATGAAGTTTCAGATTTATTGTTTAAAGGCATGGATGCCTTTAACCCAATATTTATGATGGCGGATTCGGGGGCAAGGGGTTCGCGTTTGCAGATCCGGCAGTTGGCCGGCATGCGCGGGCTTATGGCTAAGCCCTCAGGTGAAATCATTGAGAGCCCTATTACGGCCAATTTTAGGGAAGGCTTGAATGTTTTGGAGTATTTTATCTCTACCCACGGCGCCCGCAAGGGTTTGGCGGATACCGCGCTTAAGACAGCGGATGCAGGTTACCTGACGCGCCGGCTGGTTGATGTGGCCCAGGAAGTAATCGTCGCCGAAAATGACTGCGGGACGCTTAACGGTATTACGGTTTCTGCGATTATCGAAGGAGATGAAGAGGTTGTTTCGCTCAAGGACCGTATAGTGGGCCGGGTTGCCTTAGATAATATCGTCGATATCATTACGGATGAGGTAATTGTAGCGGCCGGAGAAGATATTCCGGAAGAAAAAGCCGATATGATCGAAAGATTAGGGATTGAAAAGATCCGTATCCGCAGTGTTTTGACTTGTGAATCCGGAAGGGGAGTTTGCACTAAGTGCTACGGAAGAAACTTGGCTACCGGAAGGATGGCTGAGCTGGGTGAGGCGGTAGGAGTGGTAGCCGCCCAGAGCATCGGTGAACCCGGCACGCAGCTTACCATGAGGACTTTCCACATAGGCGGGACCGCGTCCAGGAAGGTAGAACAGTCGTTTATCAAGTCCAAAAATAAGGGCGTATTAAAATACCATAATTTAAGGGTAGTTTCCAAGAATAAAGAATTCATTGTTTTGAACAGGAACGGTTTCTTGAGCATTAATGATAAGCAGGGCAGGGAATTAGAGCGTTTTTCTGTCCCCCAGGGCGCATTTATCAATATCGCCGACGCAGGAGAAGTGGCCAAGGATGTGGCTTTTATCCATTGGGACCCTTATACCTTGCCGGTTTTAACCGAAGTTTCCGGGACCGTAAAATACGAAGATTTGAAAGAAGATGTTTCGGTCAAAGAAGAGCTTAACCCCGTAACTAAACTTACCGAACGTGTTGTGGTTGAGCACAAGCAGGAATATCATCCCCAGATTGTTATTTTGGATGAGGCCAAAGAGATCTCCGGGATTTATCCTATTCCTATCGGGGCGCATATCATGGTTAAGGACGGGCAGCGTATTGACGGCGGAGATCTTTTGGCAAAGATACCCCGCATGGTAGTCAAGACCAGGGATATCACCGGCGGGCTTCCGCGGGTGGCCGAATTGTTCGAGGCCAGGCGGCCTAAGGACCCGGCTATTATCAGCGAAATTGACGGTTTTGTCGAGTTCGGCGAAACTAAAAAAGGGCAGCGCGTCATTATCGTTAAGTCAACGACCGGGATGCAGAGAGAATATGTCATCCCGCACGGAAAACATCCTAATGTTTATAAAGGGGACAGGGTGGAGGCCGGGCAGCAGTTAACCGACGGCCCGGTGGTCTTGCAGGATATTTTGCGCGTTTGCGGGGATAAAGTCCTGCAGGAATATTTGGTTAATGAAGTGCAGGAAGTTTACCGCCTTCAGGGAGTGCGCATAAATGACAAGCATATTGAATTGATTATCCGCCAGATGCTCAAGAAGGTGCGCGTGGAAGATTCTGGCGATACCGAATTCCTGGCGACACAACAGGTAGACAAATGGGTATTCCAGAAAGAGAATTCCAAGGTAATTAAAAAGGGCGGGAAACCCGCGGTGGCTACCCCGCTTTTATTGGGTATTACCAAGGCATCTTTAACTACCGAGAGTTTTATTTCGGCGGCTAGCTTTCAAGAAACAACCCGCGTGCTTACGGAAGCCGCTACAAGCGGCAAGCATGACGAGTTATTCGGTTTAAAAGAAAATGTCATCGTGGGGCATCTTATCCCGGCCGGAACAGGTTTTCGCGACCATCGCGATATAGAAGTTGTAAAGACGCCCAAAGAGGAGAAAGAGTAAGCATATGCCAACAATTTCGCAGTTAATCAGGCTTAGCAGAGTATCGAAAAATAAAAAGAGTAAGTCGCCCGCTTTAAAGGGCTGCCCTCAACGCCGCGGGGTTTGTTTGCAGGTGCGTACCATGACTCCCAAGAAACCTAATTCTGCCTTGCGTAAAGTAGCCAGGGTCAGGCTTACCACCGGCATCGAAGTAACTGCTTATATTCCCGGGGAAGGGCATAACCTGCAGGAGCATTCAATAGTTTTAGTCAGGGGGGGCCGCGTTAAGGATCTGCCCGGAGTAAGGTATCATATTGTGAGAGGCACATTGGATTCCGCCGGGGTTAATCAGAGAAGGAGAGGGCGTTCAAAATACGGGGCAAAAAAGCCGAAGTAAGTTAGTTTTTAGCGCCATAGCTCATGGTAAATAAAGGATAGAAAAATGAGAAGAAGAAAAGCCCAGGAAAAAGTAGTGTTGGCAGACCCGAAACTTAACAGTAAGATCGTGGCGAAATTCGTAAACATGGTTATGCTCAAAGGGAAAAAAGCAACTGCCGAAAAGATAGTTTATGGCGCTTTTGAGATCGTCAAAAAGAACCTTAATGAACAGGATATCCTGAAAGTCTTTTACAAGGCATTGGATAATGCCCGGCCCCGCTTAGAGGTAAAGCCGCGGAGAGTCGGGGGCGCTACTTATCAGGTCCCAATCGAAGTGCGCCAGGAAAGAGGCACTTCAATCGCCCTTCGCTGGATAAGGGATTTCGCCCAGAATAAAAAAGGCAAGCCCATGGACCAGAAACTGGCGGAGGAGATTATCGCGGTTTATAAGGGAGAAGGCTCGGTTATAAAAAAGAGGGACGATACGCACAAGATGGCTGAGTCGAATAAAGCGTTCGCCCACTTTAGGTGGTAAGCAAGCGGTTAAGCTAGGGCTTGGGGTTATGTAAGCCTTTTTGCTTGAGCAGGTAATTACGCAGGAAAAATATGGAAAAGATACCTTTAGATAAAATAAGGAACATCGGGATCATCGCGCACATTGACGCCGGCAAGACCACTACCAGTGAGCGTGTGCTTTTCTATACCGGTAGAAATTATAAGCTTGGCGAGGTCCATGATGGCACAGCGACCATGGATTGGATGGTGCAGGAGCAGGAAAGAGGCATTACCATTACTTCGGCTGCGACCACCTGCATTTGGAAAGACATACATATTAACTTGATCGATACTCCCGGGCATGTTGATTTTACGATTGAAGTAGAGAGGTCTCTAAAAGTTTTGGATGGCGCAGTAGTAGTTTTCTGCGGCGTAGGCGGAGTTGAGCCGCAATCCGAAACGGTTTGGCGCCAGGCAGACCGCTATGGCGTCCCGAGGATTGCCTTTGTAAATAAGATGGACAGGGTCGGGTCTAATTTCATTGAGACCATAGACCAGATGCATAAGAGGTTAGGGGCTAACGCCGCTGCCGTTCAGCTGCCTTATGGCAAGGACGCGGATTTTAAAGGCATTATTGATTTGGTCGAGAAAAAACTAATTTACTACAAAGATGATTTGGGCAAAGATATTGAGACCCGCCAGATCCCCGCGGAAGTAATGCCGGAAGCAGAAAAATACCGGACAATCATGCTGGAGAGGATCGCCGAGGTAGACGATTCGATTATGGAAGATTATTTACACGGCAAAGAAATCCCTGTCGCCGGGTTAAAGGCGGCGATCAGGAAAAGCGTCATTGCCAATAAATTTGTCCCGGTTTTCTGCGGTTCTTCCTTTAAGAATAAGGGCGTGCAGCTGGTATTGGATGCGGTTAAAGACTACTTGCCTTCGCCGGTTGATTTACCCCCGATTAAAGGCACAAACCCCGAGACGGGAGAATTTGAAGAGATAAAGGCTTCGGAAAAATCCCCTTTTTGCGCGCTATGTTTCAAAGTAGCTACCGATCCTTATGTCGGTAAGATTAATTACATCCGGGTCTATTCCGGGGTTTTGGCTTCCGGTTCCTATATATATAACGCTTCCAAAAGGGAGCGCGAGAGGGTTACTAAGATTGTCAAGATGCACGCTAACCGCCAGGAAGTTGTGGATACTGTTACTTGCGGGGAGATTGCCGCCGCGGTGGGGTTAAAGGACACCAAGACCGGGGACACGCTTTGCACCGAGAATAACCAGATACTTATCGAAGCAATGCGTTTTCCTGAACCGGTTATCCAGCAGGCAATTGAGCCTACGTCGAAAGACGCCCAGGAAAAATTGGGTTTGGCTTTGCATAAACTTGAAGATGAAGACCCGTCTTTCCGCGTCACCTATAATCAAGAAACCGGACAGACCCTTATTGCCGGCATGGGGCAATTGCATTTGGAAATTATAATCGATAGGATTTTACGCGAGTTTAATGTGGCGGCCCAGGTAGGCCAGCCTCAGGTTGCCTACCGGGAGACTTTAACTAAGAAAGTCAGGTCTGTCGGGAAATTCATATCTCAATCCGGCGGCCGCGGCCAATACGGCCACTGTGTCATTGAAATGTCTCCCCAGGAAACCCCCGGGACCGGCGTTACCTTTGAAGATAAAATTAAAAGCGGAGCTATCCCGCGGGAATATATACCTGCGGTCAAGCAAGGAGTATTTGGCGCAGCCAAGTCAGGGGTTTTGGCGGGATATCCGGTTACCGACGTGCACGTAGTTTTGGTTGACGGGTCTTTCCATGAGGTTGATTCTTCGGAATTGGCGTTTCAGATGGCGGGCTCCCTGGCGTTTAATGACGGATTAAAAAATGGGCGCCCGGTTTTGTTGGAGCCGATTATGGACATGGAGGTAATCGTCCCGGAAGAATTCATGGGGCAGGTTATTGGGGACCTAAGTTCCCGTCGGGCAAAAATAATTTCGTTAGCCCAGCGGCTTAACTTGCGCACCATCAGGGCAAACATTCCGTTGGCCGAAGTTTTTAATTACGCTACCATAATAAGATCCTTGACACAAGGCCGCGCATCCTATACAATGGAGCCTTCGTTTTACAGCGAAGTGCCTGCTCATATAGCGGAAAAGATTGTTACTGGTTTTGCAGCTAGCGGCGGTTCAACGAGAAGAAGCTTGCGTTAAAAACAATGGCGCTTTGGTTTACGCTTGAGCGTTTCGTTTCGAAACACTCAATAAGCAAGCCAAGCGAATCGAAGGAGGAGATATGGCTAAAGAGAAATTTGTAAGGAGCAAGCCACACGTAAATATCGGGACCATCGGGCATATTGATCACGGTAAAACAACATTGACCGCCGCAATCACTAACGTCTTGGCAAAGTTGGGTAAGGCAACAGCAAGGGAATATGCCGACATCGCCAAGGGCGGCACGGTAAGAGATGAGACAAAGGTTGTTACGATTTCGGTAGCTCACGTTGAGTATGAGTCGGATGCCCGTCATTACGCGCATATCGACTGCCCCGGCCATGCCGACTACATCAAAAATATGATTACCGGAGCAGCCCAGATGGACGGCGCAATCCTGGTAGTTTCAGCCTCTGACGGCCCTATGCCTCAGACAAGGGAGCATATTCTTTTGGCAAGGCAGGTTAACGTGCCTTCCATGGTAGTGTTTTTAAACAAAGTAGATTTAGTTACGGACAATGAACTCTTGGATTTAGTGGAAATGGAAGTCAGGGAATTGCTTACCAAATACGGATACCCCGGTGACAAGACTCCCATTATCCGCGGCAGCGCTTCAAAAGCTATGGCTGCCTCAAATGACCCTGCCAGCGCTGATTGCAAGCCGATTTTAGATTTGGTCAAGGCTTGCGATGATTTTATCCCTTTACCCGTAAGAGACCTGGATAAACCGTTTTTGATGGCGGTTGAAGACGTATTCAGTATTGAAGGTAGAGGAACGGTTGCCACCGGAAGAATCGAACGCGGCAAGGTTAAGCTTAGCGAAGAAGTTGAAATAATAGGCTTGAGGCCGGAGGTAAAGAAATCGGTAGTTACCGGAATAGAAATGTTCCGTAAGCTTCTTGATGAAGGGCAAGCCGGAGATAACGTCGGGCTGTTATTAAGGGGCGTAGAAAAGAGCGACATTGAACGCGGTATGGTTATTGCTGCGCCTAAGTCAATCACCCCTCACACCAAATTTAAGGCCCAAGTGTATATCTTGACTAAAGAAGAAGGCGGAAGGCATACGCCGTTCTTTAAAGGTTACAGGCCGCAGTTCTATTTCCGCACAACCGATGTTACGGGGAATGTTACCCTTCCTACCGGCGTGGAAATGGTTATGCCCGGTGACAACGTTAACCTAGAGGTAGATTTGATTACTCCTATCGCCATGGAAAAGGAATCGCGTTTCGCTATCCGCGAAGGCGGCCACACCGTAGGCGCAGGAGTCGTTACGGAGATTATCGCTTAAGAATATGTCAGTCGCACAAAAGATACGCATAAAACTCAAAGCTTATGACCATCGCCTCTTGGACCAGGCGGTCCTGGAGATTGTTGAAACAGTGAAACGGACCGGCGCAAAAATCGCCGGCCCGGTTCCGCTTCCGACCAAACGCGAGATCTATACGGTTTTGCGTTCTCCGGTTATTGACAAAAAGTCCCGCGAGCAGTTCGATTTGTCTACGCATAAAAGGCTTATCGATATATTCGAACCAACAGCTAAGACGATTGACTCATTAAGGAAGTTAAACCTGCCCGCAGGGGTGGATGTTGAGATAAAATGAACGCGATATTAGGCAAAAAAATTGGCATGACGCAGATTTTTGCTGAAGACGGATCTTTAGTGAATGTTACCGCTATTGAGGCCGGGCCATGCCCGGTGCTGGCTGTTAATGCAAAGAGCATTCAGGTCGGTTTTGACCTGGCGAAGGAAAATGGCCTGAAGAAGCCGCAGGCAGGTTATTTCAAGAAATTGAACATTGCCGGCCGTAAGATCATCAGAGAATTGCCAAAGGACGCTGTCAGGGAATATAAAGTAGGCGAAGACCTTAAGGTGGATATATTTGCCGAAGGTGATTTTGTGGATGTTACGGGCACTTCCATCGGTAAGGGCTTTCAAGGGGGCATGAAGCGCTGGCATTGGCATGGCGGGCCGATGACCCATGGCTCAACGTCGCACCGGCGAGTTGGCTCCATCGGCTCGACAACGACTCCCGGAAGAGTCTGGAGAGGCCATCATATGGCCGGGCATATGGGGGCCCAACAGGCAACTACCCAGAACCTAAAGATCATAAAGATTGACGCGGAGAACAATATACTCTTGATTAAGGGGGCGGTACCGGGGTTTAAAAATGGCTATATTATCGTTAAAACGGCTTTAAAGAAGAAAGCCGCCCCTAAAAAAGAACCGGTTAAGGCTAAAGGGGCTAAAAAATAAAAATGGAACCTATAACCTTACCTATATATAATGCGCAGGGCAAAGAAGTGGACAGCGTAAAGCTGAATACTTCCGTATTTGACGGTATAATAAATTCCGAAGCTATTTATCAGGCGGTTACCGCTTACCGGGCTAATCAGCGTAAAGGGTTAGCTGCGACAAAGACCAGGGGAGAGGTATCCGGCGGCGGCAGGAAGCCTTGGAAGCAAAAAGGGACTGGCCGGGCTCGCGTAGGCTCAACCCGTTCTCCGCTATGGCGCCATGGCGGCGTAGTATTCGGCCCGCATCCCAGGGATTTTTCTTACACCTTGCCGGATAAGATCAAGAACCTGGCTTTGAAATCCAGCCTTAATGCCAAGGTAAAAGAGTTAAACTTGATAGTCCTGGATGAGCTTAAGTTAGAAAACTCCAAGACCAAAGAGGCGGCGAAGTTGTTCTTCAACCTTAAATTAAACTGCTTGAAAGATAGAAAATCATCGCGGGTGCTCTTATTATTGGATAAGGCTGCCGGTAACGTTAAGCTCGCTTTAAGGAATATTGATTTCTTGAGGTTTAATTTAGCTTCAGATACTAATGTTTACGAAGTCTTAGCCCATAAGAAATTAGTTATTACTAAAGATGGCTTGGCTCAGCTTACTAACAGGCTAAAAAAATGAACTATTCGCAAGATATAATTAAGTCTTTGATTCGCACGGAAAAATCAACGGTGTATGAGCCGGACTCCAAATATCTTTTTATCGTAGGGATAAAGGCCAACAAGATCCAGATCAAGCATGCCGTAGAGCAGCTTTATAAAGTGAAGGTAAAAGGCGTAAATACATTTATTTCTGCAGGGAAGCTGAAAAGGGTGCGCCATCAGTTAGGTAAGACCACTGAGCTGAAGAAGGCGGTTGTGACCTTAAAAGCGGGGCAGAAAATTGAGGTAGCTTAATATTATGGGAATCAAATATTTTAAACCGACGACGCCATCCCGCAGGCATATGACAGGGCCGGATTTCGCGGAAATTACCAAGGATACCCCGGAAAAGTCCCTCTTACTGCCCCTAAAGAAGTCCGGCGGCAGGAACTGCCATGGAAGGATCACTTCCCGGCACCGCGGGGGCGGCCATAAGAGGATGTTGAGGATTATTGATTTCAAGAGGGACATTATCGACGTTGCGGGAAAAATTATCGCTATCGAATACGATCCAAACCGTTCTTGCCGGATTGCCCTGGTTGAGTACCCCAATAATGAGAAAAGGTATATATTGGCTGCCGTGGGTTTATCTGTCGGGCAGACCATTATTTCGACCAATCAAAAAGATGTGGAAATCCATCCGGGAAACTGTTTGATTTTAAGAAATATCCCTTCGGGGACGCTTATCCATAATCTGGAATTAAGTAGGGGCAAGGGCGGCCAGATTGTCCGTTCCGCCGGTTCAAGCGCCCAGATTATGGCCAAGGAGGGCGATTTTGCCCACATCAAGCTTCCTTCCGGGGAAGTGAGATTAATCAGCCTTGATTGCCGCGCTACAGTCGGCCAGGTAGGTAATGTCGAACACGAAGCGCTTTATTTAGGGAAAGCAGGCAGGAACAGGTGGCTTGGCGTTAAACCGCAGTCAAGAGGCTTAGCCATGAATCCGGTTGATCATCCGCATGGCGGCGGAGAAGGAAAATCGGGGCAGGGTAACCCGCATCCCGTCACTCCGTGGGGTAAGCCTACTAAAGGATATAAGACCAGGAAGCACAACCGGTATTCCAATAAATTCATAGTTAAGAGGCGAAAATAACCGTAAATGGCAAAATTTAAGATTCAAGATAGATCCAAAGACCGGATGGCAAATATCAAAACTATAGATTTGGAGATTTGCGCTTTGATATTTGGATTGACGGCCGGCGAAAGCGAGGAGTAATGCCACGTTCATTAAAAAAGGGACCTTTTGTTGAGGAAAGATTATTAAGGAAAGTTGACCAGCTGCGTAAGAGCGGCACTCGACAGGCCATTAAAACTTGGTCGAGGAGTTCCACTATTATTCCGGATTTCGTAGGTTTGACTTTTGCCGTCCACGACGGTAGAAAACATGCCCCTGTTTTTGTAACCGAGAATATGGTGGGGCATAAGTTAGGCGAATTTGCCCCTACCCGCATGTTCAGGAAACACGGCGGAGTTAAGGCGAAGAAAGCGCTGGAGAAGACTTAAAAAGGGCTGGTTATATCAGGATAAAAAAATGATAGCAAAAGCAGAAGGAAAATTCTTAAGGGTTTCACCGCCAAAGGTAAGGCAGGTAATGGACCTTATCCGCGGGAAAGACGCGTCTAGCGCGCAAGCAACGCTTCTGAATATCAATAAGCGCCCCAAAGAGTATATGATTAAGATATTGAAATCGGCTGTTGCCAATGCCAAAGTCAAAGGTTTTAATATCGAACAACTTTATGTTTCAAAAGCAGTCTGTAACGCGGGGCCGAGCTGGAAAAGGTTTAAGGCCGCAGCTTTTGGCCGAGCGCAACCGATATTAAAGAGAACCTCGCATATTAAGATAGAATTAGACTTGAAAGGAGAGGGTATGTAGTATGTAGTTTGGAGTATGCGGGGGTAGCCCCAAATACTTGCATACTGCTTGCTTGAGCAGGCAGCCTATATACTAAAATACTAAGTAAAATATGGGGCAAAAAGTCAGTCCGTTACTTTTAAGAATTGGTTTTATAAAGGGGTGGCATTCCCGTTGGTTTGCCGGGCATAAAGAATTCCCTAAGTTTATATACCAGGATTATAATATCCGTAAATTCATCAAGAAAAGATTTAAGCAGGCCGCGGTATCTAAAATCGTAATTGACAGATTGGCCAATAAGATCAGGATCAGGATATTTAGCGCCCGCCCCGGGCTTATTATCGGCCGCCACGGCGCCGATATCGAACGCTTAAGGGAGGATTTGAACAGTTTAGCGAAGCAGGAAATAGCTATTGATATCGAAGAGGTTAAGCAACCCGCCTGGGATGCGCAACTAGTCGCTGAAAATGTCGCTTTTCAGATGGAAAAGCGCGTTGCGTTTCGCAGGGCCGTAAAGCGCGCTATGGAACAGTCAATTAATTCCGGAGTAAAAGGGATACGTATTTGTTGCGCGGGCAGGCTTAACGGGGCAGAAATGTCCAGGACCGAAACTTATAAGATCGGGAAAGTCCCGCTGCAGACTTTGCGCGCGGATATAGATTATGGTTTTGCCGAGAGCCTTACTACCTATGGCCTCATAGGCGTCAAGGTTTGGATATATAAAGGGGACGTTTTGGAGAAGAAAGTAATCAAGGACACGCCTGAAGTTAAAGCCGAAGAAAAGTCCGCTAAGGAGATTAACTAAAATGCCTTTAATGCCCAAAAGAGTAAAATACCGTAAATTACAAAAAGGGCAACGTAGAGGCATAGCCACCAGCGGCGCGGATCTGGCCTTTGGGGAATTTGGGATAAAGAGCCTGGATAACGGTTGGTTGAAGAATACTCAAATTGAAGCGGCCCGCGTTATCATCGCCAGGCAGCTGCATAAGGGGGGCAAGCTTTGGATCAGGGTGTTTCCGGATAAATCCATAACCAAGAAGCCGGCAGAAGTCCGCATGGGCAAAGGCAAGGGCGACCTTGATCATTGGGTAGCGGTGGTCAAAAGAGGAAAGATAATGTTTGAGTTAGGCGGAGTTCCCGAAGGCTACGCCCGTCAGTGCTTTAGGCTCGTAGCCTATAAGTTACCGCTGCGGACAAAGTTTGTATCGCGCCTACATAAATAATATGGAAAAAAAATTAAAAGCAAAAGATTTAATTAATTTATCAAAAGGGGAATTACTGGATAAGGAAAAGTCTTTGAAAGAGGAGCTTTTCAAATTGAATGCCCAGCGTTACTCCGGGAGAGTGGAGAAACCGCATTTATTTTCTTTGGTAAAAAGGGGAATTGCGGCGCTGGAGACTATCCTAAGCTCAAAGAAAGAATAAAAAATGGGAAAGAGAAAAGAGTTTATTGGCGTGGTAGTAAGCGACAAAATGCAAAAGACGGTGGTCGTGCGCGTTACGCAGATGAAAAAACACCCTAAATATTCGCGTATTGCGAAAACCTTTAATAAATTCAAGGCCCATGATGAAAACGGGATGGCTAAATCCGGGGATACCGTGATGATCGAAGAGACCCGGCCTGTCTCCAAGGATAAGCGTTTCCGGGTAGTTAAAGTTATTAAGAAAGTAAACGATTCGGCCCAATTGGGAATTAAAGAGCCTGTGGTATCGGAAGGCGGGGAGATTTAAGATGATTCAGTTGCGGACTATATTGGATGTAGCGGACAATACCGGAGCAAAGCGGGCGTCTTTAATCGGGGTTTTAGGGAAAAAGAACTGCCCTAACGCCGAGATCGGAGATGTCGTTAACGTGAATATCAAAGAATCATCTCCGGATGCCACTATTAAAAAAGGCGAAAAAGCCAAGGCGGTTATCGTCAGGACCCGCCAGGCAATCAGGCGTTCCGATGGTTCAGTCTTAAGGTTTGACCGTAATGCCGTTGTTTTTATCGATAACCAATTTAATCCCCGCGGCACACGCGTGTTCGGGCCGGTTGCCCGCGAGTTAAGGGGGAAAACATTCTCCAAGATTATATCTTTAGCGCCGGAGGTAATCTAGCCGGTTGTCAAGCGGCTTAACCGGGTAACAATCAATAGGCGGAAAAATATGCAAAAAGTAAAGAAGGGCGATATTATTCAGGTGGTAAAAGGAAAAGATAAAGGCAAAAAGGGGAAAGTTATCCGCTTGTTCCCTGAAAATGGGCGCGCCCTTGTGGAAGGGGTGAATTTAGCCAAGAAACATAAACGTCAAACGCAGCAGGGCCAGAAGGGCGGCATTGTTTCAATCGAGATGCCGATTGCCCTAAGTAATATTATGTTGGTTTGTAAACATTGCGACCGGCCAGCCAGGGTAGGTTTTGTGCTGCTTAAAGACGGGACAAAATCGAGAGCCTGTAAGGCCTGTAAAGAGGCAATATAAGCTAGCTAGCATATAGTATATAGGGAAAAAATGGAAAAAAATACTCCAAGGTTATTAGAGAAGTACAGAAAAGAAATAGTCCCGCAGTTGATGCAGGAATTAAAGATTAAGAATAAAATGGCTGTTCCGCGCCTTGAAAAAATAGTGGTGAACATGGGCGTAGGCGAGGCTTTGCAAGACGTAAAGATTTTAGAGAAGGCAATGGAGGAGCTGGCTTTGATTACCGGGCAGAAACCGATTATGCGCAGGGCCAAGAAAGCCATTTCTAATTTCAAGGTTAAAGAAGGTTCTCCTGTAGGCTGTAAGGTCACTTTACGCCGAGCCATGATGTATGAGTTTTTGGATCGTTTGGTGAATATTGCCCTCCCGCGTATCCGGGATTTCCGGGGAGTTTCTTTGGATGCGTTTGACAAAGCGGGAAATTATACCTTAGGCTTAAGCGAGCAGGGCATTTTCCCGGAAATGGAATATGATAAATTGAGCCGGACCCAGGGTATGGATATAACTATCGTAATCAAGAGGGTCCGAAGCAAGGAAGACGCCCGTCTTATATTGAAATTATTCGGGGTACCTTTTTGTCGCCAGGATGAATAAAAGCTAAGGCGAAATCCCCGCTTTCGTTAAAATAGGCGGGCGGGAAAAATAAGGAATAAAATAAAATGGCCAAGAATTCACAAATAGCTAGATGGAAGAGGCAGGCAAAATTCTCTACGCGCAAACATAACCGTTGCGCTATCTGCGGCAGAAGCGGCGGTTACTTGCGCAGGTTTCAATTGTGCCGTATATGTTTCAGGGAATTAGCCTGGCAGGGTTTAATACCGGGAGTAAAAAAAGCAAGCTGGTAAGAAAATCGAGGGTAAAATGTCGAGAACAGATTTGGTAGCCGATGTATTTACGATAATACGCAACGCGATAATGGCCAAAAAGGATAGCGCGGATGTTCCGGCCTCTAAAACTATAAAATCCATCCTGGATATCCTAAAAAGGGAAGGTTACGTAGATAATTTTAAATTAATCGAGGACAAGAAGCAGGGGCAGGTCCGCATATATTTGAAATATGCCGCCGGGAAAAGCGCGATCAGGAACATTAAACGCATCTCCCGTCCGGGTTTGCGTTTGTACGTAAAACACAAAAATGTGCCGGTAGTCCTAAGAGGCAAAGGGCTGGCGATTATTTCGACTTCTCAAGGAATTATGACCGATAAGGACGCCCGCCAGAATAGCCTGGGAGGAGAGGTTATTGGTTATGTTTGGTAGGCCAGGCTTTAAGTTTAGCCGGCGCCTGATTTGAAATAGCCAGGAGTTAACTGTAAGTTCCGGATTAATACGCAAGCAAAATTAATGAGGGTATATTAATGTCTAGAATAGGAAAGAAACCTGTAGCCGTGCCGAACGATGTCAAGGTTGAAGTTAAGGATAATGTTGTTTCGGTTGAGGGCTCAAAAGGGAAGCTGAAACTGTCTTTCTCTCCCCGGATTAACCTTGAAATCAAGGACGGGCAGATTTTTGTTAAGCGCGCGGCAGATACGAAGATAGACAAGTCTTTGCATGGATTATACCGCTCTTTGATCGTAAATATGATTAAGGGGGTCACCGAAGGTTATGTAAAAGAACTTGAAATAATCGGAGTAGGGTTTAAGGCGGCTGTGCAGGGCAATAATTTGAATATGAGCTTAGGTTTTTCCCACCCGGTCAACTTTTCGATCCCGGAAGGCATAAAAATCGAGACCCCTAAGCCGACTCAAATAGTAGTAAGGGGTATTGACAAGGCATTGGTTGGTAAAGTATCGACCGAAATACGCTCCATATATCCTCCCGAGCCCTACAAGGGCAAAGGCGTTCGTTTTGCCGGAGAACACATAAAGAAGAAAATAGGCAAAGCCCAGGCAACTGGCGGAGGAAAATAGGAAATGTTTACGCAGGATCCGAAAATACTATCCAGAGGGTAATTATAAAATGAATAAAAAAGAGCTTTCCAGGTTAAAAAGGCACCGTAGGATCAGGATGAAAATGCAAGGGACCCAAGCCAAGCCGCGTTTGGTTGTCAAGCGTTCGCTGAATAATCTTTCGGCCCAGGTTATCGACGATACGGAAAATAAAGTATTATTTTCTTTTTCTACGGCGAGCAAGGAATTTAAGAAGAAAACCGGCTCTTGCGGCAATGTAAATGCGGCCTGCGCCTTCGGGGAAGCCTTTTCAAGAATGGCTAAGGAAAAAAAGATCAATAAAATCATATTTGACAGGGCAGGATACCTGTATCATGGAAGGATAAAGGCATTTGCCGAACATTTACGAAAAGGCGGATTGGAGTTTTAACTTATGCGTGAGTTAAATATTGAGCAGCAGCCGGAGTTAATCGAGAAAGTAATTACCATTAATCGGGTAACCAAGGTTACCAAGGGCGGAAAGAAATTGCATTTTAGCGCCCTTGTAGTGGTAGGGGACACCAAAGGCAGGGTTGGTTTTGCGCTTGATAAAGCCAATGAAGTAGCCGACGCTATCCGTAAGTCCCTGACTAAAGCCAAGAAAAACCTTTTTAAGGTTAACCTTGAAGGTTCTACGATCCCCCATGAAGTTATCGGTGAATTTGGTGCCGCCAAAGTAATGCTTAAACCGGCTTCGGAAGGGACCGGAGTAATCGCGGCCGGGCCTGTGCGGGCGATATGCGAAGCCGCGGGTATCAGGGATATATTGACTAAGTGCCTCAGGTCTAATAATCCGGTTAATGTTATTAAAGCTACTGTTGAGGGGTTAAAAAGCCTTAAGATTTAAGAATGAAGTTTCTTTTCGCCTCCCGGTTATTCTTTGTTGGAAAGCTGGGAGGTTTGGGGTATAGCAAATAGAAAGAAGGTGCGGGGTGCAGAAAAAAACATCCGTTAAAAAAACTAAGAAGCCGGATTCCGCCGTTAAAAAAACCAAGAAGCCGGATTCCGCGCAGTTAGTGGGTCTATTCAACCTGAAAACTCCTTACGGGGCGCATAAAGAAAGAAAATATTTGGGTAGAGGTTCCAGCTCAGGCCATGGTAAAACTTCTACCCGTGGCAGTAAGGGGCAGACTTCACGCGCCGGCAGGCATTTTTATTTAGGCTTTGAAGGAGGGCAGTCTCCTTTGGTGCGCAAGATGCCCAAGCGCGGGTTTAACAGTATATCCAGGAAAGAATACCAGATTGTAAACTTGGAAAGCCTGGCTAAAATGAAAGAAAGCGTCATTACCCCGGAGCTTTTACTGGCCAAAGGTTTGATCAAAGATAAATTCAAGCTGGTTAAAATTCTCGGAGAAGGCTTGATTAAGAACTCCGTAACGGTGCAGGCCCATGCATTCTCTAAAAAGGCCTCGGAAGAGATTAAGAAAGCAGGCGGAGTAGCGGAAATTATCAATGTTTAGCGCTCTGGTTAACGCTTTCAAGATTCCGGATTTAAAAAGGCGTTTGCTTGTAACCGGAGCTTTGATTGCGGTATATAGAATAGGTTGTTACATCCCGACTCCCGGTATTGACGGGGCTGCTTTGGCGGAATTTTTTAACCGGATATCCCGGACGCAAGGCGGCACGATCTTTGGCATAATCAACATGTTTTCAGGCGGCGCTATGGAAAAGCTGACCATATTTGCCCTTGGAATCATGCCTTATATATCCTCATCAATTATTCTGCAGCTATTGACTGCGGTCATCCCGGCTTTGGAGAAAATAGCCAAGGAGGGAAAAGCCGGTTATGAAAAGATTAACCAGTTTACCCGTTACGGCACCGTAGGGCTGGCTTTGATCCAGTCATATTTTATCGCTTTATGGCTTGAGAACCCCGCTCGTTTCGAGGGCCTGAAGATTGTTATGTCCCCGGGTTGGGGGTTTCGCCTGGTTACTGTTTTGACCCTTACTACCGGCACTATTTTCATTATGTGGCTGGGAGAACAAATTCAGGAACGAGGCATAGGTAACGGTATATCGCTGATAATCACCGCGGGTATCATTTCCAGGATACCGGCGGCAATGCATCAGTTATATGTTTTGGTTTCGCCTTTTGCCTCCAGCCGCAGGCAGATCCAGCCTTTTACTTTGTTAATTATGGCCGTTTTCCTGGTAGGTGTTGTTTTTGCGGTAATTATGATAACCCAGGGCCAAAGAAAGATACCGGTCCAATACGCCCGCAGGATAGTAGGCAGAAAGATTTACGGAGGCCAATCCACTTATATTCCTTTAAAGGTAGATACCTCCGGAGTTATCGCGATCATATTTGCCCAGTCGATTATTCTCTTCCCGGCGACAATAGCCTCGTTTATCCCGAACCCGGGGTTTCAGGGATTGGCGCAGAGTTTAATCCGGGGGCACGTGCTTTATACGGTTGTTTACGGGCTTTTGATTATGTTCTTTTGTTATTTTTACACGGCTATCGTATTCAATCCCCAGGATCTCTCCGAGAACATGAAAAAATACGGAGGTTTTATTCCGGGTATCCGCCCGGGAGCCCCCACGGCGGAATATTTGGATTATGTAATGACCCGGATCACCCTGGCCGGGGCTCTTTTTATAGTGGTCATTGCCATATTCCCCGATTTTATTATGGCTTGGTTAAAGGTCCCCTATCTGGTTGCTTCATTTTTCGGCGGCACAGGCATCTTGATCATAGTAGGAGTTATGCTGGATACCCTAAAGCAGGTAGAATCGCATTTATTGACGCATCATTACGAAGGTTTTATAAAAGGAAGCCATATCAAGGGCAGAAGATAGCAAATTAATCCAATGGCTTTAAAAATATGAGAATAATACTATTAGGCCCTCCGGGGGCTGGCAAAGGGACACAGGCCAAAAGATTGGCTGAAAGGCTGGGATTGCCGCACATATCTACCGGGGACATATTAAGGCAAAACGTTAAAGAAGGGACTGCTTTGGGGAAAGAAGCCAAGGATTTCATGGAGCGCGGACTCTTGGTCCCGGATGAATTAATGAGCAAGATGCTCCTGGAGAGGTTCTCTCAGCCCGATATAAAGAACGGGTTTATTCTTGATGGTTATCCGCGTAATATTGCTCAAGCCGGAAAACTCGAAGAAATATTCAAGCTTAAGGGTTTGGATGTGGATATGGTCGTATACCTGGATTCAAGCGATAGCGTGATTATCCAGAGATTGTCGGGAAGGCTGGTTTGCAGCGTTTGCGGGGCGAATTTCCACGTTACAAATATGCCGCCTCTAAACAAGGGGATTTGCGATAAATGCGGCGGTTCGCTTTTTCAAAGGAGCGACGACAAAGAAGAGACCATTAGAAAGCGCCTGGAGGTCTATAAAAAAGAGGTTTCCGGGCTCATAAAATATTATCAGGATAAAAATAAGTTATACCCCCTTGCGGCAGACGGGGAGGCGGGTGTGGTCCTGGAAGAAATAATCGCTCTTACTAATATTCCGTTAAATAAGCCTTAACTGGGTTGGCTTGGCAGGAAGTTTCGGGTAAGCCCCGATATTGAGGCTTTAAGCCGCAAAAAGAGGGATAAAATTGCATGATTCCTTTAAAGACTAAAGACCAACTGCGGATGCTTAAATGTTCAGGAGCGATTCTGGCTAAGGTGATGCGGGAATTGGAGAAGAATACAAAGGCAGGTGTTTTGACTTCCGATATCGACGCTTTAGCGGAAAAGCTGGTATTGGCCCAGGGCGGCCTTCCCGCGTTTAAAGGTTACAGAGGATATCCTGCGGCAGTTTGCACTTCGATTAACGAAGAGATCGTGCACGGTATTCCTTCAGGCAGGGTTTTGGAAGAAGGGGATATTTTAGGCTTGGATTTAGGAGTAAACTATAAAGGCTATTTCTCAGACGCGGCCATAACCATACCGATAGGAAAGATCCCTTCGGAGGTGAAAAAGCTTGTCGATGTTACGCGGGCTTCTTTAGCCGAAGGCATAAAGGAAGCGGTAGCGGGCAACCACCTATTGGATATATCCGCCCGGATTCAGAGATACGTCGAAAACAACGGTTTTTCGGTTGTGCGGCAATTCGTCGGGCACGGCATAGGGTTAAATTTACACGAGGAACCGGAAATACCTAATTTTGGCCGGCCCAATCAAGGCCCGCGGCTTGCAGAAGGAATGGTCTTGGCGATTGAACCCATGGTGAATATGGGAGGTTGGGAAGCCGAAATCCTGGATAACGGCTGGACCGCAGTGACTAAAGATAGGTTGCCTTCAGCGCATTTCGAGCACACTGTAGCCATAACTGATAAAGGCCCGGAGATTTTGACCAAATAGAATGCATCCGGGCTTTGACCGGGGTAAGCCTCCCTGGCCAAGAAGGGTTTTATGCCTAAAGAAGAATTGATTGAGACGGAAGGAAAGATCACCGAAGCTTTACCCAACGCGATGTTTAAGGTGGAGCTTGAGAACGGGCATATGGTGCTTGCGCATGTATCGGGGAAGATGCGCATGAATTTCATAAGGATTTTGCCCGGGGACAAAGTTAAGCTGGAGCTTTCTCCTTACGATTTGAGCAGGGGAAGGATTACCTTCCGGGTCAGATAAACATATGCCTTCGCGGGTTCCGGCGATGATTGCGCAGGCTTAATCCGCTTGGATTTCCAAAAGGATAAAATATGAAAGTAAAAGCGTCCGTAAGAAAGATTTGCGATAAATGCAAGATCGTAAAAAGAGCCAGGGTGATCAGGGTAATCTGTTCTAACCCTAAGCATAAGCAAAGGCAGGGATAAGTATTTAATTATATAGAAGGTGGGGGTAGAGGGGAAATGTTTTTCTTCCCCGGTATCTGTACCTTTACCGAAAGTTACCTAGGAGATGATAAATGCCGAGAATATTGGGTGTTGATATACCTAAAGAAAAGAGGATCGAAATCTCATTGACTTATTTATACGGTATGGGTAGGGCCTTATCCAATAAGGTGCTTAAAGAAATAAATATCGATCCTGCCAAGCGCGCCAAAGACCTAAGCGAAGAAGAAGTTGCCCGCATAACCAACACCTTGCAAAAAGGGGGCCTGCGCCTGGAAGGGGATTTGCGCAGGGACATTTCCCAGAATATTAAGCGTTTAATGGATATAGGTTCTTACCGCGGCTCAAGGCATAAAAAAGGCCTTCCGGCAAGAGGCCAGCGCACGCGCACCAATTCCCGGACTAGAAAAGGCCCGCGTAGGGGAGGGAATATGGCGATAATCAAGAAAGCTGAACCAGCCAAGGCAAAGCCGGCGGGTAAATGATTTTTAATGGCATAATCCGTATTTTTTAGCTGACCGCTGCTTATACTTAGGAGATAAAAATGGCGACAAAAGAACGAGCAAAGAAGAAGAAAATAGCTAGAGGGGTTAGTTCCGGCATCGCCCACATTCAGGCTAGCTTCAATAATACGATAATCACCATAACCGATAAGCAGGGTAATGTACTGGCCTGGTCTGCTCCGGGAATTGTAGGTTATAGCGGATCAAAGAAATCTACGCCTTTTGCGGCCCAGATAGCTGCTTCTGACGCGGCCAGGAAGGCCAAGGAAGTCGGCATCAAAGATTTGGAAGTGCGCGTCAAGGGCCCGGGTTTTGGCCGGGAAAGCGCAATTCGGGCGCTCCAGGCCTCAGGCTTGATAATTACTTTAATAAAGGATGTTACTCCTATACCGCATAACGGATGTCGTCCGAAGAAGAAAAGGAGAGTGTAATTTATGGCACGTTATACTGATGCAGTTTGCAAGTTGTGCCGCCGGCAAGGAGAGAAATTGTTCCTGAAAGGCTCCCGGTGCAATACGGAGAAATGCGCCGCTAATAAAAGGGCTTATGCGCCCGGACAGCATGGCCAGGGCGGTAAGCGCAGAAGCAAACTTTCTAACTATGGCCTGCAGCTAAGGGAAAAACAAAAGGTAAAGCGTATTTACGGCGTCCTGGAGAAGCAATTCCGCCGTTATTTTAAGGTTGCCTCTAAGACTAAAGGCGTTACCGGAAAGGTTTTATTGCAATTGCTGGAAAGGCGCCTGGATAATACAGTCTTTCGTTTGGGTTTGGGCTTATCCCGTTCACAGTCCCGTCAGATCGTAAAGCATAACTTCATCCATGTAAATTCCTGCAGGGTCAATATACCGTCTTACCTGGTTGCGCCGGGAGATATAGTCCAGGTCAAGGCAAAAGAGAAAGCGTTGAGCAAAATAAAAGAAAACCTGGAGTTATCGAAAGACCGGACAGTCCCAACCTGGCTTGAATTTACCCCGGCGCAATTGAGCGCTAAAGTTGTGAGGCTTCCGGGTAAAGATGATATCCAGCAGGTCATACAAGAGCAGCTGATAGTAGAATTGTACTCTAAATAATAACGAATAACTAAAATTAGTTTACCGGTTAATCGGTAATTCTAATCCAGTAGTTAATTGTAATCATAATAGGAGGCAATATAATGGGTATAAAATGGAGAGATTTTCAGCTACCAAAAAGGCTTGAGTGCGACGAGGCTACATATACCGATACCTACGGAAAGTTTTCAGCTGCTCCTTTTGAAAGGGGATACGGCGTTACTTTAGGCAATTCCTTAAGGAGGGTTTTGTTCTCTTCTATCGAAGGAAGCGCGGTCACAAGCGTAAAGATCTCCGGGGCCCAGCATGAATTTTCAACTATCCCGGGTGTTTTGGAAGATATCCCGGAGCTCATCCTTAACATTAAAACCTTGGTTTTAAATTCGCATTCCAAGATACCCAAGACCATAACGATTAAGGCCGGCTCCAAAGGCGAAATCAAGGCTAAAGACATCGAGGTGGATGAGACTATTGAGATTATCAATCCTGATTTACATATCGCTACCCTGACCAAAGACACAAAATTGAACATTGAAATGGAAGTAGCGCGCGGCAGGGGGTATGTCCCGGCTGAACTTAACAAAAAGGAAGATAAGGCAATAGGCGTTATCCCGGTAGATGCAGTATTTACTCCGATAAAGAAAGTTAATTTCTTTGTCGAGAATACCCGCGTGGGCCAGCGCACTGATTATGATAAGCTGATCCTGGAAATTTTTACTAACGGGGCCATCAGCCCCAAAGACGCCCTTTTATACGCGTCAAATATTCTCCAGAGGCATTTGGATATTTTCGTTAATTTTGGGCAATTGCCCGAAGATATCGCCGAAGAAGAGCTGGAGATGACTAAAGAAGAAGTAACTCTCTATGAGAAATTGAGGCTGCCTATTTCCGAATTGGAATTATCGGTGCGCAGCTCAAATTGCTTAAGAGAGGCAGGCATCAAGATCATCGCGGACCTGGTGCGTAAGGCCGAAGACGAGATGCTTGGCTTCAAGAATTTCGGGAAAAAGTCGTTAACTGAAATTAAAGAACTTCTTATGGGCATGGGTTTGACCTTAGGTATGCAAGTTGATCCTAAAAAAATAAAGAAGGCTTAAGAATATGCGACATAAAAAGAAAAGGCTGCAGTTAAATCGTTTTACCGGTTGGCAGGAGGCCACTATAAAGAGCCTGGCCAGGAATTTGCTTATTTATGAGAGCATGAAGACCACCCTGCAAAGGGCAAAGGCGGTTAGGCCGTTAGCGGAAAGGCTTCTGTCTTTAGCCAAAACCAATACCTTAACCGCCAGGAGAATGGCTTTTAGCATCTTAGGCGACCATAAGCTGGTTTCCAATCTTTTTAACGAGATTGGCCCGCGTTTCTCTAAGAGGGCCAGCGGGTTTACCCGGATTATCAATTTGGGCAAGCGCCGCGGAGATGACGCAAGCATAGTTATTTTCGAGCTTACGGAGTTAAAGCCCAAGATTAAGAAAATAAAGAAAGCCAAGAAAGGCAAAGAAAGCGGCGTTGGGGAACCGGTAGAGGCAGCCCCCGGAGAGGCCCGTGAAGAAAAGAAGGCCGAAACGCATGATGCGACTAAAGAGAGGCCGGTTTCTAAAAAACCTTCTAAGAAATTCTTAGGCGGCATAAGGAGTATATTCAAGAAAGAAAGGGATGCGCTATAAAGCTATTCTTTTCCTATGCATATAGATACAAGGCTAGCCAAGCGCTTAAAGAATGTAAGGCCATCGTCAACCCTGGCTATTACCGCAAAGGCTAAAAAGCTAAAAGCCCAAGGCCAAGACATCGTAAATCTTGCTGCCGGCGAACCTGATTTTGATACCCCTGATTTTGTAAAAACTGCGGCAATCGAGGCTATCAAAAGCGGCTTTACCAAATATACGCCTACCACCGGCATCCCCGAATTAAAGCAGCTAATTTCAGCCAAGTTTAAAAAAGACAATTACTTAGAATACGAGCCTGAACAGATTATCGCTTCCTGCGGAGCAAAGCATAGCATATTCAATGCCCTCCTGGCCCTGGTTGACCCGCAGGATGAGGTTTTAATCCCCGTTCCTTATTGGGTAAGCTACCCTGAGATGGTAAATCTTTGCGATGGCTCAATCCGTTACATCCAGACCCAAGCCGGTAACGGTTTCAAGGTTAGCGCGCGGGATCTTAAGAAAGCCGCCAGCGTAAAATCCAAGGTTTTGATTCTAAACAGCCCTTCTAATCCTGCCGGCAGCGTATATACAAAAGAAGAGCTCCAGGATATCGCCGCGGTATGCCTAGAGAATGATATATTTATCATTAGCGACGAGATTTACGAAAAGTTGATTTACGACGGCCTTAGGCACGTTTCTATAGCAAGCCTCAATAAGGATATTTATAATTTGGCCGTTACTGTTAACGGTTTCTCCAAGAGTTTCTCGATGACAGGCTGGAGGCTTGGGTATCTAGGCGCGCCAGCCGATGTCGCGGAAGCGATTTCGCGCTTGCAGGACCATTCTACCTCCAACCCTAACTCCATTACCCAGAAGGCGGCTATTGCGGCGTTAAAGGCGCCGGAAGATTTCTATATGGCTAACTGCGTTCAATTCCAGGAAAGAAGGGATTATTGCATCGGCCGTATCAGGGCAATGCCTAAGATTACCGCGGTTGTGCCAAAAGGCGCTTTTTATATTTTTTGCGACATATCCGGGACAAAGCTTAAATCAGCAGAAGTCGCCAACCGGCTTCTGGAGGAAAAATATTTAAGCATAATCCCGGGAGGCGGATTTGGAGAAGACAATTATATACGCATAAGTTTTGCCGCCAGCCTAGATAACCTTGAGAAAGGGATGGATAGGCTGGGGGAATGGCTAAAGAATATTAGCTAACAGGAAAAAATCTTAAGAATGGGAAAAACATTAGCGGAAAAAATATTAAGTAATCATGCCGGTAAAGACCTGAAGGCGGGGGATTTTGCGGTTTGCAAAGTTGATTTTACTTTCGGCCAGGACGGGACAAGCTCAATCATTATCGATAGAATCAAAGAGCTCGGAGTGAAAAGCCTGAAGACAGGGTTTTGCCTGGTAATTGACCATAGCGCGCCATCTCCTAGCGAAGGCGTATCAGCCGTGCATAAAAAGATGCGCGGTTTTGCCCAGAGTTTCCAACAAACTATTTTTGATGTAGGATGCGGTGTTTGCCATCAAGTAATCCCTGAATCCGGAAAGGTTTTGCCGGGGGATTTGGTCCTGGGAGCTGATTCGCATACCTGCACTTACGGGGCATTGTCTGTTTTTTCGACAGGGGTAGGCTCTACGGATTTGGCTGTCGCTTTAGCCACCGGAAAGAATTGGTTTAAGGTCCCGGAGACAATCAAGGTTATCGTTAAGGGAAGGCTCCCCAAGGCTGTATTCGCAAAAGATATAATTTTGCACATTATTAAAGAAATAAAAGCCGATGGAGCGACTTATAAGGCGCTGGAGTTTTGCGGCCCGGTAATCGATAGATTAGACATGGACGGGCGTTTTACTATGAGTAATATGGCGGTGGAGATGGGGGCTAAAGCCGGGTTTATGCCGGTTGATAATATTACTATTGATTGGCTAAGCTCGCAGGGGGTGCGTAAGCCTGAAATCAAGCAGATCCGCGCCGATATTGACGCCGGTTATGAGCGGGTTCTCGAATTTGATATATCAGGCCTGAAGCCTCAAGTGTCTTTGCCTCATGTTGTGGATAACGCCAGGGCCGCGCAAGATTTATCCGGGGTAAAGATTAATGAGGCCTTCTTAGGGACTTGCACAAATGGCAGGTTGCAAGATTTAAAAATAGCTGCTAAAATATTAAAAGGCAGGAGAGTCGCGCCAGGGGTAAGGTTCATTATCGCCCCCAGCTCCCGCAGCGTATTGCTGGAAGCGATGAAGCTGAAACTAGTGGATATATTCGTTAAATCCGGATGCGTTGTCCTAACTCCCGGATGCGGGCCTTGCGTAGGCACGCATAACGGGGTACCGGCTGACGGGGAAGTAGTCGTATCTACCGCAAACAGGAACTTTAAGGGCAGGATGGGGAACCCGAAAGCTTTTATATATTTGGCTTCTCCGGCAACCGTATCTGCTTCGGCGATTAAGGGCCATATCGCTGACCCAGGGCCTTATTTATAAGATTCTGTTATATAGAATGGAGGCGATAAATGGAAATAAGGGAATTGCTTGTGATGTGTATCGAGAAAGGCGCTTCTGATTTACACATAACCGAGAATGAGCCTCCGATTTTACGCATTGACGGGCTTCTCCAGCGCACAAAACTACCCCACTTAAGCAAGCAAGATTTAAAGAGAATGATTTATGAGGTCTTAAGCAACTCCCAGAAAGAGGTATTTGAGAGGGACCTGGAGCTCGATTTTTCGCTGGCCCTTGCGGGCCTGGACCGGTTTCGCGTTAATACGCATTTGCAGAAAGGTTCTCCGGAAGCCGCCTTCAGGCGCGTCCCGCTGGAAATCCCCACGGTTGAAAAGCTCGGGCTTCCGAGTATTATCCCTGATTTGGCCCGCAGGCCAAACGGTTTAGTTTTAGTTACCGGCCCTACCGGCATGGGCAAGACCACTACCCTGGCTACGATGATTGACCTTATTAATAAGGAAAGAGAGTGCCTTGTTATCTGCATAGAAGATCCCATCGAGTTTATTTTCAAGAACGAAAAAAGCGTTATAAAGCAAAGAGAGGTTTACCAGGACACGCGTTCTTTTGCCGACGCCCTAAAGCATGCTTTGCGCCAGGACCCTAATGTAATCGTTGTCGGCGAAATGCGCGATTTAGAGACTATTTCAACGGCTTTGACTGCGGCTGAAACAGGGCACTTGGTTTTAGCGACCTTGCATACTCCGGATGCCCCGCAAACAATCGAGAGGATTATTGACGTATTCCCTTCCCATCAACAGCAGCAGGTTAAATTGCAGTTAGCGGATTGCTTGCAGGGGGTGGTTTCGCAATTATTGCTTCCGCATGCTTGCGGAAAAGGAAGGGTGTTGGCAACCGAAGTTATGATCGGCACCTCAGGCATAAGGAACCTTATCCGCGAGCAGGAAATCGAACAGATTCCCACTCTTATGCAGACCGGCTCTCAATACGGGATGAGGACGATGGATAAGAGCCTGAAAGAACTAGTCCAAAAAGGCTCGATTACTTTAGATACCGCGCTTTCCAAGGTAAGAAATCCGGATGAATTCCGGCAGTTGTAAAGAGCCGCTGGAAAACATAAAGGTGATTTATGAAATTAGAAGGCAAGGCCATAAAATTAGGCGATGATATCAATACGGATTTTATCATATCCGGAAGGTATAAATTTGCCATTACCGATATGAAAGAGCTGGCCAAGCACATTATGGAAGATATTGACCCTGATTTTCCCGGAAAGATAACTCCGGGTAAATCCGTTATTATCGCCGGCAGGAATTTTGGGATGGGGTCTTCGCGCGAGCAGGCCCCTCTGGTAATTAAAGAGGCCGGTATCGTGGCTGTTTTGGCAAAAAGTTTCGCCCGCATATTTTACCGCAACGCTTTTAATATAGGGCTGGCTTTGGTAGAGGCAGATACGGACAAGATCGCAGAAAATGACGCCATAAGCATAGATATGGATAAGGGGATTATCCGGAACCTGACTCAAAACATCGAGATTCCGGTGAAGCCCTTTCCCGGCTTTATGCAGGAATTACTTAAGGAAGGCGGAATAATCAATTATTATAAGAATCACGGCAGCCTGCCGGAAGTATAAACTAATTTAAGGTTACGCGGAAAATTATTTGACTATGGCTTATAATATAACTTTAATACCCGGAGACGGGATCGGCCCTGAAGTAAGCGATGCCGCGAAAAGATGCATTGAGGCCACGGGGGTAAAAATAGATTGGGAAGAGGCTTTGGCCGGCGCCGAAGCTTTGGAGAAAACAGGCGAGTTGCTTCCTAAGGCTACCATTGATTCCATAAAGAGGAATAAAGTAGCGTTAAAGGGGCCTATAATTACTCCTATTGGCGAAGGTTTTCGTTCGGTAAATGTCGCGATAAGGCAGGCTTTGGACTTATACGCCTGCGTCCGGCCGGCTAAGACCTATCCCGGGGCAAGAAGCTTATTCAGGGAGATTGACCTGGTTATTATCCGCGAGAATAGCGAGGATCTTTACGCGGGTATAGAGTTTGAAGAAGGCAGGCCCGAGACCAGGAAATTGATTAAAGAGATTGAAGCGGCCGGTAAAAAACATATCCGGCCGGATTCGGGGATTTCGATTAAGCCTATTTCAATAAGCGCTTCGGAAAGAATATCCAGGTTTGCTTTTGAATATGCCTTAAGCCATGGCCGTAAAAAGGTCACTATCGTGCATAAAGCAAATATTATGAAATTTACCGACGGGCTATTCTTGAAAACAGGCCGGCAGGTAGCTAAAGATTACGCCGGAAGAATTGAATTTAATGAGGCAATAGTCGATAATATGAGCATGCAGCTGGTGCAGAAGCCGCATAGCTATGATGTTTTGCTCTTACCCAATCTTTATGGCGACATACTCTCGGATTTATGCGCCGGGCTTATCGGAGGATTAGGGATTGCCCCCGGGGCCAATGTCGGCAATGATATAGCCGTATTTGAGGCCGTTCATGGCTCGGCCCCGAAGTATAAAGGGCTAAATAAAGTAAACCCCACCGCGATGATTTTGTCGGGCGTGCTGATGCTGGAGTATTTAAACGAAAATAAAGCGGCGGAGTCTTTAGAGAACGCGGTTAAAGAAGTCATTGCCGAAGGCAAATCTGTTACCTACGATTTTAAATCCGATCCCAAAGACCCTGATATAGCCGGTACCCGGGAAATGGCCGATGCGGTTATCAGGAAAATGAATAAATGATTATATAGATCAAGCGGGTTTAGTTTTAACCTGCGCGATCAAATCGTCTTCCTAAAGGAATAATACGGATGAAAATAAGCATTATCGGAGCGGGAAATGTCGGGGCCTTAAGCGCTATGCGCATAGCAGAGCTTAGGCTAGGCAATGTTGTTTTGGTTGATATCGCCAAAGGCATTGCTCAAGGCAAGGCTTTAGACTTAGATGATGCCCGCTCGATTTTGAAAATTAATTACGCCTTAGAAGGTTCTACTGATATAAATTGCATTGAAAGCTCTGACATTGTGGTCATTACTGCCGGGCTTGCGCGCAGGCCCGGGCAGTCCCGCGAAGAACTTCTGGCAAAAAACGCCTCGATCTTAAAAGAAATATGCTTGAGTGTCAAAAAATTGGCCCCGGAGTCCATTGTGGTAGTGGTTACAAATCCGCTTGATCTTATGGCGTATCTTGCTTTAAAGGTTACCGGTTTCCCTAAGAATAAGATCATAGGAATGGGGGTCAGTTTAGACGCCTCCAGGTTCGCTAATCTCATTTCGCAAGAGTTGAATTTGAGCCCTGCGGATATAGAACCGGTTGTAATCGGCGCCCATGGCCAGGGGATGATCCCTTTGCCAAGGCACACTAAGGTAAAGGGGGTAAGCCTCGGAGAGCTCTTAAGCCGGGATAAAATCGATAATCTCGTAAAAAAGACGCTTAACCGCGGCGCCGAAATAGTCTCATGCCTGGGAAGCGCAAGCGCGTTTTTTGCCCCTTCCGCCGCGGTAGCTGAATTGGTTAAAGCCATAGCCCGGGATGAAAAAAAGATACTAGGGGCTTGCGTTTACTTATGCGGAGAGTACGGGATTCAAGACATTTGTATAGGCGTTCCGGTTCGCTTAGGCAAGGACGGAATTGAGGAGATAATTGAATTGGAATTAAGCGATAGCGAAATGCAAGAGTTGCTGAATTCGGCCGGCGCCATCCAAAATTTATTGAAACAGTTTGTTTTTTAATTGTCTGACTTACGCCTTTCTGGATGCCGCAAGCATCCGAGGGCATAAAGTATTATGTATGATTTAGCGATAATCGGTGCAGGCTGGGCTGGTTTTAACGCGGGGCTCCAAGCAAGAAAATTGGGCCTTAAGGCGGTTATCATTGATAAGTCCGAGATCGGCGGCACCTGCTTGAATTTAGGTTGCATACCCACAAAGGCGCTCATCCAGGGCGCCAAAGCCTTTAACCTGGTAAAAAAGTCATCTGCCTATGGCGTCAATTCTTGTGTTCCTTCCATAGACTTTCCAGCGATGCAGGAAAGGAAAGATAAAATAATCCGGCAGCTTAGGGTTGGTATGCGCGCCATGTTAAAGGGCATTGATTTTTTGACGGGCCAGGCGCAACTGGTCTCCAGCCAAGAGCTTAAGGTTTCCGGCAATAATACGATCCAAGCCAGGAATATTCTTATCGCTTCCGGCTCCCGGCCTTATGAACTTCCGAATTTAAAGTTTGACGCCAAGAAAATACTCTCCAGCAATGAAATTCTTTCCCTGAAAAGTGTCCCGTCCTCGCTTTTAATTATTGGCGGCGGAGTCATCGGGTGCGAATTTGCCGGTTTATTTTCTGCCCTTGGCTCAAAGGTAACCCTGGTTGAGAAGGCGCCCCGGCTTTTGCCGGGAGAAGACGCGGAAGTGGCCAGAAAGATAGAAAATAATTTCAAGAAGAAAGGTATCAAGGTAAATACTGATACCGACGCTTCAGGGGCCAGCCTCGATGCGTTCGATACCGTATTGGTTTGCGTTGGAAGGGCCTTTCAGATAGAAGGTTTGGGTTTGGATAATATAGGGATAAAAGTAGAAAATGGTAAAATTGCCGTCGACGATTATCTTTGCACAAACTTGAATAATGTTTACGCCGCCGGCGACTGCGTTTCCGGGGTTATGCTTGCCCATTTCGCCGGTTATCAAGGCAGGCTCGCGGTAAGGAATTTATGCGAATACGCTAACCGGACAAACGCATTTTCGGTTCCTGTCCCAAGCTGTATTTTTACGGATCCCGAAATCGGCTCCATCGGATTAAGCGAAGAAAAAGCGATTGCCCGGGGCATGCCCGTAGATATCCATAAATTTGATTTTCTTGGTTCAGGCATGGCCCGGATCTTGGAGGAAACAGATGGCTTTATAAAGATAGTAGCGGAGAGAAAATCCGGCATAATCCTGGGGGCTTCTATCATCGGCCCAAAAGCGACCGAATTAATCGGTATCCTGACTTTAGCCGTATCCAGATCTCTTAATGTTAATGATTTGCGCAGCACCTTATTCGCCCACCCAACTCTTTCAGAATCCATATCCGAAGCGCTAAATTAACCGGCGTTTACTTGCTCCTTTTTTACAATTTTTCCTTGATTAGGCCTTGCGGTATGGATATAATGGTGCCTATGAAACCGCAAGCCAAAAAGCGTTTATCCAAAAAGGGTTTTACCATAGCCGAGGTGCTTCTTGCCGTAGCCATCCTTGCCTTTGCTCTTTGCGGTATCCTTGCCACATATTTGGCTTGTTTTAATTTATCCGGGATATCGAAAAATATGAATATAGCCACTTCCTGCGCTCAAGGGGTCATTGAGCAGCTGCGGGCTAAGCCGTTTACGCAGGTTACTCCCGGCATGGTTTTTTTGGTAAACGGGGTTAATTACAGCTCGTCTTTGGTAAGCAGCAATATCTATTGCTGGAAATTTACCGTTCCTACCTCCAGTATGCCTCCGGATAACAAGATGGCCGTATATATCGATTTCTCCGATGGGGATTTATTGAAAGTTACGGTAAGCGTATGCTGGAAACAGGCCGGTAAGATAATCGGAGAAGATACGGATTTAAACGGCATACTGGACCCGGGGGAGGACGCCAATGGAAACGGTTTAATAGATTCTCCGGTGGAGTTAATTACTCTGGTATCAAGCAGGTAAACTATGCGTGGCTTTATCCGGTTACAGGAAGCCGCCAGGGCAGCCAAAAGAAATTCTGCGGCGGGCTTTACCCTGGTAGAAGTTTTGGTCACAAGCGTCATCTTGGCGGTCCTAGTGACGGCCCTTTTCCTTGTTTTGAATTTGGGGCAAAGTTCTTGGACAAATGCCGATACCGGCATACAGCTTAGGCAGGAGATTGCCCGGGCGCTGATGTTTATGTCTCAAGAACTCAAACAGACAAGCGCAGCAAAAATAGATTTGACGTTGAATAGCTCCGCCGGTTCAATTAGCTTCAGGATCCCCCAGGATCCAGATGGAGACGGTTACGTAGTGGATGCCTCCGGCAACATTGACTGGTCGCCGGAAATTAATTATTCTTTAAATTCATCAGGCCAGGTTTTACGTGAATATGGCGGCGTAACTTCCATAATCGCCAATAATATAAGCTCTTTGGCATTCACCCGGATATTGAGCGAGGTCCTCCAGATTGATCTTACAGCCAGCAGGGTTTCCAATACCGGCGTAACGCTCCGGGATGCCGATCAGATCATAGTCAAATTAAGGAATTAATATGAGAGGGGTGATTAGTTTGAAGGATAGCCAGAAAGGAATCGCTCTTATCGCGGCCTATCTTGTAATAGCGGTGTTGATTGTTTTTGCGGTTACTTTTGTCAATGCCAGTATCGGCCAAAATAAGGCCGCCAGCCTTTTTAAGGTCAAGACGCAGGCTTTTAACCTTGCTGAAGCAGGGCTTGATAAAGCCCTGGACCGGTTAAGGGGTGGCTCGGCAGGCAACTTTTCCGGGGGGCTTTCACCGGTCGGCACTTATAGCGTTACGATCGCCGACTTGGGTTTGTATGGGACTATGCGCAGGTATAAGGTCGTTTCCGTAGGCACTACCGCAAACCTGACGGCCCAAACGCTGGTTAATATGCTTCAGGTTGATAATTATGCCCGCTATATTTGGTTTACCGACGGGGAGAACTACGCTAATACAAATGTCTGGTTTTGGAACCAGGACCATTTGGATGGGCCGACGCATACCAATGACCAATTGAATATAGCCGGCAATAATCCGGGCCCGGTTTTTGACGGCGTTGTAGAATCCGTCAGCGACAAAATTAATTATTATAACAACGGCAGGAATATTACATCCAGCAACGCTAGCAATCCTCCGTATGATACGCCGGCTTTTAACGCCGGCCTGAATCTTGGGGTTGATTCTATTAATATGCCTATGAAGGCAACCTATTTGCGCAGCGCTTCTGCATTAAGCGGCGGGTTGAGCTTAACCGGCAATACAACTATTGCCTTGAATTCCGAAGGCACTATGAATATTACTAATACCGGTTATTATAACGCTCATTGCACGGGAAAATGCAATAGTTGCTGTACCCTGACAAGCCAGCCTCTTCCGTCAAACGGCGCGCTTTTTGTAGATAGCGGAAATTTGACTATTTCCGGGACCCTAAGCGGAAGGCTTACTGCCGGCTCAAGCCAGGATATAATAATCTCCGGCAATCTCCTTTACGCCAATGACCCCCGCCTGAATCCTTCTTCCGGGGATATGCTGGGGCTTATTTCTGAAAGCGATGTAGTTGTTTCCGGCAGCGCTCCTTATAACCTTGAGATTGATGCTTCGGTAATGGCTTTAAGCACTTCCTTTATGCTTGAGAATTGGTGGACAGGCTCGGCAAAGGGGACTTTAACTGTTTATGGGGGGATTATTCAGGACCAGCGCGGGCCAGTGGGGACTTTTAACGGGATTACCGGCCAGAAATTAACCGGTTACTCTAAAAATTATAAGTATGATTCCAGGATGCTTACTACGCCGCCCCCGTTTTATCCCACTACCGGAGATTATATAACTTTGTCGTGGGAGGAGGCTTAAGTTATGGCAGTTAAAGGGAAAATAATTTTCTGGTTTTTTGCCGCGTCTGTTGTATTTTTGACTTTCTTTATTATCAACAGGCAGCTTAAAGAAGCTTCTGATGCGGTTAATGAAGTTGTTGAAACCACTAAACAACCCGGGATGAAAAGAAGCATTCCTGTCTTAGCGCCTCAAGCGCAGGATTCCCCGGCGGAAAAACCGGCAATTTTAATTGTTACGGAAGCTGCTTCCGGGATAACTAAACCGTCTTCAGGGCTAAATAAGGAAAAAGTTGTTTTTGCGCCTCAGGAAGAAGGGGTTTCTGCGGGAATAAAGCAAAGCCGCCCTGCTTCGGGTTTGAACCCTGGAGTGAGCATAAAAAAAGACCCGACAAAGGCGGAGATTAAAGAGATGGATTCCAAGGGCATAATTATATTCTAAGAAAAGGGGCTGTTTATGGTAAAAATTGTTTTACCGGAATTAACTGAAGGCATAGAGAAAGCAACGGTTTCTTATTGGTATTTTAAGGCCGGAGAGAAAGTAAGCGCAAAAGACGATTTAATAGAATTTGTTACGGATAAGGCCACGTTTAATTTGCCGAGCCCTTGTTCCGGGGTCCTTGTTGAGATTTTAGCCCCTGAGGGCGTTGCGGTTAAGGCAGGGGAAGTTTTAGGCGTAATTCAGGAGGGCTAGGGGTTTAATAACCACGCGCAAAGAGGCTGGCGTAAAATTCAAGCCTTTAAGCCTTTTGCATTAACCGATTATATAAATGGCCATAGACTTTAAAAAAGAGCTGGAAACTGCTGCGCGAAACATGATTTTTGCCCACGATCCGGGTTCGCTTATTAAGATGATCGTGCGTATGGTAGTCGATAAGGTAAAAGTGGCGCATGCGAGCATTTTACTCTTTAAGCCTGAAAGGCAGGCGTATGTGCTTACTGTTTCCGGAGGTTCTTTGGCGAAAAAGATCCCGGTGGGCCTAGCTTGTTTTGATAAGGATGATTCGCTTATCCGTTTTTTCAGGGAGCGCAATAACCGGTTTTTGTTTAACGGTGAAGCCCTGACTTTAGAAAATGCTCAAGGCGCGATGAAGCGCGCGGATGTCAAAGAACGGTTAAAACTCCTTATGGGGGATGTTTTATACCAAATGGGCTTATTGGAGACCGTTACCTGCGTGCCTAGCTATTACCGCGACGAACTGTTGGGCGTATTATTGCTGGGCAGGAAGAAAGACGGAAGTAAATTTTCTTCCGGAGAACTGGATTTCTTTACGGCTTTGGCTTCGAATATGTCTATGGCCATAAGGAACGCCTATCTTTTTAAAGAGTTAAAATCCGAGTTGAATAAGAAGCACCAGCTTTTTATACGGACTACCATAGCGCTTGTTGCTGCCATAGAAGCCAAAGATAATTATACGCATAGCCATACAACGCGGGTTACCAATTTAAGCATTGAAATCGCCAAGCGGCTTTCGCAGAAGGACAAGAAAGCCGTAGATGCGAAATTCATCGAGAATTTGCACATAGCCAGCCTTCTCCACGATGTGGGGAAAATCGGCGTCCCCGAACAGATACTGAATAAGAGGGGGAGTTTAACTATCGGCGAAAGGAACAAGATTAAAGAGCATCCCATGATAGGAGTGGCCATTCTTAAGCCGATTAAAGAGCTTGAGCATTCCTTGGCCGGCATAAAGTGCCATCACGAAAGGCCGGATGGCCGGGGTTACCCCGATGGCTTAAAAGGCGAGGAGATTCCTTTGGTTGCTTCCATAATATCGGTGGCTGACTCTTACGATGCTATGACTTCGGACAGGCCCTACCGGCAAGCCTTATACAAGGATGACGCTATAAAAGAGATCAGGAAGTTGAGCGATCTGCAGTTTAATTCCCGCGTAACCGAGGCCTTCCTGGAATTATGCCAAGAAGGAAAATTCTGAAAATATATGTATCCTAAGCGCATAGTCTTAATGTATATTTCAGAGGTTTCCGGGCATCGCAACGCCGCCATGGCTATTGAAAAAGCCCTTAGGATCCTTGAGCCGCAAACGGAGATATTAAGCATCAACGCTTTTAATTATACGAACCCGATAGCCGAGAAAATAGTCAATAGTATTTATATGGGGATAATTAAAGTTGCGCCGGGTATTTGGGATTACCTTTATGATAACCCTAAAATCGTAAAGCGCATTGAGAAGGCAAAGCAGGATGTCCATAAGAGAAATACCCCAAAACTAAAAATTCTTTTTGAAAGGTTCAAGCCGGATTTGGTTGTTTGCACCCAGGCGTTTCCTTGCGGGATGGTTGCCTATTACAAGAACAAATACGGATTGGATCTTCCTCTGGTAGCGGTGTTGACTGATTACGTGCCGCATTCCTACTGGGTTTATGACTCCGTAGATTGCTACATTACTCCAACCGAGGACGTAAGCCAGCGCTTGATTAATAAAGGCGTGCCTGTTGAAAAGGTAAAGTCGCTGGGCATCCCGTTTGACCCGAAATTCAACGAGCCCCTGGATAGAAATGCCATTTTCCGTAAATACAAACTTTCCCCCGGAGTCCCCACGGTATTGATCATGGGGGGAGGCCAGGGCTTAGGCCCCATAAAAACAATCGTCAAGTCTTTAGAGAAAACCGTTAAGCAGGTACAGGAAATCGTAGTCACCGGCACCAATAAGAAACTTTATAATTCCTTAAAACGCAGGATAAAGAAATATAAAAAGAAAATCATAGTTTTTGGTTATACGCAAAGCATAAATGAATTAATGTATATTGCGGATATCGTGATAAGTAAGCCGGGAGGGGTAACTACTTCCGAAGTCCTGGCTAAGGGTAAGCCTATGATTATCGTTAAGCCTTTGCCGGGCCAGGAGGCCAACAATACGGCTTATTTGATTCAAAAGAAGGCAGCGATTAAGGTTGAGGAGCCAGGAAAGATTAATTTTGTTATGGATGAACTTTTAGGCAATCCCGATAAACTAAATCAATTTCGTGAATCCGTTAAACAAATCAGCAGGCCGAATTCCAGCATGGATATAGCCCGTTTATTACTTAAGATAAATTGATGCTTAAATACTTTTTTTACCGGCTGGCCCAGTCGCTTGCCCTAAGGTTGCCGATAAAGTCTTCTTACCGTATAGCGGTATTTGCGGCTGACCTGTATTCTGCGTTTGCCTTTATCGACCGGAGCCGGGTAGCCGAGAACCTCAAAATAATCTTTCCGCAAAAAACCGGCCCTGAAATCTCCGTGATCCGTAAACAGCTATTCCGGAATTTTGCCAAATACCTCGTTGATTTTTTCCGTTTCCATAAACTGGACATGAAGTATATAAAAGAGAATATCCACCTAAGGAACATGCATTATGTGGATAGCGCCCTGACCTTTGGCCAGGGGGTGATTTTAGTAACCGCGCATTTGGGAAATTGGGAATTAGGGGGAGTGGTAATTTCGATGTTAGGGTATCCTTTCATAACCGTTGCCCTGCGCCATAAATCAAAGGAAGTAGACGCTTTTTTCAACGGGCAGAGGCAGAGCAGGGGCGTAAGGGTCCTTCCTTTGGGAAATGCCGCCAAAGGTTGCCTAAAGGCCTTAAGGAATAACGAATTGCTGGCGTTAGTGGGAGACCGCGATTTTGTGGGTAAAGGGATGACTGTAGACTTCTTTGGTAAGCCTACTATTTTTCCTTTAGGCCCGGCAGCTTTGTCATTGCAGACCAAGGCAAGGATAATCCCGGGGTTCATGCTTAGGAATAAAGACGATAGCTTTGATTTAGTGATGGACAAACCCATTGAATATACTCCTACCGGCGATAATGAAAAGGATTCACGCGAGATTATTGCCAGGTGCAAGGAGGTTTTTGAGGATTATATCCGGCGTTACCCGGAGCAATGGTATATGTTCAGGAGGTTCTGGAAAGAATGACTTTTGGGTATTTCGGCGCGCTAGGTTTTTCCAGGGCCGTTGCCAGCACAGGGGAGTCAAACGATGAAGATTTGCGTTATTATCCCGGCATTCAATGAATCCAGGGAGATAGCCGGGCTCATAAAAGAGATTAAAGAAAATAACCCCGATGTGTTGGTGGTAGATGACGGATCGGTTGATTCTACCGGGGAACTGGCTTTAAGCTCCGGGGCAGTAGTTTTACGTAACCCCGTTAACCAAGGCAAGGGCGCTTGTTTAAGGAAGGCTTTCCGCTACGCCCTGGAAAAAGATTTCGATGCCGTAATAATTATGGATGGGGATGGGCAGCATTTACCGGAAGATCTGCCGAATTTTATAAGCTTAGCCGCTCATTCTGATGTTGATATCCTTGTGGGCAACCGTATGAATCAGACAAAGGAGATGCCGATTGTGCGCATTGCGACTAACCGGTTCATGTCCTGGATAATATCGATTTTGAGTAAGCAGAAGATTCCGGACACGCAATGCGGGTTCAGGCTCATTAAAAGGAGGGCGCTGGAGAAGCTTGACTTAAAAACCGTTAAGTTCGAGACAGAGACCGAGATCCTGATTAAGGCTTCTGGGCTTGGCTTTAAAATTGGTTCGGTCCCCATTAAAACGGTTTATCGGGGGCAAAAGAGCCAGATAAACCCTATTGTAGACACCTTTAGATTCATTAAATTTATAATCGCTGTGGGCCGCAAGGGGGGGCCGCAGAGTTGATCCAAGTATATACCGGTAACGGAAAAGGAAAAACTACCGCAGCCCTGGGCCTGGCCTTGAGGGCGCTGGGGGCGGGTAAAAGGGTATTATTATGCCAGTTTTTAAAGGCGGGGAATTATTGCGAGCTTATTTCTTTAAAAAGATTTAAGGAAATAGAGGTTGAGCAATACGGCAGGAGTTCTTTTATCCGCAATGCCCCCGAAGATAAAGACAGGAAATTGGCTTATGCCGGATTAAAGGCGGTAAGAAAAGCAATCGCAAGCCGGCGTTACTCGATGGTTATCCTTGACGAAGTAAATGTGGCGCTAAATCTCAAGCTTATAGGCTTAAAAGACCTTTTAAGCATTATGAATGGGGCGCCAAAAGAAATCGAATTGGTTATTACCGGCAGGAATGCCCATCCGCAAGTAATCAAATGCGCTGACTTGGTCAGCCGGATAAATGAGGTCAAGCATTATTATAAAGCCGGCCAAAAGGCAAGAAAAGGAATTGAGTTATAGAATTTAGTTGACAAAGAATATTAAGGTGCTAAAGTAAAATAGAAATTATATATTATAGGTTAGGGAAATCAGTTAGATGCTGATGCGGTCCCGCCGCTGTAATGGGCAAGCAATACTTACAAAGCCACTGGTTAACAAACCGGGAAGGCCGTAAGAGGAATAAGCCCTAAGCCAGAAGACCTGCCTATAAGAAGAACCGCCTCGTGGAATGGGCCATAATATTATCAGGGTGAAGCCCGACCTAGGCAGAAATGCCGGTTCGGGCCTTTTGTTTATATGAAGAAGATATTCTTAAGCCTATTGTTTGGGCTATTGGTGTTTTCTAAGGCCCAAGGAGCGGAAAGATACATTTCGCTTGCGCCTTCGACCACTGAAATCCTCTTTGCTTTGGGCCTTGGCGAGAATATCGTCGGGGTAAGCTCTTACTGTAATTACCCTCCTGAAGCAAAGGACAAAGAGAAAATCGGGGATTTCAGCCATCCGAATATAGAAAAGATAATTTTCTTAAAGCCCGATTATATTTTCTGCACCGGCCTTGAGCAAGCCCCGGTTATCGAAGAGCTGCGCTGCCTTAAATTCAAAGTTTACGCGGCTGACCCGGGAGGGATCCCTGGTCTGCTTAAGACTATCCAGGATATCGGGATGATTACCCATAAGGAAGAGGAGGCCCGAATATTAGCCAACAGAATGGGATCCGATATTGAGTTGGTCAAGCAGAATTCAAAACTTATCCCGCAGGAAGAAAAAGTGAAGGTTTTTGTGGAGATCTGGCATGACCCGCTTATGACTGCCGGCAGGGGTTCATTTGTGGATGAAATGGTTACTTTAGCCGGAGGCATCAACGTTGCCCAGGATGTCCCCAGGCCGTATTGTTATTTTAGCGCCGAGCAAGTGGTAAATCTTAATCCTGCCGTTATTATTATGACTTATATGGATAAGCAGCCTCCGTTAAAGCTGGTTGAGTCGCGTTTTGGATGGAGCAATATCGACGCGGTAAAGAATAACAAGGTATTTAATGATATTGATCCGGATGAATTGTTACGCCCCGGGCCAAGAATTACCGAAGGCTTGAAAAAGATGCAAAAGAAGTTATACCCCAAAATATGATCAAGGGATTTAAGAAGATAACATTGTTATTGCTTTTATTGCTTTGCGTGGCGGTAGTTTACGGGTTGATTAATGGTTCTGTGCCGATCCCTTTAAACAGGCTTTTGCTTAAAGATAACCAGCTCATATTCAATATGCGGCTGCTTAGGATATTGGCGGCGATCTTAGCCGGCAGCGGCCTGGCTGCCGCAGGGATAGTCCTTCAGGCAATCTTGAGGAACCCTTTGGCCGAGCCTTATTTACTGGGCACATCAAGCGGGGCAGGCCTGGCTGCCGTAATTGCGCTTATCCTCGGCGTTTCGCGGATTTATATGCCGATAGCGGCGTTTCTGGGGGCTTTGGCCAGCATTATCCTGGTTTATTCACTTGCCAGCGATAGAAAGATAGTCGCGGATAAGTCCTTGATTCTTTCCGGAGTAATCGTATCCATAGCGAGTTCTTCTTTAATTGTTTTTTTCGTTTCTTTATTCGGGGATCAGCTCATGCACGAGATGAATTGGTGGCTTTGGGGAAGCCTGCAGGTTTATGACTGGAAGCTGGTTCTTTTGGTTTCAATCCCGGTCCTCTTAGGGCTATGCGCTATTTACGTCTTTGCCCAGGATTTAAACGCGATACAGCTGGGAGAGGAAGAAGCCATGCATTTGGGTATAAACACCCAGGTTGTTAAGAATATTTTGATCATTATAACCACCTTGATTACTGCCGGCATTATTTGTATCTGCGGGATAATCGGGTTTGTGGGTTTGGTTGTGCCGCATATGATGCGTCTGGTGGTAGGGCCAAACCATAAAACCCTGATTCCTGCGACCTGTTTAGCGGGAGCGATTTTTATGGTAGTTTGCGATGTGTTCTCGCGGACCCTGTTTTCTCCCGTAGAAATACCCATAGGAGTAATTACCGCGATAATCGGGGCCCCGGTCTTTATAATCTTACTAAAACGCGGCCAAAAGGCTTGATGAGACCATTATTAAGAATTGATAGTTTAAGCGCCGGTTACTCTAAGGAAGATATCATTAAGGGCGTCTCTTTGAATGTTTCCGCCGGTGATTTTATCGGGATTATCGGCCCGAACGGTTCGGGTAAAACCACGCTGCTTAGGTTATGCTCCAAGGCCTTATGCCCCCGCAAGGGCAGGGTTTATTTTGACGGTAAGGATATCTTTGATATGAGCTTAAAGGAGTTTTGCCGTAAGGCGGCCTTTGTCGCTCAAGATATATCCGCCGGTTTTTCATTTAGCGTGATGGAGCTGGTTTTGATGGGGAGGATCCCGCATTTGAAAAGGCTGCAGTTTGAAACCAAAAAGGATATCGGGATTGCCGAGAACTCGCTTTTGTTAACCGGCTCGCAAAGCTTAAAAGGCAAGATGGTCGATGAGCTAAGCGCCGGCGAACGCCAAAGGGTGCTTATCGCCCGGGCCTTGGCGCAAGAGCCTGTCCTTTTGCTGCTAGATGAGCCGACTTCGCATCTTGATATAGGCCATCAGATACAGGTAATGGACCTGTTGAGAAAATTTAACCGCGAGAATAACCTGACCGTTGTTATGGTTTTACATGATTTAAACCTTGCCAGCGCCTATTGCAACCGGATCTGCCTGTTGGATAACGGGAGGATATTCAAGGAAGGCAGCCCCGAAGAAGTGCTTACTTATAAGAATATAGAGTCGGTATATAAAACAATCGTATTGGTTAACGATAATCCTGTTACGGGAAAGCCGAATGTGGTCTTAGTGCCTAAAGAAATATGAAAATTACCCGCCTTACTTTAATCCGCCATGGCATAACCCGCTGGAACAAAGCGGGCCGTTATTGCGGCTGCAAGGATGTGGCTTTAAGCCGGGAAGGAAGGGCGCAAGCAAAGCTTCTGGCTAAGCGTTTAAAAGGCGTCAAATTCGATAGAATTTATTCCAGCGACAGGTTACGCGCCCTCCAGACAGCCGGCATAGTGTTTAATAAAGCCGAAATTGTCCGGGCCTCTTCATTAAGAGAGATCAATTTTGGGGTCCTTGAAGGGTTGCGCCATAAAGAGATTATGATAAAGTATCCAACCGTTTATAGGAGATGGATAAAGGACCCCTACCAGGGTTGTATCCCTAAGGCCGAATCAATGGATGTGTTTAACAAGAGAGTAAGCCGGGGGATCGAAGGGATCGTCCGGAAAAACCCCGGCAGAGAAGTGGCGATAGTTTGCCACGGGGGGGTAATCAGCGCATTGGTTTGTAGCATCCTGAAAAGGAAAAATTTCTGGCGTTATGTGCCTAAGGGGGCTAGTTTGACTGTTATTGAATATAAGGATAACCAGCCTAAAATAAGGGAATTTAACGAAACAAAACATTTAAAATAAACAGGGGGCGCCTTTTGTTTTAATCTGAAAGCGTTCTCGGCTAAGGAGGCCAGTGGGTAAGATAACTTTGATTCTGGGGGGAGCAAGGAGCGGAAAGAGCACGCAGGCTTTGAATTTGGCAAAAGGCTCAAAAGGCGTAGCGTTTATCGCTACCGGAGAAGGCTTAGACCAGGAAATGGAGGAGCGTATCCTGGAACACAAAGCAGCCCGGCCGGATAACTGGAAAACTTTTGAGGAGCCAAAGGAGTTAGCCGGGTTATTAGCTAAGCTGGATGGGCCATTTGACTGCATCATTATTGATTGCCTTACGCTTTTAGTTTCTAACCTTCTTTTGTCGGGTTGTAAAGACCAGCTGATCGCGGATAAAATCAAGGCGTCTTTACTTCAGCTTAGAAAGAGAAAAGCAAAAGCAATCATAGTTTCCAATGAGGTAGGTTTGGGAATAGTCCCGGCTAATAAGCTGGCGCGGCGTTTTCGCGACATCGCCGGTAAAATAAACCGGATTGTAGCGCAAGAATCCGATGAGGTCCTATTTATCGCTTCAGGGATTCCCTTAACGCTAAAGCAAAGCAGGCCAGGAGAAGAGTAAATGAAAAGAATCGATGAGATTGCCGGAAGAATCTGCGAGATTGACCCCGTGATTATCCAAAAGGCCCAAAAGAGGCTGGATAATTTGACTAAGCCCCTGGGAAGCCTGGGCAGGTTGGAAGAGCTGGCCAGGCAGGTCTGCGGGATAACCGCTAAATTAGGGCCGGCATTAAAAAACAAAGTAATTTTTACGCTGGCTGCCGACCATGGAGTTACCGAAGAAGGGGTGAGCGCCTATCCTAAGGAGGTCACCGCGCAGATGGTTTATAATTTCTTGAGCGGCGGGGCGGGGATAAATGTCCTAGCCGCGCATGCAGGCGCAAGAGTGGTAGTGGCGGATTTGGGAGTTTGCGTTGAGCTTAAGCCAAACCCGAAGCTTTTGGTTAAGAAAATAAATTATGGAACTAAGAATATGGCCAAGGGCCCGGCAATGGCCAGGGAAGAAGCGATAAGATCGATTTGCGCGGGTTTTGAGATATTCGAAAACGAATATGAAAAAGGCATCGATATCGCAGGGACCGGAGAAATGGGCATAGGTAATACTACAGCCGCTAGCGCCATAACCGCCTGTTTTACTAAAAAGTCAATCGAGGAGATAACCGGCAGGGGCGCCGGGCTCGACGATAAAGGCCTGAATAATAAAATAGCTGTAATCAAGAAATCCTTAGCCTTGAATAATCCTGATCCGCTGGATCCGGTCGATGTATTGGCAAAAGTGGGTGGATTCGAAATCGGAGGGTTAGCCGGAATAATTTTGGCTTCCGCGGCAAGAAAGGTGCCTGTGGTCATTGACGGTTTTATTTCCGGCGCAGCCGCCTTAATCGCCTATCGCCTTGAGCCTAAGGTCAAAGAATATATGATTGCCGCGCATTGCTCGGTGGAGAGCGGGCATAAGTTTATCTTGGAGCATATCGGTTTAAGGCCGCTTTTAGACTTGAATTTAAGATTAGGAGAAGGGACAGGAGGGGCTTTAGCCATAGCTTTGGCCGATGCGGCGGTAAAGATCCTTACTCAAATGGCCACTTTCCAGAGCGCCAACGTTTCGGAGAAGAATAAATGAAGGGTTTTTTATTGGCCGTTCAGTTTTTGACCGTTATCCCGCTTAAAATCAAAGATATTGGCCAGAAGGGCCTCTCTGGTTCAGCGGCGTATTTCCCGCTTGCCGGCTTATTTATCGGTTTGCTTCTTCTGGGAGTAAACTTTATCATATCGGCCTTGAATGCGCCTATTCTTGCCTCAAGTATAATTTTGATAGTTTCTTTGGTTGTTATTACCGGCGGCATGCATTTAGACGGCCTTTGTGACAGTGCCGATGCCTTTTTAAGCGGTAAACCCAAAGAAGAGATGCTCGATATTATGCGCGACCCGCGCGCAGGTTCATTGGGCGTATTGAGTTTAGTATGCGTAATACTTTTAAAAATCGGCCTTTTGTATTCAATCGGCAAAGCCCTGAGGCCGGATGCTTTGATTTTGATGTGTGTTTTAAGCCGTTGGTCAATGGTATTTTCTCTCTCTAATTTTGCCTATGCCAGGAAGGAGGGAAAAGCCAGGGCCTATATGCGGGAATCAAACCCGGGGGTATTCTTCCGGGCGACGGCAATTACCTTAGCGGTAGTGCTATTGAGCTTGCCTTTTAAGGGATTGTTAATTTGGGCAATAGTGGCGGCGGCAACTTATTTAATCAACCGGTTCATAAGCAAGAAAATCGGCGGTTTGACCGGAGATACTATCGGAGCAACCAGCGAGATTAGCGAAACGCTCGTGCTTTTTTCCTGCTTTGCCATTCAATGAAGGCCAGGGCCATACAAATTTGCGGGACCGGTTCAGGTGTCGGTAAAAGCGTAATTGTCAGCGCTCTCTGCAGGATATTTTTGCAGGATGGCTATAAGGTTTGCCCGTTTAAGGCGCAGAACATGGCCTTGAATTCTTTTGTCACCAGGCAGGGGGGAGAAATCGGCCGCGCGCAGGCAACCCAGGCGTTGGCCTGCCGCATTGAGCCCCACGTGGATATGAACCCGGTTTTACTCAAGCCGGCTAGCGACACCGGCGCGCAAGTCATAGTCCGGGGCTCGCCGCTCGGGAATATGAATGCCCGTAATTATACGCGTTACAAAGCCAAACTCCTCCCGGTGGTGAGAAGGTCTTTTGACGCCTTAAGCAAAAAATACGAAGCCGTGGTCATCGAAGGCGCAGGCAGCCCCGCCGAAATAAATTTAAAGTCACACGACATCGTCAATATAAAAATGGCCCGCTACGCCAAGGCGCCGGTTATTTTGGTTGGCGATATTGACAAGGGAGGGGTATTCGCCTCACTGGTGGGGACGCTTGAGCTTCTCAATAATAGCGAGCGGAGGATGATCAAGGGTTTTATCATTAATAAATTCCGGGGAGACAAAACCCTTCTAGTCCCCGGGCTAAGATGGCTTGAAAAACGAACGGGGATCAAGGTGCTGGGGGTTATCCCTTACTTCAGAGGCATATCAATCCCGGAGGAAGACGCGGTGCCCCTGGATAACTTCACTGCCCGCCCTTCTGAAAGGAAGCGCCGGAAACTTGACATCGCAGTTATCTACCTGCCGCATATTTCTAATTTTACGGATTTTGACCCCCTGGCAGCAGAGCCTGACGTTAAATTACGCTATGTTAACAGGCCTGAAGGATTAGGAAAACCGGATATGCTGATCATTCCCGGGACAAAAAGCACCATTACGGACCTTTCTTATCTGAATAAAAGCGGTTTTGCCGGAAAAATACTGGAAAATGCAAATTCAAAAAAGCATTCCGTTATCCTGGGAATATGCGGCGGCTACCAGATAATGGGTGAAATTATCTATGACAAGCACGCGATTGAATCAGGCTCCCGGAAGGTCAAAGGCTTAGGTCTTCTGCCTGTAAGCACGCGATTAATGCCGCACAAGGAGCTGAACCGCCTGAAAGCAAAAGATACGGCCTCCGGAGAAGAGGTAAGCGGATATGAGATCCATCATGGGCTTACTAAAAGTGCCGGCAACTGCAAGCCGTTTTTTGAAGTTTTTCAACGAAACGGCAAAGAAGTAAAATACCCTGACGGAATAGCCTGTAAAGGAAGGCGCGTATTAGGCACCTATATTCACGGGTTATTTGACTCCGCTGCCTTCCGAAGGGATTTCTTAAACAGGTTAAGGGCTAAAAAAGGATGGCCGGCGCTCTCACAAGAAACAACCTTTAACCCTGACGCAGAGATTGATAAACTGGCAAAGCTGGCGCGGGAGAATATTGATACTGCCTATCTTTACAGGATACTGGATAAAAATATACAGGAGGTGATTAGATGAAAGTGGCCTGCCTCTGGAGCGGCGGCAAGGACAGCTGCTTTGCCTGCTACAAAGCCGTAAACTCCGGGTATAATATTGTGGCTTTATTTAACTTCACGGATACTGAAGGTAAAAACTCATTGTCCCACGGCCTGCCTGCTGAACTTATTGCCAGGCAGGCAGAGCTTACCGGCATCCCTCTTGTGCAAAGATCAATGCCCAAGGAAACTTACGCGGAGAAATTCAAAGAACTGGTCTCTGAATGGAAGGAAAAAGAGGGGATCCAGGGGGTAGTCTTTGGCGATATATACCTTAAAGAGCACAAAGAGTGGATAGATAAAATCTGCAAGGAATTAAAGATAGAAGCCATACTGCCTTTATGGGAAAGGGATTCAAAAGAACTGGCCATGGAAATAATCAACTCCGGTTTTAAATCAATAGTGGTCAGCACTAAAGCCGGCTTGCTTGGAGAAGAATGGCTGGGCCGTAATATTGATAAAGAGTTCTTAAAAGAGTTAGCGCCTGGAATAGACCCCTGCGGGGAGAAAGGAGAGTTCCATACCTTAGTGGTTGATGGGCCGATATTCAGCAAGCCGATCAAGATTATTGAGACAGAATCCGCGGTAAGGGAAATGTTTGGAAAACATTGGTTCTTAGATATTAAAAAATACGCTTAAAACTTCTTAAAGACTGGCAACCGGATAAATGGAGGAAGGCCTGGTGAAAGCCCAGGCGCTGTCCCGCAACGGTATACACTAAGCTTCTTATAGTGAGAGCCCGGACGATCATTTATCAGCCCTGCCTTACGGCAGGCACGGAAAGTACTTTCGGAGAAGAGGAAAGGAATTGATAATGAAAAATATTTTTGGGAAATCGCTTATACCCGCACTACTGTTAGTAGCCCTCTCAAGTGTTGCCCGCGCAGAAGATATTGACCTGGACAAAATCGTAGTCACCCCCTCAAGAATAGAAGAGTCTTCCGGAGATGTCGGCCGAGTAGTAGATGTAGTTACTTCTGGAGAAATCCAAAGTAGCGGAGCGCAGGATTTAGCCGATGCCTTGACAAGCCTTACATCGGTTGAAATGAGTAATTATGGGGGTCCGGGGGCGAATACAAATATTAGAATGCGCGGCTCAACTTCCGCCCAGGTTTTGGTTTTGATGGATGGCCGGCCAATAAATAGCCCAAGAGATGGAACGGTAGATCTATCCACTATCCCTTTAGATAATATAGCCAGGGTAGAAGTCGTGCATGGACCGGGCTCAAGCCTTTATGGCAGTTCGGCAATGGGAGGCGTAGTTAATATTATTACCAAACAGCCTCCGAAAGAAGGTCAGAAGGCTGAGCTTTATTCCAGTTTCGGCACTGCCCGGACTTATGTGGAGCGCATGCTTTATGGCGCAAAGGTATCGAAATTTAGTTTTCTTGCCAGTGGAGAATACCAGAGTTCCGCAGGGTTTCGTCAGAATTCCGAGTTTAACGCTAAAGATTGTAACCTTAAATTAGGGTATGATATTAATAACGAAAACAAGGTAAGTTTAAATTCCGGGTTTTATAAAAGCAGAGAGGGCGTGCCGGGTTCAACTAACTGGCCCGATACAGACGATAAACAAAACATGCTTAAGCAGTATTTTGATTTTAACTGGAATTTTAAACCGGATGCGCAAGACGGCATTTCTGTTAAAGCTTACCAGAATTATGATCGTCTTGAATTCCTGGAGAATTCTTCTGATGGCTGGAACCCGGCTAATCAAAAAGATATCCATGCTACTACTGTAAGGGGGTTCGGCCTGCAAGCCAATAAGCAGCTGTTTGATGTTTACAGATTAGTGGGGGGGCTTGATCACGTTAGAAATATGAATGACAGTACGGCTACCGCCAAGCATGAATATAGCGTAACCTCCGGATATCTGGAAAACTGTTTCGATTTATTCGATAAGAAACTTATTGTCAATTTGAGCGCACGGCTTGACGATTACTCCAATTTCGATACGCAAGTTAACCCTAGTCTGGATTTTCTTTATAAGTTAAATGACGCGGTCAAATTCCACGGTTTAATTAGCCGCTCATACCGTGTCCCTACGTTTAATGATCTATATTGGCCGAGCGCCGATGGTATGATTGGAAATCCTAACCTTAAGCCTGAAAAAGGGGTATCGGGAGAGCTAGGCTTGGAAACGAAAATCAATAAATATTTTACGGCGGGACTGACGTATTTCCGCAGCGATTACAAGCAGCTTATCCAATGGTCTTACAATCCGGTTACCATGATGACGCAGCCGGAGAATGTCAGTACTGCGGTAATCGACGGGATAGAATTCAAAAATAAGTTCTTTATTCTGGAAGCCCTTGATTTGGATATTAATTATACGTACTTAATGGCCAGGGACGATGATACTCATAAATATCTCGTCTACCAGCCGAAAAATAAAATTGACGCGGCCTTAAGATACCATGACTATAACGGATTGACAGTTGAACTGAAGAGCCAATTTACAGGCGTAAGATTTGTCGATGCCGCTAATTATAATAAAGTTAAAAGTTTCTTTGTTTTAGGCCTTAGCGTATCCAGGAAATTCAGGCACGGTTTAACTTGTTTTGCCTATATAGATAACCTCTTAAACCGTAAATACCAGGTTATGCAGGGTTATCCTATGCCCGGGTTTTCGATTACCGGAGGCCTGAAAGCCGAATTTTAAGAATTACCGCCAATTCCAATGCGGGTTTGGAATTTGGTTCCAAAAACGGGAATTTATGTTAATATAAGACCATGCTATCTAACCGAACCTTGCAAATAGCGTTTTTTGTTTCTTTTGCCGCGCATATAGCCGTTGTTACCCAGAATCCGGGGTATTTGTTTTTTTCTCCACAGGCCAAAGCCAGGAATATGGAGGTAAACTATATTAAGGCGCCTAAAGCCAGCAGCCCGGTTTTAAAAAAGGCTGTCAGCCCCGCCAGCAGCCAGCCTTTATTGGATTTATCGCGCAAGATCAACCTGGAAAAAAGAAACCCGCCGCCTTTTATAGACAGGGCTTCTCTCCCCAAGGTTAATACGCAAACTATGCGTAAAGAAATGACTTTTGATAAACCATTGCTGGCTAAGCCGGACATAATCGCCATTAGGAAGAAAGTTACGCTACCGGAGGTTGATTTGGCTAAAATCGGCAACCCTTCTTATATAAGTTATTACCAGGTGGTGCGCGAGAAGATCCGCAGGTCTGCTTATCAAAACTATAACCGCAGCGATACCGGAGAGGTTTATGTAACTTTTATAATTTCAAGTTCCGGCTACCTAAACGATTACCGCCTGGTTGAAGAAAAATCCCGGGCAGCGGATTACTTAAAGGAGATTGCTTTAGCCAGCGTGAGAAATGCCGCTCCTTTCCCGAGGTTCCCTAAAGAGCTGGATTATTCCCAGCTTTCCTTTAACGTGGTTATTTCCTTTGAAGTCGAGTGAAAAATGAGGACTAAAACGGGAACGCTTCCGAAATAAAAGGGGACGTTTCTACTTTTCTGGCTTTAGGTGCGGGAAAAGTAGAAACGTCCCCTTTTATTTTCTACATTTTTGCGCTTTTTTTATTGTTTTTACAGGCAAGGGTGATATACTGGGTGCGTGAATGATTTGGATTTCGTCCAGCAATGCATCAGGGGGCAGGGCCAATCCCGGGATGAATTCTTAAAGCGTTATTCCCGCCTTATATATAAATACATCTGCAGCGTATTAAATTCAAAATCCGGGCCTGCTTTGGCCCGGGACTCCAGCGATGACTTGTTCCATGATTTCTTCGTATTTCTAATCCAGGACAACTGCAAGAAATTAAAAAGCTTCAAGGCAAAAAACGGCTGCAGCCTTGCCAGTTGGTTAAGGCAAGTTGCCATAAATTTTACCTTGGATCATTTGCGCAAAGGCAGGCACGCAATTTCGCTTGATGCCCAAGACGAGGAAGGTTTAAGCCTTGGCGGCGCGTTAGCCGACGGTTCAATCTCTATCCCCGAGTTGCTCAACCAGGAGGAGATGCTCAAGGGCCTGGAAGATTGCATAGGCGCCTTGAATAACCAGAGCAAGCTGCTTATAGAATTGAATATTAACCACGGCATAAAGCTGGAAACCTTAAAAGATCTATTTAAGGTTTCGCGCGGCGCTATTGATATGCAGAAAGCCAGGATCATACAGAGGTTAAGGGATTGTTTTGAGGCAAAGAATCTTAAGTTAGATTTTTAGGATTAGAACGTCTATTATACTAGGAGAGGACTGCCCTATGGAAGGCAAAATAGAGGCTTTAATTAAGCTGGTTTACGGACGGCGCAAGAAGCGCTTAAGGCCCAAAGGAGCGCATCTTGACGAGCAGGATTTGGCTTGTTTTCTGGAAGGAAAACTCGGGGACAAGGAAATGGAATCGGCAAGGGACCATCTGGTTAATTGCCGGGTCTGCGCGGAGTCGCTGGCGTTAAGCCTGAATGCCGGATCAGCCGGCCAAAAAGAGGTGCCCGGAAGCCTAATTGACAGGGTAAGGAGAATATTTAATTTAAAACGGGATTTTCCCGTTCTCGAAGTGGTCCTGAGGCTAAAAGAAAATATGCTTGAAATAATCAATTCCACGGGGGATATACTCATAGGCCAGGAATTGGTCGCTGCTCCGCTAGCGCGCAGCCGTAACATTAAAGATTTTGAAGATGAAGTCACCATATTAAAAGATTTTAAGGACATAGGCTTGGAATTAAAAGTTGAGAATAAGAAGGAAGGGTGTTTTAATGCTTGGGTTAGGCTTTGGCGCAAACAAGGCTTAGGGGCTTTAAAAGGATTAAGGGTAGTTTTGAGCAGGGATGGCCTGGAATTAGAATCCTATTTAAGCGAGTCCGGTTTGGTTACTTTTGAGCGTGTTTTACCGGGTAAATATACTTTGGAGGCCACTAGCCAGGAGGGAAGGCTTGCTTTGGTATTTCTAGAAATTATGGCTTAATCCATATGCCGGAAGAAAAAACCCTGGTTTTAGAGATTATGCGGCAGCTCGATTTATTCAAGATGAGCGTATTTACGCCGCAAGACAGCGCCTCTACCCTGAAACAATATAGCCAGCATAAGGTTAATTTCAAAGAAATTGAGAACCTATCCCAGGAAATCGCCTCAGTATTAAATAAATCCGGGCTCCAGGATTCTTTCGCGTTAAAGGGCCTGCAGAAATCCGGCCAAGCCCTTTGGGAGCATATTTTTAGCCGTCCGGCTAAAGAACAGTTAAGGGTATCGCCATCAGCCAACCTGGCGCTTGTTATCGACGAAGAGCTTATCGATGTGCCTTGGGAACTTCTCTATGACGGCATTAATTTCTTATGCCTGAAATATAATATGGGAAGGTTAGTGAGGACAAAGAACCCGGGCGTCCGCCTCCAATACCGCGCCTGCGCGCATACCCTTAAAATGCTGATTTTAGCTAATCCTACCAACGATTTAAAATGCGCCTATCAGGAAGGGTTAAATATCAAAAATCAGTTTGACCGTAAGCATTCGGGGATCCATGCCGATTTTAAGTCCACCCGCATAAACAGGCTCTATGTGAAGAAAAACATTTGCGATTATGACATCATACATTTTGCCGGCCATTGCGAATTCGATCCCCACAACCAAAAAAATAGCGGTTGGGCGCTTGATGATGGAAGGCTTACTATCTATGATATCCTGAGCATGGGCGAGGCCGGGCCTTTACCCACGCTGGTATTTTCTAATGCGTGTTATTCGGCAGGAAGCAGTTTATCCGGGGCAGTCGAGCGCGATTATCAAAAGAAGAATTATTCCATAGCCGGGGCTTTCTTATTTTCCGGAGTAAGGCATTACATCGGCGCAATCCGCAGGATTGAGGATCCCGCAGGCCTGTATTTTGCGAAAGAATTCTATCATCAACTGATCCTGGGTAAAAGCGTAGGCGAAAGCGTCCGCCTCTCCAGGATTAAGCTGGTTAAGGAATACGGGATAACGGCCCTGCACTGGGCAAATTACCTGCTTTACGGAGATCCCGGTTTTACCCTGTTCAAGCCAAGAGCTAAAATAATAAAATATAAGAATAAGATAAAATTATTCAAGAAATGGCTGGTCCCCTCTTTGGTTGCTTTGGTTATCCTTGGGGCGTGTTTATCCCTGGGCATGGTTTTACCAACCCTTAACCCGAATGCCTATGGTTTATACCTGAAATCGCGGCGGTTATTTTCCCAAGGCAATAACCGGGAGGTTATCCGCCTGGCCAATCGGGTCATTAAGCAGGACCCGAAATTGATCGATATTTACCGGATCCTGGCCGCCTCTTACCGCAGGATGGGAGACAAGGCCAATGCCTTGAAATATTATTTTGAGTATGCGTTTTTAGCGGAGAAAAAGCATGATTTTAAACGCTTAAGCGGCGGTTACGCTGAAATAGGCTGGTTTTATCAGGCGGATGGCCAATACCCCAAAGCCTTTGATTTCTATAATAAAGCGCTTGATTTAGCCCGTAAGAATGGGGATAAAGTCAATGAGGCCATAGCAATACGCAGGCTGGCAGTTTGGCACATCGATAAAGAAGAATACGATTTGGCGCTTGAGCTCTTGACCAAAAGTTCCGAAATCAACCGTGAACGGCAATATTCGCAGGAACACCGCTACAACCTGGCTTGCGATTATTTTGATATCGGCCTGCTTTTTAGCGACAAGAATGATTTTGACTCGGCGCGCTATTTCTACCGCAAGAGCCTCTTAATCATGGAAAAATTGAATGCCAAGCAGGAAATCAGCGATTACTATTTTAACCTGGGAGAGGCGTATCTATTCGAAAAACAATACCAGAAGGCCCTGGATTACTACTTGGTTGGGTTTAAAATCGATGAGGCGCAAGGCAATAATTTCAGCCTTGCCTCGGATTATAATATGCTCGGCGAGCTTTATATGGAGATGGAGAAGAACGCCGAGGCCGAAGCGAGTTTTAAAAAAGCCGTTGATTTGTCAAAACAAATCCAGCTGCAACCCGAGCTGGCCGCGGCCTTCCGCAACCTGGGGTTATTTTATAGAAAATCGGGGAAGAAGAATAAGGCCAAGGAATACCTTCGCCTTGCCCAGGAAATTTATTGCGCAATCGATTTTTCAGCTTATCGGCAAGTAAAGGAAGAAATTTTAAGCATCGATGCCTTAACCAGCCCGTCTTGACAAGGCCTTAGAAAATATGTTATACTTATTTTGTAAGTGGATATACAGATACTCGGCTTGGCCCGGTAAGGATGGTGAGCCAAGCCGGATTTTTGACAAATTGTAGCTTGACCTGGTTAAAGGGCAAACTAGCAGCAATGCTGGGGCCCCGTCTTTTCTGAGCGCTTATGGCGCTTAGTTTTGGCGGGCCCTGCGAAGTTAAGCGCCTAAGTGCTTAACGAGCAGGGGCAAAGCTTCCGGCCCCGCCAAAAGCGGGGTAGCGGGGTTGCCAAAGGGATAAACCCTAAAAAAGCCTTTTAGGGTTTTTTATTTGGTTGTCGCCTAAGCCTGGTTTGCCTGTGTGTTCCGACAGGTATGCCGGGTTTTTTGTTTATATCTAGGCTAGGGGGTATTATATATAGAGGGGTCCCTGGAGGAGGGGAAAAAGATAAGTTTGCCTTATGGGCAGACGGGGAGGTAAAATGAGGCGTATGCATCGTAAAATTATGCGTAAGACAAAGAGGCACCACCGAAAGCCGGTCAGCTTTATTCAGGCTATCAGGCTATATTTGGGCATGCCGGCTTAAGGATAAACCTAAAGAAACATACCGGTTGCTTCAAATATCGCCGATTTTCGGCAGTAGCCCAGGATTTCGCGGAAAAGGGGCGGGAAAATGGGGGCGGGTAAAATGGGGCGTTTTTAAATTTGTTTTTGGGAAAGCCACAAAAATATAAAACGCACCAATTTGACCAAAACGCCCCAATTAACGCCCCCAA